>JBLWTG010000001.1:0-870945 GCA_048270225.1 Pusillimonas sp. | reverse complement strand
AACGATTGTGGTGCCCCCATCGAGATCATCCGCCAGTACATCGAACAGCAGCAGACGCCACACTGACCGCCCAAAGGACGCCTGCGCCATCCGCGCTATCCTTCCTCCGGCCTAAAGGCCGAGGCTTGCCGCGCACCGGGTCAAGCAGGGCCAGGCCCGATAGACTAAAATCAATGGCCCGTTCGCGCGGGCTTTTTATTTATCCACGGTTTACCAGCGAAAATCAGCAGCCTATGGCCGTCTTCACCCCCGTCAGCGACAGCGATGCCTGCGAGCTCCTGACGCGCTACACTCTCGGCGAACTCGTTTCCCTGCGCGGTATCACCGCCGGAATCGAGAACACCAATTATTTCCTCAGCACCACGCAGGGCGAATACGTGCTGACACTGTTCGAAGTGCTTGGCCATGAACAACTGCCGTTCTACATCGAGCTCATGGATCATCTGGCGACGCGGAATATCCCCGTGCCCCAGCCCCAGCCCCTGCGCCAAGGCGGCCTGATCACCACGCTGCACGGAAAACCCTGCGCCATCGTCACCCGATTGTCAGGGGGCTACGAGCCTGCACCGGGCATCGCACACTGCGAACTCGCGGGACAAACCCTGGCCCGTGCGCACCTGGCCGGCCAGGACTTCCATATCGTGCAGCAAAATCTGCGCGGGCTATCATGGTGGCAAGCGACGATACCCACGGTATTGCCTTTTCTGGATGATGCCCAGACAGCGCTCATCCAGAAAACACTCGACGAACAAACCCGCTTCGCCACCACGCAAACCTACCTGGCGCTGCCCCGGGGCCCGTCGCATTGCGATCTGTTTCGCGACAACGTACTGTTCGACGGCACGTTCGACATGCCACGCATGGGCGGCATTATCGATTTTTACTTTG
Source organism: Pusillimonas sp. (assembly GCA_048270225.1). Classification (GTDB taxonomy): domain Bacteria; phylum Pseudomonadota; class Gammaproteobacteria; order Burkholderiales; family Burkholderiaceae_B; genus Allopusillimonas. Next base: position 870,057 of record JBLWTG010000001.1, on the reverse strand, counting down.
CCGGTTGCGACGCCTGGCTGTTTGATGTGGCCGTCAGCGTCAACGACTGGTGTATCGAACAGGCCACCGGCGTCTTCAACGATCAAAAGCTGGACGCCTGGCTGAAAGCCTACGCCGCTGTCCGACCGTTTACCGACGAAGAAAAACAGGCCTGGCCGACTTTGCTGCAGGCAGCAGCCCTTCGCTTCTGGACATCGCGGCTATACGATTATTTCATGCCTCGCCCAGCGCAAACACTCAAGCCGCACGATCCGCGTCATTTTGAACGGATTCTGCGTGAACGGCGCCATACTGCGCCTCACTCGCTATAAGGGGACGCCATATGCAAGCCGCCAAGCTCCCCCTCACCGCCGGATGGCGCTGGATACAGGATGGATTCACCCTGTTTCGGCGCCAGCCCATGGCCATGTTTTTCTGGAGCATGGTCGCGGGCCTGCTGATCACGCTCAGTTACCTGATCCCTATCTTCGGGCAAATGGCCCTGATAGCCTGCACACCGCTGTTGACCTTCATCACTCTGTGCGCCTGCCGCAACATCGCGGCCGGCAACCCCATGCTGCTCCCCATGTGGCTGGCGCCGCTCAGTAACAAAGAAACCCGCAAACGTCTGCTGGCGCTGGGGCTGGCCTACCTGCTTGTAAGCCTGGCGGCAGGCTTCATGGCAACCCTGCCGTTCATCGGCCAGTTGTCCAGCGCCATCGACCAACAGGGGACAGTCAACGAAATGGCCCTGATGACAGCCATGCGCGGGCCGTTCCTGACCTTCGCCCTGCTATACATCGTGGTGTCGGGCTTTTTCTGGCACGCTCCCGCGCTGATCGGCTGGCATGGCATCCCCATGCGGCAGGCGCTGTTCTACTCCATGGTGGCATGCTGGCGCAACAAGCTGCCTTTTCTTGTCTATGGCATCAGCTGGGCCGCCATTTTCTTTATGGTCCAGGCCATCGGCGACCTGATCAATACCATGGGCATCTCCGCCGGCGCCATTCAGATATTGCTCACGCCTGTCAATATCATTGTCGCCGCCGTTCTGTACTGCAGCTTCTATCCTGCGTACATGAGCGTGTTCGGCGCCAACTATCACGCCGACCGCTAACAGGCGCGGCCAGCAAGCCATCGCACCCGGCTTCCATCAGGGGCCTCCCCCTGCGATCACCCCGGGGGCAGGCCAGGCTGCGCCCCCGGGCGATCACCGCCCGCGCCTTGATCGCCCCGCATGCCCAAGGCATCGTGTATGCGGGACAGATAGCACGGATGCGCGGCGCAGTAACCCTGCGGCAGTTCAATGGCAAACACAGCGCCGCGACACCAGGCGGTACGCCACGGCAACAGCCGCTGCACGCATTTGAGTTCCCGTCCGTCGCGATCCAGAAACACCACGTCGATAGCCTTGCGCGACCAGCAAGTATGCACAGCTCCGCAAGGCGTCAGGCACACACCGCGCCCGGGCATCAGCCTGTCCGCTCCATACGCGCCGAACAAGCGTCGCCAGAAGCAATCAGCTATATACAGCGACAGTGTTTCCACCTGCACAGGCCTCCCGTCTTGCCGGATGTCTGCGCACGGCGCGCGGCAGTCTGACAGCGACGACTTGCTCATGATCAGAATCCCGCCTGCAGCAGTCGATAGCCAATGGGAAAGGCGATCACCAGAAATGAGCAGGGAAAAATGCACGTGACCAGGGGAAGCAGCATTTTGACTGGCGCCTCCAGCGCCAGCTTTTCAGCACGCAGAAAACGCTCTGCCCGGCGCTGTTCTGCCTGCGCGCGAAACAGTGGCCCCATACTCATTCCCATCTGCTCTGCCTGTGCGATGAGGGCGACCAGGCTCTGCAATGCGGGCAATCCCGTCCTCGTCGCCATTGCCTGCAAAGCCTTGATGCGCGGCATGCCTGCCCGCATGTCTGCCAGCGCATGCTGCAGTTCGCTGCGCAGCGCGCCGGGCGGGCCATGCTTTGCCGCCTGCTGCAGCGCTCCCTGCAGATTCTGGCCCGCTTCCACGCAAAGCGTGGCCATATCCAGCATGAAAGGGATATCCCTCAGCATGCTGGCCCTGCGTTTTCTGACCCGCTCGCTTAGCCGTTGATAAGGCCACCAAGCAACGACCAGGCCGATCAGTAATCCCATGAATAGCGCCTTGGCCAGTCCCGCGTCCAGCCCAAGCAGCATGATCAAGGCAGCGAGGCCCGCACATGACACCGTCGCCAGCAATTGCAAGGCAAGAACATGCTCGGCCGTCCATGAGCTGGAATCCAGGCCCGCCGCCGCCAAGGTACGCCGCATGGTCCGTCGCAATCCAGGTGGAAACAGGCGCTGCACCAGCGGCAGCAGCATCCCGATCCAGGGCCAGACCAGCCTGGACAGCCAACCGCCGGGGGGCCTGATACCGGCATGGCTGCGCACAAGAAACACGGCATTGCCCATGCTCCATGCCAGCAGGCAGAACGACAGGCCGGCGGCTATGCAACTGAACCACATCATGGGCGTCTCTTCATATCTCGATATTGACGATACGTCTGACAAGCAGAAGCCCTGCGGTGATGAGCGTCACGATCAGGCCGGTAACCATCCAGCCTGCCGGTGTTTCCCACAGCGGGCGCATCGCCTCCGGATCGAGGCGGTACAAAGCCAACCCCAGCGCCACGGGCATGCAGGCCATCAATCCGGCCTGCAAACGCCCTTGCGATGTCAGCGCCCGTATACGAGCCGCCATATGGGCTCGCGTGCGCAGGGTCAGCGCCACACCCTCGAGCGCCTGGGCAATCGCCCCGCCGCTGCGCGATGCCATCGCCAATGCGGAGACCACCAGACTGCTGCCCTCCGTTGGCATGCGCTGCTGCAGTCCGAGCAGGGCGTCATCCCATGGCACGCCCATTCGCTGTTGGCGCAGCATCAGCGTGAATTCCTGTGCCAGTGGCACCGGTGCCTGCGGAACCAGATCGCGCAGCGCCGACTGCAGTCCAGCGCCCGCGCGTAAAGCGCCTGCCAGCGCCATGAGCAGATCTGGTAACTGCTCATCGAAACAACGCAAACGTCGCCGTCTGGCGTGCGCTATCAAGTATCTCGGAGCGGCCAACGCCAGCAAGGCTGCGACGCCCGCCAGCACGACACTGCCGCTCAACAGCAAGGCCCCTAGCCCCAACCCACTGCATAAGGCCAGATTGGCCGTCCATAGGCGCGCTGGATCCAGAAACAGGAAAAAATCCGCCATACGCGCCGCCACGTCCTGCCCGAAGGCTTTCCGATACGCTCGCCAGGCGCCGGCAAACCATTGCAGCAATTGCCATCCGGCCATGGCACCGGCGACCGCAACACCTGTCATTACCAGATAAATCACGCCATGCCCCCCTCCATCGCCACGCCGGATCTGCCACCTGCCGCAACCGCCCCAATGCGCCTGGATCGGGACATCCAGACGGGAAGCTCTCCTCGCGCATTGAGCTCTGTGTGCTGGCTGAACATCTCCATGGGCAACGCTGCCTGCCCGGTTTCATCCACAAAGCATTCGGGCACGATGCCGCAACCGACAAAGGCGGGCGAAGGACGTGCCTGATAGCGAAAAATCTCCTGTGTCTGGATGCGTCCGCTCTCCAGTCCGGTGACCTCGACAATGGAGGCCACCAGACGATGGCCATCACGCAGGCGTTTTTTCTGAACGATGAAATCTATGCTGGCGGCAATATGCTCTCTGACCGCGACCAGCGGCAAGTCCATGCCAGCCATCAGTATCATGGTCTCAAGGCGGGTCAGCGCATCGCGGGGGCTGTTGGCATGCAGCGTCGTCAAAGAGCCCTCATGACCGGTGTTCATGGCGGCCAGCATGTCGAATGCTTCACCGCCCCGGCACTCGCCTATCACGATGCGATCCGGCCGCATGCGCAAGGCATTGCGCACCAGATCGCGGATCTCGATGCGGCCTTGCCCCTCGGCATTGGGCGGCCTGGACTCCAGCGACACCAGATGTTCATGATCCAGCCGCAGTTCGGCCGCGTCTTCTATGGTGATCACTCGCTCATTCTCGCCGATGCAATTGGACAGGATGTTGAGCAGTGTTGTCTTGCCCGTCCCGGTGCCCCCCGATACTACGATGTTCTTCCTGGCCTGTATGCAGGCAGCCAGAAATTCGCTCATGCTGGCATCGAGCGCAGCGCAGCGAAGCAGATCATCCATACCGGGCCTCGATTGCGGAAACTTGCGTATGGTCAGGCTGGCGCCACGCAGGGCGATCGGGGGTATGACCGCATTGATGCGCGAGCCGTCCCCCAGGCGGGCGTCAACCATGGGCGAGCTTTCGTCGATTCGGCGCCCCAAGGGAGACACAATGCGTTCGATCACGCCGCGTACTGCCTGCTCGCTACTGAAACCACCGCTATACCGACGCAGGCTTCCGCGCTTCTCGACAAATATCTGATCATGCCGGTTGACCATGATTTCGGTAATGTCAGGATCTGCGAGCAAAGGCTCCAACACCCCCAGGCCAAGCGCCTCGTTGAGCACGTCCTGTAAAAGCAGCGTTCTGTCCAGGGTATCGGGCAGTTGCGGATCGGTGCGAATAAGCTCGGCCAGCACCCGGGCGGCCTCTTGCCGCAAGGCTGCATCGCTCAGCCCGGCGATATCACGCCGCCGCAAATCCAGCGACTCAAGCAAGGCCTGATGCAGGCGCTGCCTGTGGTTGTGCAGGTCTTCAGGCGGCATCTCGAACGCTTCGTACGGCAGACTGGTGGCGGGCACACCATCTGGCACTGCCTCAGCGCCGGACGCAAACCGCGTACCCCGGTGTATGGATCGGTCAATGATCTGATCGGGTATGCATGGCGCACTGTTTTCGTCCGTCGCTGGCGCCAGCACGGACGCGCGAGCTGCTGCAGGCGCGGGCTCATCCTCGTGATCGCCCACGACGCGTATCGTGCAGGGACCTATCCCGATATCGTCGCGCTCCATCAAGGGCCCGTAGTCGGTAATCCGCAGACCATTGACCCGTGTGCCGCCGAGAGATCCGAGATCCTGGAGGTATACCCCTGCATCGCGACGTGTCATGTAGGCGTGGCGCCTGGCCACTCTCCAGGAGTCCAGGCACACGCCGCACTCCCTGGACCGGCCGATATATAGCGGCAAGGGGCGGCTCATACGGGTTACAGAACCATCCTCAAAACGAACTTCCAGATATACCATGCATTACTCCGTAAAAGCGTATTCGTTGTTGCCCGCCGCCTGCATGACGCCGGCGGCATCCTCGCCCCCGGACCACTGCGAGCCCGCGCCCTCCCAGGGATTCCAGACCGCGCCCGCCGACGCTTCCATCGGGGCCGGCAAGCGGCCCTGCGGTGAAACCGGCTTGTTTATCCTGGGCGGCGGTGTAAACGCATCCTGGAGCATTTCCTGACTGCTGCGAACACGCTCGACCATGTCGGGATGCTCTGCTGAGACCAGTACAGGCGTCACGAAGATGGCAAGCTCTGTTTCCTGCTGCTGTTGACGCGAGGATCCAAATAGATGCCCAAGCAGAGGGATGCGCGACAGTCCTGGCAGACCATCGCGCTGCGTTGCCATCTCACGCGACAGAAAGCCCGCCAGCACCAGGGTCTGCCCCGAACGCACGTTGAATTCCGTTGCCGCGCGGCGGGTTTTAAGGGAAGGGCCTGTCGCAACAGACAAGCTTTGGTCGACCGCGCTCACTTCGACCTCTATCCGTGCACGCACAACACCGTTGCGTTCGACCTGAGGGGTGATGCGCAGCGAAACGCCGTAGGGCTTGAAAACGGTGCGACTGTCGCCATCGTTGTCGGTCGTGGCATAAGGCACCTCTCCGCCTGCCAGGAACTCTGCCGTGGCGCCGCTGCGCGCAAGCAGTTGAGGCTGCGCCAGCACCAGCGCCTCCCCCTGCTGCTCCATCGCCTGTATCCGCGAACTGAGGAGTGCATTGACACCGAAATAGCCTGCCGCCACACCAGGCTGCAAGGGAAAAGATAAAGGACTGTCGCCTGGTCTTGAGAGCAAGCCTGCACTGCCCGCATCCCATGAGCCGCCAACACGCGCCCCGCCCTCCAGCGGTGAGGTCCAGCGCATGCCCAGGTCCCGAAACCGCGAGCGCGGAATCTCCACAACCTGAACGTCAAACAACACCATGCTGTCCCACCCGACCTGACCTGTGAGGTCCACCAGTTGCGGATAGCGCCTGGCCAGTTCAGCTATCCGAGCGCGATGGTCATCAGACAAATCGTCTCCCTCCACAATCAACTTGTCGCCGGCCGCCGTGACACGCGCATGCGGAATGCGCGACAACAGGCTGCGCAACTCTTCCTGGGCCTTGCGCGTGCCCTCGGGATAGACCTTGACCTGATAGTTGCGCCTGCTGCCGTCCCGCGTCCATATCTGCAAGGCGCTGGAACCCTCGTTGCGGGCAAACACGATGACTTCTTCTTCGTCGGTGGCCACCGCATGCATCACATGCCCGTCGCCCACCGCAACCCTGGCCACTTGCGGAATGCTCAGCACGCGAACCTCCCCTACCTGCAGATCCAGCTCGCCCGCCCATGCGGGGGAGTTCCCGGATAGCCAGAATACAAGTACGAAAGCCAGATGGCGTATCAACATCGACTGCATTCGATTTTCCTTTAGTCTGCCGCAACAGAGTCTTCCTGGTTGCCGTGCATAAGCGCGTCCGGCGTCACAGAGGAAAGCTGGCCCGCAGTGTGCGACTGGACGGCGGGGGGCATCCATTGACTGGACAGCGCGGGCACGTAGGGCAACTGCACCAGACCGGTCGACTGTGCTGCGTCCGGAAGCGGCGCGACTAGTGCAGGCAGATTTCGCACGGCCTGGTTGCCATAGATGACGCGAGGCCTGGCGGGTGCACTTGCAGGCGGTCGGCCCACGCCAAGCAGACCGGCCAGGTCGCCGCGAACCGCCACATGGGTTGCGCCGCTATCCTGTGGCGCCCGCAGTACTGCGGTGATCACGCCGCTCTCGCGCGCCGCGACGAGCTTGATGGCGTCTTCCGGGGCCGCCTCCAGCGTAATGGTGCTGTAGTCCTGCCCTGCACCATGCCCATGTACGTCCGTACTGGCCCCCGTAGCCAGTACCAGAACGCTCTGGAGCAAAGGCGCAGTCATGCGCCGCCGCTGGTGATCGAATGACACGTAGAGATCGATCAAGTCGCCTGGCTGCAGCAGGCCGGACTGGGAGTTGATGGCATCCACCGGCAGCGTGACGGCGCGACGCCCGCTGGACAGCTGGCTTGAAAGCGCCGCCGCCCGGCCATCTTCGAGATGCGCTGGCAATATCGCGTCGCCCGCCTGGACGGAAGTGGTCAATACCATGCCCTGCAGGGCATGCAACGCCGCGGGGGGAAAACTGTCGCTGGCTGCGCAGGCGACGGGCAGATCCCGCGCGGCCAGATGTTCGACCTGCAAAGGGGTGCCGGCCGGCAGATTCTCGCCCGCGACAATCCGCGTCGCGACGGGGACCCGGGCCTGCGCTGCAATAGTCGAGGTTTTTTCCTGCAGATACTGTCTTGCCGCCCACGCCGAGCACAGACCAGCTGCCAGGGCCAGCGCGAGCATGGACATGCTGCGACGAAAAAGGAAGAAACGCATGATGTATCGGGCTATTCGATATGAAGATACAAAAGAGAGCCGTTCGCCGCCGCCTGGATGAAGAGCAAAAGGCCGGTATTGTCCCGCTGCCAAGCCTGACGACGAGGCGAACTGCCGCATCCTTGCTGGCAGACCCAGCCCTGAGCCGTCAGACGCGATGCCAGACCTGCGGCCAGTGCATCGGCGCCCATGGCGATGGCGTAAATAAACCTGTCAGGCCCGCCCATGTCGCGATGGTGCAGCAGGCGCCGGGCGCCGACTGGCAACCCTGACAGCAGGGACTCTGCCCGACCATGCGCGGACGTTCTGGCAGGCGACTCATCACGCGTGGACATTGTCGACACCCGCCCAATAACGCCGCCGGGCGTCGACTGAATCTCTGCCAGCCAATGCGTGTTCTCGGCGAGGCCTGAGAGGCGCGCAAGCCCTGGCGTGACCAGCATCCGCTGAAATAAATCGTTGCGCTCGGCCAGCAAGCGAGCCGCCTCAGTGACGGTATGAGGGGATCGGAACAGACGGATGCTCAGAGGAACACCGTTGGCGCGGATAGTTTGCATATCACTCCAGACGAAACCTTTGATGGACAGGCCCTCCAGGCTGGAGGGCGAGGAAAAACGCGCATGAACCGGCGCCGCGAAGGACGCGCTCAGGCTTGCACACAGAAGCAGGGCCAGTACTTGATTCAGGCGCCTGCACCTGCCAACGGATATGAACGGATGCTCACCGGGCATGAGCGCTCCGCAATCGGGAAGAAGGAAAGTAGAACGAACTGATCCCTGCATGGCCCGACAACGCCTGGCTGCGTAACAGTCCGGCAGGTACGCTGCCTGACCAGGGATCAATCCAGTTAAACTCGGGCAAAGGGCGCGACCAGGCTCGGTCTATGTCTCCAATGGCAGCGCGCAGCCGACGGCCGGCATGCTGCGATGGATCGAAAGCGCTCCTCCAGCCGAGTCCGGACTGGGCCAGGCGCTGCGATGCCATGGCCGCCGTGCTCGCATGGGCTGCGCTGGACAGAAGCGTGGTGTGACGGGTGATGAATGGCGCCGACATGCGCCCAAGTACCGTATGAAATGTTCTGGCCAGCACACTTGCAGTGAGCATGCCCTCATCCTCGATGCGCCAATCGACTCGCAACCCGGCGGAATGCCCGGCCTTTCCACCTGGCTGGGCTGTGGACGACAGCTTAGTTGCGCGATCGATAAAAAGGTTGACATCGGCGCGGCCCGAGGACAAGGAGTCTCTCTTGCCGGCCTCCCGGGCCGCGTCGGGTGCCGGCAACAGAGGCTGCCCCTGCAGATCGCGCCACTGATGCGCTGGACCGCTGAAATAGCGAACCAGGCTATCCGCATGACGCGTAGCTGTATGATCGGTGGCCGGACCGCGTGCGTGCTGGAATGCCGCCAGACTGCTGGCATGCTGCGCAGCCAGACCGATATCCTGAAGACGCCCCAGCCAGCCGAGCGCCAGCCAGAACGCCGCGAGCAAAGCAATGACGATCAGGCCCTCCGCCAATGCCTGCCCGGCCTGCGGCCCGAACCGCCGCCTGGCGCACTGCGCATCCTGCATGTACTTGCGCACGCTCACCTCCGTGAGTTCTGAACCGGAGCCAGCCTGGCTTGCCAATAGGGACTGAACAGGTTGGGGCGCTCGGTGCGTCCATCCCTTCGCGGTGCAGGCAGATCAAAAAAGGTTTCGGCGGCGCTACGAGTGGTGATATCCAGCGCGTCTGGCCCCTGCCGCTTGAGCGTAAGACCGAAGCGCAAAGCCTGCGCCGCCCTGCTGGCGCGTATGTCGTAATAGGCTGGCAAACCCTCTGCCGGCCAGCGTCGGCGCTGCGTGACCGCCCTGCCGTTCGCACGCGGATTGCCCGCTTGCCCGAGCAGGCCTCCCGCCAGGGTCTGTCTTGCTACACGCCAGAAATCTTGCGCGGAAACGCTGGTCACCGCAGAACGAACGCTGGTACCCGACATGAAGCGGGATGGGCCCGCGGCCTGCCAGGCCCAGCCCATGGGATATTCGCGGTAATAGCACAACACCCAGCGGTTGAATCTGAGCGCATGAAAGGACTGCGTGTCGATGGATTGCCAGACGCCACGGCTATTGAGCAGCGTGGCCCCCCGGCGGCGCAGTTCATGCCTCAGGTGCGGGCAGGCAGGCTGCACCTGCCAGTGATTGAGCGCGGTAAAGTCCCGGTTGCCGAGAAAACGGTAAAAACCCACCGCCTGCGTCACCAGTGCGCGCAGCGATGAGGATGAACCGCTGTTGCCTCGCAGCGCCTGCACATAGCCCGGCAAGGCGTCGTCATCGAATGTTACGCGAAACGGCGCTGTATCATGCTCGGGATAGTTGCGTGCCAGAACTTCCTGCACTGCTTCGCTGCGGACCTGGGCAAGCCCGCCCACGACATCGTCCTGCACGCCCGTCAACACATCATGCACAAGCGCCTCATGCCTGGCATAAGCATCTGACAGCGCACCATGATCCTGGGCCAGATGCCGCAATCCGGATGCGCGCAAAGAAGCCCGATAAGCCGCGCCGTGTTCAGGACCGAACATCATGCCCACGAGATAACCTGGAGGATTGCCTCGCGACACGCTGGCGGCCTGTTCTCCCCCGAACTTTGCCCATGATGCCAGCGTAACCAGGTGCGCCATCGCAACCTGATGAGCCACCTGGCTGCGATTGACATAGGCAAGCATATTGAAGGCCCTGGCCTGCACCAGCGCGCCGCTGTAGGCCGCCGCATCCAGCGCGTGTAGCTGGCGGGCGCGGTGAGCAGCCGTCTGGCTGACCATGAAGTAGCGGGACAGCGCCAGCGCGAGCAAACCAGCCAGCAGCATGCCCAGCACCAGTACCTGGCCCGACTGTGCATGTAGCGCATGAGCGCTGCTACGGGTAGCGGCTGTCATTTACCCGCCCCGGCGTTGCCGGTGAATGACTTGAGCGTTTTGGCCGAGGTCTGGGAAGCGGCGGTCTCTGCCGCGGAGCGCGCCTGACGCGACTGGCGGGCGCCGTCTTCGCCCGCCAGCTCTCTGGCCATGGCGGCTGTCTGCGAACGCAACACCTGACCAAAGGATTGATATACAGCAATGGCCGCCACGGCAACCAGCGCAACGACAATGACGTATTCGGACATGCCTTGTCCGCGTTGTGAAGTAAGGCGATTCTGCATGATGGGCTCCGGAAAATTGACAGGCGCCCAGTGTGCCCCTGAGATTTTCCCCTGCCTATTCGCAGAAACCGAAGCGGCCAGAAGTATCAGTCGTGCAGCGTAAAGACATCGCCGTCGAATCCCTGGACAGCCCCCTGCATATCGTGACCGGGATGGTCCATGAGAAACTCGTCCAGTTCATGACTGCAGTGCGTCAGCACAGCCTGTACCGGGCGCAGCGCGGCAATGGTTTCCTGGGCCCGGGTCAGATCGTTATGATTGCGCGGGGGTCGGTCTGCCGGTGCGTGTGTGCAGTCCAGCACCAACAGATCCAGGGATTGTCCGGAAAGAAAATCCTGTGTGTCGCGTGGCAGGCCGACGGTATCGGTCAGGTAAGCAATGCGCCGCCCGCGTAACGCCAGCAGATAGCCAAAGGTCAGGCGTGAATGCGTCAACGGTAGCGGCGTCAGGTAAAGGTCGCCGCCCAGCGGATGCGGATCAAACGGCTGCAATGAGCGGGAAAAATCCAGTATGCCGGGGTGCTTGTATAAGTCGGCCAGACCATCGGGATCAGGCGGGCCCAGCACCGGAAGGCGCAACCCCCTTCCCCACCGCAGGTGCAGCAGACCCTGGGCATGATCGGCATGATAATGCGTCAGAATGATTCCGCTCAGACTGCCCGGTGCAAATCGCTCGGTCAGGTCGACATGACCCGCATCAATCAGCCACCGCTCAGCACCGCTCTCCAGCAAGGCGGAACAGGGACCGCGCCGCAGGCGAGCCACCTGTCTGGCGCGCTCGCATGCCTTGCATGCGCAGTTATAGACGGGCACTTGGGCGGCATTGCCCGTGCCCAGCAGCGTCAACGTCATGGACATAGAGGTTTCCGGATACAGAACAAAACAATCAGGCCCGGGCAGGCCATTGCTGCAGGCGCTGATACAGTGTCTGGACAGCATCCTCCGGATTGCCGGAATTGTCTATCCAGAGCACAGGTCCTGAGACGCTGTCGGGAATCGCACCCACCGTACGATTGCGCTCCAGCCGCGACTGTATCTGGGCAATGGATTCGCGTCCCCGCCTGAGCAGCCGTTCACGCAGCAGTTGCGGCCTGACACTGAGCACTACGGGAACAAGATCACGATAACGCTTCAGTGCCGTCGGCAGATACGCACGTGAACCATTGATGAACACATCCTGGCCAGCGGCCAGGCGCTCATCGACATGACGAAGGACCCCATAGGCCAATCCATTGGCTCGCCAGGACATGGCAAGCAGCCCTGCCTCTTCCATCAACAGAAATTCCCGTTCGGTCACCGCCAGCGCGCCCTCTTCGGCCAGCTCGGCCTCTCTGGTCACGACGCGCGGCGCAAGAAATGCCCTGTTTCCCATCAGACGCAAAACTCCCTGCAGTACGGTATCCTTGCCTGCGCCGGATGGCCCCATGATGTAGATAAGGCGTCCGTGCATCAGAACATCCGTTGTCCGCCGCGCCACACCTGGCCCACCACAAATCCCTTGCCATGCGGGCGTGCGCGGACAAGGTCCGCGCGCAGGCCAAGCCGGATCTCGCCGCGATCGGCCAGGCCTGCAGCCTGCGCCGGCGCCAGGCTGACGGAGGCAATGGCCCGGGGCAGATCATAGTCCGGCGCATCATGCGCCAGAATGCCTGCCGCCTGCAACAGGCTGGACGGATAGTAATCGCTGGACAGAATATCGAGTACCCCCTGTCCCGCAAGCTCGGCGGCGGCAACATTGCCCGAGTGGGAACCGCCCCGCACGATATTGGGTGCGCCCATCAGCACCTTGAGCCCTAGCTGATGGCTGGTGCTGGCGGCCTCGACCGTGGTGGGAAACTCCGCAATACTCATGCCGAAATCGGCCGACTCACGAGCGTGCTCCACCGTCGCGTCGTCATGACTGGCCACCGACAGCGAACGCTGCCGGCATTCCTGCACGATCGAGCGGCGGTAGCTGTCGCTGTAACGGCGGGAATTCTGTTGATGCGTATCGATGAAGGCATCAATCTCACTATCGCTCATATGAAACTTGCCCTGATAGTATTCGCGGTATTTTTCTATCTTGACAAACTGGCGCTGGCCGGGCGAATGATCCATCACGGACACCAATTGCACCAGGGGAGACTCAACCAGCTGATTGAACAGCTCCAGTGTCTGTTCATGGCTGAGCTCGCAGCGCAAATGCAGACGGTGGTCGGCACGCATGTGGCCGTCCTGCCCGGCATGGCTGATGGCGCGCAGCATGATCGGCAACTGGCGCAGGCGATTGCCGCGCGGGCTGACATCGCCGATGGACAGCGCATCGAATACCGTGGTGATGCCCGCCGCAATCACCTGCGCATCGTGCGCCAACACGGCAGACTCCGACGGCCAGTCCACCCCGGGGCGCGGATTCATGTACTTTTCAAGATTATCGGTATGCAGCTCGACCAGACCCGGCATCAGATAGTCGCCCTCGACGTCCTGCGCCGCCGGCAGGCTGCACAGCTTGCGGCTGACATCGTGAATCATGCCGTCGCGCACCGCGACAGTCCCGGAAAAAACCTCCGTGGCCGTGACAATGCGTGCATTGGTGAATATTTGCTCAGCAGGCATAAGCAGGCTCCTCGGGTGTCATGTCCAGATAGCGATCAGCCATCGCCATCCGGGTGCGCTCATCATGTGAAATGGCAATCAAGGCTGCGCCCTGGGTCTTGGCTTCGTCGACCAGTTCCAGCACCACTTTGCGGTTAGCGTCATCCAGCGAGGCGGTGGGTTCGTCCAGCAGCATGATGGGCCACTGGACCATGAAACTGCGCGCGATATTCACGCGCTGTTGTTCGCCGCCAGAGAACGTGGAAGGCGCGAGCGGCCACAGGCGTTCGGGTATTTCCAGTCGCTGCAGCAGCAACCCGGCACGTTCGCGCGCCTGTATCGCATCAAGGCCCCGGACCAGCGCAGGCTCCATGACTACGTCCAGGCAAGTGACGCGGGGAATCACGCGCAGGAACTGGCTGACATAGCCCAAGGTGCTGCGACGCAGTGCCAGCGTCTGGCGCGGCTCCGCACCCACCATTTCTACGATGCTCCCTTCGTGCAGCACCTTGATGCTGCCGCCGGCCGGAAGATAATTTCCATAGAGCGTGCGCAGCAGTGTCGACTTGCCTGCGCCCGAGCGGCCATGCAGCAACAGGCACTCCCCGGGCATGACATCGAACTCCAGATTGCGCAGGACATCAAGCACGGCACTTTGCTGCTGATGCATCATAAATGTTTTGCTCAGGCCACGAACTTGCATGACGGCATTCATGTGTTCACCTCAAGGTTGCAGTACGGAGGACACCAGCAGCTGGCTGTAGGCATGCTGCGGATCGTCCAGGATCTGATCGGTCAGCCCCGCCTCCACGACACGCGAGCGCCGCATGACCATCAGCCTGTCGGCCAGCAGCCTGGCCACGGCCAGGTCATGGGTGACAATCACCACGGCAAGTTGCAGGTCGCGCACCAGTCCGCGCAGCAGATCAAGCAGATGAGCCTGTACTGAGACATCCAGCCCCCCCGTCGGCTCATCCATAAACAGCAGCCGGGGGCCCGAGACCAGATTGCGGGCAATCTGCAGGCGCTGCTGCATACCGCCTGAAAAAGTGCGCGGCAAGTCGTCGATGCGCAGCGGATCAATCTCGACCTGGGCAAGCCAGTCCAGTCCGGCTTGCCGCAGTTGGCCATAATGACGCACGCCCTGGGCCATCAGGCGTTCTCCGATATTGGCGCCTGCGGACACACCCATGCGCAGTCCGTCGCGCGGATTCTGCTCCACAAAGCCCCACTCTGTGCGCAACAGCGTACGGCGCTGCGCGTCGCTGGACTCGTACAGCGAAATGATTTTGCCCTCGGGGCTGCGATAAGCCACCGAACCGCAATCTGGCCTGGACCTGCCAGACAGTACGCTGAGCAGCGTTGATTTCCCGGAGCCCGATTCGCCGACAATGCCCAGCACCTCGCCTGGATACAGATCAAAGTTGACGGCCTGGCAGCCGGTCTCAGGCGCATAGAGACGCGTCAGGTTGCGCACGGAAAGCAATGGATTCATTGTGCCGCCTCCTGGTGCTGCTGTCGTTGATGGCAGTAGTCGGTGTCCGAACATACAAATTGCCTGGTACCTAGATCATCCACGATCAACTCGTCCAGATAGGAATCGCGGCTGCCGCAGTGAGCGCAGGCGTGATCCCATACCGGCAGTTCAAAGGGATGGTCTTCGAAATCCAGACTGACGACGGGGCAATAAGGCGGCAAGGCGTACAGGCGTTTTTCGCGGCCGGCGCCAAACAGCATGAGCGCAGGGCTCATGTGCAGCTTGGGATTGTCGAATTTTGGAATCGGGGAAGGATCCATGACATAGCGTCCATCCACCATCACCGGATAGGCATAGGCCGTCGCAATATGCCCATAGGTGGCGATGTCTTCATAGAGTTTCACATGCATCACGCCGTAGTCATTCAGCGCGTGCATGCTGCGTGTTTCGGCATCCGAGGGCTCGATGAAGCGCAACGGCTCGGGAATCGGCACCTGGAACACCACGATCTGGCCTGGACGCAGCGCTGTTTCGGGAATGCGGTGACGGGTCTGGATAATGTCGGCCGCCGCCGTCTGTTCAGTCGTCTGCACGCCCGCCGTCTTCATGAAGAACCTGCGAATCGAAACGGCATTGGTTGTGTCGTCCGCGCCCTGGTCGATGACCTTGAGTACATCCTTGCGGCCCAGCACCGCCGCGGTGACCTGCATGCCGCCGGTGCCCCAGCCATAAGGCAAAGGCATCTCGCGTCCGCCGAAAGGCACCTGATAGCCCGGTATGGCAACGGCCTTGAGCAGGCCGCGACGCAGACCGCGCTTGGTCTGTTCATCGAGATAGGCAAAGTTGTAGCCGACGGCCTCGGTACCGCCGGCCTGAGCGTGTACGCCTGTCATGCCTGCTCCTCCAGTTCGGGAGTGGCGGCATCCGCGCCTGCCTGCGCCTGCGCACGTCTGAGCTTACGCACGAGATCAAGCTCGGACTGAAAGTCGACATAATGCGGAAGCTTCAGATGCGACACAAAGCCGGCGGCCTCAACATTGTCGCAATGCATGAGCACAAATTCTTCCTGCTGTGCGGGCGATTCAACGCCTTCCTGATACTCCGACGCCCGCAGCGCGCGGTCGACCAGCGCCATTCCCATCGCCTTGCGTTCGGCATTGCCAAAAGCCAGTCCATACCCACGGGTAAACTGCGCGGGCTGATCTTTGCTACCTATAAACTGATTAATCATTTCGCATTCAGTCACTTCAATATTGCCGATCGGAACTGCAAAGCCCAGTTCCTCGGGTGCGATCCAGACCTCAAGCTGTCCAATCCGGATTTCGCCCGCAAACGGGTGATTGCGTCCATAACCTCGCTGCGTGGAGTAGCCCAGCGCAAGCAGAAAGCCTTCGTCGCCGCGCGCCAGCGCCTGCAGGCGCTGCGCACGCGAAGACGGGAAATCCAGCGGCTCGCGGGTAATATCCGGGACCTCGGCATCGCTGTCACACTCTGCTCCCAGCAAGCCTTCATCAGCCAGCAGGTCGGCAACGCGTGGCATTCTGCCCACCCTGTCCGACGGCAGGACGCCGCTGTTCATAATGTCGCCCTGTGATGCACCACCCTGCTCCGCCATGTCCGTCGCATGCCAGGGGCTGCCGGACACGGCTTCCTGTTGCGCGGAACGCAATTCATCGCCGCTGCCGCCATCAAGCAGGCTGAAATCAAGCAAGCGATGGGTGTAGTCAAAGGTCGGACCCAGCAGTTGGCCACCAGGCAAATCCTTGAACGTTGCGGAAATCCGCCGTTCGACGCACATGGAGCCTGTATCAAGCGGCAGGCTGGAGGTGAACCGCGGCAAGGTTGTGCGATAGGCCCGCAGCAGGAAAATGGCTTCCAGCATATCGCCCGCAGCCTGCTTGAGTGCCAGCGCCGCGAGCTCTGGATCGAACAGCGAGCCTTCGCTCATAATGCGCGATACCGCAAGCGGCATCTGCTCGCGCAACTGTTCAACAGAGAGTTCGGGCACAGACCGACTGCCGCGCCGACGCGCAGCCAGCAGCGCATGCGCGTTATCGATGGCGGTTTCACCACCCTTGACGGCTACGTACATCAGTCAACCTCCGGTATCGCGCGCAGCACGCGCGTACTGCGCGGCAGGCCGGCAAGCTGCCGTCCCGCCGTAAAAAAATAATCCAGACCCTGCGGAAAAGCGCTGGCGTTGCGCTGCAGCCAGAACGCAGCAGGCAAAGGCAGGCGCATGCTGCGCTTATCAAGAATGCCTGGTCCCTGCCAGGTGGTGGCGTGCCCGCTCTGCAGATCGTCCAGTTGAACAATCACCGTGCACGACAGATGCGGATCGCGATCTGTCCCTGTTGAAAATCCGGGTAGTGCCTCGAGATCATCGGCGGCCAGGAAGGCGAACGCAGCCTGCCCGGGATCCGCCACCACGGGGCAGCCGCAGTGAAAAGCCAGATTCGCCCGAATCACAGGCGTATCAAAAGCCGGTGCCAGCCATACAGGAGTATCGCCATCGAGCAAGGTCAGGCACAGGGCATAGCTTGCCGGACAAAACGTGTCCAGCGCAGGCCCGACGCCGACGTCGTGCAGAGTGCCCGGTTCAGACATTGCGCCAAGCGCAAGTCTGAACAGATCCTGCGCATCATCCACAGGCGCATCGAACGCAGGAAGCAGCATGCTGTCGTGCATCAGTTCTCTCCCCGCACCAGCGTAGTGAACTCCACGCGCGTGCCAGCCACCTCAGCCGCGCGTGCCGCCGCCCGGGCCGCCTGCGCCGCCTGCAGCGGGGCGATCAGCGTTTCCTGCCAGTGCCCGCCATCAGGCCCCTGGAGCAGCGCATCGGCCAGCGCCGCCAGCTCGGCCTGAGACCGGACACGCCCCGCAATATAGCTATGGCCGGTGGTACCGTCGTCGAGCTGCACGACGCATCGCGTCACCGTCATCTCTCCCAGGTTGAAGGGCGCGCCATCGCCGCCCATACGGCCTCGCACCATCACCGTACCTGTTTCAGGGCTGCGGACATATCGATGTCCATGGGCGCGCAAGGCCGCGCCATAGGCTTCCAGGCCATCGCCGGCCATGGCCAGCACCTGCATCCAGCGTTGCCGTTGCGTGGCAGTTGTAGTTGTCGAACAAGATGTCGTCATCATGTCATGCTCCGATAGTGAAATCTGTTCCTCTGGTCCAGTACCGCGCTCCGCGCCGCATGTCCTCTTTGTGCAGCGCTCATATGAAATGCTTGCGCAGGCGTTGCGACATGATGTCGATAAGGCTGACCGCAGCAATGATGATCAGCAGGATGGCGCAGGTCTGGGCAAGCTGAAAACCTCGGATCGCCTCCCAGAGCGTGACGCCTATCCCCCCCGCGCCTACCATGCCGACCACAGTGGCCGAACGCACGTTGGATTCAAAGCGATACAAGGAATAGGAAATCCACAATGGCAGCACTTGCGGTATCACGCCGTATATCACTTCCTGCAGAGCGCTCGATCCACTGGCTCTCACGCCTTCCACCGGACCGTTTTCAATCGCCTCGACAGCCTCTGCAAACAGTTTTGCCAATACGCCTGTCGTGCCCACAAACAAGGCCATCACGCCAGCAAAAGGACCTAACCCCACGGCGACGACAAACAGCATCGCAAAAACCATTTCGTTGATCGAGCGGAACGCATCCATCACGCGGCGCACAGGCTGGCACAGCCACCAGGGCGTGATGTTCTCCGAGCACAGTATGCCCAATGGAATGGAACAGACAATGGCCAGCGCTGTACCCCAGATCGCGATCTGTATTGTGACCATCATCTCGGACAGATACTGACGCCAGTATCTGAAATCAGGCGGAAAGAAGTCCGCGATAAAGTCCTTCATGTTTCCGGCGTCGCGCCAGAGCATGGCCGGATTCATCTCCGCGCCATTCCATGCCCAGGCCAATGCGAGGGCCAGCAGTATCCAGCCCAGCCATGCCGCCCGCGATCGCCGCGGCGGTGTCATCGACAACGGCGTCGCGATGGGTATTGCCTTGCTCACCCCTTGCTGGAACAGTGGGCTTGCACCTTGGCTAGTTGTCATTTGTTAATCCAAAAAAAACAACCTGGCGCGAATCGCGCCAGGCCGACGTTATGCCATTCAGTGAGCGCTGCTGGCCACTTTCTTGTCGAGCGCAGCCATCCGCTTGGACAGCGCCTCCAGCTGGACATCGATCTTCTCGACGCGCTGCTGTTTTTCCTTATCATCCATAGTGCTGTCGGCAAGCACCTGGCTGCGCGACTTGAACAGCTCGAGCTGACGTATCGGCAGCAACTGATCGTCATTGGAAGCGCGGAATTTGCCCCATTGCAGGCCGGCCAGCACTTTCATCTCATGCTCATTGGCGCCGTAGTTGGCGAAGAAATCGCGCAGCTTGGCCTTGGTCTCGTCAGGCAAGTTCTTGCGCCATACGATGGGATCGGCCGGAATCAACGGCGACTTCCAGATGACTTTCAGTTGTGCAGCCTTATCCGGATGGGTCTGCTTCAGCCGGTCCATGCCTTCGGTGTTGAAGGTGGCTACGTCTACCTGCTTGTTGGCCACGCTCAATGCGTTGACTTCATGGCTGGCATTCAGTGTGCGTTTGAAGATCTGGTTGGCTTGCACATGGTTTTTGGCGAACACGTAGTAGCCCGGAACCAGGAAACCAGAGGTAGAGTTGGGGTCGCCGTTGCCGAAGCTCAATTCGCCTGCCTTGGCCAACATGTCCTGGACGGAATTAATGGGGCTGTCCTTGTTGGCAATCAAGATACTCCAGTAGCCCGGCGCGCCATCGGCTGCGACGGTTTGCGCGAATATCTCACCGCCTGCGCGGTCTACCGCTTCCATGGCGGATTTGTTGCCATACCAGGCCACATCGACCTTGTCGAAACGCATGCCCTGGATAATGCCGGCATAGTCCGGTGCGAAAAACGCCTTGATTTCCATGCCAGTCTTTTCGCTCATTTCCTTGAGGAAAGGCGTCCAGTTTTCCTTCAGATTCTGTGAGGACTCGGTGGAAATAATGCCGAAGTTGAGCGAGGTGGGCGACTCGGCGCTGGCCGTGCCGCACAGTGCTGCGCCAGCCAGGGCTGAAACCATTAGGGCTTTACGCATGCGTTTGAACATGAACATACTCCAGTGATGATTGCGCCGGGCATCCGGCACAAGACTTTTATGAAACAGAAACAATGAAAATCAAGCCGCGGCAAGCGCCAGCCCCTGACGCTCGCGCGGCGAACCAGCGGCCCGCCCCAGTTTGGCTGCGTTGGTATCGCTGCCATAAAGCTTGCCCAAAAACCCGTCACTGAGTGCATCGACGGCGCCGTCGTAATGAATGTGCCCCGACTTCAGCGCTACAACCCGCTCGCAATAGCGCCGGGCATAGTCCACCTGATGCAGGGATACCACCACCGTCTTGCCGTCGGTCTCGTTGATATCGCGCAGGATATCCATGACATTGCGCGCGGACTCGGGATCCAGCGAGGCTATCGGCTCGTCGGCCAGAATCAGCTCTGCCTGCTGCGTGAGCGCGCGAGCGATGGCCACACGCTGTTGTTGTCCGCCAGACAACGTCGACGCACGCTGCCACGCATGCTCAGCCATGCCGACGCGTTCGAGCGAGGCCATGGCCAGCGCCTTGTCCTGGGCGCTGAAACGGCCCAGTGTGCCGCGCAGGCGAGAGATTCTGCCCAGGCGACCCATCAACACATTACCCAGCACGCTGACACGTCCAATCAGGTTGAACTGCTGGAAGATATAGCCCACATCGGCCCGGACACGCCGCACTTGTTTGTCCAAGCGTCCATTGTTCTGGACGCAGCGCCCCAATATGGCGACATTGCCGCCCACATTCCGGTCGGCGCAGGCCAGACCGCTGAGATGACGCAACAGCGTCGACTTGCCGGAACCCGATGGTCCGATCAATGCCACCATCTCGCCTGCGCCTACACTCAGGTCCAACCCATGCAAGGCCTGGCGGCCGCCGCCAAAGCTTTTGATCAGCTTTTCGACATGAATGACTGTAGTCATGGGTGTGCACTCCTGTTCGTCAGGCATCATTGCCTTGAATGCCCTGCATGTTAGAGGCGCCATATGACTGTCCCATGAAGCAACGATGACGATTCCATGACGCACCATGACGGGAGGAGAAGGTAAACGCTCCGAACGCAGCGCCACCCGCAGCGTTGTCACGATGACATGCTTGACACGTACGATACTCACGGACGCAAAAAAGCCAGGCGAAGCCTGGCTTTTTTGTATCAAGCACGCGAGCCGGCTGGCTTGCGCGCTACCCACAGGAGTGACTTATGCGGGGTTGCCTACCTTGACCTGCAGGGCGCCCAGGCCGGCGATCTCGCCCACCATGACGTCTCCCTGCTGGACCGGGCCTACTCCCTCGGGCGTGCCGGTAAAGATCAGATCACCGGCCTTGAGTTCGAACAGGCTGGACAGATAGGCAATTGCCTCCGGCACATTCCAGATCATTTGAGACAGATCTCCGGACTGCTTCGGCTGGCCATTGACACCCAAAGTAATGGCGCCCGCCTCAAGCTGACCGACCTGCTCGCGCGCGTGCAGCGGTCCGATCGGCGCCGAAAGGTCGAATGCCTTGCCAACCTCCCATGGGCGTCCCTGCTTCTTGGCTTCGCCCTGCAGGTCGCGACGCGTCATGTCCAGACCGATGGCATAGCCCCATACACACTCGGCGGCCTGTTCGACGCTCAAATCGCGCCCGCCCTTGCCCAGTGCGACCACCAGCTCGATCTCATAGTGCAGATTGGAAGTGCGGGGGGGATAAGGCATCACGCCCTGACTGCCATCAGCTACGCTCAGCAGTGCATCAGCCGGCTTGCAGAAGAAAAAAGGATCTTCGCGGCCGGTGAAGCCCATTTCCTTGGCATGATCGGCATAATTTCGTCCGACGCAATACACGCGCCTGACCGGAAATACAGCGGAGGAGCCCGCAACGGGCAATGCTGCCTGGTCTGGAAAGGGAAAAACGGTATCCATTCAGTTTGCTCCTTTCGCATAACGCGCGGCACTGTCGCGGATTTCCTGCAACGCTGCCTCGGGACCTTCCCAGCCCTGCACCTTGACCCATTTTCCCTTCTCGAGGTCCTTGTAATGCTCGAAAAAATGCTGGATGCGAGCAAGCTCCAGCTCGGGCACATCCTGCACCGTCTTGATATGGCTATAGGGAGGATAAAGTTTGTCGACTGGCACGGCCAGCAGTTTGGCGTCGCCGCCTGCCTCGTCGTCCATTTTGAGCACGCCTATCGCACGAGCACGGATAACGCAGCCGACCTGCACCGGGAAAGGCGCAAGTACCAGCACGTCGACTGGATCGCCGTCATCGGAGATGGTCTGTGGAATATATCCGTAATTGCAGGGATAGTGCATGGCCGTCAGCATGAAACGATCGACAAACACCGTACCGCTGTCCTTGTCGACCTCGTACTTGACGGGGTCGGCGTTCATGGGGATTTCGATAACAACGTTGAACTCGTCCGGCAGCTTTGCACCGGCAGGTACTCGATCTAAGCTCATTCTGCGTCTTGCCTTGTGTTAAATGTAGAAAGTCTGGTTCGTGAAAATCAGTCGCGCCGCTTGCTCCGCCCAGCCAGATCGGTCGCCTCAGACAGGTCCACGCCGGGAATAGGCGCGCTGTCGAAGTACTCGTCCAGTCCGGCGTTGTCACCGGCGCCGGCGACGTTGCCCGAGGATGCTGCAGCCGTTGCCGCCGAAGCACGCGGCCCAAACGCTTCGGACTCTGTCTCGTCGGGATTATAGAAATCCGCAGCGCTGGCGGCGATGGGTGCCACCACGCCCGGCATCACCTGGGCCTGATGCACGAGGTCGGCATCAACCAGCGTGGGGTCATTGTGAACATCGGCGGCAGGAAGGGAACGATTGAGCGCCGGCAATACCGGCAGCGTCCCTGCCACCCCTGCGGCAAGTCGCCAGTGCGTCATGGCATCGGCGGTGCGACCCAGACTGTCGTACAGGCTGCCCAGCAGGGCATGGATGCGAAGATCGCTGCGCAGCTTCATGCTGCGCAGCAGATAGTGCTCGCCCTGCCCCCATAACTCACCGGTCAGGCACAGCTTGCCAAGCGCAGCGAGCAACGCGGCGTCGTCAGGATGGGATTTGAGCCAGGATTCCGCCTTGCTCAGGCGACGCGCCACCTGATCGGGAGGACATTGCGCGTAAACACTCAGCAGACGGGGTTCCAGCCTGGCATTGAGAGAGGCCTCGAGTATCTTGGCCGCTTCCTGCTGATTGCCAGCACCGGCCTGCACCTTCGCGGCGGCCAGAGCGATATCCGGCAACAGGCGTTCATCCGATTTCAGATCACCCCATATTGCTTTGAAACCGTCAATGCCGGCCGCTTGCAGTCGCGCGGCGGTGGATATCTCAATGAGATTCCGGGCTTCGGTTTTTTCGATCGCGCCACGCCGCAACAACAGTCGCGTAAGCTCATAGATGCGCTCGTTGTCATGCAACTGGCGATAAGCGCGCAGCAAGAGTTGTGTACTCTGCAAATGGGCCGAGCTGGCATCCTGCATGGGTCTGAGAAGATCCAGCGCCTCTTTCGGTCGATTCTGGTCCAGGTACATTTCAGCTGCCACCGTAGCGGCCGCCTCCCGCAGGCGTGTGTTGTCCTTGGCACTGGCCGACGCCAGCGCGAGGGCTTCGTCCCGGCGCGAAAACTCGCCCAGATTGTGGCAGGCGCGGGCCGAGGCCAGGCCGGCCAGCACCTTGCGCCCTCCGGCATGCGTGCGCCCGATCAGTTTGGACAGATCTTTGTCGGCGTCTGCATAGCGCCCTTCAAGCACCTTTATCCAGCCACTTTCCAGCAGATCGTGATCACGCTTTTCAGCCCGCAGCGAACGCCAGGATCTGAAGCGCTCGGGCCCGCCGCCTATCCAGGCAATCACGCGCAGCACAATATAGAGCACGACAAAGCTGGCCACCAGCAGCAGCACGGCCAAGGTCAGCGACAACTCGATGCGCCAGGGCTGGGCGACGATCAGCACATTGCCGCTATGCTCACGCAAGACAAGCGCCAGACAGACGGCGACGACAAAAACAACCAAGGTCAGGAACCAGGTTTTCATGGGCTGCCCCTTTATGACTGGTTCGAAGAGGAAATTCCGGCCCGCCAGGCATGCGCCGCCCGGGCCGAGGAGTTGCCGCTGCTCGCAGCAGCGGGTGTGGATACGTCTGTGGCGGACGCGCCCGGTGCATCACTGGACACCGAATCGGACGGCTCTGGTGCGCGCTCATCGGACGCAGGCGCTGCGCTGTCCGGCGGCGCCCCGGCCTCGCCATTGTCTGTTGCGGGTGCAGTATCTCCGCTGCCCGTGTCCGGCACGGCCTCTTGCGGCGCAACATCACTGTTGCCAGCAGGCGCCGCAGGCATCCCGTCCGTCGGTCCAGGCTGGGCCGAACCGTCTTGTGACTGATGATCGCGCGCCTCGCGCAAGACCTCAATCGCTTGAAGACTGTTGTCGACCGTCGGCAGGCGCACATCGATAGGCGTATCGGCGAACTGCCTCGCCAGCTTCAGGGCCTGGCGCGTCTGCGCGGACTTGGGGTCATAGCGGCCCTCGACCGCCTGCAGCAGGGCCTCGGTTTCGGCTTTCCAGATGCCCGGCTGGTGCATCATCAGTGCCAGTTGCGCCGTCATGATACGAAGGCGAAGGTTATCGCGGAACCGGGTCGCCTGATCCGGCGACATCAACAGCGCCGAGGCATCGTCGACACGACGTACATCAATGAAATTGCCCAAATCCTTGCTTACGGAATGCCAGGCCTGCTTGCTCCAGGAACTGGCGACATCGAGGCCACGGCGCCACCACGGGCCTGCCTGCGCCGTGCCGCTCTCGTCCGCAGCCATGGTGCTGTTCGCCCGGCCCGACGCGTCGGACGCGTCCGCCTGCGGCTGCACCGGCAGTGGCGCGGCATCATCGGGCACCAGCAAAGGCGCCTGGCCGAGCAGATTGCTGAACTCATCCAGTTGGGACGAGATCAGCGCAATGTCTATCGTGGAGGCAGCACGCAGGTGATCCAGATCGCCGTTGATAGTTTGTTGAAGCGACGCCAGGCCGGGCCGGTTGGCGCGCGCCAACTGGGCCTGAGCGGTTTCAAGCGAGATAATGGCATTGGCCACGTTGCCGCCCAGTTGCAACTGCTGCTGGGCAATGGTGACGAGATGGTCGACATCATTGAGCAGGACAAGCTCCGAGCCGCTGTCCGTGATCAGCTGAAACGCCTGCTCCAGGCCGCTAAGCTGTTCGCGGGAATCGTCCAGCGCGCGCTGCAGCGCCGCGATCTGTGTCTGCTGCTTCTGCGCCTGCGCCAGCGCCTGCTGCGCCTGCTGACTGGCCTGCCGCGCATCGCCTGCGCTGCTGCCGGCCTGCTGCTCAAGCTGCGCCGTGTAAGCCTTGAACTGCTTCTGTTGATACCAGAGCGCAAACGCCAGCACTACAATGACAAGCACCGCAACAACCAAGACCCGCCAGGCCAGGTTGCGACGCTTTGCGTTGGGTTTGTTGCCAGCAGGCGCCGGGCGCGCCGTCGATTCGGGCCGGGGTGTTGCGGAAGCCGTTTCGGGCTGCTTTTTTTGCGGGAGCTCGGTGTTTTTATCAGTCATGGCGCGATTGTAATCCTAGGAGCTTGCTGTACACATTGCCATCTGGAGCATAGCCTGAAAAACAGGCTCGTCGCCAGGCTGGCATACTTTTATCACGGGTGGCTCCACCTTACCAGAAGCCATCAGCACCAATTGTAAGCGGGCTGCAATCCGTTCATGGATCACGACGAATCGCGAACGGCTCCATGCCTGCTCCAACCCGTGGCGGCGCATATTTTCAGCTACGGCATCAACGCCCTCGCTGCTGGTCAGCAGGAAAATGCAGGCGTCGGCGCAGGTGTACATGGCGTCGAGCGCCTGCAACTGGCCAGGCGGCCAGACCGCGGGCGTGCGCCGGTAGACAGCCAGCCTGTCTACCGCCACCCCAGCCTGTTCAAGCCGCTCTCCCAGCCACTCCCGGCCAGTCTCCCCACGAACGATCAGGGCCCGCCTGATCATATGCAGTCGCTGCGCCAACAGCGGCCACAGGCTTTCCGAGTCTTGCGCAGCGGCGTCATCCTGAGGATGCAGCACAGCATGGTCAGGCAGCCGGCCCTGCATGCACAAGACCTGTGCCGTCGCACCGCCTACCGCGGCGGCAAGCGTCGCGGCGGGCCAGGCGCCGTGGGCCTGGCTGCGCCGCAAGCCCTCGAAGTAGTATCGGACCGCATTACTGCTGACGAAAACCACCAGGTCGTAGCAATCCGGCAATCGGGCTGGATCCGTTGGGTCCGGGAGAGGCCTGATACATAATGCAGGCGCCTGAATGACCTGCATGCCGCGGGCAGACAAGCGCCGGGCCAGCAGATCATTTTTGCTCTGCGGGCGCGTCAACACCGCGCAGATATTGGACAGTGCGCCGGGCAACATGGCGCAGCCGCTAGGAAACAGTCCCAGCGGCCATGAGCCGGGCGAGGATGGCGCGCGCGCCCTGATCCAGCAGCGACTGGGCCGCCTGCTCACCCACCTGTTCCGCCTGGGCCACCGGCCCGGTCGCGGCCGCTGTCAGCACGAGCGATCCATCGGGCTCGCCGACCAGCGCCCTGACCTGGATATCTGCGCCGTCGATCTGGGCGTAGGCGGCCAGAGGGACCTGGCAGGAGCCGCCCAGTATCCGCGATATGGTGCGCTCGGCCAGCGCGCATGCGGCCGTGTCGGCATGGACCAGGGGCGCAAGCCAATGGTGCAGGTCGGCGCGGGACTCGAGCACCTCGATGCCCAGCGCGCCCTGGCCCGCCGCCGGCAGGCTTTGCTCGGGCGAAAGATGGCCCCGTATCCGATCTTGCAGGCCTAGCCGGCGCAGGCCCGCTGCCGCAAGAATGATGGCGGCATAATCGCCCCTATCCAGTTTGGAAAGCCGGGTATCCAGATTGCCGCGCAATGGGCGCACGTCGATCTGCGGATAGTGCTGCCTGATCTGCGCCTCTCGCCGCAGACTGGAGGTGCCTACGACGGATCCCGCGGGAAGTGCGTCCAGATCGCTGTAATCGTTGGACACGAAAGCATCGCGGGGATCGTCGCGCTCCATGATGACAGGCAGCGAAAACGGATGCTGAAGATCGATCGGCACGTCCTTGAGCGAATGCACCGCCAGATCCGCACGGCCATCCAGCAGGGCCGTTTCCAGTTCTTTGACGAACAGCCCTTTGCCGCCGACCTTGGACAGGCTGCGGTCAAGAATCTGATCACCGCGCGTGGTCAAGGTCAGCAGACTGACCTGGCAATCGGGATAAAGCGCAAGCAGGCGATCCCGCACATGCTCGGCCTGCCACATGGCCAGCCGGCTTGCGCGAGTGGCGATGACAAGTGTTGACGGCGTCTTGGGCATTGCGCTCATGCGAAATAATTGGCAAGGACAGCGGCGACAATGCCGATGATCGCCAGGATCAACAACCCCTGGAGCAGGGACAAACCCGACTCGTAAGGCTTTTTACGGGAAGAAGACTTGAACAGACCCATCTGAAATTTCCTTGAACAGCTTGCAGCGTGCCGGCCATCGCCCGGCAGGCGATGACACCAGACACTACATCATACAACTGTGGCCTGCAGCATGTGCAGCGCTGCGCCAGCAGCATTCTGCACACTGCCTCGCAGGTATTTTCACTCCCGCATGACCGGGGCATCCCGGCAAGAATAACCCCGGGGACGGCGCACCGCCCCCGGGGCCATGCAGGCATTGCAGCCTGCTGAAACTCAGCCAGGAATCAGGATGCGGCGCGCGCCCTGAATACCTTGCCGGTTACCAGCACAATCACCGCGCCGAGCAGCCCCACTCCCACCGCAAATTGATGCACGGAGGTATGCAGTTGTTGCGACACGCCGCTCACGGTATCAACCAGGGCAGGGTCGCTTACCAGCATCTCGCCGGCAATATAGCCCAACAGCGCTGCGCCCAGCCATACGATAATAGGCAAGCGCTCTATCACCTTAAGCAGCAGCGTGCTGCCGAAAATGACCAGCGGGATGCTGATCGCCAGGCCAATGATGAGCAGCGTCATGTCGCCATGCGCCGCTGCGGCCACGGCCACGACATTGTCCAGGCTCATGACCAGATCAGCCAGCAAAATGGTACGGATGGCGGCCATCAGGCTGCCGTGCTCCCTGGCTTCGCCGGCATCGTCATCTTCAGGCTTGAGCAGGCTGATGCCGATATACAGCAGCAAAATCCCGCCCACTACCTTGAGCCAAGGCAGGAGCAGCAATTTCGCGGCAACAATGGTCAGAATGATCCGCAGCACGATGGCGCCCGTAGAGCCGAACGCAATCGCCTTTTTTTGCTGGCTGGCAGGCAGCGACCGCGCGGCCAGCGCGATCACGACCGCATTATCGCCAGACAGCAGTATGTTGACCCAGATAATCTCCAGCAGGGCAAGCCAGAATTGTGTCGAGCTGACATCCATTTTTTATTTTTCCTCTCATGAAGATCCCCCTTCAAAAAACCAATAAATCAGGCGGCGTTTGTTGTGGTGTGCGCCATCCATGATTCGTAACCAGCCGGTCGAGCGCGAGCCTGTCGTGCTGGCCCCACGCACAGCGAGCCTCTGATCGAGGCTCGCTGTGCCCGGGTTATCGGGTTCAGTACATGAGTATGATCAAAGTACTGACTTGAGCAGGCGGCCCATTTCGGAGGGGTCGCGCGTCGTACGAATACCGCACTCTTCCATGATTTTCATCTTGGCATCAGCCGTATCGTCGCCGCCAGAGATCAGCGCGCCCGCATGGCCCATGCGCTTGCCGGCCGGCGCGGTGACGCCAGCGATGAAGCCGACAACAGGCTTGGTCATGTTGTCCTTGGCCCAACGCGCGGCTTCGACTTCGTCGGGGCCGCCAATCTCGCCGATCATGACGACCGCATCCGTTTCGGGATCGTCGTTAAAGAGCTTGAGGACATCGATATGCTTCAGACCGTTGATGGGATCGCCACCAATGCCCACTGCTGTGGACTGGCCCAGGCCCAGCTCGGTAAGCTGTGCAACGGCTTCGTAGGTCAGTGTACCTGAGCGGCTGACAACACCGATACGACCCTTTTTGGAGATGTGGCCGGGCATGATGCCGATCTTGAGTTCATCGGGCGTAATCAGGCCGGGGCAGTTGGGGCCCAGCAGCAGGGTTTTCTTGTTCTGGTCGCGCATGCGATTGCGCACTTCAAGCATATCGCGCACAGGAATGCCTTCGGTGATGCAGATGACCAGATCAAGATCGGCCTCGACGGCTTCCCAGATGGCGGCTGCAGCGCCGGCCGGTGGAACATAGATCACTGAAACCGTGGCGCCGGTTGCTTCCTTGGCTTCCTTGACGGTCGCGAAAATAGGCACGCCTTCGAAGTTCTCGCCGGCTTTCTTGGGGTGAACGCCAGCAACGAAGGCATTTTTGCCATTGGCGTATTCACGGCACATATGGGTGTGGAACTGGCCAGTCTTGCCGGTCATCCCTTGGGTAATGACCTTGGTGTCTTTGTTGATCAGAATCGACATTTACAAATCCTCAGAATTCTTATTTCGCGGCAGCCACGACCTTGGTCGCAGCTTCGGCCATGGTGTCGGCGCTGATGATGGGAAGACCCGACTCAGCCAGCAGTTTCTTGCCCAGCTCTTCGTTCGTACCCTTCATGCGCACGACGAGCGGCACCGTCAGGTTCACGGCCTTGCACGCGGCGATCACGCCTTCGGCAATCACATCGCAGCGCATGATGCCGCCGAAAATGTTGACCAGAATCGCCTTGACACCCGCGTTGCTCAGCATGATCTTGAAGGCTTCGGTCACCTTCTCTGCGGTTGCGCCACCGCCAACGTCCAGGAAGTTGGCAGGTTCGCCGCCAAACAGCTTGATCGTATCCATGGTTGCCATGGCAAGACCCGCGCCATTGACCAGGCAGCCGATATTACCGTCGAGCTGGATGTAGGCCAGGTCGAACTTGCTGGCTTCAATTTCAGCGGGATCTTCTTCGGCCAGATCCCGATAGGCGACAATCTCAGAATGACGGAAAAGCGCGTTGGGATCGAAATTGAACTTGGCGTCCAGGGCGATGATGTCGCCCGAGCCAGTCAGGATCAATGGATTGATCTCGGCGAGCGATGCGTCTGTATCCCAGTATGCCTTGTAGAGTTTCTGGAACTCGACAGCCGCCTTGGAGACCGAGGCTTCAGGAACGCCAATGCCGCGCGCCAGTTCGGCGGCTTCGCCGTCTGTCAGGCCAGCCTTGGGATCGACGAAAACCTTGAGAATCTTCTCGGGCGACGATTCGGCAACCACTTCGATTTCCATCCCGCCTTCGCTGGAGGCCATCACACACACACGCTGCGAAGCGCGGTCGGTCACAATGCCCACGTAGTATTCTTTCTTGATGTCCGCGCCTTCTTCGATCAGCAGGCGGCCGACTTTCTGGCCTTCGGGTCCGGTCTGATGCGTGATCAGCTGCATGCCCAGGATTTCCGAGGACAGCTGGCGAACCTCATCGATGGAGCGGGCCAGCTTGACGCCACCGCCCTTGCCTCGCCCGCCAGCGTGGATCTGCGCCTTGACAACCCAGACAGGGCCGCCCAGTTTTTCCGCCGCAGCGACGGCCTCTTCAACCGAAAAAGCCGGAATCCCGCGCGGCACGGTGACGCCAAACTGCTTGAGCAGTTCCTTGCCTTGATACTCGTGAATTTTCATTTGTTACCTGTCAGAACGTAGAAATAAGAAGAACGCGCCGATGCCCGAAGGCATCGAAGCTCGTATGGGTATTGCCGTCTACTCGCATTTTGCCTCCGCCACCGGGGCGATATACCACTTGGGGTAGAACTCGCGTGCCACCTCGCCACTGGCGCTCAGGGCATGGCAGCCATCCAGCTGGAAAGGCCTCTTGTCGGATATGCCGGCTTCCCGTTCCTTGCGCCGCTCATTGGCCATGGTTTGCACGGCGACCGTGGGCAGCACATAGGAAAGCTCGGTCATGTGCGTACAGCCGGCGGTCCGCGCAAAGCGGGCCTTGACGGCCTCACGGAACTTACGCAGGAGATTCAGGCCAACAAGATCGTGGTAATCGGGAGTGATCGCCATGCATTGCGGCCCATAGGGCGCAGCATCGTAGGCAGCAACAGCATCGACGATCGTGAACTGATCGTCAATCGTGATGCGCAGATGCATATGATGGATGGGTTCTCCGGCGCGGTGAAGCCGGCCGGCATTTGCCGGGAAATCGTAGGCCTTGACATCGATAAGCTCGGCCTCGAGATCCCAGCAGCCATCCTCCCGGGCGTACGAGTCCACACGTATGGAACGTGTATGCAGAGGCTCGCGCGCGATCTCGGGAGGAGGCAAGGGCATTCGCTAATACTATTTGGGCGGTAAACCCATTAAGTATAGCGCAGTGTCCTCGCTGCTTCGACCATGGCAACCAGCGCCGCCTCGGTTTCCGGCCAGCCTCGCGTCTTCAGACCGCAATCAGGGTTTACCCACAGGCGCTCCGCAGGCAGCCTGCCGGCCGCTTTTTTCATGAGATCGACCATCCATTCCAGCCTTGGGACGTTGGGCGAATGGATATCGTAGACACCCGGGCCGATATCGTTGGGATAACGGAAATCCTCGAACGCGCCCAGCAGCTCCATATTGGATCGGGATGTTTCGATGGTGATGACGTCCGCATCCATGGCAGCGATCGCTTCAATGATGTCATTGAACTCCGAATAGCACATATGGGTGTGTATCTGGGTGTCGTCCCTGACGCTGCTGGTGGACAGGCGGAAGCAATCAACCGCCCAGTCCAGATAGGCTTGCCAGTCGCCCCGACGCAGCGGCAGGCCTTCGCGGAAGGCCGGTTCGTCGATCTGTATCACCGTGATACCCGCCGCTTCCAGGTCGGACACCTCGTCGCGCAGGGCAAGCGCCAGCTGGCGGCACGTGGTTTCGCGGGGTTGATCATCGCGTACAAACGACCATTGCAGAATCGTGACGGGGCCGGTCAGCATGCCCTTGACCGGACGCTCCGTCAGCGACTGGGCATAGGACGACCATGCGACCGTCATGGCCGCAGGCCGGGCAACGTCGCCGAAAATCACGGGCGGCTTCACGCAGCGCGAACCATAGCTTTGCACCCAGCCGTTCTGCGTGAATGCAAAACCGCCAAGCAGCTCGCCGAAATACTCCACCATATCGTTGCGCTCGGGCTCGCCGTGCACCAGGACATCCAGGCCGACCTTCTCCTGAAAGCGAATCACGCGCTCGATTTCGGCCTGCATGGCCTTCTCGTAGGCGCTGTCGCTCAGGCTGCCCTGCTTCCAGTCGCGCCGCAGCTTGCGAATTTCGGGCGTCTGGGGAAAGGAGCCTATAGTTGTCGTGGGGAAGGCAGGAAGCCCCAACTTGCTTTGCTGCAGGCTTATCCGCTCGGCAAACGGCGTGCGTTCGCGGGACAGCTCGGCCGATTGCGTCAGGCGCTGCTGCACTGCCTTGTTGTGAATCCGGGTGGAGCGCGCACGAGCAGCCAGCGCATCGCGCTGGGCCTGCAATTGATGCAGTGTCTCGGCCTCTTCGCTGCCATCGAGTGATGCGGCCAGCAGGCGCAGCTCGTCCAGCTTCTGTGTTGCAAAGGACAGCCAGCTTTTCAGTTCCGTGTCCAGGGTCTGCTCCTGTGCAAGATCTACAGGCACATGCAGCAAAGAGCAGGAGGGAGCCAGCCACAGCCGATCGCCAAGCTGCGCCTGCACAGGGACAAGCTGCGCTTTGACACGATCCAGATCGGTGCGCCAGATATTGCGGCCATCGAGTACGCCGAGCGACAACACCTGCTCCGGCGCAAGCTCGGGCAGTACGCTGCTCAGTTGGTCGGGTGCTCGCACCAGGTCGATATGCACGCCCTGCACAGGCAAGCCCTTCAGCACGCCGACGTTATCGTTCAATCCACCAAAATAGGTCGCCAGCAGCAGCTTGGGCTGCGTGGCCGCGGTACGCGCAAGATGCTGGTATGTCTTGGCATAGGCATCCCGCCAGGCGTCGGGCAGATCCAGCACCAGGATGGGCTCATCGATCTGAACCCATTCGACATTCAGTTCGCCCAGGCGTTGCAGCACCTCTGTATAGACAGGCAGCAAGGCATCCAGCAGCGCCAGCTTGCCGGTATCTCCCGCGCCCTGCGTGTACGCATCGCCCTTGCCCAGCCACAGCCAGGTCAATGGACCCGGGATAACCGGCTTGACCTTGTGGCCGGCTGCCTGAGCTTCGCGCACCTGATCGAACAGATAGCTGCGCGCGATGCGATAAGTTTGCTGGGGAACCAGCTCGGGCACAATGTAGTGGTAGTTGGTATCGAACCACTTGGTCATTTCGCAGGCGGCGGCTGGCGTACCGGTAGGGGCCCGGCCGCGGCCCATGCGGAATAAGGTATCCAGGCCGACAGGCTCGTCCGAGGCCTGCCCGAAACGGGCCGGCACGGCGCCAAGCAGGGCCGTCCACTCAAGGATATGGTCGTACCATGCAAAATCGCCTGCCGGCACATACTCCAGGCCAGCATCCGCCTGAATCTGCCAATGACGCGCACGCAGCTCGCGGCCTGTCGCCTCCAGCGCCTGCACATCTGTCTTGCCTGCCCAATAGGCCTCAATCGCGCGCTTCAATTCGCGCTGCACACCGATCCGGGGAAAACCCAGATTATGAATAACTGTCATCTTAAAACCCTGGTAGTTGAATTTTTTTACAGTCGTCCATTGTCTCCGTATAATTCATCAGGGCAAAATCAAATACAACAACCTTAATATGAAAATTATTCATTAAATGGTCTTTACCGTTTTCGCCCAGGGCAATTCGCCGTCATTCTCGTCAAATAAGTGATCTCATGCTGGAAATTCGCCATCTGGAAACTCTTACCGCCATACGTGATGGCGGCAGCCTTCAAGAAGCCGCAGAACGATTGCATGTCACCCAGTCAGCGCTGTCCCACCAGTTGCGGGACCTGGAAATACGACTGAAAACGCCGCTGCTGAACCGGCGCACGCGCCCTGCCCGCCTGACCACGGCGGGCCTGCGCATCCTGGCAGTGGCCGACGAAGTCCTGCCGCGGATCAAATCGGTCGAACTCGAGCTGCAGCGCCTTGCCGCTGGCCGCAGCGGCCGCCTGCACCTGGCCATCGACTGTCATTCCTGTTTTCAGTGGCTGATGCCGACACTGGACGTTTTCCGTCACAACTGGCCGGAGGTCGAACTGGACTTGTCCGCCGCATTTTCCTTCGCGCCACTGCCAGCGCTGGTGCGCGGCGACCTGGACGTCGTCATTACCTCCGACCCGCAACCCATGGAAGCAGTGGAATATCTACCCCTGTTTCGCTACGAACTGGTGCTGGCGGTCGCGGCCGCCAACCCGCTGGCCCAGTACAAGCATATCGAGCCGGAGCAACTGGCCGATCAGGTATTGATTACCTATCCGGTAGAGCGCCAGCGCCTCGATGTATTTACTGCATTTCTGGATCAGGCCGGCGTAGAACCTGCCGCCTTGCGCAAGGCCGAGCTGACCCCTGTCATCATGCAACTGGTAGCAAGCCAGCGGGGCGTGGCCGCCCTGCCGAACTGGGCGCTGACTGAATACCTGAACCAGGGTTGGCTGCGTACCTGCCATCTGGGCGAGCAAGGCGTGTGGCGCATGCTGTATGCCACCATCCGCACCGAGGACACGCAGGCCGATTACGTGCAGGCTTTTGTAAAGCAGGCGCGGGAAACCTGTTTTTCCACGCTCACGGGCATCAAGGCGGCGCGTTAGCCTTCAGACGCCGTAAGGGATGTCGCCAAGGATGCGGCGTATGCATGCAACGGAGAAACCGCGCGATGCGAGAAACCTATACTGGCGCGCATAGGCCTTGGCATCGGATGGCAACTGCCCGAATTTTTTTTCCCAGACGGCCTGAGCTCGCTCCGGCTCGGTTTCGCGTAACTGGTCGCCGATTTCGGTGACCGTACCATCACTCAGGCCATGCTGTCTGAGCTCCTGGACGATACGGCTGGTCCCCTGACGGGGCGCGCGTCGATGGGCCAGGTTCATGGCGAAGCGCTCATTGGACAACCATTGCCCGCGCTCAAGGTCGTCCAGCACCTGCTGAAGCTCGGCATCATCGTCCGAGTAAGGAGCCAGTTTGCGTTGCAGTTCAAGACGGGAATGCTCTCGTCTGGAAAGATAGGAAATCGCCCTTCCCTTCAGGCTGAGCCCGGGTTTTTTTCTGGCGTTCGGCCCCGGCTCATGATCCGCCGCCTGATCAGGGTCCGAGCCCGGCGTCCTGCCCCGGGACCGGCGCCGGCCTGGCTCGCGCCTCTGCTCCGACGTTCTGGTCATCGAGGCGTCGCGCGCCCCGGAGACAGGCTCGAGCGGTGTGGGCGCCATGGTCTCGAAGCCGTTATCCCGGGTGCTCATGAGCAGACCTGAACGCGTTTACTCTTCCGCCTGCGGGGCAGGCTTGGGCTTGGGCGCGGCAGCTGCCGCCATGGGGGTTACGCCCAACTGCTCGCGTACGCGGTTTTCGATTTCAAAGGCCATCTCGGGATGCTCTTTAAGGTACTCGCGCACGTTGTCCTTGCCCTGGCCGATACGCGTGCCGCTGTAGCTGAACCATGCCCCTGCCTTGTCCACGATACCCGCCTGAACGCCCAGGTCGATGATTTCGCCTTCGCGGGAAATGCCGGCGCCGTACATGATGTCGAACTCAGCCTGCTTGAAGGGGGGCGCCACCTTGTTCTTGACCACCTTGACGCGGGTTTCGTTGCCCACGACTTCGTCGCCCTTCTTGATGGCGCCGATGCGGCGGATATCCAGACGCACGGAGGAATAGAACTTGAGCGCGTTGCCGCCCGTGGTGGTTTCGGGATTGCCGAACATGACGCCGATCTTCATGCGAATCTGGTTGATGAAGATCACCATGCAGTTCGCCCGCTTGATGGTGGCGGTCAGTTTGCGCAGCGCCTGGCTCATGAGGCGCGCCTGCAGGCCAGGAAGCGAATCGCCCATGTCGCCTTCGATTTCGGCCTTGGGCACCAACGCTGCCACCGAGTCGATCACGATCAGGTCGACCGAACCGGAGCGCACCAGCGCGTCGGTGATCTCGAGCGCCTGCTCGCCGGTGTCCGGCTGCGAGATCAGCAGATCCGCCAGGTTGACGTTGAGCTTGGAGGCGTACTGTACATCGAGCGCGTGCTCGGCATCGATAAATGCGCAAGTGCCGCCGATTTTCTGCATTTCGGCAATGACCTGCAGGGTCAAGGTTGTTTTGCCGGAAGACTCGGGGCCGTAGACTTCGATGACGCGGCCACGCGGCAGACCGCCGACGCCCAGCGCGACATCAAGCCCCAGTGAACCGGTAGACACCACCTGGATGTCGTGTTCGACGGCATTGTCGCCATAACGCATGACCGAGCCCTTGCCAAACTGTTTTTCAATTTGGGATAAGGCTGCGGCCAGCGCCTTGCTGCGTTCGCCGGTGGCTTTGCTGTTTCTATCGTCCATGGGATCCTTGACTATGTAGGCGAGAATTTGGAAATGCGCCGGCTAGCGGCGCTGGAAAAGTGGGTAAAACATAAAGAATAGAGCAATTATTGCATCAAATTATACTGTATATATAAACAGATATCCACCAATGCATCGTTAACCCTGACTGTTCAGCACTCCGTGAGCATGCCAGAATAAGGCCTCCCTTGAGACACGCGGCCGATGTACGTATAAACAAACGAAGAAAATGCGCATTCTGATCGCAGAAGACGACAGTATTCTTGCTGATGGACTTTCCCGTTCCCTACGGTACGACGGCTATGCCGTCGACGTGGTGCACGATGGATCAAGCGCGGACTCGGCCCTGAAACTGCAAAGCTTCGACCTGCTTATCCTGGACCTGGACCTGCCCCTGATGCACGGCCTGTCCGTCCTGCGCCAGCTGCGCAATCGCAACACCCCCATTCCCGTCTTGATCCTCACGGCGGCCGACTCGATCGAACAGCGGGTCAAGGGCCTGGACCTGGGCGCCGACGACTACATGGCCAAACCTTTTGCCCTGTCGGAGCTTGAGGCGCGGGTGCGCGCGCTGACCCGTCGCAGCGCCGGCCGCTCCAGCACGCTGCTGACCTACAAACGGCTGAGCTTCGACCTGAACGGGCGGATTGCCTGCATCGACGGACAGCCGCTGGAACTGTCCGCCCGCGAAACCGGCCTGCTTGAAATTCTGCTGTCCCGCTGCGGGCGCATGATCAGCAAAAACCAGTTCGTCGACCTGTTGTGCGAATGGGGCGAAGAAGTCACGCCCAACGCCATCGAGGTCTATATCCACCGCCTGCGCAAGAAAATCGAGCCCAGCGGCGCCAAGATCGTCACGGTGCGCGGCCTGGGCTATTGTCTGGAACCCGAAGGCCGCCACGAATCGGTGGCAGCCTGACACGCCCGGGACGCATGCTGATCGACCCCCATATCCTGGAACAGGCCGCTGATCAGGCTTCGGGGAAAAAGGGCTGGTTCAGCAGGCAAAAACGCCGCAAGCACAACAGCTCCCTGCTGAACAAAATCATCATCTGGATGTTCGGGCCCTTGTTTCTGCTCTGGACCATAGGCCTGGTCATCACGTACTTTATCGCCCAGAACATCGCCGACGCCCCCTACGACCGGGCGCTGTCGGATCATCTGCGCATGCTCAGGCATGAGGTGGAACAACAGTCCATTCTGTCCGGCCTGCAGCTCTCGCCCTCTGCCATCACTATTCTGCAAGGCGATCCCCATCACTTCATCTACTGGGAGATCCGCGACGCCAATGGCAACTCGCTGGCGGGAAACCGCCATATTCCGCTGCCCGACAACTGGACTTACGAGCAGGATCAGGTGCGCATGCGCAACGAGACGCTGGACGGTCACAGCATACGGGTAGCCTATATCTGGGGAGGCAAGGACGCGGCCGGCCAGCCTTTTCTGACCATGGTCGCGCAATCCAACGAAATGCGGGCGACCCTGCAGCAGGAGATCCTGACCGGCATGCTGACGCCACAACTGATTGTCCTGCCGCTGGCAGCACTGCTGGCAGGGCTGGGCCTGACGCAGGGGCTGGAGCCGCTGAGCGTACTGCAGGAGCGGATACGCGCCCGGCGCGCCAACGACACCTCGCCCATCAGTGCGCAGCTTGCGCCGGCGGAGATCGTGCCGCTGATAGCCGCCATGAACAGCCTGCTGGCTCGGCTGGCGGCCGCCAACGACGCCCAGCGGCGCTTTGTGGCCAATGCCGCGCATCAGCTCAAAACGCCGCTGGCGGGCATGCGTACGCAGGCCGAGCTGGCTCTGCGGGAAAATGCGCCGGAAAAAATGGACGACAGCCTCAAGCAACTGGTGCGCGGCTCCGAACGCGCCACAAGACTGGTCAATCAGTTGCTGGCGCTGGCCCGTACCGAAAGCCCGGACACGCCTGTCCAGGGCAATATGGCAGATATCGACCTGAATGAGCTGGCAGAAACCCAGACCGCCCAATGGGTACCCGCCGCGCTGGGCAAGCAGATAGACCTAGGCGTAGAACGCTCGCCATTTTCCACGCATATCGACGGCAACCGCCTGATGCTCGCCGAACTCATCAATAACCTGGTCGAAAACGCCATCCTCTACAGCCCCGTACAGAGCCGTATTACGGTGCGCGTGGGCGGCGACGCCCTGTCTGCCTACCTGGAGGTCAAGGACTCAGGGCCGGGCATCCCGGTTTCGGAACAGCAGCGCGTATTTGATCGCTTCTACCGGATACTGGGCACCGACAGCGACGGCAGTGGGCTGGGCCTGTCCATCGTCAAGGAAATCGCCGATCTGCACAAAGCCAGCATTACCTTCATGCCGACCAACCGCGGCACCTGCCTGCGGGTTGTGTTCAGCCATATCGACGACCTTAAGCGACAGCGGGCATGAGCAAGCGCAAGCGTTTTCCTTACCCTGGGGCCAGCGCCCGCCGACACGCACCTCACCTGGCGCGGGGGCCGGCATGAGCGCTGCACCATCGGCCACACAACGGCACACCGGCGCACCGGATGCCACCGACCGTCCCATGACACCGGAGGAGCGCCGGGTTGTCTTCGCCTCATCGCTGGGCACCGTATTCGAATGGTATGACTTTTATTTGTACGGATCGCTCGCGGCTGTTGTCGCCACGCATTTTTTTTCCGGCGTCAATCCTACGGCAGGTTTTGTCTTCGCCTTGCTGGCTTTTGCGGCCGGCTTTGCCGTACGCCCTTTCGGTGCGCTGATTTTCGGCCGGCTGGGAGACATGGTTGGCCGCAAGTACACGTTTCTGATCACCATCCTGATCATGGGCATGTCCACGTTTCTGGTGGGCGTGCTGCCCTCCTATGCCTCGATCGGCATCGCCGCCCCCGTCATCCTGGTCGTGCTTCGTCTGCTGCAGGGCCTGGCCCTGGGCGGAGAGTATGGCGGCGCCGCCACCTATGTCGCTGAACACGCGCCGCAGAACCGCCGGGGGTTCTACACCAGTTGGATACAGACGACAGCCACCATGGGGCTTTTTCTGTCGCTGATCATGGTACTGGGCTTTCGTGTCACGCTGGGCGAAGATGCGTTTCTGCGATGGGGTTGGCGCCTGCCTTTCCTGATCTCTGCCGTCCTGCTGCTTATTTCCGTCTGGATACGGATGCGGCTGAACGAGTCACCCGCCTTTCGCAAAATGAAAGAAGAAGGCGCGGGTTCCAAAGCGCCGATCAAAGAATCATTCGGCAAGTGGAGCAATCTGAAAATCGTACTGCTGGCCTTGTTCGGTCTGGCCTCGGGCCAGGCTGTGGTCTGGTACACGGGGCAGTTCTATGCCCTGTTCTTTCTGACCAAAACGCTGGCCATAGATCCCAACACGGCCAATATCATGATAGGCCTTGCCCTGCTGTTGGGAACGCCGTTCTTCGTCATATTCGGCGCCCTGTCCGACCGCATCGGGCGCAAGCCCATCATCATGGCGGGATGCCTGATTGCCGCGCTGTCTTATTTTCCGACGTTCAAGGCCATTACGCACTTCGCCAATCCGGCGCTCGAAACCGCGCTGGCTACCGCACCCGTCACCGTCGTTGCCGACCCCGCCACCTGCTCCTTCCAGTTCAACCCGGTGGGTACTTCCGCATTTACCAGCTCCTGCGACATACTCAAAGCCTTCATGGCGAGCAATGCCGTCAACTACAACAACGAAGCAGCCCCGCCTGGCACGATCGCCCGGGCCCGCATCGGTCAGCATGAATTCGAGTCCTTCGAAGGACAAAGCCTGAGCCGGGCCGTGTTCTCGTCGCGATCCGAGGCGCTGACGCGTTCACTGACCGACGCCATACGCAGCCATGGCTATCCTGCCAAGGCCGATCCCAGCCAGATCAACTACATCATGGTGGTGCTGCTGCTCACCTTTCTGGTCATCCTGGTCACGATGGTCTATGGCCCGATTGCCGCCATGATGGTGGAAATGTTTCCAACGCGCATACGCTACACCTCGATGAGCCTGCCTTACCATATCGGGAACGGATGGTTCGGCGGCTTCCTGCCGCCCGCAGCCTTTGCCATCGTCGCCGCGACAGGCAACATCTATCACGGGCTGTGGTATCCCATTGCCATCGCCTCGCTGACACTGGTCATCGGCACGCTTTTCGTGAAAGAAACCTGCCATAACAATATCAACACCTAGCCTGCCAGAAAATTCAGGCGAACGTCAGTGTGCATCTATAGAATTCACTGCATAGAAAGGTCTTCCATACGGTGTCTGACGTCTGATCCCCCGGTCAGGCCCAGGTCGCTCTTTTTATCACCTGTGTTGCGCCCCCGCGAGCCTTTTAGCGCAATACAGTGTGCTCCTCTGATGGCCCGATGCTTCGGCATTCCGGGCCATTTTTTTTATTGGGCTTACAATCGTCCTTTCCCATTTTTTCACGGATGCGCAACGCAGCCGTTTACCAAGATACAGCTTATGTGGTTCAAAAATCTCCGGATCTATCGCCTGTCCCCTTCCTGGAACTGCTCTCTCGAAACACTTGAAGATGCACTTGCCAAAGAGGCTTTCAAGCCCAGCGGCAGCCGCGACATGCAAAGCCTGGGCTGGACAGCGCCGCGAGAAGACAGCGGCCTGGTCTACGCGCTCAATGGGCAATACCTGCTCAATCTGCGCGCCGACAAAAAGCTGCTGCCCACCACCGTCATCAATCAGTTCGCCAAGGCAAAAGCCCAGGACATCGAAGAGCAGCAGGGTTTCAAGCCCGGCCGCAAGCAGATGAAAGAAATCAAGGAACAGGTCACGGACGAGCTGTTGCCAAAGGCGTTCAGCATCTACCGCGATACCCGTGTATGGCTGGATACGCGCAACCACTGGCTGGCGATCGACGCCGCGGCCGCGGCAAAAAGCGATGAAGTGCTGGGACTGCTGGCCAAATCGCTGGAAACCTTCCCGGTTACCCCACTGCATGTGGAACAGTCCCCAGCCGCCGCCATGACCAACTGGCTTATCAGCGACGAGGCACCGGCGGGTTTTTCCATCGACCAGGATACGGAACTGCGCTCCACCAGCGATAGTGGCGCCGCCGTGCGCTACGTGCGCCAGACTGTCGAGATCGACGATGTACGCAAGCATGTGCAATCAGGCAAGCAATGCACCCGTCTGGCCATGACCTGGGCGGACAAGGTGTCCTTTGTCCTGACCGAAAACCTGGACATCAAACGCCTGGCGCCGCTCGACGTGCTTAAAGAAGGCCAGGACAGCGCTGCGCACAACGACGCGGAACAGTTCGATTCGGACTTTACCCTGATGACCGGCGAACTGGCCGGCCTGATCAGCAGCCTGGTCGACGCCCTGGGTGGCGAGCGAGCGCCCGCCTGATCCCACCGCCCCCCCTCCTGGGGGGCCATTAGTCCAGGCCGTGGAACACGCTGTCGTCGGGTCCGATATGGGACGGAGGGCTCCAGGTGACATCGCGCAGCGAATGCTGCACCAGCCCCTCGACGCCCAGCAGCACGGCAAAAATGGCCATGCGCACCGGAATACCATTGTCGGTTTGCC
Organism: Pusillimonas sp.; assembly: GCA_048270225.1. Classification (GTDB taxonomy): domain Bacteria; phylum Pseudomonadota; class Gammaproteobacteria; order Burkholderiales; family Burkholderiaceae_B; genus Allopusillimonas. Next base: position 828,100 of record JBLWTG010000001.1, on the reverse strand, counting down.
TGAAAATCGCCATGCGGGGATCGTGATTCAGATCCACGCTCAAGTCATTGGCGCCTTCCCGGCTGTCGCGCGGCAGGGGATGCATGACGATGACATCAGGGCCGCAGCACTTGTCGATAATGGACTTGTTCACCTGAAAATCCGGACTGTATCCTTCAAGCTCTTCGGCCGAAAAGCGCTCTTTCTGCACCCGCGTCGCATAAATGACGTCCGCGCCTGACAGGCCCTGCTCCAGCGAATTGGTCTGCTCGATGACATGGCCGCGGGTGCTGGTTTGCTCAAGAATATAGTCAGGCATCTCCAGTCCCACAGGGGATATCAGCGTGAACTTCAGCCCGCGATAAAGCGCAAGCAGCTTGATCAGGGAATGCACTGTACGGCCGTACTTCAGATCGCCGACCAGGGCGATATGCGCGCCGTCTAGCAGTTTGCCCAGGCGGGAAAACTCGGTAAGTATGGTGTAGAGATCCAGCAGCGCCTGACTGGGGTGCTCGCCGGGACCATCGCCGCCGTTGACCACCGGAATATTGGTTGCCCGCGCAAACTCGGCCACCGAGCCTTTTTCGGGATGACGTATCACCATCGCATCGACATATCCACTCATGACCCTGCTGGTGTCATAGATGGATTCGCCCTTGGCCATGGAAGAAAAGGTAAAGCCGGTGGTGTCGCACACAGAACCGCCAAGCCGGCAGAATGCTGCGCCAAAGCTCACACGCGTCCGGGTGCTGGCCTCAAAGAACAGATTGCCCAGCACAGCCCCTTCCAGCACGCGTGAGACCTTCTGTCGCCTGGCAATGGGCTGCATCTGGTCGGCGATGCGAAACAGGTCCTCGACGGACTCACGGGTGAATTGATCGACCGACAGCAACTGATGCCTGCCTTCGTAGGCAATGCGCTGGCGCAAGGAGCCAGACTGTGCGCGCTGCGCATATTTTTGCAACAAGGATTCGTTCTCGACGATTTCGGTCACGAAGCGGCTCACCACTTCGGGCATAGCCCGAAACTCTTGCGATCCTTCCGGCAACAACCAGGTATCCAGCGCGCGACGCTTGACGCCGATACGGCCTGCAAAAACATCGCGGGTGAGATTGAGCCGACGCATAGCGTCACGCAGGAAAACTTGTTGCGATACGGTCATGATCAGTATCCTGTAAAAAAATAAAATATACGCACTGCGTATATTTTATTTTTGCATGACGAATTCCGCGAGTGATTTTTTAGTAACTGGACAATAAAACAACACACTCTGCGAGACCCTGCATCACTGCACCGATTCGAGCAGCAACTGGAAAAACCAGCATCCGGCAAAAAACGCCGCCAGGCTCAAAATATACGCAATCGTTGTACAGGTAAGCGGTATCCAGTGGGTGCGGCGCAATCTCGCACTGATCACCTGGTGTATCAGGCTGGCTTGCACCGAGTAAGACCACATCAGGCCCAGGGCGGCCAGCGCCAGGCCTCCGAGAAAGGAAACCAGGGGAAATCGCATCCAGGCGGGTGAAAGCCCGATGTCGATAAGCCCCATCGAGCAGAGCAGGATGAGCACAACGCCCATGCCGTTAAGCCAGGCCAGGAACTTGAACCCGAGCGTCAGCGAGCGACCGAGCGCTGAAACCGCCTTATCGGCAGGGAGGGACTGCGTATTCATCAATACTGCTCCAGGATGTCCGACAAGCGCCCTGGCCGGGAAACTGAACAGGCGCGCCTGCCATCATAACCGGACACGCGCGCGGCAAACGGACGGCGGCCTGTGTTGCGCCTGACCTGTCACAAAAAAACCGGATTCTGCACTGGGCAGAATCCGGTTTCCAATACGTGATTCTGATATGGCGCGCAATGCCATGCCCGCTGAAACCCGCAGCACAGCCTGCGCTCGCACCCTGGCGACGTGCCGGGATGCGATATCGCTTACTGTCGAGTACCGCTGGTACCAGTACCCGTGCCCGTGGCTGGCGCCGCACCGGCTGGCCCGGTAGCGCGCGCGTCGCCGGATCCATCCTGAGGCACCCCGGCAATCGCGCGGGCCGCCGCCGTCGCGTTCTGCTCGGTACCAACCGCAAATACCAACTGATTGGAGTTAACCTGCGTGGTGTAGGTGGGTGCTGCCAGCATGGTGCTGCCGACGACCAGCGCCAACCGCTTGTTGGGATTCTTGGAGGTTGCGTCCGCAATCTTGGACTTGCCCTCGTCGTTCAGCTGAAGCGCCAGCAGACCTTCGCCCGCCTTGTTGGAGCCGGCCTGAATGCCGCTGAGGTCGCCACGCGTGATGACGGGCTTGGGGTTCACATAAAGCGTACCTGACTGAATGTTGACAGGCGTCCATCCAGTTTGCGTGGCTGTATCGGCAATAAAAACGGCAACACGCGCACCCTGGGCTTGCTGGGGCTGTGTCGCGCCCGGCTGCGCCGTTCCCTGCTGAGGCGCCGGTGTAGCCGTGGCGTCTGCTGGCGCCTGCGCCGTTTTGGTGGGAGCCGTCTGACACGCTGCCAGAACGACCATGCTGCATGGGACCACGATACGGCTCAACGTTCGTACTATTTTCATGAAAACTTCCCCTGCTAAGAATGACTATCTAAAAGTGTACCAGCAACAATAATTAAATCGAGTCAAAATCTGTCAAATTGTTCTAACAAGTAGACGGAAGGCCTGCCTGTGCGAGATTTTTTGACCAATATGGCCGCCGCTCAGCGGCCTGTTGCACTCACCAGCCCGCGCACTTCCACACTCACAACATCCATCAGCTGTCCCTGAGCATCCACCAGCTCAATGCGATGCCGGCCAGGTCGGGGGCCCCAAGGCATACGATCACCCTTACCCAGAAAATGATCATCGATACGCCAGGAAACATTTACTGCGCGGGCGCCGGCAATATCCGTGGCCTGCAGCCACAGCCGCTGCCTGTCCCAGGGAATATCGGGATCGAGTGCCAGAATGGCGCCATCCGCGGGCTGCGTAATACGTGGCTGACCCAACTCCTGCGATGCCAGGCGTTCGGCCAGGACGACGCGGCTGACCGCCGTATCTCCCAGAAAAACATCCTGGCGGGCAGGTTCGATGTTGCGTTCGAAGCTGACTGCTGTCCGGTGTACAGACGCGGGCATCGATGGCTGGCGGCTGGGTGTACGCCGATGCAGATAGGTCATGATGTCGTGCCAGATCGGTCCCGCCCCCGAAACGCCCGATACATCGTGCATGCTGGCGCCGCCGCTATTGCCTACCCACACCCCGACGGTGTAACGAGCCGACCAGCCCATACACCAGTTGTCGCGCATGTCTTTGCTGGTGCCCGTCTTGACCGCGCTCCAGAAAGGCGTGGACAAGGGGCTGTCAAGTCCGAAAGTTCGGGCACGGGCCTGCCGGTCCGACAGAATATCTCCAATAATCCAGGCAGCATCACTGGCGGTCACCTGCTTGGGCGCGTCGGCTTTGTCGCCCGCCGAAGCCGCCCGGCGCTGCGCCGGCACAAAATAGACAGGCGCGGAATACCTGCCCATATTTGCCAGGGACCGGTAAGCATTCGCCAGCGACAGGAGTGTCACGTCCGCACTGCCCAGCGCCAGACTATAGCCATAGAAATCACCGCTTTGCTCCAGCGGCAAGCCCAGACGCACAAGGCGCCGCGCGAATGCATCGGGCGTTACCATGAGCAGCGTGCGAACCGCCGGAATATTGAGCGAGGAAGCAAGCGCGGTACGCATGCTGACCCATCCGGTAAATCGCTCGTCATAGTTTCTGGGAATGTAAAGGCCGTTGCCGGTCGCAAGATTGAGCGGCGCGTCATCGAGCAAGGAAACGGCCGTCAGGCGCTGCTGCTCAAGTGCCTGTGCATACAGAAACGGCTTGAGTGTCGAGCCGGCCTGTCTCAGGGCCCGCGCGTGATCAACCCTGGCCGCGGACGACAGCTGGCCCGACGAACCCACATAGGCGAGGATTTCACCGGTTTCGTTATCCTGAACGACAACGGCTGCGTCACGCACATTCGCCATTTCCAGCGCCTGCAGGCGCCGCTGGACCGAACCCAGTACAAAGCGTTGCAGATTGCCATCCAGCGACGTACGCACGATCTGTCCTGGTTTCAATGGCGTCGGCAGGCGCTGCAACACCAGCCTGGCGTAATGCGGCGCCAGATTTCGGCTATCGGCCCACGGCGCCGACTTGCGCTGCAGCGCAAGATAGATGAAGTCGCCCAGACCCTCACACTCGTCAGGTGCGCCCATCTCCTGCAACAGGGAGCAGGCACGCAGCGTCAGTACCGCCTGCGAGGCATTGGGTCCGCGCAGCAGGACAGCAGCCAGCGCCGACTCCCGAAGATTGAGACCACTGGGATGCTTCTGGAACATCACGCGCGACAAGGCGTCGACGCCAACCAGTTCACCGCGAAAAGCCGCTAGATTGAGATAGGACTCCAGTATCTGCTGCTTGGTCCAGTGATCCTCAAGCGTCAGCGCATCAAGCGCCTGATCTATTTTCTGAACAACGCTGCGCCCGCCCGGTCCTCGGCGATAAGCGTCATCAATCAGCGCCAGCAGTTGCATGCTGATCGTCGACGCCCCCCGCAAATGATCCTGCACCAGATTGTCCCAGGCGGCGCCCAGCATCGCCTGCCAATCCACCCCGCCGTGGCTGTAGAAACGCCTATCCTCTGACAGAATGACCGCACGCTGCAGGGCAACGGAGACGTCATCCAGCGCCACCCAGTCGCCGCGACGCGTGCGAAAATCCTGACGCACGCGTTCAATCAGCTCGCCCTGGCGATCCAGTATCTGTATATCCGACGCGGCGTAGTCCCGCCTGACCTGCTCATAACCGGGCAGCGCGAATGCCGGTCCGCAAAGGGCCAGCAAAAGCAGCAGCCATGCTCGCCTCATGAACCGGCCTCGGGCGCGGGCTTGACCACAACGGTGTTCGGGTTGGGCAGTTCGCCGTAGACATCAGGCTGATAAAGCGCCTCCATGCGTGTGGCCGGCAGAGAAAAACTCCCTGCAGTATTGAGGCGCACGGTGTACTCGATCGTGGAATCGCCCTCAGGCAAATATTCGTAGTACGCGCGATATGCCTCAAAACTGCGCTCGACAAAACTCGGGGATGACCAGTAGTCGCCGTTGTCCTCGTCGACAGTCGCGATGGCCGAATCACGCCCCAGGCCGCTGCCCAATATCGTGGCCCCTGCGGGAATCGGATCGCTCATCACCACCCAGCTCATGGGCGCGTCCGCATGCACTTCGAGCCTGACGCGATATACATCGCCGCGCGACCACTTGCCCGGCACAGCCTGACTGACGGAAGTCACGTGGCGGACCAGGCGATAACCGGCTGCGACAGGCTTGGCTGGCGGCACAGCGGCAAGCGAACGTATCGACGCCCAGGCCGTACCCTTGCCCTCTTGCGACAGCACCAGGGTATCTTGACCCTGAGCCGTCCAGGGCAGCAGCAGATCGCCACTGCGCACACCCTGTTGATTGGCACGGGTATCGCGCCATTCGATCTGGTGCTTTCCACCTGACGCAAAATCCAGATGGACCGTACCGAAGACAGGCTCGCGCTCAAACCTGGCCGCGAATTTATCCATGGCCAGCGTACCCAGCAAATTGGCCGACGTGGTGCGCCACGCCCCCTCGCGCTGCATGGACAGCAAGCCGATCGCCAGGCGCGGCATATCGGCGTCCCAGGCTTTGTCCTGCATGGCCACCAGCATGAACTTGGCCATATTGGCTTGAGGACCCAGCATTAACCACCAACTGTCGTTTTGCTGATTGTCCGCAAACACCAGCCCCGTACCACTGCCCGACATGCGGGCCCGAAGAATCTGACCCACTTGCGCATACTGCGCAGCGCGTGCGCTGATCTGCGGAACGCGCTGGAGCACGGACATCCAGTCTATGAGCGCCGAGGTCGGCCAGCGATCAGGTGCTATATCGATGCTGTCCAGCATGCGTGGCTTAACCAGCCCATAGCGTGACAGGGCCTCCAGCGCCATCAGTTTGCGCATGTCCAGATCCTTGCGCGGTGCCCAGCGATGCCGCGACAGCTTGCCCTGCACAAAAGCCTGCAGACCTGCCGTCATGCGATCCAGGGAGGTTTGCGGAATGGCAAAATCCAGGCCCAGGGCCTGCGCCTCCTGGCTGACGCTGAGCAGATAGGCCGTCAGCACCTCGCTGCCTTCCCGTGCGCCGGGAAAATAGCCCGCCAGCCCGTCGGCATCAAGATAATCGGGCAGGCTGCGCATCAGGTCACGCCAGTCGCCCACCTGCCCAAGCCCGATGGCTTTGGCGCTGCGCTGCTCCAGGCACGAATAGGGATAAGCCTGCAACCATTCGCGTACTCCCGGCAGCCCGCCAGCCAGCGACGACTGCACATGCACCTGCAGGCCTCCGCGCGCACGGCCATTGGTGTTGGTCAAGGCGCCCGCCGGCACGGAAACCGGCAGATCGACCGCTGGCTTGTCAGCATCCAGGGCCAGCAAGGTGGCCTGGCGGGTACGCACCGGCACGGCCGGCAGCAGCCGCTGGCTGAATACCAGCCGGTCAGCGGCGACCCGATGCTTTTCATCCTGGCCAGCCGAAGCTCCCTTGGCACCGCCAACATCGTCGGCGCCGCTCGATCCGGCAGCGCTAGCCTGCTCGCGAGCATCCAGCGTCCATTTCAACACCGTGGACTCGGTCAGCAGATTGCTCTGAGGCGCCTGCGTATCCCAGCTTACCGTGCGCGCCTGGCCTGGCGGCACCGTAACATTCTGCGCAGGCATGCTGCCGGCGTCGACCCCCTTGCCCTGATACGACGCCGTCACCCGCAGCGCCATTTCATGCGCCGTGGTGTTGCGCAGTGTGGCCAGCGCCTGATAGCGATCCCCCTCCCGCACCAGCGCAGGCAGCCCCGGAATCACCTGCAGATCCTGCGTGCTGACGATATCCGTCTGGCCAGTGCCAAAACGCTGCTCGCCATAGTCGGCAACCGCCACCAGCCGGAAACGCGTCAGCGCATCGTTCAGCGGAAAAGTCAGGGTGGCCCGGCCATGTTCATCAAGGTCGACAACGGGCTCCCAGAGCAGCAGCGTATCGAGCAGCTCGCGCGTCGGGCTCTTTCCGCCGCCGCCACCACCGCCGGCGGGCAAGGCCTTGCGCCCGTAATGGCGGCGACCCACCACTTGCATTTGCGCCGTCGCAGTCCGTACGCCATAGCTGCGCTCGCGCCGCATGGCCGACAGGATATCCCAGCTGTTGTTGGGTGCCAGCTCCAGCAGCGCTTCGTCGACCGCCGCAAAAGCGACCGACCCGTGCGCCGCAGGCTTGCCGTCCGGCGTACGGACCTGGATCGCAACCGTAACCTGATCGCGGACCTGGTAGGTTTTTTTATTGGCTTTCACCTCGACGAGCAACTGATCCTCCTCGTCCGCGACGCGTATTTCCGCCAGGCCAAACCTGAAGGACGGCTTGGACAGATCCACGAAAGGCGTCGGTGCTTCGTAGGGTTCTCCTTTGCGCTGGTAGGCCTGATACCAGGAAACAGGCGCGCGCCAGCCCCAATCGAAAAAGCTGCGCCAGTTCGCCTCCCTCAGACGGCCCCGCAGAGCCAGCACGGACACATAGACATTGGGTCCCCACTGCGCCTTGACGGGCAACTTGATGGTCGGATTCGCCCCCTCCAGCGTAACCACATGCGTTTCCAGCACGCCTTCACGCTCCACCGCCACCAGCGCGGTCGCGTGGCGATATGGCATACGCACTTGGAATTGTGCTGTTTCGCCCGGCTTCCAGTCTTTACGCGAAGGCACCACATCGATGCGGTCATCGTTGGCGCCGCCGAACCACAGATCATCAGCGCCGGTCACCCAGACCGTACTGACGGCGCTCGACTCGCGCCCTTGCGCGTCCCTGGCGCTGGCAATCAACTCCACAGAACCGGCCTGCTCCAGCTTCACCTGGCAAGCCAGCTTGCCGTCCGCACCGGTTTTTCCTTCGCAGACCTTGCCCAGATCGCGCCGCTCGGTATGATTGTCATAGCTGTAGAACCCACCCACCATGCGTTTGCGGGTGGAATATGTCGTGCGGGCCACGGCGCGCACCGTCATGGGCACATCGGCCTGAGGTTTGCCGTCCAACGTAAGCGCCAGCGCGCTTACCGCCGTTGGCGTGCCCGCTTGCAACCAGTAACCGGCATTGATGCCCGCCTGCAGGGAAGCAGGCCAGGCCTGCGCAACCTGCGTCAGCGTCTGCAGTTCGCCGTTGGGATCAAAGAAGCTTGCTTCGAGCACAAACTCCTGTGGCGTTGTCACAGCCGGCAGGCTGTCGATATTCAGCCGCGCACCTCCCTGGCTGTCCAGTATCACTGACCGCTTGTCCAGAAACAGGCTCCGCCTGGCCTCATCGCGCTGCGCTGCGCCATCATCGTCGCCCGGCGGCCGCGGCGGCGAAAACGAGAAATCGTCATAATCGCGGAAACTGACATAATGATCGCGCGCGATGCCTGACAGGCTGACAGGCAGTTTTCCCGCCGGCCCGCCTGACACGTAGTTGATCTGCACATCGGCCTGCAGGCTCTGCGGCGCCACCAGGGATCCGCCATCGTTCTGTTCCGCCGCGCTGACCTTGACATGCCCCGACAGCAGCGGCAGCTTGAACTCTTCCACCCGGAACTCGCTTTGCCCGTACCAGTTGCCGTCGTCGTCGGTCAGCGTTACGCTGTACACGCCCAGCCTGGCCGTGCGCGGAATCGCCAGCGTGCTGACCGCATACATGCCGCCGGTCGCCGTGGGAATCCATGCAACGGGCTGCTCATAGCGCTGATCAGACCCCTGATGCGCGATCACCAGCTTGGTCGGCAGCATTGCGCCCTCGCCCTCTTGCGGCACCTGCATGCCATGGCGCACCTGCTGACGAATAAAGTGCTTCATGGATACCGTCTCGCCGGCGCGCAGCAATGTGCGATCAAAAACGGTGTGCACAATGCTGGTGGGCTGAGCGCTGGTGTCAGTTGGCACGTTAAAGCGCCAGGACTCTATTCCGCTGTCCCAGGTCGACAGCGCAAAGGAAAAATCAGCCCGGCCACGCGCCAGCGGATGCGAGGCATCGATACGGGCTGATGCGTAAATGCCGCTCAAACCCGTACTCTCGCAATAAGATGATGCATCGGCCAGGTTGTCGTCCTTATGCCAGATACCCTGCTCGTCCGTTGTACCCTCGGCCAATAGCTCGCCATCGCAGCTCAGTATGTTCACTGTAGCGCCAGGCACCACCTTGCCGTCGTCCAGCGTCGTCACCCACACCAACGTATCGTCCCGTCCGGTCTTGATATGCACACTCAGATTGGTCAGCAGGGCCGTCGTCCGTACATACATGGGCGCTTTATTGCCCAGCAGCGACCCGCCCAGACGCGGGGATTCGATTTCCAGCACATGAAAGCCCGGCTCGGTCAGCGGCACCCCTATCACCTCGAAAGGACGTCTGCCGTCTTCGCTGGCCCCCGGCAGCGTCAGCCTGCGCACCTTGGCGACATCATTCAGGACGGACACCCCCCGTGTATCGATGCGCTCACCCGATGATGCGCTGAGCTCACGGTCCGCCAAGACATCCTTGACCTGCTGGCGCGTCAGGCTTCTGTCTTCCAGGCGCTGTATGCGGGCATACCACTTCAGTACCTGCACATCGTCCTGGGTGCTGTAATCGCGCAGATTACCTGACGAAACTGCCATATCCCGAGTCATCAGATCGGGTTCGACGCTGCGCACAGTCAAGGCCATGGCGGCAGGGTTGTCGGCCTCGTCTGCGCCGGGCGGCACCGCCGCAAACCGCTCGATCACGCCAAACGGCGAAGCGGCAAACTTGACCAACGGAGGAAAAGCCGCCGTCTTGAAGGAAAGCGGGAATTGCTCGGCGTTGGCCAGCGTGCGGCCCGCGTCGTCCTTCAAGCCGTCGGGCAGCGTCAACGAAAAATCAGCCTGTGGAGCAAAAGGCCCTTTGAATGACACGCTGGTAACGCCGCTGCGGTCCTGTGTGTCCTCCCGATCCGCGTCCGGCGCCACGACGTTGCCGTCGGCTCGCTTGAGCTGGATTTTTGCCGCATTCTCAGGCGAAATTGGAGCCGAAAAAGCAAGGCGAACCGGTAACACCGGGGTGCAGGGCATGCTCGCGTTCTCGCGCTGGCAGCTGAAACTGACGGTGAATGGCTTGCGAACCTCGTAATCGAAGGTGACCGCCTTGCTGCTGGCCACGGCGGGCCGTTGCGACATAGCGGGCGTTGCCACGCCAGCCCCGACAGTCAACTGGACGCGCGCCTCCGCCGGCAACAGCCGCTTGCACTGGACCAGTTGCGTTGCCGGCGTATCCATGTCGATATCGCGCGATTCATAGAGACGCTCAAGCAGGTGCTTGCGTGTATCGCCGGTGATCAATCGGACGGGCACCGCCTCTCCAAGGCCCTCCACCAGGCAATGCGTATGAGCAAGCAGTGTTTCAGGGTCAACCGGACCGTTGAACGAGAGCACAAACACCTGATCTTCGGCGATGATTTTGCCATAAGGGCGATCAACGTCGGCCAGCGGCCCGCCGGTCTGAAAGCTGAACGCCGTCGGCCCGCTTACCGGCTTCTGATCGATAGCATGAAATGCAGGATCAAGCCTGGCCGAACAACTGACGCCAGGACCAGGCTCCCGTTCGAAGACGTATTTCCAGCGCCTGCTGTCCAGCCAGCGCCCGCTGCCCTTAAGCTCCGGGTCGTTGCAGGAAAGCGTGACCGGCGCCGGCCCTTGTGCCTCGCCAAAAGCGATGACATCGGTATCGAAAGACAGGCTGACTTCCTGGATCTGCGCCACCGTGCCTTGTGGCGAAAACTGAACGATACGCGCCGCCCATGCAGGGCTGACCAGACATGCACATGCCAGAATGGCGGATACCAAGCGATACACAGACTCTCTCCAGCCCGATCGTGCCGGGCACACATAAATACGCTGGAGGGCTGGCCGGCTTAGCCGGAGCAAAGATTATCCAGCCGCCACCCACCAGCCTGGATCAAACTTTTACTTCGACGAATATTACCCTGCGCCAGCGGATTTACAACAGCGCCATCTCAAAATACCGCCTGCGCGGCATGGGTGCGATGGTGGTCGACTAGGCGCGGACGGTGCGCGATGGCAACGTGGCGAGCAGCAGGCCGGCCAGCGCCAGCACAAATGCGAGCCACTGCAGGCCCGACAAGGACTCACCCAATACCAGAACACCCACGACCGCTGCGCTGACAGGCAGCATGACAGTGAACACCCCGGCCCTGGATGCGGGCACCCCGCGCAACCCGGTCATCCACAGCCAGACCGTCCACACACTGGCTGCCAGGCCGTAAAACACCAGCAACACCCAAATCCCCGCCTGAACGGAGGAAAAATCAAAATACCATGCCGCGTACAGCCCCGCGGGCGTGGTCAGGATAAAACCCCAGAGATTAATGACAGCGCTGATCCGCCTGGGGCTCAGCACGGCGGTCAGTTTTTTTCCGATCACTGCATACGCCGCCTCGCAGCCCACCGCGCCGAACAACAGGAGGTTACCCAGCCAGGCATGGGGCGATGGCTTCATCGCCATGACATCGGCTGGCGCATGACCCCCGCCTAGCGACAGCAGGCCTATTCCCACCACACCGCAGGCTACAGCACCCCAGATCCTCGGGCTGATTTCTTCTTTCAGGAAAATACGGCTCATGAGCGCAATCGCCGCGGGAATAAAAGACATGATCACTCCGGCCGCAACAGCCCCGGTCAGCCGGACGCCGCTGATCATGCATAGCGTAAACAGGAAATTCCCCAGAAAGGACTCAAGAAAGATCAGTCCACGCACGCGGGCTGTCAGACTCGGTTCGCCGGCCGGCTTGCGCAGCCAGCGCAGCATGGCCAGCCCGCCAATCCCGAAACGCAGCCACGCCAGCAGGAATAAGGGAAAAATAATCGCCAGCGGCTTGGTCAATGCAACATAACTGCCAACCAGCGACATACTGACTGCCAGACACAGATAGGATGTCAGCCGCGTCAGTACGGGCGGCGTCGGCAATCCACTGGCGGATGACGCGTCACGTCCCGTGTCCATTTATACCTTCATACTGAATGTTTACCCAATGCGGCCTGCCAGGCAAAGGACCTGAGTGCAGGCTGCGTGCCGGCACTCGCAGGCGAAGCGCCAGGACGGGCCATGTGCGGAAGCACCGTTCACGGCCTCTTTCGAGGCGCTCATGGCCGTCAAGTATATCGCGCCGCCTGCCCCAGCCTGCCAGAGCATCAGGAAGGCGCAAGCGCGGGCACTTCAGTCGATGGCTGTCGTGCCTGCACCCAGCGCCGTCAGCCTCACCAGGCTCTTGAGATTGGCACCCATGACCTTGGCCACGGCGTGCGCGGCATCCGCGTGGGGCGGATTCGCCAGACACTCCAGAATACGTTCGATTTCCCCCCCGCTCAGCACCACCTGATGCTTTACATGCTCGCCATTGTCTGGGATATAGGCCGAGACCCGCACTGTGATTTTGCCTGCATCATCAACCTGCACTTCGGGCTTTCCCGGAAACTGTGTGCGCAAAGCGCCCATTGCGGGATCTGCTTTTTCATCTGTTTTTACAATTTTCACGAAGCTCTCCTGCACCACAGCGGTGCCGATTGCATCATAGGCGCTCGTCACCCGGCTTCGCAACACTGCGGACTTAAGGTAAACCATAAGCTCAAAATCCTGCAATGCGCCAAGGGATAGCGCCAGATCAACGATCCATCCATTCGATTACAGGCTGTGCCATAACAAGGCTGATATGACTGGACGCCTCAAGACCGGCTGATCCCCGGTCCGCCCCGGCCGAAACAGTCGAACGATATTTTGCATAGCAGACGATGCAGCCAGGCTTTCCATGCCTTGCGATGCGTCGGCTCGGCACTGGCCACCGCCATGAGCGTCAAAAGAAAAAGCACGCCCGCACCCAGTGTGGCGGCCGTCACCACAAGCAGCGGAACAAGCAATTGGTTCATATCCCAGCTCCTTAGCAGATAGTTTGATTCTACGCCAAACATATTCATTTGCGGACGGACCGACCCCTTGCGCCATGGCCGCTGTCCCCTGAGCGTCGCGCCCTCTCCGAGCCTTGGCCTTGCCTGCCCGGCACGCCACTTGCTAACGGGTCGGTACGGCAACCGATTTCCGGTTTCCTTCATTAAAGGACTATCGCTATGGACAAGGATCAAGTCAAAGGCACCGCCAAAGAAATCAAAGGCGGCATCAAAGAAACCGTGGGTCGCGTGACCAACGACAAATCGACAGAAGTGGAAGGCAAAATAGAGAAAAACGTAGGCACAGCGCAGCGCAAGATCGGCGACGCCAAGGAAGCCATCCGCGACGCAAATAAATAGATTTGCGCCAGCCCCCGGGCCTGATGCCTGCTGTGTACGGCGGCGGCTTGCTGAACATGCTGCCTGCTGCATTGTGAGCAACCTGCCAGGCCGCACAGCTTTGTATCCGGCTTTTTCGATATTGGACACCCCTCCAGTCCCGAGGAGTGCCCAATCTTATCCCCAGAACCTGTGAATAACCCTAGGGACAAGTCAATGACAGATCACGAGAACGTAATAAATCCGCCAGCCCAAGGTTCCGTGGACAAATCTTCGACAGTTGCGCGGCGCATTATCTGTGAGCAGTCCGATTAACGCATCGGACAATCGTCACTTATCAATACTACGGCGAAATCTTTCGAGCGCAGCCTTGTTCAAGCGTTTAGCTTCCAGCACCGCAAAGTCTGATTCTCCTGGCTCATATGAGCCTTTATATATGCATGCGCGGCGGTTCTGTCTGCACTCGACATCGCGATCCGATTGCGTGCTCCCAGTATGCAAAACCTTGGTATCCGTAGAGGAGGGTTTGTGCCCAAAGAACGAGCACCCGGACACAAGCATGCCAAGCAGCACGACTACGCAGCATCGATTAAACGATTGAATGGGCATTTTTCAGCCTACAGAAAACGATAACTGTTTTTATAGCATGCGCCAGACGAGCTGCCGACATACGGTAGTCTCCGCAAGAAAGCCAGGCAATCTCACCCGAGAATGTCCGCCCCTTTGTGCCCTTCCGCCACTCCCTGCACCAACAGCACGTCGCCTTCAGTGTTACTGGTTCGCAGCGAGCGAATCGACGCATACGCATCCGAGCTATACCAGGCCTGCGCCTGTTCCATCGACGGAAATTCGATGACTACCAGATCCCCTGACCAAGCCCCCTCTAACGGCTGGTATGGGCCACCATGAATCAGGTATTTTCCGGCAAATGGAGCCAGCGTCTCATCAATCCCTTTCAGGTAGCCGACCACTTCATCATTGAATCGCGTTTCCCGAATCACAGCTACGGCATATGCAGTCATAACACCCTCCAAGAGATTGTGAGCCTGTTTTATATCACGCTCCACAACTAAAAAAGGATTGAAATGAACGAGACCAACCACCAACGCGCCGCGTTTGGCCGGCATGTCAAAAAATTCCCCACCACCAAAACAAAGCGGGCTGCGTAGGTTTACGCAGCCCGCATGAATTCTGGTGCCCCCCCCGTGAGTCGAACACGGCACCAACGGATTATGAGTCCGCTGCTCTAACCAGGCATGAGCTAGAGGGGCGGATCAGGCCACGGCAGCGCCGCAACTTGATAGCCCGCAATTATTGCACAAACGCGCCGAACCTGCCTAGCAGGCGAGAGCACAATCAATTGACGCCCGGCTGACCCGAGCGGGAACCCGAAACCGGAACAAACCCCTGTACTACCGGAAAGCCGGGCTTGGGGGCCTGTACCTGCTCCACCACGCCATCCTGATCAATTGCCACGGCATTGGGAAGAATGGCATCGACGCTGACACCGGGCGCAAGGGTCTGGCCGACGCGATAAGCGGTCACGGCACCGCCGTTCACCGCCAGCAGCGCAACGCCCTGCTCTCCACCGGAGATCAACCCGGCAATCCGGATGCGCGCACGCGACGCCGAGCCGCCAAACCAGGCGGCAATAGCCGTGGTGTCCGCGCCTTGCGGCACGCCCAGGGACAGCGCGGGCGGCGGAAGCACTGCCCGCGGCGCCAGCAGTACCGCAATGCCGATGCCCAGCCCCGCGGCCAGAGCAAGCATGGCGACCAGACGCAGCACAAGCGGTCCATGACGGTGAAATACTACAGAAATAATACGCATCTACACTGCGCTCCAGAGCCTGTTTTTGGCGTGAGGTCAAGGCTGTTGCTGCCCGTACATGTCCGTCCTTTGTCCGGCGCACATTATGTCCACGGGACATGAAACGAATGTGACATGCGTGGCCCTTTTGTATTTGATTTGATAGATATATATCCCTCGTACATGCCTCAACCTTTTTTCAAAGCGCCGGCCGCAACGTGCCGCCAGCCTCCCAATACCCAGCAAGGCTTTTCATTGATCGAGATCATGGTGGTGGTCGTCATCATGGGTATCATGGCGGCGCTGATCGTGCCGAATCTGCTGGACCGCCCCGACCAGGCGCGCGCCGTCGCTGCCCGCCAGGACATAGGCACTATCATGCAGGCGCTCAAGCTGTACCGGCTGGACAATGGTCGCTATCCCAGTGCGGGCCAGGGACTGCAGGCCTTGCGGCAGCGGCCCGATGTCGAGCCGACGCCGGCAAACTGGCGGGTGTATATGGATCGCCTTCCGGACGATCCCTGGGGCAAGCCATATCAATACCTGAACCCCGGCGTGCATGGCGAGATCGATGTGTTTACGCTGGGCGCGGACAGCGCACCGGGAGGAGAAGGCCGCGATGCCGATATTGGCTCATGGGGCAAATAATCCTTGCGCCGGGCGCTGCCGCACCGATGCCGGACAGCACGGTTTCTCCCTGCTGGAGGTATTGCTGGTGCTGACCATTATCGGCATCACCAGCACGGCGGCGCTTGCATTTTTTCCATCCAGCGACACACAGAGTCTGCACCGGGAGGCACAACGCCTGGCACAACTGTTTCCACTGGCCCAGGCCGAAGCCAGGACAAGCGGGCAAACCGTAGTGTGGGAAACCGACGCCAAAGGCTACCGCTTCATCCGCTTGCCCCGTGTGCTGCGCTTGCCGCCGGACATGACGGCATATCTGCCCACCGCAACACGCACGACCACGATGGATGAAGCGCTGCGCGCGCGTCCATGGCCTGTCGGCCCTGGCGTGCACATTACGGTAGCGCCACCGCAGGCACGCCGCTTCGATGGAGAGTGGCTGGCAGGCCCTATGCACATCGTGCTGGAACAGGCGGGACAGCGTGTGGTGATAGAACGGCGCGCAGACGGCCGCTATCTGGTCCGGCAATGACAACGCAGCGGGGATATACCTTGATCGAGGTGCTGATTGCACTGGCCATCGTCAGCATCGCCCTGGCCGCCTGCATGCGTGCGCTGGCACTGGGCGCCGGAGGTGCCCGCGCCATGCAGGAGCGCAGTCTGGCACTGCAGGCAGCCGTAAACACCATGGCCGAAATGCATCTGCGCAAAGTATTCCCTCAACCGGGCACTCGTCAGTCACCTTGTGCACAAGGCCCCCTCAAATTCATCTGCGAAAGCAAAGTGCAGCCGACTGCCAACCGCCGATTCCGGCAGGTCACGATCAGCGTGCGCGAATCTGCCGGCGCACCTTCACTGGCTGTTCTGCACGGCACGCTATCCGCTTTGCCATGACATGCCGACAACATGCCCAGCGCGGCTTCTCACTGATCGAAGTGCTCGTCGCCATGACCATCATGGCTGTGGTCACGCTGCTTTCATGGCGGGCGCTGGACATGGTGGAACGCACCAATGAACGCCTGCAGGGCAATACAGAGCACACGCTGGCCATGGTGCGCGTTCTGGCGCAACTCGAAACCGACATTGCTCAGCACGCGAGCGACGATGTCCTGCCGTCCGGCTGGCGCTGGCTTACGCAGGCCTCGTCGAGTCCGGCGCTGGAAATCACCCGAAGCACTGCGAACGCCTGGCAGATTGTGCGCTGGCGCCAGGATCAGCATCAGCTCATGCGCGCCGTGGGCACGCCCGGCCATACGCTGCCTCTTGCCCAACCGGGACAAGGGGATGTCGTCCTGCACGACATCGAATCCTTCACCCTGCGCGGGTGGGTACCGGCTCGCGGCTGGATGTCCCTGCCGCTGCCAGGGGGAGCCCCCAACCTTACCGGGCTGGAAGTGACGATCCGCCGGCAGGGCCAACAGGGCCTTGAAACCTACCGCAAGGTCATGTTGCTGCAATGAATCGCACTGCATCATCTCTCGCAAGCGCATCCGCGTCGGCATCCCGCCAACGAGGCATGGCCGTGGTAGGCGCCCTGCTGGTAGTTGCCGCGGTATCCCTGGCTGCAACCACGATCATCGAACGCCAGTCTCTACTGGCCAGCACGCTGGCGCACGAGCGCGACCGGGCGCAGGCGCACTGGCTGTTGCTCGGTGCCATGGACTGGTCCCGGCTCATTCTGTACCTGGACGAACGGCAATCTGCCATCACCCACAAAGAAGGTTTATGGGCCCGCCCCATTGCAGGGCTGCAGATCGATGACCCCGGCAGCGGCAGGCAGGCTGTTTTTTCGGGCCGCATCGAAGACGAGCAGGGAAAATTCAATCTCTACAACCTGGCCACGGATAAACAGATCGCTGCGGCGGTCGTGCAGCGCCTCGAGCGCCTGTTCAGCTTTCTGGATATCCCGCCCTCCCTGGCAACCAGGGTGGCCCAGCGTATTGCTCAGGCGCAGGCAGGAAAAAAACAGAGCATCTCAGCCCCGGGACTTCGCACCATCCAGGACCTTAACCAGATTGAGGGCTTTACGACAGACATGATTCAACGGCTCAGGCCATATCTGACCATACTCCCGCAACACACACTGCTCAATCTGAATACGGCCAGTGCGGAAACCATGGCGGCATATGTCGACACATTGACGCTGGCTCAGGCCCGCCAACTGACCTCCAAGCGCGACCATGGCCTGTGGTTCAACAACAGCGCTGATTTCTGGAATCGCATCGACCAGCCCGCCGCGGCGCAGGGAAAACGGCTGGAAACCCGCAGCCGGTGGTTTCTGGTCAGCGGCGAGGTATCACTCGATCATGTCGTGGTCGGGATGCAGGCGTTGTTGTATCGCGAAGGCTCGGGCGCTGCCACAGTACGCTGGATCAGGCAATGACATGAAATATCTGCTGCGTATCGCCCTGCCTCCTCTGCACGAACTGCACCATGCGTCCGAACTGGCCTTTGTCCTGATACGCCAGCGCGACAGCGCACTGGTACGTGAAGGCCGTCTGCCCGTGAGCGAACTGATGACGGCAATGCCGGCCTGCACAGCCGACATTGTGCTGCATCCAGGCGATGCCATTGTTGCGTCGATCACGCTGCCTGTTGTGAGCGCCCGCCATCAGGATGCCGCCGTACAGTCCAGCGTCGAGCCGATGACATTGTCGGACCCATCCATGCTGTGCATCGCCTATGGGCCGCGCGGCGAAGACGGTATCACGACGGTGGCGTGGGCCGACCGTCGGCGCGTTGCGGACATGTGGGCATTGCTGCATGCGGCCGGCATCGCGGTCCAGGCCATTTATCCGCAGGAGCTGCTGACACCGCAGGACGGCGCAGCGCTGACTCTGCCAGCAGACTCCCGCTGGCTGGCGACTTCCCCAACCCTGTCACTGGCCCGAGACGAACTTCGTCCGGCCGCAAAACTGGATCAATGGAAACAGGCTGCGGCCTGGCTTGCCTTTGCCGCCATGACCTGGACCGTCGGCCTGCAGGTCTACGCCGCGCAACTGAGTGCCGAGGCTGCTCGCCTGCGCACCTACATGTCGACGACCGTCGCCCAGGCGTTTCCCGATATTCCCGTCATTCTTGACCCGGTCAAACAGGCACAAGACCAACGCGATGCGCTGCTCGCGCAACAGGGAGCGCCGCAGGCCGGCAGCTTTGCGCCGCTGGCGCTGGCCGCGGCAAGAACACTGGATTTTGCAAGCAAGCAAGTGCGCAGCCTGCACTTTGCAGACGGCAGCTTGACATTGACCCTGACCGACGATGCCGCTGGCACGCCACAGGCCGACCATGCCGCGCCTCATGTGAAGGACGATCGCACAGACAAGACATCTGCCTCGGGGTCGTTGCAGCAGGCCGCAGCCGCTCATGCCCTGATCGTTCAGCAGGACAAGAATTCACCCAATGTCTGGCATATCCGCCACCAGTCTGTCTCATCACGCGATAAGCCCCCCTCATGACGCCGCATACACACAGCCACACGCCCGTGTCCGCCTGGGCAGGCAAACTCAAGACGCGTGTACAGACCGGATATGCCGGCATCAGCCAGAACAGCAATGCCCTGCAGGCTGCGCACGAATGGGCGGCCAGTGCCCGAGGCTGGTGGGCGCAGCGTGACCGGCGCGAGCAGCGCATGCTGGCGGCGTGCGCGCTATGCCTGGCGCTGGCGGCCTTATGGATGCTGGGCCTGCGACCCGCGCTGCATACCATAGACGCCCAGCGCCAGGCCCTGCCCTCCCTGCGCGCTGAAGTCGCCTATGTGCAGTCAGTGGTGCAACAAGCCCAGGCGCTTGCCACGCATCGCGTGGGGATGGTGCCCGAAAATGAACTGGACGCGGCCATTCAATCCAGCCTGCGCCAGGCCGGCCTGGCCACCGTCTTGCAAGTGTCCAGCACAGACAATGACCAGACCCATCTCTGGACACTGTCGGTGACGGGCGTTCCGGCCGCACGCGTCATCGCCTGGCTGAGCAGCATGCCAGACCTGCTGCAGCTAAACACACGCAGCGTGACATTGCAGCGGGCCATGGTCCAGGGACGGGAACGTCCCGGTCTGCTGGACGGCCAGATCGTACTGGCGCGCAGCGCCAAGGAAGGCTGATGCGCACGCTAACGGCCAGAATCCTTGTTTTCGCAGGCATTGCATTGGCATTCGCAATCATCGCCATGCCCGCAAACTGGCTGCGGCTGTTTGTACCCCGAGCCTGGCCGATACAGATGGTCAGCGCTTCGGGCACCGTGTGGAAGGGTTCAGCCCTCATTGCCGTCGGCGCCAGCGGACGCGAACGCACCATCAAGGAGCCCATCCA
Source organism: Pusillimonas sp. (assembly GCA_048270225.1). Taxonomy (GTDB): domain Bacteria; phylum Pseudomonadota; class Gammaproteobacteria; order Burkholderiales; family Burkholderiaceae_B; genus Allopusillimonas. Next base: position 808,012 of record JBLWTG010000001.1, on the reverse strand, counting down.
ATGGCAGCTCACATGGTCCCGCGGGCCGATACTGCTTGTGGAACATCCCTGGCTTGAGCGTGCCCTGTCGCTCTCGCTGAGCTCGCGAGGATGGGAGATTCCTGGCCAGAACCTGACCCTTCCCGCCGCCATCCTGAACACCTTGCATGCGACGCTCAACGCTGTCTCGCCCGGTGGCGCACTGACCTTGCGCTGGCCCGATCTGCCGCAACCAGACACGGCCTCCCCCTATCTCCTCACCTGGAACAACGCGAGCTCGGCGCTGACCACCGTACGCCCATTGGGCAATTACCAGCTGACGGCCACTCCCCAGACAGATGGCCGCCTGCAGATTTCCCTCAGTACGCAGAGCGGCGCGCTAAGGCTGGAGGGGCGCGGGACGTGGTCTCCCGCCGCAGGTCTTCGCTTTGACGGCACGGCGCAGGCCCAGGCCGAGTACAGCGCCGCCCTGCGCGAGCTGCTTTCCGCGCTCGGCCCCCGCAAAGGCGAGACGAGCTTGCTGAAATTTCCATGATGCATGCGCCCAGGGCCCGGTATGCCGCCCTCCATTATTGAACTGACCGATATTTTCTTATTCATGCACCGATCACACTCTGCTCCTGTTATTTCTCTCCTGGCATGCTCGCTCATTCTTGCAGGCTGTGCGTCAATGCAACAAGAGCACGCCAGCCCTATGCCCTCGCAGCTGATTGTCCAAACCAGCAACGGATCACTATGGGAGGCACAGGAGCGGCAAGACACCCTGCCCGTGCACACTCCCCGGCCTCGCAGCCATGCTGAAGCACGCGACCGTGACGCATCCCGTTCTCAGCGCTCCTCACGCAGCAGCCCCGACAGCAGTGACAAAACCGATACAACGTCCGCCTCCGAAGACAAGCTCACACTTAATTTCGTCGATGCCGATCTGCAGAGCGTCGTGCGGGCCCTGGCCCAGTTTACCGGCCGCAACTTTGTGACCGACCCGCGCGTCAAGGGCCAGCTGACACTGGTCTCCGAAAGTCCTGTGAGTCCGGACACGGCCTACTCCATGCTCCTGAGCGCATTGCGCATGCATGGCTTTGCCGTGATCAGCGTCAATGGGGTAAGCCGTGTGGTACCTGAAGCCGATGCCAAACTGCAGGGCAGCCCCGTCAGCGATGGCAGTCATGACGCAGCAGGCAATAGCGGGGAACTGGTCACCCGCGTGTTCAATCTTCGCTACGAGAACGCTACCAATCTTGTACCCGTGCTGCGCCCCATGATTGCGCCGAACAATGTCATCAATGCCTATGCCGGCAACAACAGCATTGTCATTACTGACTATGCGGACAATATGGACAGAATTGCCGATGTGATCGCCAGCATCGATACCCCCGATGCCATCAGCACCGACCTCATTCCCATTGAATATGGGGTGGCGCTGGATGTGGCGGCCCTGGCGCGGCAGTTGCTGGATGGCGGCAACGATCCCTCTCAGCGACTGAATATCGTAGCGGATCCGCGCAGCAACGCCGTGCTGGTCCGCGCCGCCAGTCCCGAAAAACTCGACATTGCCCGCAATCTTATCGAACGGATAGACAACCCCGACAGCCAGGCCGGCAACCTGCATGTTGTCTATCTGCGCAATGCGCAGGCGACCCGGTTGGCCGAAGTGCTGCGCGGCGCCCTGGGCGGGCAAGGCGGCCAGAGCGGCTCACAGAGTGCCGGGACGATGGACGGCGCTTCCGCACTGGACCGAAATACACAAGCATCCCAGTCTGGCCAGAACGGTTCCGGCATGAACGCGATGGCTTCGGCGCTATCGACAGGCGGCGGACAATCGCAACAGATGGACGAAGGTCTGGAACAGTCCGGTGCCCCGGGCAATCAGACCCTGTCCTTCTCAGCCGGCGGCGCAACCGTGCAGGCAGATCCCACCACAAACACCCTGATCATCTCGGCCCCGCCCCCGCTTTACCGCAGTCTCAGGGAGGTCATCGACCAACTCGATCAGCGACGCGCCCAGGTCCTGGTCGAGAGCCTGATCGTAGAGGTGAATGCGGAAGACGCCGCGGAATTCGGCGTCCAATGGATGGCAGGCGGGGGAGGTCTGAACGGAGGCGGCAGTTCCTTTGTGGGCGGCGCGAATTTCGGCGGCAGCGGTATCAATCCGTCCGGCGCCACCACCATTGACGCCCTGGCGCAGGGCCTGAGCCTGGGCATCGTCAAGGGTACGGTCAACGTACTGGGCCACGAACTGGTCAATCTGAGCGTGCTGGCACGCGCCCTGGAGCGACGCAGCGGCGCCAACGTGCTCTCAACACCGAATCTGATGACGCTGGACAACGAAGAAGCCAGCATCATCGTCGGCCGTACTGTCCCCTTCGTGACAGGGCAGTACACCACGACAGGCGATGGCGCCAGTAATCCCTTCCAGACCATAGAACGCGAGGATGTAGGCCTGACGCTGCGCATCCGTCCACAAATATCCGAAGGAGGCACCGTCAAGCTCGGACTCTATCAAGAGGTGAGCAGCATAGACTCCAGCCTGACAACGGCCAGCACCGGACTGGTGACACGCAAGCGCGCGCTGAAAACCAATGTGCTGGTGGACGATGGCCAGATCATCGTGCTGGGTGGGCTGTTGGAAGACAACATCAACGACACGACATCCTCTGTCCCCCTGCTCGGCGACATTCCGGTACTGGGCAGCCTGTTTCGCTACGAAAGCCGTACTCGAACCAAAACCAATCTGATGATCTTCCTGCGCCCGCACATCGTGCGTTCGGCCACCGACAGCGCCGGCCTTACCCTGGACCGCTACAACTATATGAGATCAGCGCAGGATCATATGCCGCGCCGCTCCACTTGGTTCAGCCCCGACGCTGCGCCAGCGAGCCTGCCCGATATCGAGCGCAATACGAACAACGGCCTGCTGGACCTGCGTGGAGACCCCTCATGAGACTGCCGTATCTATGGGCCCGTACCCATCGCGCGCTGATCCAGACCAGCAGTGCCGGACCGGTACTGGTGCATAGTGCGCGCACACCAGCCTGGGCGCTGGCGGAAGCCTGCCGGCATCATGGCAAGCTGACGCTGCGGCATGTGGATGACGCCGAGCTCGACACGCTGCTGGCCGCAACCTATGCGCAAAGCGACGATGCGGCCTCCGTCGTGGACGCTGCCGCGAGCGAGATCGATCTGGACCGGCTCATGCAGGATATCCCCGAGGTCGCCGACCTGCTAGAAGCGCATGACGACGCACCAGTCATCCGCATGATCAACGCCTTGTTCACGCAGGCGGCGCGGGACGGCGCCAGCGACATTCACATAGAGCCATTCGAAAATACCTCCATGGTCCGCTATCGCGTGGACGGCACGCTGCGCAACATCGTGAGCCCGCGGCGCGCACTGCACAACGCACTGGTGTCGCGTATCAAAATCATGGCCAGCCTGGACATTGCGGAAAAACGCCTCCCCCAGGATGGCCGTATCGCCCTGCGGGTGGGCGGCCGCCCCATCGATGTCCGCGTTTCCACGCTGCCCACCGCGCATGGCGAACGGGCCGTCATGCGACTGCTGGACAAGTCAGCCGGGAGGCTTGAGCTGGAACGCCTGGGCCTGGCACCCGAAGTACTGACGCAACTGGACGCGCAGATACACAGGCCTCATGGCATTGTGCTGGTGACGGGCCCCACCGGCAGCGGCAAGACCACAACGCTGTACGCGGCGTTGGGCAGGCTGGACAGCAGCACGACCAATATCCTCACCGTCGAAGATCCCATCGAATACGACCTGCCCGGGGTAGGTCAGACACAAGTCAATGCCCGCATAGACCTGAGCTTTGCAGCCGCCCTGCGCGCCATTTTGCGGCAGGACCCCGATGTCATCATGATAGGCGAAATCCGCGACCTGGAAACCGCCCAGATTGCGGTTCAGGCCTCATTGACCGGCCATCTCGTGCTGGCCACGCTGCACACCAACGATGCGGTATCGGCCGCCACGCGCCTGGTCGACATGGGCATCGAACCCTTTCTACTGGCCTCCACGTTGCAAGGCGTACTGGCGCAGCGCCTGATCCGAAAACTGTGCGGCCATTGCCGGCAGGTTCAACCGGACGGCAGCGCACGTTGGCACAGCGCGGGCTGCACGCATTGCTCGCACACCGGCTACAGCGGCCGAACAGGCGTTCACGAACTGTTTGTCGTCGATGATGAAGCGCGCGCACTCCTGGGCGGAGCCGCCGACGAACAAGCCTTGCGGGCAGCCGCGCGCCGCGCGGGCATGCGCACGCTCCATGAGGATGGCCAGCGCTGGATACAGCAAGGCGTGACCAGCACGGAAGAATTGGCCCGCGTCACCCGCGACTTATAAGCCCCACAAAAGGAAACCATGCCTTCTTATCAGTATCAGGCCGTTGACAAGACGGGACGCCATGAGCGTGGCCTGGTCGATGCCGACAGTCCGCGCAGCGCGCGCCAGACGCTACGCGCGCGCGGCCTGCTCCCTCTTGATGTCAAAGAGACAGGCCGCCGGTCCGGAAACCTGTCCGCCGCGTTGACCCAGAAACGGATATCAGACGCAGAACTGGGCTGGCTCACCCGGCAATTGGCCAGCCTGCTGGTGGCCCGGCTGCCGCTCGAAGCGGCGCTGAGCGCCACCATTGAGCAGGCAGAGCAGCGCCATGTCGCCCAGACGCTGGCGGCAGTGCGCGCCGATATACGCGCTGGCCACCGCCTGGGCCAGGCGCTTGCCGCTCATCCCAGGGATTTCCCCGAAATCTATCAAGCCCTGGTGGATGCCGGCGAACAATCCGGAGAGCTCGATCATGTACTGGAAAAACTGGCGGACTACATCGAATCGCGCGGCGCCCTGCGCAACAAACTGCTGACCGCGTTCATCTACCCGGTCATCGTCATGCTGGTGTCCATCGCAATTGTGATTTTCCTGCTCAGCTACGTGGTGCCCCAGGTGGTCGGTGCATTCGCTCAGACGCAACAAGCCCTGCCTCTGCTGACACGGCTGATGATACGTGGCAGCGACTGGGTGCGCGAGTGGGGGCTGGTCGCGGCAATCGCCCTGCTCATGCTGTTTGCGCTGTGGCGCTTGCGTCTGCGCAATCCAGCCGCACGGATGGCATGGCATGCGCGGCTGCTGCGCATGCCCATGGCGGGCCGCTACATCATGGGAGTGGATATCGCCCGGTTTGCGGCAACGCTTGCCATCCTGACCAGCAGCAGCGTGCCCTTGCTCGCTGCGCTGGATGCCGCCCGACGCACCGTCTCCAACGATAAATTGCGTGCCAGTATCCAGGATGCCGCGGCCCGTGTTCGCGAAGGCAGTTCACTGGCCAGTGCGTTGCAGGCTCAGCGGCAGTTTCCGCCTCTGTTGCTGCATCTTATCGGCAGCGGTGAGCGGACCGGTGAACTTCCGCCCATGCTGGAAAGAGCCGCCACGACATTGTCCACCGACCTCGAACGGCGGGCCATGACGATGACGGCCATTCTCGAACCCATGATGATTCTGGTCATGGGCGGCATCGTACTGGCCATCGTACTGGCCGTCATGCTGCCCATTATCGAAATCAACCAGCTGGTGCAGTAAAGCGCCTGCCTATGGCGCCTTGCTGCATCCACCCAATACTAGAACGACTCCATACCCAGGGCTGGATCGCTTACGCCATGCTCGCCAGTCTCTACACGACCGGCAAACCGTCGGTAATAGGCTGAGTCGCTGCTGCTGCGAACCGAGAAGTCATACCAGCGGCCGCTGCCCGACAGGTCCCAGGACAGCTCACTGCTGCCGCCTGCAGGCACCTCAAGCTCCCAGGGGCCATCCTCGCGGTACATCTCAGCCTGCACGGTGAACGTGCAGGGCGAGCCCCCGCCATTCATCATCTGCGCATAGACATTCCCATTGGCCACGTCGTAGCACACCCGGATTTCGGGCGCTGCCGCCTTCTCCATGCCCAGCGGCCCCGTATCGCCCTTGAAATGGCGGTGAAAGCCATTCGGGCCCAGTACCCACAAGTCGTAGCGGCCGATATTGCCACCCGCAATCTCCCAGCTGTCATCCAGCGTCTTGCCCGCCTCGACCACGAAGCGGCGCGGTATCGCATCCAGGTTGAACTTGTCGTAAACGTGAAAAACCGCAGCGGCCTTGCCGCTGTTGGCAAACAGCAGCTGCACGCCCTGGCCCGGATGACAGCGCGCACTCACATGCAATTCGTAGGGCATGGCGCGCGATGGCCGTACACCCGTATACTGCCTTGGCGTATCAGGATCTGCGGGAAGCGGCACCTGCGCCAGACGCTCCTGTTCCTGACGCAGCGTGTCCGCCTGCTCCTTGCTCTTTCGCCCTGCAAGCGTCAGCGGCAGCTCATCGTTGGGCGACTCGAAATTGAACGCGCTGGTCAGATCGCCACACACTGCGCGCCGATAAGGACTGATATTCGGCTCAGACACGCCGAAACGCGCTTCGATGAAACGAATGGTCGACGTGTGATCAAACACCTGAGAATTGACCCATCCGCCGCGACTCCACGGCGAAATGACATACATGGGCACGCGGACACCCGGCCCATAGACTCTGCCATCGCTGGGCGGCTGCCCGGTCATGCCCGGCGGCGTCGGGTGATTGAAATACTCGGGATCAAGATCCGCCTGCGGCAGGGTCGATTTGCCCGCCATCGAGCCATCCGGATTGATGGATGGTGCAGAAGGCGACGGACAATGGTCGAAATATCCGTCGTTTTCGTCGAAATTGACCAGCAACACCGTTTTGCTCCACACCTCCGGATTGGACGTCAGCGCATCCAGCAGCGTCTGTATATACCAGGCGCCCTGCACCGGACTGGACGGGCCGGGGTGCTCGGAATATGTGGCCGGCGCAACTACCCATGACACCTGCGGCAAGGTATTGTTCTTGACATCCTCACGGATGCGCTCCATGAACCCTCCATCCGGCATTGTGTTGGCTATGCCCTTGTACAAAGGATTTGCAGCATCGTCCGCATCTTCGTAGGCAGGATATTGTCCCGTAATACCGACGGGCTTGCCCGACGCTTCATTGGCCTGCCGATACTGCTTGAAACCTGCAAGCGAATTATCAGTGAAATTGTCCGGCATATTCTGGTAGACCATCCAGCTCACCCCTGCCGCCTGCAACCGCTCGGGATAAGTCGTCCATTCGTAACCCTTTACTGACAGATCTATGCCATCCCACGCATTGTTGACCACCGCCACGCCAGCCCCGGTGGGTCCATTGCTGCCGCTCCACAAAAACAATCGGTTGGAGTTGGTGCCAGTATGCATTGAACAATGATAGGCGTCACAGAGCGTGAAGGCATTGGCCAGGGCAAACTGAAACGGTATTTCCTCCTCTTGGAAATGCCCCATGGAATGCGCGTTCTTGTACCGCGGCCATTCCGACATGCGGCCATGGTCCCAGGCGTTCTGGCCATCTATCCAGCTATGAGGCGTGCCGTCCACCCGTTGTGCGTTACCCTTGCTGCCGTCCAGGTGATAGGGTGAAATCTCGACGCCCTTCGCATCGCGCTGCTGCCAGACTGTGCGCTGACCCGGCAAAGGGATGGTAAAGCGATCGCCAAAGCCGCGCACACCCTTGAGTGTGCCGAAATAATGGTCGAAAGACCGGTTCTCTTGCATCAGCACCACAATATGTTCAACATCCTTGATGCTGCCCGTCTTGTTATTGGCCGGTATCGCCAGGGCGCGGCGTATGCTGGGTGGAAAAGTGGCGAGTGTCGTGGCGGCCAGGCCCGAGGAGGCGATGCCGCGCAGGAAATTTCGTCTTGAAGTCATCTTGAATTCCACGTGTAAGTATCAGGGAGCGCAATGCAGGTCGGCGGGCTTGCCGGGCTGAGGAGATCCGGGGTTTTCGGGCGTGCCGCCACCGCCCTGGTCGTCGCCAGAACCGCCGCAGGCGGTCAACGCCAGCGCCAGCAACATCGGTGCTGCCAGACGCAACAACCACGACCGGCGAGCCGGATATCCTGGATGAGTAGTGTTCATTCTCTTGATCCTGTTGGTGAAAAGAGTCAGGGAAGCAGTGTGGAAAGCGGCTGGCGAGAGGCATAAATGCTGGACAGCTCATCGAGCGTCAGCACGCGCTCCCACACAGCAAAATCGCCGTAGGCCATCGCCACATTGAAGGAAGGATTCCAGCGCGCGTTATAGCGCCCCGTGCTGTCATCGCCCACGCCCAGCGTGTTGGTCCGGCTGCCGCCCAGCGCTGCCAGGATGGAATCGCGCAGCGGCAGCGTGCCGTTCTGCTGGCCATTTTTCGTATCGAATACATAGGCGTTCATGCGTTTGGCCGCCTTGTCGATGGAAATGGCGACATACGCCCACTGATCAGCCGTCACCTGATAGCCCTGCGCCTCGTCCCGCGACGAACCATCCCCAGTGTTAAAGCGCAGATCGCAGCCGTTGCGGTTGAACAAACCTATCGCCAGGCCCGGCGTGTTGCCAGAGTCATAGTTTTTATTTGCCAGCACCGAAGCACCGTAACCGTACTGCGTGCAGCTGGCTTCCGGACGCAGCCAGAAACCGATGGTAAAGCCCTGCACGGCGCTATCATTGGTCACATCGCGATTCAGGACGAGCCGGTATCCGGCCAGGCCGGCAGCATTGCGCACGCTGCTGTCCACATGCAGTGCATGTCCGCCTGCATCCGTACCGAACATGTCAGCCGGGATGATCGATCCGCCATCCGCATCGACCGCCCAGGCCCCCAGCGTCGACCCGCTCCTGGCATCGACCGCCGGCAAGCTCGCCAGTGGGTAATACACAGCAAGATCATTGACCAGCGTAGGCGCCAATTGAGGCGGCGGCGTGTAGCCGATCTCGGCCCGCGCCGACGTCATGGCATCGCCCACCGCAACGGTGTAGCGATGGCGGTAGCGACCCTGCGCATCGCGCGCCGGCAGCTGATCGTCAAGATAATCCGTCGTCCCCGCCGGCAGGGTCGCCAGCAGGACGCCATCGCGATACAGTTTGACGGCCTGCTGATCCGCACCGCTCAGTCGCCAGTTCAGCGCAATCGAAGCCGCTTCCTCATCGGCAACATAATCCAAGGCTCTGATACTGCCCTTGACCTGCAGCGCATTGCCGCTGAAGCGATAGTCTTCGCTGGAAAGCGGCAGGTCCAGCTGTCGCAGCACCGTAGGCGCTATATCAACAATGGCCAGCCAGTCACTCATATCCGCAGTGCTGCGAGCACCGGCTGCAAGGCTTGCCCTGCCAGCCGAACCGGCAGTCGCTGCACTGCCCGACGATGACGCTGCGCCCGATGTCTTTGCTGCGCCCGATGCCTTTGTTGCGCGCTGCTGTGCCAGCACCAGAGCCGGCAACGCCTTGTTGCTGGCGATGAATACCGTCTTGTTGCGCGGAAACTGGGAACCGCTGGCCGTGCCATACTCGTCCAGGCCGTAGGCAGACGTCAGCATGACCAGCCAGTCCTCCTTCGCGTCCACCGCAGTGCGCTGATCAATAATGGCGAGCAACTCACTCATCTGCCCCGACACCTGTGCGACGGCGGAGCGATATTGCTCACTGCCCAATCCATATTGCCTGGCGGCTTCCGCAGGGGCATGATATTGCAGCATGACCAGATCTGCGCCCCGGGTCAGTTGCTCGCCGCCCTGCTTCGTTACGCAGGCATCAGAACCTGAGCAATCGGCAACTACGCTTATCGCCCCCGTGTTGACCGAGGCTTTCAGCAGTGAGGGGTACAAGGAAGTCGCGGCGATCAGCGCCGTCTGGACACCGGGCAACTGCGCGTGCAGCATGCCAAACAGATCTGCAGCGGCAGGCGCCAGGGCCTGATCGGGCTCATCCTTCACAATGCCATGCTGATTGGCCCAGACGCCCGTAACCACCGAGCCTGAACCAGGTGCTGCCGTTGTGCGTTGCTCCGTTTCCGTTCCCGTGTAGCCGCCTGTCAACGCCGGTGCATAATGCAGAGGCGACAGCACAGGAGCCTGCTGACTGACGCGATCGGCCAGGGCGTCGTAGGTCAGCCCATCGACCTGCACCAACAGCACTTTGTGCGCGCTGCTTCCCTCGTTGACCAGAGGCGGCGGCCCAGACGCGTCGGCAGTTGTGCTGTCGCCGCCTCCGCCACACGCCGTCAGCAAAACCGCGCACGCCGTCCACGCGACAAGGCTGCGCCAGCCAGGCTGGCGTAAAGACGCGCTGGCCCTATTCTTTATGTTCATGATTGCCATCCGGAAAAACAGCCTGGAGCCAGGCTTTCAGGTGGCGATTATGGGTAGAGGAAGTTGTGCCGCGATGACAGATGCACCAATTTCTGTAATAGTCATATTCGATAATTTGGCGCTCTGCTGACCTCTATCACCGCGCTGCTTATGCTGACCCTGGAATTCCGTTCGTTTCATGCCGTGGCCCGCAGCGGCAACATTACCCAGGCAGCTCGTCTGCTGGGCGTCAGCCAACCCACAGTCACCACGCACCTGCGCCAGCTCGAAAAACGCTATGGTGTCGAACTCTTTCACAGACTGGGCAAAGGCCTGTCGCTCACACCCGAAGGCCAACGTCTGCTGCCTCAGGTAGAAAACATCCTGCACATGGCAACCAGAATCGATTTTTCTTTACGGGATGCCCGCGACCTGCGGCTGGGAAACCTGCGTGTCGGCGCGACCGGCCCCTACTACATCATGCCGTGCATAAGGGATTTTCATGCCAGTTATCCGGACATTGATATTGCCTTCCTCCAGGGCAATTCGCGAGAGGTGCTGGACGATCTGCTGGCCTACCGTCTGGACGCAGTCTCGTCCTCGACGCTGCTGCAGGACGAACGTCTGCGACGCAGGCTGCTGGCAGAAGACAGCCTGAAAATTGTCGCCCCTTGCGGGCATCCCCTGGCGCAGCGCAAGCAGGCCCGCCTGGCCGACCTTGCGCCACATACCTTGCTATTGCGCGAACCGGGCTCCATGACACGCCAGACAACTCTGGACGCCCTGAAGACGATCAACGTACAGCCGCGCAAATGCATCGAGATTGCCAGCCGCGAAGCCATCCATTGGGCCATCCAGAACGGGCTGGGCTGCAGCCTGATTCCGCTGCGCGAAATTCCTGCACACGATGCTTGTTGCGTTATCGACATCAGCGATATATCGCTGCACATGAATGAATATGTGTACTACCTGCGCGAACGTGAACACGCTCATGTACTGCAGGCTTTTCTGCGCCACCTTGATGCCCACAGCAGAGCGCCGGATACGACATAGGCGCAGCGTTGCCTCTCCTTGGCGAGCTCAGGCACGCTATATGCTACAGACAGTATCAATACATATAGAACCACTACCACTCAGGAGCACTGGCATGGTGTATCAATACATACCCTTTATTCTGTATGGACTGGCAATGTGTGTTTTTCTGATTCTTGGCGTGATTTACTGGCTGGACAGCGGAAAACTGAATAGCCCGGTAAATTTTTCCAATATCGTGAATATTTCCCAAGACACTACACGCAAGCAGTTTGCCCCTTCCACTGATATCACCATGGCGGGTGCCTGAGTCACGCTGCATTCCTGGCGTCTCACTGCTCCGCCGGCTCACCACATCCGGCAGCATCCTGTCCGCACGGGACAAGACGCTGCCGTACACGCAGAAGATCAATATTCCATGCGCACGCCCAACATCACCCTGCGCCCAGGCAATGGGGCCACATCGGCGATAAAGGACGCATGGTTATAAGCAAGCGCGTCGAACAGGTTTGTTGCACGCAGATAGACGGAATAATCCACGGCGCCTGCGGATCCGTTGTAGGCTACGCCCAGGTTGACCATGTTGTGTCCCGGCGTTTCAGACTCAAAATCAGCGACGCGATTCTGACGGAACACGCGATAGGCTTCTATGTTCCCCGTCCAATGATTCCAGCGCGTATTGATCCGCACCCCTGCACGGGCGGCGGGAATGCGCGGCAAGTCGGCTGCGCCCTTGAGCTTGCCGCGAACCAGATCGCCGAACACCCCGGCGGTAAGGTTGCGGTTGAAGCGATAGCTCGCCTCCCCTTCTATCCCGGTAAAGCTGGCATCCCGCTGCGTGTATTCGATAAGGCGAAAATCTTTATAACGGTCCAGGGTATTGGCGAAGATGTAATGCTTGATGCTGTTATGGAAAACGGTCAGTGAGAATCGGGTATCGCCTTCGTACTTGCGCAGTGTCAGGTCGATATTGCGTGAGGTTTCTGCCGTGAGGCCGGGATCACCCAGCTCGTAGGTATTGGTGGCCATGTGTATGCCATTGGCATACAGCTCCTGCGCACCGGGAAGGCGCTGAGAGCGGGACAGCGATGCAGCCAGCGCATACTGCGGCGCAAAATCCCAGACGGCGCCGGCAGACAGGGAGGTGCCGTGCAGCCTGGAGTCGGGCTGGGAAGACTCGGGGCTGACCGCTTGCCAGTCATGCCGCGCGCCCAGCTCGAAACGCCAGTCTCCCAGGGGGTATTCTTCGAGCAGGAATATCCCTGCACTGCGTGTGAGCGACTTGGGCACAAAGCTTTCTTCGCCCAAAGCACTGAAGGTATTGCGCGCACCCTGCAGTCCCAGCACACCATGCCATCCGGCAATGGGACGATGCTCCAGCTCAAGCCTTGCGTCGTAGCCGCGATTCTTGAATGTTGTGGCTATCGTCGATCCTTCTATTTCGTCGTGCTTGTAATCTGTGTATCCGCCACGGAACCTGGCCTTGCTGAACCCGGCAAAAGGATCGCGGTATTCGCCCCGTACATCCATGCGTCGCGAATCCAGGCGGACAAAGGGCGTAGCATGATCCTCGTGCCCATCATGATCGTGACCGTCGTGATCATGCTCGTCTTCGTGGTCGTGGTCACCATCGTGATCATGCCCTCCGCAATGCAGATGGCTGCCATGTGGATGGCAGCCTTCGTATTCATGGTTATGGCCGGGCAGGCCATATTCGCTGCGCGTCTGAGTGTAGGAAATGCCTGTGTAGCCGCGTTCGCCTATCCAGGAGAGCCCCACACTGCCCGTGGTGCTTTTTTCGTGGGATCCGGCAAGGCGGTTGCTGGTCCAGTCCGGAACGCGGTAATCGCCTGACCGTCGCTTGGCACCCTCGACGTGAATGGCAACGTTGCCTTCGCCGGCGGTAAGGCCAAACGCACCGGCTGCTTCCTGAGACCCCGTGGCGCCGCGCGCCTCGGCAAACCCCTCGTAGCCTTTTTCCGGTATGGCGTGAGGTATTTTATTATCGACGACGTTCACCACACCGCCTATCGCGCCGCCCCCATACAGCAAGGTGGACGGACCGCGCAGCACTTCTATGCGCTGCGCCAGCATGGGTTCGCTGGTAATGGCGTGATCGGGAGATACGCCTGAAGCATCCATGAGCTCGGATCCGTCGGACAGCACCTTGACCCTGGGCGCCGTCTGCCCGCGGATAACGGGACGGCTGGCTCCCGCGCCAAAGGTGTCTGCATGCACGCCCGGCAAGCCTGCCAGCGTGGCACCCAACGTGGCTTCACGCGCCAGGACCAACGCAGCCCCATCGAGCGCCTGGGCGGGTACGCTCAAATCGGAAGGGCTTGCTGACAGCGGATAGGCTGTAATGGGTTCGAGTTCGGTGACCATACTGCCATCTGATCCAGACCACGCCGCCTGGGCATGTGCCATGCCCGCTGCGCCAAAAACCAGGGCCAATGCGCCCGCCAGCGCGTTCATTCTGATAAACACTTACTTCCCCTTTTTTGAAGGTCATCAAAAAACGGTATGTTATAACATAACAAATGTTTTAAACAAACGTGACTGAACTCGCCATGCTAGGATAGCCATCCCATTTCGATCATCGTCGGAACACGCGTGAGCAACTGGTCAAAAATTTCGCATATTTCCGCTGGATTTATCGCCGTGCTGGTTGGTTACTCCAGCTCTGTCGCCATTATTTTCCAGGCGGCCAACGCCGCGAACGCCACGCCGGCACAACTCAATTCATGGATGTGGGCATTGGGCATCGGCATGGGCCTGAGCTGCATAGGGCTTTCGTTGCGCTATCGCAGTCCCGTTCTGACAGCATGGTCCACCCCGGGGGCAGCCCTGCTGGCCACCAGCCTGACCGGCCTTACCATGGGTCAGGCAACGGGAGTATTCCTGTTTTCCTCATTGCTGATTCTGCTGAGCGGGGTGACGGGCTGGTTCCAGAAACTGATGCAATACATGCCCCGCCACATCGCCGCCGCCATGCTGGCCGGGATTCTGCTGCGCTTCGGCATGAATCTGTTTTCTGCGATGCAAAGCCAGCTGGCCCTGGTGCTCCTCATATTCGCCGTCTTTCTGCTGGGCCGCCTGCTGCTGCCGCGCTATACCGTTCCCCTTGCCCTGATGGCCGGCATCGCCGGCGCAGCGCTGCTCGGCCTGCTTCATCCTGAAAAGCTGTCCTGGACACCTGCCCTGCCTGTGTTCATGAAGCCCGAATTTTCACTGTCGGCACTGATCGGCGTGGGCATTCCCCTGTTCATCGTCACCATGACCTCGCAAAATGTCCCTGGCCTTGCCGTGCTGCGGGCAAACGGCTATCAGACGCCAGCCTCGCCATTGATCAGTTGGACGGGCGCGCTTGGGGTCGTCCTTGCACCCTTCGGGGGATTTGGTTTCAACCTGGCAGCCATTACCGCAGCGATCTGCATGAGCGCAGATGCCGATGCCGATCCCGCGCAACGCTACAAGGCCTCGATATGGGCAGGCGTGTTCTATCTGATGACAGGCATATTCGGTGCAGCGGTGGTCGCCCTGTTCACCGCCTTTCCGGCCGAACTCGTTGCAGCCATCGCAGGCCTTGCCCTGATCGGCACGCTGGGCAACAGCCTGAGCGCAGCGCTCGAAGATGCCAAGGGGCGCGAAGCCGCGCTGGTAACGTTCCTGTGCACAGCATCGGGCGTATCCATTTTCGGCGTGGGAAGCGCATTCTGGGGCCTGGTCTTCGGCATGCTCGTCCACGCGCTGATACGCCGGCACCCTTAGCGGACCCGGATGTGAACAGACAGGTCCGTGGGTGGCGGCCTTGCCGCGAACCCGAGCCGCAGCGCTCGCGCCTTTTACTGAGCGACTGTCTTAACTTCGATATCCGCCTGGGCGAGCGCCAGTCGTATCTTGCGCGCAAAATCCACCGCGCCCGCCTGATCGCCATGAATACAGAGCGTATCGGGAGAAACCTCGATATCGCCGCCGCCCACCGTCGCAACACGCCCTTCTGTCACCATGCGCAGTACCTGGCGAACCGACACCTCCGCGTCTTCTATCATGGCGCCAGGCTGTGAGCGAGGCGTCAGGCTGCCATCCTGCTGATAACTGCGATCCGCAAACACCTCCTGCGCCACGACCAGGCCAGCCTCGCGCCCGGCCTGGACCTGTGCGCTGGCGGCCAGTGCGTAAAGAATCAAGGAAGGATCGACATCATGAACCGCCTGCGCGATAGCGGCGGCAAGGGCCTTGTCTTTGGATGCCATGTTGTACAGCGCGCCATGCGCCTTCACATGGTGCAGCCTGGCGCCCTGGCTGGCGGCCACCGCAGCCAGCGCGCCGATCTGAACAACCACGATGTCATAGGCTTCTTGGGGGCTGATACTGATATTGCGGCGGCCAAAGCCCGCAATGTCCGGCAGACTCGGATGCGCGCCTAGCGCAACGCCATGTTTCAGGGCTGCGCAGACCGTCTGCCGCATGATGGCCGGATCGCCTGCATGAAAGCCGCAGGCAATATTGGCCGATGTCACATGCGGCAGCACCTGCGCATCGTGCCCCATGGTCCAGGCGCCAAAACTCTCGCCCATGTCGCAGTTCAAATCTATTGTCCAGGCCATGATTATCGTCTCCTGTGCCCCGCTCAACGGCGGCGATCGCAAGGTGCGCCTGCCATATGCGACCTTGCCGGGTAGTTTAGCCCATCCCCTGTTGCCCCGATGCGGCGCAACAGTCCAGCATCAAAAGTGCCGCATCCACTGCGCATAGGACTCGATGAAGCTTGCAAGCAGCGCCTGGCCGGTTTCCAGCAACTGGCCGGCCGGATCAAACAGCTTATCTGCCTGCCCCAGATACACTTCCGGATTAGGCATGCAATAAACGTTCAGGCAGGCCAGCGACTGTCGCAGTTGAGCGCTTGCCCCAAATCCGCCCACCATCGAAGGCGATGCGCTGATGATTGCAGCAGGCTTGGCCGACCACACGCTTTTCCCATAAGGGCGCGAACCGATGTCAATGGCATTCTTCATTGCCGCTGGCATTGCCCTGTTGTGTTCGGGCGTCACAAACAATACGCCGTCCGCTGACTTGATATGCTTGCGAAAAGTCGCATAAGGAGCGGGAGAGTCGTCGTCGTAATCCTGGTTATACAACGGCAGATTGCCTATCTCCACGATATCAAGCGACAAGTGCGGAGGTGCGAGTTTCTGCAGGTTGACCGCGAGGCTGCGGTTCAGGGATGCTTTGCGCAGGCTGCCCACCAGCACAGCGATATGACGAACGTCTTCCATATTTCATTTTCCTTGAAAACACAATCAACGAAGGCAAACTGGTCCAGCTCGGCCGCCCACACTCACACTTAATACTATAGCCTTTGCGAGCACGGTAAGAAGCAGGCCGCGCATCACCGGGCCCTGGAAAAAGGAGGGGCTTGCGCCGGTTGACAGGCCGCTTTAAAAATCCGTAGACTTCGCGCTGCACTTCCCCCGTCGGGGGGCTGCGGCCTCAAAATCGTCGTCCCGGTTCGTGCACGCCAGATCGGCGTAAACAATAAAACCAGGAGGCCAAGCCTCCTCATCCATCAAAGAACTTGAACAACAAGTCCCATCCCGTTTTTGTCACTTACGGAGACACATGGTGTATTGCGCTTTAACGAGTACCTGCTCCGGACGCCTTTTTGTCCGGACCACGACAACCGTATCACGGAGGGCCGTCGTATGTCGCTAGGTTTGCTTGCTCTCCTCGCTTTTTCTCCCATACTCCTGGCGGCAGTTCTGCTGACAGGCTTGCGCTGGCCGGCCTCCCGTGCCATGCCTCTGGTCTATGTCCTTTCCGCGCTGATCGCGCTGTTCGCCTGGGACATGAGTCTGAACCGGGTCATCGCCTCCACCCTGCAAGGGCTCGTCATCACTGCCGGCGTACTCTGGATCATCTTTGGCGCCATCCTCGTACTCAACACACTCAAGCACTCGGGCGGGATGACCGCCATCCGCAATGGCTTCATCGCCATCAGCCCCGATCGCCGCATTCAGGCCATCATCATTGCATGGCTGTTCGGCTGCTTCATCGAAGGCGCCTCAGGCTTCGGCACCCCCGCTGCCATCGTCGCGCCGCTGCTGGTGGGGCTGGGCTTCCCCGCCATGGCGGCTGTCATGCTGGGCATGATGGTGCAAAGCACGCCCGTCTCCTTCGGGGCGGTCGGCACGCCCTTGATCATAGGCATCAACAGCGGGCTGGATACCGCCCGCATCAGCGGCCAACTGGCCCAGCATGGCAGCTCCTGGGCAGACTATTTTCATCTGATCGTGTCCGAGGTGGCGATCATTCACGCCATTGTGGGGGTCGCCATGCCTGTGCTGATGGTCATGATGATGACGCGCTTTTTCGGCAAGGAAAAGCGCTGGCGCGACGGTATCGCAGCCATCCCGTTTGCCATTTTCGCCGGGTTGGCCTTCACCGTACCTTATGCCCTGACCGGCGTGTTCCTTGGCCCCGAATTCCCTTCCATGCTGGGCGGCCTGGTCGGACTGGCCATTGTTACGCTGGCTGCGCGTGCGGGTTTTCTCATCCCCAAGAAGCCCTGGGATTTTGCCGACTCGAAAGACTGGCCATCAGAATGGCTGGGCACCGTAGAGAGCAAACTCTCCGACATGACCGACCGGAGCATGGGCACGCTGCGTGCATGGATACCCTATGTGCTCGTTGCGCTGATGCTGATCCTCAGCCGCACCATACCCGAGGTCGGCGCAGCCACCAAGTCCATCGTGCTGCTTTTCAAGGGCATCATGGGCGAATCCGATATCAACGCTGACTTCATGCCCCTGTACTTGCCAGGCGGCATACTGGTCGTTGCCGTGCTCATCACCTACTTTATCCACGGCATGAAAATCCGTGAGCTCGGCTCGGCATTCAAGGAATCCTCGCAGGTGTTGCTGGGCGCGGGCTTCGTATTGATCTTCACGGTCCCCATGGTGCGCATCCTGATCAACTCGGGCATCAATGCCGGCGATCTTCCCAGCATGCCCATCGTCATGGCGCAGTGGGTCTCCGAGGCAGTCGGACATGTCTACCCGCTGTTTGCGCCTTCAGTGGGAGCCCTGGGCGCCTTTATTGCCGGCTCCAACACCGTCAGCAACATGATGCTCAGCCAGTTTCAGTTCGGCGTCGCCGTCCAACTGGGTGTCTCCAGCGCGCTGATTGTCGCGGTTCAGGCCATCGGTGCCGCCGCCGGCAATATGATCGCCATCCACAACATCGTGGCCGCGTCAGCCACTGTGGGCCTGCTCGGACGCGAAGGCGCAGTACTGCGCAAAACCATCTGGCCTACACTGTATTACGTGGCGGCAGTCGGTCTGATTACCCTGCTTGGCATCCACGTATTGGGACTGTCCGATCCCTTGATGGCCAACTAGACAGGTATGGCAACAAAAAAACAGCGACCCGAAGGTCGCTGTTTTTTTCCCGTCTGCAGCACGGCGCCGCCAGGCGCCACACCGTAGCACAGATACCGCCTTACTGGCCTTCGAGAAAGCTTTTGAGCTTGTCCGCGCGGCTAGGGTGACGCAACTTGCGCAAGGCCTTGGCCTCAATCTGACGGATGCGTTCGCGCGTGACGTCAAACTGCTTGCCTACTTCCTCGAGCGTCTGATCGGTACTCATTTCGATACCGAAGCGCATGCGCAGCACCTTGGCTTCGCGCGGCGTGAGCGAATCGAGTACCTCTTTGACCACATCGCGCATGGATCCGTGCAGAGCCCATTCTGAAGGCGACAGCGTGCCCGTGTCTTCGATGAAATCCCCCAGATGCGAATCATCGTCATCGCCGATCGGGGTTTCCATGGAGATAGGCTCCTTGGCGATCTTCAGGATCTTGCGGACCTTGTCTTCCGGCATGTCCATCTTTTGCGCCAGGGTCGCGGGATCAGGCTCCGCGCCGGTTTCCTGAAGAATCTGGCGATTGATGCGATTCATCTTGTTGATGGTTTCGATCATATGCACCGGAATCCGGATCGTGCGCGCCTGGTCGGCAATAGAGCGCGTAATGGCCTGCCGTATCCACCATGTTGCGTAGGTGGAGAACTTATAACCACGACGATACTCGAACTTGTCGACCGCCTTCATCAAGCCGATATTGCCTTCCTGGATCAGATCCAGGAACTGCAGCCCGCGATTGGTGTATTTTTTGGCAATGGAGATCACCAACCGCAAATTGGCCTCGGTCATTTCCCGCTTGGCCTTGCGTGCCTTGGCCTCGCCGGTCGCCATGCGCTTGTTGACGTCCTTGAGGTCCTTGAGCGGAAGCACGACGCTGGTTTGCAGATCGATCAGCTTTTGCTGAAGCTCCTGCACTGCGGGCACGTGACGCTCCAGCGTTTCCGAATAGGGATGGCCGGCAGCGACTTCTGTCAGCACCCATTGCAGGTCGGTTTCATTGCCGGGGAATGCCTTGATGAAATGCGCACGAGGCATCCCGGCGCGGTCCACGCAGGTATGCAGCACAGCACGCTCCAACGTACGCACCTGACCCACCTGCTCGCGCAGGGTATCGGCCAGCTTTTCAACCATCTTTGCGGTAAACCGAACGCCCATCAGCTCGTTGAGAATGGCCTCTTGCGCCTGGATGTAATCCTGGGCCTGATAGCCATCCATCTCGAAGGATTTGCGCATTTTGCTGAACCACTGGCCGATCACTTCGAACTTCTTGAGCGCGGTGGTACGCAGGTACTCGAGCTGCTTGCTGCTCATGCCGCCCGCAGGACCGTCTTCGTTCTCGTCGTTGTCCACCGACACGCCAGCCCCGGCGTACTCTTCACCTTCCTGGTCTATGAGGCCATCGACGATTTCGTCGATCTGCGCCTGACCGTCACGCACCCGCTGCACATACTGCAGGATCTCGTTGACCGTGGTCGGACACGCGGCAATCGCCATGACCATGTGCTTCAGGCCGTCTTCGATACGCTTGGCGATTTCGATTTCACCCTCGCGCGTCAACAGCTCGACCGTACCCATTTCGCGCATATACATGCGTACGGGGTCGGTGGTGCGACCGAAATCGGAGTCGACCGTGGTGAGCGCGGCCTCTGCTTCGTCCTCGACGTCGTCGTCGCTGGACGCCACCGGCGCGTTATCGCTCATGAGCAGGGTTTCAGCATCAGGCGCCTGGTCGTAGACCGAGATGCCCATGTCGCTGAAGGTGCTGATAATGCCGTCGATCGCCTCGGCGTCCACCAGATCATCCGGCAGATGGTCGTTGATTTCGCCGTAGGTGAGATAACCTCTATCCTTGCCCAGCTTGATCAGTACCTTGAGCCGATTGCGGCGGGCTTCCTGCTCTTCAGGCGTCATCTGGCTGCGCGAAGGCACATCCTTGTCACCCTTGCCCCGTTTGCCCCGCTTGGGCAAAGGTTTCAGGTCTGGAATGACTTCGGCGCCGTCATTGTCGTCGTCGTTGAAATCGGCGGAGTCATTATTGGCGTTCTTTGCGGGACGCCCCGGACGGCGCCCGGTCGAACCGGCACGCGGCTTGGCTGGGCCCTTGGCCTTGGCGGTTTCGGTACTGTCCGCCTTCGCCGACTTGCGCGCCGGCTTGGCCGCTGCGTCAGCGGTCGCTTTCTTGGCGGCGCGCTTGGCCGGAGCCTTGGCCGCATCGGTCCCCCCGCCCTGAACTGCCGCCTTGTCGGCGCCTTTGGCCGCTGCGAGCGTTTTGGCTTTCGTTGCAGCCTGTTCAGCCGCCTTGGGGGTTTTACCAGTCACTTTGGTCATAGTCGCTTCCGTAGACACAGATATGCGCCCAGGGAAAACATACCTGGCGCATACTGCAGGGCAAACTCACTTCGCACACTGACATACCGTCCCGTGACGCACCGACGCCGACCCTTGCCGCCCCTAGCTGGATAAC
This sequence comes from Pusillimonas sp., assembly GCA_048270225.1. Classification (GTDB taxonomy): domain Bacteria; phylum Pseudomonadota; class Gammaproteobacteria; order Burkholderiales; family Burkholderiaceae_B; genus Allopusillimonas. Next base: position 786,917 of record JBLWTG010000001.1, on the reverse strand, counting down.
CCATCCTTGACTTATATATGCAAGGCAAATGGGGCTGGCAGGATCGCGCACCCGAGGACACCAATGATGGCACATCGTTACTGCGCGAAAACTCTCTATTTTACCGCACTTGCGACGCAGAGGCACTAGAAAGCAGTGCAATCCGCCTCGTCAATTCTTGATACCGCTTCTGCGACGCCACATCCCCGAGGCCGGACTGGATCAGCACAGACTGCTCCGCCTTGATAGCCTCGAGTTCTATGCGTCGCAAAGCGTCGTTCCATTCTCCTTGCGGATCTGGCAGTTCTTCCTGAGCAAGCAGCTCTGGTGTGAGCGACGCCAGAACGCCAGCAAGATCTGTACCCGGCTCTGCCGCCTGCAACAAGGCCCCTGCATGGCGCGCGCCGCTCATATTCGTCAATGTAATCAAGTCTCTTACCAGAACAAGATGGGGGCCATGATGCAGAATTTCAAGCTGCTGGTCCCCCAGCGTGCTCACCAGCTCCGGATGCGTCAGCAAAAGCCGCAAGAGCCGCTTGGCCATAGGCGTCACGGAACGGGCTGCTCCGCCGCTGCGCCCTCGGCTTTCATAGCCATTCCCACGCCGGCGATCGCCGCCACGTTCGAAGCGGACGTCGCGGCTTGTTCCCGCCCCGCCCTCAAAGCCGGGCTCATACGCCTGCTGCGACGGCATGTCCGGATAAGAGATGTACTCATGCGGGCCGAAATCAGGGGCATTGTCCATGAAACCGGGCGGCTCGTCGTGGTAGTACCCGCCGTCCATGCCTGTATCCCCGGCATCCGACGCAGCGGGACGGACTGGCGCCTTGTGCGCCCCAGGCACCAGCCCATCCGCTTCCGGTTGAGCCGGCGGCTGCTCCGCAACCATCTGAGCCATCATTCCAGCCAGTTCCTCAGGCGTGAGCAGCACCATGCGGGCGAACTCCCGCTCGATCTGCAGCCGCAACGTGCCTTCGGGCATCAATGCCAGCAGGGGTTTGGCCTCGTGCACACAAGCCGCGCGCCCTTCCGCCTCATCCATGGCATGACGCGACGCCAGCTCCTCGAGCAGAAAACGCGAGAGCGGCACCGCTTCGGAGGCTGTCGCCTTGAAAGCCTCCGCACCGTACTCGCGAATATACGAATCGGGGTCATGCTCTGCAGGCAAAAACAGAAAACGCATGGACACGTCGTCCCGCAACAGCGGCAGACAGGTGGTCAGGGCTCGCCATGCGGCCCGGCGCCCTGCCTTGTCGCCGTCAAAACTGAACACGATCTTGCTGCTGGCCCGCAGCAGCTTCTGGATATGAAAAGGCGTCGTGGCCGTGCCCAGGGTTGCAACCGCATTGGCCACGCCATGCTGCGCCAGGCCCACGACGTCCATATAACCTTCGACAACAAGAACGAAGCCTTCGTTCCGTATGCCGGTCCGCCCCTCCCAAAGTCCATAGAGCTCATGCCCTTTGGAAAACAGATTGGTTTCGGGGGAGTTGAGATACTTGGGCTCGCCCTTGCCGATAATACGTCCACCAAAGCCAATCAGGCTTCCCCGCGTATTGCGTATGGGAAACATGATGCGCTCGCGAAAGCGGTCGTAGCGACGCCCGTCCTCGGACTCGATGACCAGTCCCGACTCGACCAGAACAGGATCTTCGTACTGTGGAAACACAGTAGCCAGCCCCCGCCGGTCGCTACCGGACCAACCCAGACCGAACCTGGCTGCGGTTTCACCGGACAGCCCACGCTGCTTGAGGTAGCGGATGGCACTCTGCGACCCTTTGAGCTGGCGAAGATAATGCGTCTGCGCTATGTCCAGCACCTGCTGGTGACGAGACACTTCTTCCTTGCGTCGCTTGTCGGCGGCCCGCTGCCGGGGGGTGCGCGGCGCTTCGGGCACCGTCATGCCCGTGCTGGCGGCCAGCGAGCGGACCGCTTCGGGAAAGCTCGCGCCGGTATGCTCCATCAGAAAGGTGATGGCGCTGCCATGCGCACCGCAGCCGAAGCAGTGATAGAACTGCTTGGTGGGGCTTACCGTAAAAGAGGGGCTTTTTTCGTTGTGAAAAGGGCAAAGACCAAGCAGGTTGGCCCCGCCCTTGCGCAACTGCACATAGCGCCCGACGACGTCAACGACATCGACGCGGGCCAGCAGCTCTTGAACAAAGGACTCGGGTATCATTGAAGCCCTCGCCGCAACGTAAGACGGGGTTCCTGGAACCGGGCGAAAGCGCCGGGCCATCCATCATCAGGGCACTTTTGGGCCTGCTTTTGCGGATGGCGGCGCAATGGCATCGCCCGATCCGCAATCACCCCGGGCGTGCTCCGCCCGGCACGTATCAATACAGGCGCGGAGGCAGTTGCTGGCTGCGGATACGCTTGTAATGGCGCTTGACGGCGGCGGCGTGCTTACGCTTGCGCTCAGCCGTAGGCTTTTCGTAGAACTCGCGCGAACGCAGTTCGGTCAGCAGACCGTTTTTTTCGATGGTGCGCTTGAAGCGACGCAGAGCGGCTTCAAACGGCTCGTTTTCTTTCAGACGAACAATAGGCATGTAATCCAGAGCCTTGCAGGTTAAAAATTAGTAGGTGTAATACGTCAACAGATGAGTTTAGCATGAATGACCGCCCCTTAGAAGGCACAGGCCGTTCAACTTCTTTTAGAAAACGTCAGTTTTCAGAAAATAACAACAAATCCCGGGCAGTTAACCCCGCTCGCCTTTCCTGACCCAGGATTCGAGCTGGTGCGGGCGCAGACTGTCGTAATCTTCGAAAGGCTGGTGTATCCATGGGTTCATCGGCAGCTTTTCAACGAAATAATCGGGCGTGGCGTGCGAATGGCCTTTCCACCAGAGAACAGCAGTGCGCAGCTCGCTGATGGCAGGAAACTGGGTGACCAGATGGTCGCGCACGCGATTGAATGTCATGCCGGTATCAACCATGTCGTCTACCAGCAACACTTTGCCATCAAGCGTGCCACGCGTAATCGTAATGAATTGGGCAATATCAAGCTGCCCCTGCTGGGTGCCGGCGGCCTCGCGATAGCTGCTGGTGGCCAGAATGCCCAACGGCATATCATAAATGCGCGACAGAACGTCTCCAACACGGACGCCGCCGCGCGCCAGACAGAGTATTTTGTCGAACTGCCAGCCCGATTCGTGCACGATGAGTGCCAGTTTTTCGATCAGGCTGTGGTAATGATCCCAACTGACCCAAAGGTCGCGATCAGTGCTTGGTGGCAGGGTCATGAATCTGTTATCCCGGTGTGTATGGCAAGGGCGTAATAATAAACCCGTACGCCGCCGGAGGAAAGCCGCCGGAACGTATCCATACTTGCCGGGACAACGATTTAGCCGTTGAAAGGATGCCGGAGCACTATGGTTTCCAGGCGATCAGGACCGGTGGAGACCATGTCGATGGCTACGTCGCAGACCTCTGCAATACGTTCCAGATATCGGCGGGCATTCACAGGAAGCTTGTCGTACTCTGTAATGCCTACTGTGGACTCCGTCCAGCCAGCCATTTCCTCGAGCACGGGCTCGGCTTCGGCTGCTGCGTGCGCGCCATAAGGCAATACGTCGAGAAATTCGCCCTTATAACGGTATCCCACGCCAATCTTGATCTGCTCAACGCCGTCGAGCACGTCGAGCTTGGTGATACACAGGCCCGAAATCCCGTTGATCATGACAGAGCGCTTCATGGCGGCAGCATCGAACCAGCCGCAACGACGCGGGCGACCGGTGACCGAGCCGAATTCCTTGCCAACGGTCGCAAGACGCGCACCGGTGTCGTCCAGCAGTTCGGTGGGGAAAGGCCCCGAACCCACGCGCGTCGTATACGCCTTTGCAATGCCCAGCACGTAGTTCAGCGCCTGGGGACCTATGCCCGCACCCGCCGATGCCGCGCCGGCCACGCAATTGCTGCTCGTGACAAAAGGATAGGTGCCGTGGTCAATATCCAACAAAGCGCCTTGAGCGCCCTCGAACAGCAGCTTGTGGCCGGACTTCTGGGCCAGATGAAGGCTGCTGGACACGTCGGCAACCATGGGCTCAATCTGGGGCGCAAGCGACATCGCCTGGTCGCGCACCTGCTCGGCGGAAACAGGCTTGACGCCCAGATACTGCGTGAGCACGAAGTTGTGATAGTCCAGCACCTCGGCCAGTTTCTCATCGAAAATGGCGGGATCGTAGAGGTCTTGCACTCGCAAGGCGCGGCGGGCCACCTTGTCTTCGTAGGCCGGCCCTATGCCTCGGCCTGTCGTGCCGATCTTGCCCTCGCCCTTGCGGGCCTCCCGGCCCTGGTCCACGGCAATATGGTAAGGCAGTATCAGCGGGCAGGCAGCAGATATCTGCAGGCGGGATCGCACGTCGAGCCCGATTTTCTCAAGCTCGGCGATTTCCTGCAGCAAGGCCTCGGGCGAAAGCACTACGCCATTGCCGATATAGCAGGTGACGTGCGCATGCATGATGCCCGAGGGAATAAGGCGCAAAATGGTTTTCTTGCCATTGATCCACAGCGTGTGGCCGGCATTGTGGCCGCCCTGGAAGCGCACGACACCTTGTGCCGATTCCGCAAGCCAGTCGACGATCTTGCCCTTGCCCTCATCACCCCATTGGGTGCCGATTACAACGATGTTCTTGCTCATGTTACGTATCAATAAAATGTTGGCCCGACATGCCTGAGCCAAAGCAGGATTAACCAATACGATACAACGCCCGGCGAGCCGGAGCTAGTGTATCCCTTTTACTGTCCAGGTTCCGTCGACCAGCACCAGTTCGCGATCGACAGTAAATTCGTCCAGCCTGTGCACCTGCCCTGGGAGCATCTGCACGACGATTTCGCCCTGCGCGCGCAAGGCGCGCAGAACCTGCACCAGCCCGGCATCCGTGCCCCAGGGCGCGGAGATGGCCTTGGCCGCGCGCGCCGGCGGCAGGCCGGAAGACAACTTGCGCAGGTCCAGGCTGAAGCCGGTCGCTGGTCGGGAACGACCAAACGCCCGGCCCACGCCATCGTAGCGGCCGCCACGAACCAGCGCGTCGTGCCAGCCCTGCGCGTAGATAGAAAACATGACGCCGGAATGATAGCCGTAGCCGCTGGCCACATCAGCCAGATCGATGGAAAAATCATGATCAGGCAAAGCCAGCACCAGCGCATCCAGGTCATCGAGCGCCTTGCACAGGGCAGGCAGCGCAGGCAAGCGCTCACGCGCCCGGGCGATAACATCCGCCCCACCGTACAGCGAAGGCAGCGCCAGCAGCGCATCAACGCTTGCGCGTTGCGCATCGGGACAGCGAGCGGCCAGCGCGATCAAGCCCGGGACGTCCTTGCTGCCCAGCAGACCGAAGATCTCTTCGGCCGCGCCGGCCAGCGCCGGATCCGCATCGATGATCGCGCGGGGAACAGCAGGATGATTCAGGTCCACGCGGGCAGTCGACAGCCCGGCACGGTGCACGGTCTCGAGCGCCAGCTCGATGACTTCGATATCTGCCTCAAAACCTGCGTGGCCGAATACCTCGACGCCGATCTGCAGGAGCTCACGGTCGGACAACAAACCAGTGGGACGGGCATGAAATACCGGGCCGCAATAGCACAGGCGGGTTACTCCCTCGCGATTGAGCAAATGAGCATCGATACGGGATACCTGCGGGGTCATGTCGGCCCGCACGCCCAGCGTGCGGCCGGAGAGCTGATCGACCAGCTTGCAGGTGCGAAGGCTGAGGTCCGCACCACCCGCGGACAGGAGTGAATCAAGGTACTCAACCAAGGGTGGAGCAACCAGCTCGTAACCATAAGTGCGGTAGAGATCCAGCAGAACACGTCGCAACTCTTCAATGCGGCGCGCCTCAGCAGGCAGGATATCTGCCAGGCTTTCTGGCAACAACCATGTGGACATCATGCAGTCCCGATAGAAACAATGGCGGACTAAGCCAAACAAAAAGCGACCTGGGGCGTAAGCCCGCCAAGTCGCTTGCGGAAAAGGTAATCAAAACTTACGCGTTAGTATAAACGAATAAGCGGCGCGAGTGAAACGGAAGTCGCCGCCGCCCCTGCCCGCCCAAGTACGGCGGGGTCAGGCGGCGCTGCAAGGCGTCAGGGCGTTGCGCCTGCGTGGCCCTTGGCTGCGTCCCAGAACTGGAAGAACTCTGACTTGGGACTGAGAACCATCGTGCTCTTGCCGTCGGAGAACGCGGACTTGTAGGCATCCAGACTCTTGTACAACTTGAAAAAGTCGGGATTCTTGCCATAGGCGAGCGAGTAGATGCTGGCTGCCTTGGCGTCGCCCTCGCCCTTGACCTGCTGCGCCTGGACATAGGCCTTGGCGAGTATTTCCTGGCGCTCCCGATCAGCCTGTGCGCGAATACGCTCGCTATCCGCCGTGCCCGATGCACGCAGGCGATTGGCCTCCTGCTTGCGCTCCGCCTCCATGCGACGATAGACAGACTCGGAAATCTCGGGGGCAAAGTCGATACGCCGCAGACGCACGTCGACCACATCCACTCCCAGGGGCTTGGCCCGCTGGGCGACGTTCTCCAGAACCTCCCGCATGATGGTATCGCGTTCATTGGATACCACTTCCTTCACCGTACGGACGTTCACCGACGCGTTCAAGGCGTCGCGGATCTGTGCAGTCAGCCGTTCGACCGCCGCACGGTCATTGACGCCGAAGGTGACATAGAACAGGCGCGGATCCGAAATACGCCACTTCACGAATGAATCGATCAGAAGGTTTTTCTTCTCGGCGGTCTGAATGCGCTCGGGGTCATTGTTTTCGATGGTTTGCAGGCGTTTGTCGAGACGCACCACATTTTCGAAGGGAGGCGGAAACTTGAAATACAGCCCCGGCTTGGTGATGGTTTCACGCACTTCGCCCAAGGCGAACACCAGCGCCGCGTCGCGCTCGCGCACAATAAACACGCTGGACGACAGCACCGCCAATACGATGACAAGGCCAATTAACACTGGAAAGAAACGTTGCATCTGGACCTCTTAACGCGAATACGGGTTCACGGCCAGCGAGGGCGTCTGGGACGAGCCGGCCTGGTTTGCCGTGCGGCCTGGCGCCGGCTTGGATGTGGAGCCCGAAGAAGACTGGCTGGCAGCGGCGGCAGTGGCGGCGGTATTGGTATCCGATCCGCTGCTGGCGCCGGCATCGCGCGCAGCCTGACCCATGATTTTGTCCAGCGGAAGATACAGCATGTTGTTGCTGGCATCGGTATCGACCATGACCTTGCCCGCATCCTTGAGAATATCCTGCATGGTGGCCAGATACATGCGCTGGCGCGTGATCTCGGGCGCCTTGGCGTATTCGGTCTCGATACTGGTAAAGCGTGCGGTATCACCCTCCGCATCGCCCACGACCTTGGCACGATAGCCCTCGGCGTCCTGGATCATGCGCGCCACCTGGCCCTGGGCCTCGGGAAGCACCTTGCTGGCGTAAGCATTGCCTTCATTGATCAGGCGTTCGCGGTCCTGCCCCGCCTTGACTGCATCGTCGAAAGCAGCCTGCACCTGCTCGGGCGGCTGAACGTTCTGGATCGCCACCGTGCTGATCTGAATACCGGTCTGGTAGCGGTCAAGTATGCTTTGTGCGAGCTTCTGCACCTCGGTCGCGACTTCGGTACGCCCGGAATACAGCACAAAATCCATGGGCTTTTTGCCGACAATTTCGCGCATGGCGGTTTCTGCTGCCTGCCGGACGGACTCGTCGGGCTGGCTGGTCTTGAACAGATAGTCGGGCGCGCCGGTAGGCATCAGACGGTATTGCACAACAAACTGAAGGTCGACGATATTCTCGTCGGTTGTCAGCATCAGCGACTCCGGCAACACCTTGTTGCGCGAGTTGCCGCGATAACCCACTTCGAAGGTACGCAGTTGGGAGATATTGACCATCTGATGGCTTTCGATGGGATAAGGCAGGCGCCACTGCAGGCCCGGATTCAATGTCTTGGTGTACTGGCCGAAACGGGTCACGACGGCAACCTGCCCTTCCTGCACGATCATGAAGCCGCTGGCCAGCCAGAGCGCCACAATGATGACGATAATAATGCCGATCGCCTTGGGCGAACCTTTTGGAAACTGCACGCCACCGTCTCCGGGGCCCTTATCGCCGCCGCCGAAACGATTGCCGCCGCGCTTGGGCTTGCGCCCGAACAGGGAAGACAAACGGTTGTTGAAATCACGCCAGACCTCATCCAGATCGGGAGGCCCGTCGTTCTGATTGGGTCGGCGAGGCGGTTCGGAACCATTGTTGTTGCCGCCACGGCCCCAGCCCGGGTCATTCAGATTGAAGATTTTCGATATTGAACGCATTATTTCCCGCGATTTGACCTGATTCGACGATTGCCCCACGCAAACCGTCCAAACCCAGGCGCCCCAAGGCGCCTACAAAAACTCGTGCAATCGTACCATGTTCGTTACGTTCTACACGCGGCTCGTATCCGGCCTGGTCTATTTTGTTGTAAACCAGAATGCACGGAATTTCGTCGGCGCCAATATCCGCCAACACCTTATTGACCTCGACGACCTGCTCATCACGCTGGGGGCTCGACGCATCGACGACATGTAACAGCAGATCCGCCTGCACGGTTTCCTCCAGCGTTGCCCGGAACGCCGCGATCAGCGTGGGCGGCAGGTCGCGAATAAAACCCACGGTATCGGACACCACGATCTGACCCGCGCCTTCTATCCAGACCCGGCGGGTGGTGGTGTCCAGCGTAGCAAAGAGCTGGTCAGCCGCATAGGCATCAGCGCGTGTCAGCGCATTGAACAACGTTGACTTGCCTGCATTGGTATAGCCCACCAGCGATACCGACAGTGTGTTGCCCCTGGACCGCGCCCGTCGCTGCGTACCGCGCTGGCGCTGCACCCTGGCCAGTCGCGAACGCAACAGGCGAACCTTGTCGCCTATCATGCGACGATCCATTTCCAGCTGAGACTCGCCCGGCCCGCGCATACCTATCCCGCCGCGCTGCCGCTCAAGGTGACTCCACATGCGCGTCAGGCGCGTGGATAAATGCTGCAACTGGGCCAGTTCGACCTGCAGTTTGCCTTCGTGGCTCTTGGCACGCAAGGCAAAGATATCAAGAATCAGCGCTACGCGATCCACCACACGGCGATTCAGGCGTCTTTCCAGGTTGCGTTGCTGGGCCGGACTGAGCGGCTGGTCAAACAAGGCGATGTCGGCGTCGGTCTCGTCCGCCAGCAGCACTGCCTCTTCGACCTTTCCCGAGCCAATGAAATAGGCTGCATCAGGGCGTGAACGGCGTACGTTGACCGTGGCGACGATCTCTGCGCCCGCCCCCTTAGCCAACATAATGAATTCTTCGGCATGAGCCTGGTAGTCCGGCTCGCCCAGGTCAACACTGATGACCAGGACCTTCATGCGCATGCATGATCCTCAAATGAAAGGCCCGCCGGCGCGAAGCGCGCGGCGGGCGTTCCGGCAGACTGAACGTGAGTATTACTCAGCAGATTCGTCTACCTGGAAATTGACGGGACGGGCTGGAACAACCGTGGAAATGGCATGCTTGTACACCATTTGCGTGACGGTATTACGCAGCAGGACGACATACTGATCGAAAGACTCTACCTGACCTTGCAGTTTGATCCCGTTAACCAGGTAGATGGAAACGGGTACGTGGTCTTTGCGCAGGGCGTTTAGAAATGGATCTTGTAGTGTTTGCCCTTTGTTGCTCATTGGCTAGGCTCCAATTGTTTGTTTTTAAGGTGGTTTGGGAAAGTATGTACTTTACAGGGTTTTCCCGATGATCGCACGGCAGTTGCGCAAAATAATCTCCCGGAACCGAAAAATACAAAGCGTTTATTTCACAATGCCGCTCAACACCTTACATAGACGTGCGCAGTCTTCAGGAGTTCCCACACTGATACGTAAAAACTGATCAATTCTCGCCTGCTTGAAATGTCGCACCAGAACGTGCTGGTCCCGCAGCGCCTGACTTATCTGCGCCGCATCATGCCTGGGGTGGCGGGCAAAAACAAAGTTTGTCTGGCTGGGCAATATTTCGAAACCAAGAGAAGCAAGCTGTTGCACCAGCATCTCGCGGGTTTCGATCACGGCGCGACATGTCCGGTTGAAATATTCAACGTCTTCAATGGCTGCGATCGCCCCCGCCTGGGCCAGCGTGTCCAGAGGATAGGAATTGAAGCTGTCTTTAACCCGAACCAGGCCTTCGACGATTTCCGGGCTGGCCATCGCATAGCCGACGCGCAGTCCGGCGAGCGAACGCGATTTCGACAAAGTGTGCACCACAACCAGATTGGGACAAGTCTCGAGCAGAGTCACGCTGGACTCGCCCCCGAAATCCACATAGGCCTCGTCCACCACAACAGGCGTGTCCGGATTGGCCCGCGCGATCATTTCCACATCTGACAGGGGCAATACCATGCCGGTGGGCGCGTTGGGGTTGGCGAAGATAATCCCCGCAGGCGGCGCGGCATGTGCTGCCGCGTAGTCCGAAGGATCAATGGCGTAGTTGTCCGCCAGCGGCACCAACTGCACCGGTATCCTGAACATCACGCAATAGCTGCGGTAAAAGCTGTAAGTGATATCAGGCAACCACAGGCTACGCCCTTCATGACGGAACAAGGCATTGAACACATGGGCGAGCACTTCGTCCGAGCCGTTCCCGACAAACACCTGGTTGCGCTCCAGGCCATGGAGGCCGGCAATGGCATCGCGCAAGGCTATGCTTTCGTTGTCCGGATAGCGCTTGAGCCCTTCATTCGCCGCGGCCCGTATGGCCTCGATCACCCTGGGCGACGGCCCATAGGGATTCTCGTTGGTATTGAGCTTGAGCAGATCCGCCACCCTGGGCTGCTCGCCGGCCACATAGGGTGAGAGTTCAGAAACCTGGTCGCTCCAGTATCGGCTCACGACGCCCCCTGAATATAAGGATTGTGGGATGACTTGAATTCGATGCGCAAAGGCGTGCCATCGAGCTTGAAGGCGTTGCGGAAACGGGTTTCAAGATAGCGGCGATAGGAATCGGGCACCGCGTCCAGTGCATTGCCGTGAATAATGATCAAAGGCGGATTCTGGCCGCCTTGGTGGGCGTACCGCATTTTGGGCCGGAAAATGCCTTTGCGAGGTGGCTGCTGCTGCTCCACCGATGCCTGCAGCTCGCGGGTAAGGCGAGGCGTGGACAGCTTGGAGAAGGCGGCTGCATGTGCGGCCTTGACCGACTTGATGAGGGCATTCACGCCCTGCCCCTTGATGGCCGAACAGGTATGCATGCGCGCAAACGACAAAAACCGCAGCTTGCGCTCGTAGTCACGCATCAACATCTCGCGCTGATGCGCATCGACGCTGTCCCACTTGTTGATCCCCACAACCAGAGCCCTGCCCGTTTCCAGGACAAAACCGGCGATATGCGCGTCCTGATCGGATATGCCATTTTCAGCATCCAGCATCAGAAGCACCACATTGCAGGCCTCAATGGCCTGCAATGTCTTGATCACAGAGAATTTTTCTATAGCCTCGAAAACCTTGCCACGGCGGCGCAGGCCGGCGGTGTCGATCAGGGTGAAGGCCGTCCCGCCACGTTCAAACTCGATCTCGATGGCATCGCGTGTCGTGCCGGGCAGATCAAACGCGATAACGCGCTCCTCGCCCAGCAAGGTGTTGATCAGGGTCGACTTGCCCACATTGGGCCTGCCCACAATGGCCAGCTTGATACGATGCCTGGACGGGGCATCATCCTCGCCCTGCCCTTCGGCGTCTGCCTCTTCGTCTTGTTCCGGAAAATCAGCATCCGGCGCAAACGCCTCGGCATCAGGCTCGTCGCCCTGCTCGCCGTTCTTTGGCACGTCGAGAAAGGACAGGGCGTCAGTGATGAGGTCCACCACGCCGTCGCCGTGCGATGCGGAAATGGGCACGGGCTCGCCCAGGCCGAGCTCGTAGAAATCGGCCATGGACGCGCCATAGCGCATTCCTTCAGCCTTATTGACAGCCAGTACCACGCGCTGCCCGCTCTTGCGGAGCAATTGGGCAATTTCGTGATCATGGGCATTGACCCCCGCCCGTGCATCCACCAGGAAGATGACCACATCGGACTCGGCGATGGCCTGACGCGTCTGACGCGCCATTTCAAGCAGAATGCCATCTTTGGCAACAGGCTCAAAACCGCCTGTATCAACGGCGATAAACGGATGATCACCCACCCTGCCCTCGCCATAATGACGATCGCGCGTCAGGCCTGAGAAATCTGCCACCAACGCGGAACGCGAACGCGTGATCCGATTGAACAGCGTGGATTTCCCCACATTGGCCCGCCCGACAAGAGCGACGACCGGTTTGAATTCAAGCTTGCTCAATTGACACCAACCAAAACCAGATTACCGTTGCCAGTCTGCACCAGCACACCGCGCGTGGTGCCCACCAACGGGGAAATGATGGGGCCACCGCCCACACTCACACGCCCCAGGAGATGGCCATCGTCGCGCGACAGAAAATGCACATAACCATCAAGGTCACCAACTGCCACCGCCTGCGCAACCACCGCTGGCTGAGACAGCTTGCGATTGAGCAAGGCCGCCTGTTTCCAGGCCTCCTGGCCGTCGGCCAGATTGAAGGCATACACGACGTCGTGCCTGTTTGCCGCGTAGACGTGAAGATTGTCGATCGCCAGGCCGGTATGGCTGGAGAATGGCTGTTCCCATACCGGCCGGCCGCCCTGCGACACATCGAAGCACACAATCCGGCCCTGATAGGCAGCGCCGCACAGCAAAGGCCCCTGGACCTGAGGCGTACCGACCACATCACGTATGCGCTCAAGATCGGTGGCGCCCTGGGAATTGGAAACCGCTCCTTCCCAGCGAACGCTGCCATCGACGGCATCAATCAGCATGAGGCGTCCATTGGGCAGGCCCGATATGACCATGCCCTGGAAAACCAGCATCTGCATATTGGTTCTGAGCGCCAGGGACGGGCCCGGACGCTGCACATCCCAGCGAGGCTCGCCGGTGGCGGCATCGAATGCCTGAATCCGGTAATCGCTGCTGCGCACTACCACCACGCCATCGCCGACGGCAGGCGGAATGTTGACCGCGCTGCTGGCTTTGGCGCGCCACTTCTCAACCCCCTGGTCGTCAAATGCGATGACCGTGCCATCCGAGGCGGCGACGGCGGTGATCTGACCATCCGAACCGACGCCAGCCGACAGATTCATCTTGGCGTCGGACTGCCACTGCACCGCGCCGCTGCCCAGATCAAGCTTGCTGACCCGCCCGTTGGGTGCAGCGGCATATACCGCGTCGTCCACCACAACTGGCGCAAAACCATAGCCGCCGCCGCTGCCGATGGACACATTCCAGGCCACCGTAGCCGAAACACCTGGCGCATACTCAGTAAGCTCGGCGGGCTGGTAGGGATCATCCGAGCTGGAGAACATGGAGCAACCAGCCAAACCAGCCAGGCTCAGCACCAGCACCGCTGCGCGCAATACACGACGAGATACAGTTGTTTGCATAAATCAGCTTCCACTCAAAGCATCAATCTTCAGCTGAATAATCTGCGCAGCGGCATCGCCGGACAGAGACTTCAGCGCACTTTCCCAGGCAGTCCTGGCTTCATCCCGCTTTCCCTGGGCAAACAGAACGTCGCCGCGCCTGTCCTCATAGAGACCGGCAAAAGAGGCTGGCGGACTGTTCAGTTGAGCCAGAGCCTGGTCATATTGCTTTTGCTGAAGCAGCACGCCAGCCAGTCTCAACCTGGCAAGATACACCAGCGCAGGATCCACGCCATGCTGCACCAGCCACTCAAGCTGCTCGCGCGCGCCATCCAGGTCGCCGCGCTTTTGCAACGCGTCGGCGGCGACCAGCACGCCACGCGAGGTGTAGCCCGATTTGGAGAAATCGTCGCGCAAGGTCGAGCTGGCCGCCTTGATCCGCGCCACGGCATCGTCACCTTGCTGGCCCGAGGCATTCTCAAGCGCCTCGAAGTAGCCCATGGCCTGGTTGCTTTTGTGCCCTTCGTACCATTGCCAGCCACGCCATCCCAAAACGCCTGCGACAACGACAAACACCAGCACTACACAAAGCGTTCCGTAGCGCTCCCACCACGCGCGCAAGGCGTCCAGTTTTTCCTGTTCTTCTAAATCGTATGCCATGCTTCAAACCCTGTTTTTCAACTCTGTTACCAAACGATCGAGGTGTATCGTTTCCTGCTGCGACTGCCCGTCTGCTGCCGGCTCGCGCAACCACTTGATGCTGGCGCTGGCCGAGGCAAGCTCGTCATCACCCAAAATCACCGCTACCCGTGCTCCGCTGGCGTCCGCGCGCTTGAACTGCGCCTTGAAACCGCCGCCTGGGCCGGCATGAACGATGACACGCAATCCGGCATCACGCAAGGCTTCAGCCAGCAAGGCAGCACGCCGCTGTGCCGGCTCGCCCTGATGGACCATATATACATCGCACTCGGTCCGGACAGTATCGTTATCGGCCTGCGAGCACAAATCAAGCAGGCGCTCCATGCCTATGGCAAACCCGACGGCAGGAGCAGCCTTGCCGCCCAACAGTTCGATCAGGCCATCATAGCGTCCGCCGCCGCAAACGGTTCCCTGGGCGCCCAGGCGATCTGTTACCCACTCGAAAACCGTCAGGTTGTAGTAGTCCAGCCCCCGAACCAACCTGGGGTTCAGGGTATAGGAAATACCGGCATCGTGCAGGCGCTCGCATACGCCGTCAAAATGGGCGCGCGACTGCTCTCCCAGAAAATCAAACAGTCTGGGCGCGCTATCGGCCATCTCCTGCATGGCAGGATTCTTGGTGTCGAGCACGCGCAGCGGATTGGTATGCATGCGCCGCTGCGCTTCTTCGTCCAGGACATCCCGGTGCTTTTCCAGGTGCCCGATCAGCGCGGCCCGGTGCGCTGCGCGCTCCTCGGCCTGCCCAAGGGAGTTGAGCTCCAGGCGGATATCCTTGAGTCCAAGCATCTTCCAAAGACGCGCCAGCATTACGATCAGCTCGGCATCCACATCGGGGCCGGCAAAACCCAGGGCCTCGACGTCTATCTGGTGAAACTGGCGATACCGCCCGCGCTGGGGTTTCTCATGGCGAAATACAGGACCCATGGCATAGACCCGGTGCGCGCGCTCATACAGCAGGTTGTGCTCAATCGTTGCCCGCACCATGCCGGCGGTGAACTCGGGCCGCATGGTCAGTTGCTCGTCATTGAGCGCATCGGTAAAGGAATACATCTCTTTTTCGACGATATCGGTGACTTCGCCGATGCCGCGTGTAAACAGGCGCGTCTGCTCCAGCACTGGAGTACGCATGTTGCGATAGCCATAGGAGGCCAGCCATTCGCGTACCGTGGATTCAAGGGCTTCCCAGGCAGCACTGCCGTCCGGCAGCGTATCTTTCATGCCGGTAAGGGCCCGAACCTTCTTGAACGATGATGTCATAGTGATAATAGTTGTTGCATGCGGCTAGCCGCACTCCAAATGATTTCCCGCTCCCTTGCCATAACGCCGTTCGACATAATCTTCGACAATGGCCTGGAACTCAACGGCAATGCGGTCGCCCTTGAGGGTAACCGTGCGCTCGCCATCGACGAAGACAGGCGCCGAAGGGACTTCGCCTGTGCCCGGCAGGCTGATGCCGATATCGGCATGGCGGCTTTCTCCGGGGCCATTGACCACACAGCCCATGACGGCGACATTCATGGTTTCTACGCCGGGATAACGGGTTTTCCAGAGTGGCATCTGATCACGCAGAAAGGTCTGGATGTCGTCGGCCAATTCCTGGAACACTGTGCTGCTGGTACGTCCGCATCCGGGGCATGCCACGACAAGCGGCGTAAAGGCCCGCAATCCCATGCTTTGCAGAATCTCCTGGGCCACGATCACCTCGCGGCGCCGATCGCCGCCGGGCTCCGGCGTGAGGGAGATGCGTATGGTATCGCCTATCCCCTGCTGCAGCAGCACCGCCAGCGCAGCCGTGGAGGCGACGATGCCCTTGCTGCCCATGCCAGCTTCGGTAAGCCCCAGATGCAAAGGGTAGTCGCAACGCTCGGACAGGTCCTGATAAACCGTTATCAAGTCCTGCACATGGCTGACTTTGCAGGACAGAACGATGGCGTTGGGGTCCAGGCCCAGTTCCTCGGCCCGACGGGCGTTGGTGATGGCAGACACCACCAGCGCATCGCGCATGACCGCCTGCGCCTCCCACGGCTCGGCGCGCTTGCTGTTCTCGTCCATCATGCGAGCCATCAGCTCGTGATCCAGACTGCCCCAGTTGACGCCGATCCGCACCGGTTTTTCGTAGCGGCAGGCCACCTCTATCATTTGCGCGAAATTGTCATCGCGCCTTTTGCCGCCGCCCATGTTGCCCGGATTGATGCGGTATTTGGAAAGCGCCTGGGCGCACTCCGGGAACTGCGCCAGCAGTTTGTGGCCGTTATAGTGGAAATCTCCCACCAGCGGCACGGACACATTCATCCGATCCAACTGTTCGCGAATGGCCGGCACTTCACGTGCCGCCTCGGGCGTATTGACAGTAATGCGCACGAGTTCGGAGCCTGCCTGCGCCAGCTCTTTGACCTGTATTGCTGTGGCAATGGCATCGGCCGTATCGGTATTGGTCATGGACTGAACCACGACAGGCGCGCCGGCGCCAACCTGTACGGCGTGGTCTCCCCAGCGCACAATCGCCCGGCGGGTTGGGCGCCTTGCGGCAGCGCCTACGGGTAGCGGTTTGCCGACGGAGGCCGGGCCTGTTGTATCAGTCATTTTTTCAGTGATTTGAGCCAATCAAAAACCAGCCAGGAATCCGGCACCCAGCCGCGCTCTATAGCGTAAAAGGCAGCCACAAAGAGCAGAACAAGGATGATGACGAGCCATCCCCACGGCCGCGAGAGAGTTTCCCCGTGCAGGGGGACGTCGCCGGTGCTCAGCGAAGCAGCGCTCGCTACGGATGCCTCGCGCGGGTTGGTGTCGCCTACCTGACGATCCAGCATGCTCAGGAGCGCGTCAACGTCAGCGCCAAGGAAACGGGCATAATTCTTGACAAAACCGCGCAGCGGCACCCCTTTGGGAAGCCGGTCCCATTGCTCTGTCTCAAGCGCTTCTATCTGGCGGGTGGAAAACTTGAGGCGCCCGGACACATCGCTGCGGCTCAGGCCGCCGGCTTCGCGCATACCCATCAGCGTTGCGCCCACACCGTCCGGGGACGGATGGATCACAGACTGAACGGTACTCTCCGGCCCGGCCTGCAGGGCTTCTTCGGCCGCCTCTGGCAGCGCGTCTTCAGGTCGGACTTCTTCTCTAAGCAAAGGCTGGTTCATCCGCGCTCCTGATTGATAGTGATGACGGCTCGGTCCGGCAAGCGTTCGCTGATGCGTGTGCGATCCTTGACATCACCCGCCAATTGACCACAGGCAGCGGCGATATCATCGCCCCGAGTCTTGCGTACGGTCGTGACGACCCCGCCATCCATCAGGCGCTGTGCGAACAGTCGGACACGCGAGGCCGGTGAACGCTTCAACCCCGACTGCGGGAAAGGGTTAAATGGTATCAGGTTGAACTTGCACCGCACCTGACGGGCGATGCCGAGCAACTCCTGTGCATGCTGGTCACTGTCGTTGACACCGTCGAGCAAAATATACTCGAAAGTGATGAAATCGCGCGGCGCATGCTCAAGATAGCGATTGCAGGCATCGAGCAGCTCCGCCAGTGGGTATTTTTTGTTGAGAGGAACCAGCCTGTCGCGCAGCGCATCGTTGGGTGCGTGCAGCGATACGGCCAGCGCCACGGGACAGTCGCGAGCCAGCCTGTCCATCATGGGGACAACGCCCGACGTGGACACCGTGACCCTGCGACGGGAAAGCCCGTAGGCGTTATCGTCCAGCATGAGGCGCAAAGCGCCCAGCACTTGATCGTAGTTCAGCAGCGGTTCGCCCATGCCCATCATGACAACGTTGCTGATGACACGATCGGCGCCTGCTGCTGCGCCGCCGATTCTGGCGCTTTCGCGTTCAGCCTCGACAGCACGGCGCGCGTACCACAACTGGCCGATGATCTCGGCCGTGGTGAGGTTGCGGTTGAAGCCCTGATAGCCCGTGGAGCAAAAAGGGCAAGCCACTGTGCAGCCCGCCTGGCTGGAGATGCACAGGGTGCCCCGATCGTCTTCGGGGATGAACACCGTTTCAACCGCATTGTTGCGACCTACGTCAAACAGCCATTTACGCGTGCCATCCGCCGAGCGCTGCTCGGTCGCCACGGCAGGCGCATGAATGGCGCAATGCCCGGCAAGTTGCTCGCGAAATACGCGGGCAAGGTCGGTCATTTCGTCGAAGGAATCGGCTCCGCGCTGGTGGATCCAGCGTTGCAACTGCTTGGCCCGAAAAGGTTTGCCGCCCCACTGAGCGACCAGGTCGGTCAGTGCGGCGCTGTCCATGCCAAGAAGATTGACCGGTTCGGCCGATGCCGTGACGGTAGGATGGTGCATAAGGCTGTCCGTGCCGATCAGCGGCTGTGGATGTTGCTTTCGGGAAAGAAGAAAGCGATTTCCACCGCTGCGGTTTCCGCCGCATCTGAACCATGCACGGCATTGGCATCGATGCTGTCGGCGAAATCGGCGCGGATGGTGCCGGCATCGGCCTTCTTGGGATCGGTGGCGCCCATCAGGTCGCGGTTCTTCAGAATGGCGTTTTCGCCTTCAAGCACTTGCACAAAGACAGGGCCCGAAATCATGAAATCAACCAGATCTTTGAAAAATGGACGGGCGCTGTGCACCGCGTAGAAACGCTCAGCCTCTTCGCGCGACAGCTGCTGCATGCGGGCTGCGATGACCTTCAGGCCGGCCTGCTCGAAACGGGCAACAATCTGGCCGATGACGTTCTTGGCAACGGCATCGGGCTTGATGATGGAAAGGGTGCGTTCAATAGCCATGGATAATCCAAAAGAGTGGTGAACAGGACGTGATCCCGATATTCGTTACACCGGGCGACGAGAAAGCCGCCCGCGCCCTGAATAAAGGGTCAGACCTTAGGTTGCTAAAATGGTTTCTTCAACAAAAACAATAACTTTGACAAAGTTTATGTTAACCGGGCATTTTAACATGCCCTTGCCAGCCAACTCCATCATAAAATAACAGGTTCACGTTTCATATATAGCCGGGCTTTTCTCGCCCGACAGCAGCCTCGCATTCATTTACACACCACATGACGACCAATCACGCCCCAAGCAACCCCGATCAACTCTCCAAAAGCTTCGAACCGCAAGAACTCGAGTCGCGTTGGTACGCCGAATGGGAAAAGCACGGCTATTTTCGTGGCGGGCAGCATGTGGCGCCCGCCGAAGCACAGGAAAGCCAGCCATTTGTCATTCAGTTCCCTCCCCCGAATGTAACCGGAACGCTGCATATGGGCCACGCTTTCAATCAGACCGTCATGGACGGCCTGGTGCGCTACCATCGCATGCGCGGCGACGATACCGTCTTTATTCCCGGCACAGACCATGCAGGCATCGCCACGCAAATCGTGGTCGAGCGCCAGCTTGACGCCCAGAAGGTGTCGCGCCATGATCTGGGCCGCGAAAAATTCGTCGAAAAAATCTGGGAATGGAAGCAGCAGTCGGGTAACGCCATTACCGAACAGTTTCGCCGTCTCGGATCCTCCTGCGACTGGGAACGTGAATATTTCACCATGGACAGCAACCTGTCGCGCGGCGTGGTGGAAACCTTTGTGCGCCTGCACGAGCAAGGCCTTATCTACCGGGGCAAGCGGCTCGTCAACTGGGACCCCGTCCTGGGCACCGCCGTCTCCGACCTCGAGGTCGTCAGCGAGGAAGAAGACGGCTTTATGTGGGAAATCCGCTATCCGCTGAGCACCCCCACGGCAGACCTGTCTCACCTGGTCGTCGCCACCACTCGCCCCGAGACCATGCTGGGCGACGTAGCTGTCATGGTACACCCGGAAGATGAACGTTATGCGCACCTGATCGGCCAGTCAGTCATCCTGCCCCTGGTTGGCCGGGAGATCCCCATCATCGCCGACGACTATGTCGATCGTGAGTTCGGCACCGGCGTCGTCAAGGTTACTCCGGCGCACGACTTCAACGACTATGCTGTCGGTCAGCGCCACGGCCTGGACCTGATCAGCGTGCTGACACTGGACGCCAAGGTGGCCGACAATGCGCCCCCAGCCTATCGCGGACTGGACCGCTTCGAAGCGCGCAAGAAAATCATCGAAGATTTGCAAGCACTTGGCGCCCTGCAGGGCACCAAGCCTCACAAGCTCATGGTGCCTCGCGGCGACCGTACCAGTACAGTCATCGAACCCATGCTGACCGACCAGTGGTTTGTCGCCATGAGCCGGCCTGCGCCGGCCGGCACGCATCACCCCGGCAAGAGCATCACGGATGTCGCGCTCGAGGTCGTGGCCGATGGCCGCATCAAGTTCTATCCCGAAAACTGGACCACCACCTACAACCAGTGGCTGGAGAAAATCCAGGACTGGTGTATTTCGCGACAATTATGGTGGGGCCATCAGATTCCCGCCTGGTACGCGCCCGACGGGCAGATCTTCGTGGCCCGCAGCGAAGACGAAGCGCGCGAGAAAGCCGCCCAGGCCGGCGTGACCGGCCCGCTGACGCGCGATCCCGACGTGCTCGACACATGGTTCTCATCGGGGCTGGTGCCCTTCACCGACCTGGGCTGGCCGGAAAACACGCCCGACCTGGCACGCTACCTGCCTTCCAGCGTACTGGTCACCGGGTTCGACATCATTTTCTTCTGGGTCGCGCGCATGGTCATGATGAGCATGCACATGACAGGCCAAGTGCCTTTCCATACCGTTTATGTCCATGGCCTGGTATGCGATATGGACGGCAAGAAAATGAGCAAATCCAAGGGCAACACTATTGACCCGGTCGACCTTATCGACGGCATCGCACTGAACGAGCTGCTCGAAAAGCGCACCAGCGGCCTGATGAACCCCAAGCAGGCGGCGAGCATCCGCAAAAAAACCAGCAAGGACTACCCGGACGGCTTTCCCGCCTACGGCACGGACGCGCTTCGCTTCACCATGGCCGCCTACGCCACGCTGGGCCGCAACATCAACTTCGACCTGAAGCGCTGCGAAGGTTACCGGAACTTCTGCAACAAGCTCTGGAACGCCACGCGCTTTGTGCTGATGAACACCGAAGGCCACGCCCTGGCGTCCGAGACCATCATCGTCGATGACCAGCCCATTGCAGCCGAGCTGTCGTTTGCGGACCGCTGGATCGTCAGCCAGCTCCAGCGCCTCGAGGCCGATGTCGAGCGAGGCTTTGCCGACTATCGCTTCGACAACATCGCCAACGCCATCTATCACTTTGTGTGGGACGAATACTGCGACTGGTATGTCGAGCTGGCCAAGGTTCAGCTCCAACAGGGCACTGCGGCACAGCAGCTTGGTACGCGCCGCACCCTCATACGCGTGCTCGAAGCCGTGCTGCGTCTGGCCCACCCCATCATTCCCTTTATTACCGAAGAGCTCTGGCAAAAGGTCTCGCTGGTGGCGGGTGTGCGCGATGAAGTCACGACCACCAGCATCTGCGTACAGCCCTACCCCAGGCCCAACACTGAGCGCCTTGACGAAGACGCCGAGGCTCGCGTCTCGGAGCTCAAGGCCCAAGTGGACGCGATCCGCGCGCTTCGCGGCGAAATGAATCTTTCCCCCGCACAGCGCGTGCCGCTCGTTGCCCAGGGCGACGCCGCCGTCCTGGCTGACAACAGCCCCTATCTGCGCTCACTAGCCAAGCTGGAAGCCGTGGACATCGTCTCTCACCTGCCCGATGTAGGCGCTCCCGTTCAGATTGTAGGCACCACGCAATTGATGCTGCACGTCGAAATCGACCTCGAAGCCGAGCGCGCGCGTCTGGGTAAGGAAATCGAACGACTGGAGAAAGAAATCGGCAAGGCGCAGAACAAGCTGTCCAATGCCAGTTTCGTGGAGCGGGCGCCCGCGGCAGTGGTCGAACAGGAAAAAATTCGCATGACGCAGTTCGGCGAAACACTGGCCAAGGTCCAGGCGCAGCTCGCCCGCCTGGCCTAGGCGATACCGGCGGGCCTACCGAATCGCGCTACAGCAGCTTGTTTCGGGGCCCTCCCAGGATTTCACCACAGAGTCCGCGCTGTGTGCGCGGCGTGTCAGCCGCCAGCGCTCGGCGGCAGCTCAGCCAGCGCCCGCAGGAATTTTTCGTCTTCCCGAGAAAGCTGTCCCGCTTTGCGTGCGGCCTCAATCAGATCAGGCCTCCGGTTTGCCGTAAGCAGCAGGGACTGCCGGCGGCGCCAGACAGCAATGTTGGCGTGATGCCCCGACAGCAGCTCAGCCGGCACGGGCAGGCCCTGGTATTGTTCAGGACGCGTGTAATGAGGGCTGTCCAGCAAGCCGGTCAACGCGGTATTGAAGGAATCCTGGAGCGCAGAGCCGGCGTCGTTCAGCGCGCCCGGCAACAATCGTGCCGCCGCATCCATGATGGCCAGGGCCGCAAACTCACCGCCAGACAGCACAAAGTCGCCAAGCGACACTTCATGGGTGACACACCGCTCGACAAAGCGCTGATCTATGCCCTCGTATCGACCGCAAACCAGGACAGCCCCCTGACCGCTGGCCAGATCCTGGGCCATCTGCTGGTCGAAACGCTTGCCCGTCGGGCTCATCAGGATAACGGGGATGCCGTCTGGCCGTTCCTTATTTGCCTTTGCCGGCGACGCCAGGTCGCCCGCCCTGGCCGCAGGTGTCTGCGTGTGACCCGACGCGGCAGGCGGCGCCACATCCGGCGCTTCGGACAGGCCCGCAGGTACACCCACCAGGTCGCCGGCACGCTCCTGGAGCGCGGCCGAGACAGCCTGCTCCAGCGGATCAGCCAACATGACCATGCCCGGCCCGCCGCCATAGGGGCGGTCATCAACCGTGCGATGCACATCATGAGTGAAATCGCGCGGGTTCCATGTCTTCAGCGACCAAAGCGCCTGCTTGTGGGCGCGGCCCGTGACGCCCAGGTCGCGGACGACGGAAAACATATCCGGAAAAAGCGTAACGACGTCAAAGCGCATGAAAGATCCTGGATGAAACGGCGCCCTGGCCGACCGCCTTTTCGCAACAGCCCGGGCAGGCTAAAAATCAACAGGCCAATCGCTATACAGGCGCTTATTGGGAAGATCAACCGTATGTACATGCGCCGCAACAAACGGCACAAGCACCTCGAGAGGCTTGCCCTTGCCGCCCAGCACGGGCCGGGCAACCCCGTTATCGTCAGGCGCATGCCGCACAACGCGCAATACGCCATGCGCACCGTTGTCGATGACTTCGCTGACGATACCGATGAGGGTGGGCTGGCCTTCATGATCGCCCAGAAGGCTGCAGCCTATCAGGTCGACCCAATAGTATTCGTCGTCTTCGGAGGGAGGGAAATCGGCGCGCGACACCCAGACGGTATAGGCTTTGAATCCTTCTGCCACGTCTCTGTCGGTGTTGCCGTCAAGCTGAGCGACCACTGTTGCGCCTTGCGGGCGCACAGCAGTGACCTGCGCGAGTCGCGCAGACGGCAAAGCGCCCGAACTCCCCGGAGGGACGGGCGCTTTCAACCACCAGGACCTGCTCGCAAGCAAGGCATCGCCACCTGACGAGTGCGGCTGAACCTTGACCCAGCCCCGCACGCCGTAGGCGGACACAATCCGCCCCAGCTCTACCAGATCATCTGGCGCCTTCTCGAATGCAGGGGCTGTGCTTGCCATGGATAAGCTCTCACGGCACTGATAGACTCACGCATTGCGCACGAGCCTATCAATGCCGCAAGCTTGCTGCTCAGGCTGCGGCTTTGGCGGAAAACTGCTTGACCAGACGGGCAACGGCAGGCGACAGCTGGGCGCCGTTTTCGGTCCAGTACTGAACGCGATCCAGCGCCAGACGCAGATCTTCAGTGCCTTCGGTCGCGACAGGGTTGTAAAAGCCCACGCGCTCGATAAAGCGGCCATCGCGGCGGTTACGCGAATCGGCAGCCACAACGTTGTAAAACGGACGCTTCTTCGAGCCGCCACGGGCCAGACGAATCACAACCATGGTAATCCTTTGAAAATACGGTGAAAAACAAGAGATTCTAGCATTGTTTTGCCAAGCACCGCAAACCTTTTGCCTGCAAACGCGTCACCGGCAGGCAAAAAGCAACATACTCTACCTGCAACCGGAAAGCCCGGCAGGTAAATGCCTAGCGGCGACGCAGGAAATGCGCAACGTTTTGCCCATGATCGATCTGGGCTTCCAGGGTGTTGCCGGTTTGCCGCGCAAAGGCATCGAAATCACGCACGGCATGCGCGTCTGTGGTGACCACCTTGAGCACTTGGCCGCTTTGCAGCTGGGCCAGCGCTTTTTTTGCCTTGAGAATGGGCAGAGGACACTTCAGGCCACAAGCGTCCACTTCAAGGTCGAAATCCGGCACAGCGGCGGACTCAGAGACAGAGGTCGTCATGGCCCTTCTCCTTGTCAGGCCAGGCGCTCGCGCACCCAGGACTCTACGCTCGCAATGGCACCGGACACAGCCTGAATATCGGTGCCGCCACCCATCGCCATTTCGGGCCGCCCGCCTCCCTTGCCCCCGATCTGCGCCGCCACCATACCAACCAGATCGCCAGCCTTGACCTTGCCCGAGAGATCCGCCGTGACCCCGGCGACCAGACTGATTTTGTCGTCCGCCACGGTTGCAAGCAGCACCACCGCCGATTTGAGCTTGTCCTTGAGTTGGTCGACCATACCGCGCAAGGCCTTGGGGTCGGCACCACTGATATTGGCAACCAGCAGGCGCGCATCGCCCGGCAGCGCGACTGCCTTGGCGGCCAGGTCACTGCCTGCCGACGCGGCCAGCCTGGACTTGGCCTGATCCAGCTCACGCTCCAGCGCCTTCACCTGGCTTTGCATCTGCGCAATCCGGTCGGAGAGTTCAGCAGGCTGCGTGCGCAGCAAGCCTGCTGCGCGCAGCAGCGTGTCATTGACCTGCTGTACCCACTTGACCGCATTGTCGCCTGTGATGGCCTCCAGGCGCCGAACACCGGCCGCCACGCCGCTCTCGGAAACGATCTTGAACAGACCGATATCGCCCGTGCGCGCCACGTGCGTACCACCGCAAAGCTCGCGGGAAAAGCCGATATCCAGTACGCGAACGGTGTCACCGTATTTTTCGCCGAACAGCGCCATGGCCCCGCCCTGCACCGCCTCGTCGTACGGGAGAATACGCGCGGATACAGCGTGATTGGCCAGCACTTCGTCGTTGACAATGCGCTCGACCTCGGCGATCTGGCTTGCCGTCATGGGCGTATCGTGCGCGAAATCGAAACGCGTTTTACCCGCATCGACCAGGGAGCCGCGCTGCTGCACATGAGCACCCAGCACCTCACGCAAGGCTTTATGCATTAAATGCGTGGCCGAGTGGTTCCGCACGGTGCGCGCGCGCTGCGCAGCATCCACCCGCGCATTGACGGTGTCTCCCACGGACAGCGCCCCTTCCTGCAGGCAACCGTGATGACCGAAGACCCCATTCTGGATTTTTTGCGTGTCCTGAACCTGGAAGCGCGTGCCGCCGGCCTCAAGCACGCCCGTATCGCCTACCTGACCGCCCGATTCTGCATAGAACGGTGTCACGTCCAGTACGACGATTGCGTCCTGGCCTGCCTGTACTGAACCGACCGAGGTGCCGTCGACATACAGGGCCGTAACCTTGCCGAGCGCCTGCAGATGCTCGTAGCCCTCGAAACGGGTTTCAGCGCCGGTATACACCAGACTGCCCGCGGCCTTGAATTTGCCCGCGGCCCGCGCCTGCTCCCGCTGGTGATTCATGGCAGTTTCGAATCCTGCCAGGTCCACCTGCACATTGCGTTCGCGGCAGATGTCGGCGGTAAGGTCGACAGGGAACCCATAGGTGTCATACAGCGTGAACAGCGTCTGGCCATCCAGCATCCCATGCTCGGGCACGGCAGCCAGCGCGGCGTCCAGAATCTTGATACCGTGCTCAAGGGTTTCGCTGAACCGCTCTTCTTCCTGACGCAATACCTGCTCGACCCGCGACTGCTGGACGGCCAGCTCGGGGTAGGCATCCCCCATCTGCGCAACCATGTCCGCCACCAGGCGATGGAAAAACAGACCCGTCTGGCCCAGCTTGTGACCGTGCCTCAGCGCGCGCCGAATAATGCGGCGAAGCACATAACCGCGCCCCTCGTTGCTCGGAATCACGCCATCGACAATCAGAAAGCTGCAGGCCCTTATGTGATCGGCAATCACTTTCAGGGAGTTGTTGCCCAGATCAGCGCTGCCGGTTTCGCGTGCGGCGGCCTTGATGAGCGCCTGGAACAGATCGATCTCGTAATTGGAGTGAACATGCTGCAGCACGGCAGCGATACGTTCCAGCCCCATGCCGGTATCCACGCAAGGGCTGGGCAGCGGCGTCATCGTACCCTGCGCGTCGCGCTCGAACTGCATGAACACGAGATTCCAGATTTCGATATAGCGATCGCCGTCTTCTTCTGCTGACCCCGGGGGGCCGCCCCAGATTTCCGGGCCGTGATCGTAAAATACTTCTGAACAGGGGCCGCAAGGCCCGGTATCCGCCATCTGCCAGAAATTGTCCGAAGCATAGCGGGCGCCCTTGTTGTCGCCGATGCGGATAATACGCTCGCGCGGCACACCGATTTCATTGGCCCAGATATCGTAGGCCTCGTCGTCTTCCTGATACACCGTCACGGTCAGCTTGTCAGCCGGCAGCTTGTAGACAACGGTCAGCAGCTCCCAGGCGTATTGGATGGCATCCCGCTTGAAATAGTCACCAAAGCTGAAATTGCCCAGCATCTCGAAAAAGGTATGGTGACGCGCCGTATAGCCGACGTTTTCCAGATCGTTGTGCTTGCCGCCCGCCCGTACGCAACGCTGCGAGCTGGTAGCGCGCTGATAGGGTCGGGTTTCCTTGCCCGTAAATACGTCCTTGAACTGCACCATTCCCGCATTGGTAAACAGCAGCGTGGGGTCATTGCCCGGCACCAGCGACGAAGAAGGAACTTGCTGGTGGCCCTTCGATTCGAAGAAAGACAGGAACTTCTGACGTATTTCGGAGGTTTTCATTGGAGAACAACGAGAATTTAAAGGTAACCGTTAATTATAAGGTGTGTTGACGCATGGGCAAAAAATCCTGCTCAGTTGACACAAAGATACCGCCTGGTTACGCCAAAGGACAATAGCGTGGGCGGGGACTCCGACACCTGAAATGGACGCGACCATGAGGGGCAGGCACATTCGCCGGTATATCTATTCGGTACCGCGTTCCGCCCACGGCAGCCCGAGAAGCTGTTGTGCGTGTATCCACCGGCAACACCTGGCGTCGCCGGCTGCCACACACCTTCGAGGCAGACAAGCAAGCCCGCGCGTTCTTGAAATGCCAGCGACCCTTCCTGCCTGCAGGGCGTGTTTGCAATGGCGCGGGCCTGCAGCTGTACCTGGCCATTTATCCGGATGTCCCCCAACGCAGTGAGCCTGTCTTTGACCGTCAGCGTGCCCTGAAAATCCGGATCACGCTGATCCCGTACACGCAGATAGTCGCCGCCGGCGGTCTGCCCTATACCCAGGGCTACCGTGCCGGGCGCCAGGGCAGCCCCCTTCCAGGCAGGATTGCGCAAGGTCAGCGTAGCGCCGCGCAGCATATCGGGCTGCCGGTCGCTAACCCACGCCCCCTCGCCCCCTGACGCCAGCAGCCATTGCGCCACGCTCTGTATATCCACACGGCCGCTTCGCCGGTCTGCAAACGGCTGCGCGCTATGGACAATGGCATCAAGCCGGCAGGCGGCTCCTGGGCATGCGCCATGACGCAGCACGCGCACCGTCGCACCTGCGCCCGACCCCGTACGCAGCGGCAGCGACGACGCCAGCAGGCCGTCCGCTGCGAGTTCTGACAGAGCGGGACTGGACCAGTCGGCATATCCCGCCTTGGCCAGCGCCGAGCTGTCCGCTGCTTCCCGTATGACCTGGCCATGTCGCTCCAGATACCGGCGGGCGCCGTCGCGCACGACCAGCATCCACTTTGCGCTGGCCTGGGCGGCTGCATCTTTCATCGCGACGGCCAGTGCATGGGCGCCCCATACCGCCATCAGCGTCGCCAGCATCGCTGCGACCGTAAGCTCCAGCAAAGCAAAACCTTTTTGCTTGCGCATGACGGCCAGCCTCAACTAATGTGGAACACAAAGGTATTGGCATTTCCTGCGGCGCAGCGTGAACGGGCAATCAAAGCGTTATAGGGAACCTGTTCGGCCTTGAGTTGAACCGCTGCTTTCCCCTCTGCCTCGATGGAAATGACATCGGACACTCTTTGCATCACCGAAGCAATCGACGGGCACGCCGCGGCATTGACGCCGGTGAGCGTGATGGCAAACGAGGCGCCACCGGCCCGCTCCGAAACGCGAACCTCTCCCTTGTCGCCCAGACCATGCAGAACGCGCAGGCCGCCACCTATGCCCGAAACCGAGAATACATTGGAGTCGCGGACCGAATTTGCAAAGAATGCAGTATCTATACCCCGATAGGGCGCGGCGTCCATGCCCTGCGCATTGATCTTGGTCTGGACAATAAAGCGGGCCAGGCCTTCTCCAACTTTGGGGACTTTGCTTTCGATCACATAATGACCGATCGCCGGAATGCCGATCACGGCAAGCAGCAAAATGACCGCCGAGGCAACGGAAATTTCCAGCAGCGAGAAACCGCGCTGAAGCACTTTATCAATAGCATGCATACAAGCTCCCTGAGCGTAAATGTCCAGCACTATTGGCTGGCGTAAAAAAGCATGAGCGCGCGGCGCAAGTCATCGATCACTGCGTAATGCCACAAACCCAGTCCCAACATGCAGCCCAGCACACCGAGCAGCAGACTCCAGCGCAGTGCCTGCGCCTGGCGTTCGGCGTCCTTCAGTGCCTGTTGCCTGAGTCGGTCGCAGCCCAACGCAAGTCCTGCGTGCAGCCCGCGCGCGGCGATCATGTCGGCCAGAAACCAGAATTGCTCCCGGTCCAGCAAGCCGGTCTCGAAACTCTGGGCGCCTGCCTGCCCGGCATCCACATGCGCCAGCATGGCGGTCAGGTGAGAGGCCAGCCATGGCGAGGCGCCGCTGGACAGCGAGGTGAGCGCCGAGCGCAAACGCGTAGCCGCCACATCGCCATTGCCAAGCATGATGACAAGCAAGGTCAGCAATCGCAGGCCGTGAACCTGTCGATACAGCCGCCAGCATGAATAGCGGTCCAGCCAGTTGCGCACGCGGCCGGTGAAATTGGGCAAAGACCACAACAGACTGGACCAGCCCCCCGCCCCCAAAACGAGCACGGTCAGCCAGTTGTGCTGAACATACCGGGCAAGCTCCAGCAGCGCCGTGACCAGACCGCTGTAGTACTCGGGCGGCAGGACATCGAAAGCCTGACGCAAGCGTGGCACCGTCCACCACGGAACCGCCAGCAGCATGCACCACAGCAACAACGTTGCAAGCCCCGCCGACCACAAAGCACCTGCAAAGGCGGCACGCATGCGCCCGGTCAGCGCGCAGGCCTGAGACAATGCAGCGAGCACCTGCACCAGCGCGGTATTGCCGGCAGCCTGCGCGCTCCGTATCACGACCAGTTCGTCTTCAGGAAAACTGTTGCCCCAGCTTGCATAGAGATCACCGCCGCTAGTCTGATACGCCTGCAGCCAGCGCGCGGACAAGCGTCCTCGGACTGTGGAGGGGCCATAACGATAGGCATCCTGCGCAAAAATATCCCGCAAGGTTCTGCCGCCCCGGGTAGCGGACAGCAGGGCGCCAAGATAATCACAATATGCCCCCCGCATGCTCCGGAAACGCTGACAATCCAGCAGATACCGTCCATGCGCCAGCCAGCGTGCGAGCGTCATCCCCGATTTCATGGAAGCGCTCCTGCCTGAGCATTGACCGTCCCGGAACACATAGCGGCGCTCATGGGCTCTCGAGTGACAAGACGACCTACAGACTGACTGGCAGCATTCATCAGCGCACGCGTTTCGAAGGCCTGGAAACGCAGTTCGATGTCGCGCGGGTCCACCAGGCCCAGCAAGGCCTGAGCAAACGCGCAATCCATGGCAGATTGTGCAACCTGCATGGACAAGGCCGGCTCTATGATCTCCGCTGCGAGTACCCGTCCAGCGTAGCCGTACAGCTCAGGTATGCCTGCCTGACGGCAGGCGGGGCAGCCCTCAGGGTTGCGGATACGCAAGGTATCACGCCCGCAGTCGTACAGACGCTGAATGAGATCCAGCCATGCGCCCCACTGCGCTCCACTGCGCCAGGTACCGTCGGGATGATGCCCTCCGGCCTTGACCAAGGTACTTGCAGGCTGAGCGCAATGGGGACACAGTGCCGGCAGCAGGGCCTGATAGACCAGCAGCTTGAGTACGCCAGGCATCGCGAGAAAATCTGCAGGCACACCGATGAACTCGGAAGCCAGACGTGCGGGAATCAATGCGGCACACGGCGCATGAACGGTGGTGTAAACGTTGACGCCGGAGGCAGCCAGATCGATAAAGGCACGGCCCGTTTCCCTGTCCCGGACTTCGCCCAGCAATACATCGCTCATTGCGGATCTTTTGAGGGCCCTGAGCTTGCCCGCATAGACTTCATGGGCCGGCGTATCCAGATTGCGTACGATGGCGTTCTGGATGGCGCCCGGTATCGTATATTCGACGGGATCCTCAAGCGTGAGCACTTTTCGATGTGCGGCCAGCGTCCGCATCAGCGCCGCCAGTGTTGTCGACTTGCCCGAACCAACCGTTCCGGCAAACACAACCGCGCCACCATGAGAAAGCAGCACGCGCCGGATCTGCTTCAGTTGCCAGGGCTGATAGCCCATACCTTCCAGACCTTGATGCAGCAGTGCGGCATCGCGCGCCAGTATTCTCAGGCAGACGCTGGGCCCGGCATCTGCTGCCATCGATGCCCAACGCATGCGATGCGATGTCCCATCAATGCAGATATCAAGATGCCCCTGCTGCTCGCGCGATGGGTCGAAGACAGCGCCGTTGCCTCCGCTCACATCCATCCAGGCCACGGCAAGCATGTCCAGCACCGTAGCGGTCGGCATGCGGCGGAACCGTTCCGGCGCCACATAACGACCCGATACCGTGTACTTGACCTCGGAATGCGTCTGTGCGACGTGGACATTGAGATGAATGTCGCTGGCGTGATGGCGCACCCCCCAGGCAACCAACTCGTGGAAGGCAGCCACCAGCGCGGTCCGGGTATGGCCAGGATCTGGCGGGCGAGCCGCGCCGACGACCGCGGCAGCTTGCCCGCACTCGTTCCGGCTGATGGCCAGGAGCAGCGGCGCAGGCACCACATAGCGAGCGGGCTGGCCGGCGGCATAGCCGGCAGCCAGCATGCGCCGGGCGAGTTCATCGGCCTGATCACTGCCCACATGTTCCGCCAGCGCAAATATCGCGGCGCAATGGTCTTCCATCAGCACCGGCACCATACGGCCAGTGAGCCCTTCCACACCCAATGTGCCGGCCAGCGAACGCACGATGGATACCGGCAGCGCGGCTAGCGCCTCGGCGCTGCCCACAGCAGGTGCAAGCGCCGTGTCAAAGCGGGCGGCGGCACCGGAACGCCCTGCCCTGCCGAATACGCGCGAAAAAAAGCCAGATCTCATCAAGGCTTCCTGAAATCCGGGTGCAGGCACAGCGTCAATAGCTCCTGCTCTTTCTGCAGACGAACGCAGGACTTGCTGATGCTTTCGAGCAAGTAGCCGACCTCGGGGTTGCGCCGGCCCATGGCTTGCGGATGCCCTTGAACGTACAGGTAATGATGACCGCCTATATCAACCTGAGCCACTCGCCTGTTGCCTGTACCATAGATCGCCACCAGGCTTGGGCCGGTACGCGGTGCAATGCCTGCCTGTGACACCTCGGCACTGGCAGCGTCCTCGGCATGATGCAGTGTGGCGCGAGCGCGCTCTCTGGCCTGTACGGCTTCAAGATGCATGAGCTCCCGCACGAGCATTTGATCGTCGGCGCTGTCCTGGTGCGAGGCGCCGGCGCCCTGTGCAAAGGCAAGTGCCGGCACCAGGCAAAACAGGCTAATCGCGCTCCACGCTATTTTCTTGATGTTTTTCGACTGAGGATACAGACTCATACAGGTTTCCTTCTAGCGTGAGAAAAAGACTGCTATGCCGAACATCGGGTGCATCGACCGCCTGTATTCGAAGCATGGCGTCCGACCACGCCATAAACACGGCGTGGTCGACCAGCAGGCTGGCTGACCGCAATGGCCCGGCGGCATTGATCGCGCGCCGCTGATAGTGCCGCGCATGGTTGTCTGTCAATACAGGGCTGGCCCCAAGGGCAGGCGGATAGGCCAACGGTTCGGGCTGACCCACCTTCAAATGAGTGAATGCGGTCTGTAAACCTTGCAGCGCGCTGAGCAGATGTCGGTCGTTGTGCGTTGCGGATAAGGGTCTGGTTTGCCGCAACGCCACGCCCGGCGCATCGCTGACCCACTCGACGCTGGCCTCGTCGAGCGAAACAAAGGAAACCGTCCAGGTCGGGAAAGCATGCTGCAGAAATGCCTCGTTTGTGGCTTGCACGCCATGTCTCCGGTACTGGGCCCGGCAATGCCACTGCAGCGCCTGCGCCTTGCAGCGGGCCTCTTCCAACAACCAGCCCCCGGGCCTGAACGGCAACTCGTGGAAGATGCCCAGCAAGGAGCGCAAACCCGTGGCGCCATGCACCACGGTCTGCACAGCCTCGACAGCCTCGTGGTCAAGAGACGTATGCATCAGCGCACGGGAATGCGCGTCAGCCGGATGCGAACCGGCATGAGACCCCGGACTGAATCTGCTCACACAAAAAACCAGCACTAACGCCATGGCAAGGCCAAATCTGGCACTGAGGATCCGCTGACGCCAGCGTGAAAGCGAAAGCAGCAAACTGCGCTCATCCGCATGCTGGCTCAATGCATCCAGACTGGGGATGGGGACCGTTGCGTCCTGCCCCGCAACCCGGATATGGGGATAGGCCAGCTTCAGTTCGGCCATGGCCGCAAGCGCTGCCCCGCCATCGCGGTACAGGCTGTCAGTGCGAGCCACCACCACCCCTTCGTGCACCGCAACCAGCCACGTCAGACCGGGTAACACGTCGATGAGTGCCGCCACGGTGCCGGAGGCAAAATGACGGGCAAACAGCATGGCGGCGGAATGCGGAGCAGGACGCGAGGGTTTCCGGGCTGCGGCGTCTCCCCACAGCCTGCGAGCATGAGGATTCGTGTTTGGGAGAGGCAGCGCAACAACGCCAACTGCACCGCCCGTCTGACCGGCCACCACCATATGCGTTGCCCGACGACGGCGCGCGATGCGCCTGGCCGCTCCTGCGGGACTGCCGTCCAGCAGGGCAAACCACTCAAGTCCGAAGACAAGTTCTGTCTTGCCTGACTGAAGAATAAGTGCTTGGTCCATGATGGTGTCAGCCCCCTTCCTCGACCTGGGCAGTCACAATCATCACCGTGGTCAGTTGCTGACTGGATACTTTTTTGCTCCCGCCCAGTGCCAGCGGCATGCCGGGGTTCAGGCGGCGGCTGGCTGTTTCCTGGCGCAGATGATCGAATCCGGAAATCAACACGGGCTGCCCTGGCTGCAGCGCAAGCTGCTGGATGATGCCGTTACCGTCTACGGTGATCTGCTGCAGTTGCAGGGGATTGCTTCTATCGCCGAATGTGACCGAGCGCAAAGGCTGGGCCACGGTATTGTCGTACGCAACCGAGAGCAGAATCAGGCCGTTATCCTGGACGTCGGGGATCAGTGTGAGCAAAGAGCCCACGGTCTGCTCGCGCTGCCCCACCGAAACATTCGGCACGGCGAGCGCCGCACCTGAAGCCAGCGGCAATGTTTCCACCTTGTCGATGTAGGAGAAGGTGGTGCGTACCGCGTGAGTCACCGGCCGGCGGTTTAGTGTCAGCACGGGAACCCGGCTATGGCGCAAGACCTGGCCGACTTCTCCCAACGCCTTGATGATGGCTTCGGACCCTTTGAATGGGCCGAGCGTCGCCCCTGCTGCAGCCCCGTACGCGCCCGCAGCCGCCCCCGTCGATGCGCCAAAGGCCATGGCACTCCTGGCACTGTTGAATATGAGATCCCAGTTGAATCCGGCTTCGGCGTTATCATGCAACTGCACCACCAGCTCTTCGAATACAAGGCGGACGCGGCGCGTGAGTGTACGGTTTTCATGATCCAGGTAACGGGTGATGCGGTCCAGGACATCGGGCGTATCGGTGACGACAATGCTTGCGCCTGTGCCCGTCTCCGAAGCCATGACACCCGCTCTCGAGAGAAAGGGTTCGAGGCGCGAGCGCAGGGAAACCATGACGTCGTGGTCGCCGCTGGACAGCCTCGTTCGGGACGTGCCGGCAAACCCCTGGGCGTCGCCGGCGTCTGCCTGGCCCAGAGAAGCCTCGGTGCTCGCATTGAGTGTCAGGGCGCTGACATTGAACACCCGGGTTTCGGTTCGGTAGAACTCGATACGCCCCTGTTCGTAGCGCCACAACACGCCGAGCCTGGCCCCCACCCGGTCGAGCAGCCGAGCCAGCGGCTCCGGCTCGCCATCCAGATCCACATGCCGAGGTGCCGACACCGCGTGCTCCGCGCCGTTGATGGCGGACAAGCGCGGGAGAAACGCTTCCGGCGCCAGCAAGGCGTCAGGCCGTATGTGGACGGGAATATCGGTGGCAGCGGTAATGCGGCGCGCAACGGCAGGAAGATCCAGAGGCCCTTCGGCAAACAGCAAGGCGGTGTGGACATCTGCGCGTAACGCGGGAGGCAGTGTGACATCTCTGGAGAGCGCTTGCGCCCGCCCGACTAGCCAGGGACGCCCGACATCCTGTGCGGCCCGTCGTGCAGAAGTATCCGCAGCGGCACGCTCGAATGCCTTGTGGCGGGATGCGGCTTCGGATCGAGATGCACTGACCAGGGCCGACGTATGCCTGGCCTGCTCGACCAGAGCGCAGGCGCCAAGATGAACACACAGCAGCGCGATGATCACGCGCCGGATCACAGCATGAAACCGGTGCAGGACCGAGGACAGGATGGACGCCCCAATCCGTAATGACATGCGCACAATAGCAAGCAGGCGAACGAATATCATCAGGAAGCCCTCGCAAGGTTGGCGTTACGATCGCAGGGCTGCGCATACGGCACAATGCGCAACACCATGTTGGAATAAAAGCAGGGTTGCAGGGGACGGTCAGCAAGCTCGGTGGCGGCAACCAGCGCCTGAACGGATAGCTTGAAATCGGCGTCGAAGCTTGCCGAAGCCGTGAGCGGGATATCGACGTCTACCGCCCAGTGCTCGGGTGCAAATGTCCATCCTGCGGCGCGCGCCCAGCGCATCAACGCAAGACGTAGGTTGATATCGGAAGGATCAACGGAATACGGCTGGCGTTCATGCGTTTCCGAGATGGCGAAACTGCCGGCTGTAAGACCGGTGACAAGGCTTGTGGCCTGCGCCTGCGCGGACTCATGGGCTGGCCCCGCGGCCGGCGCCGCCAGCTTCGTTGAACCAGCAGGAGGCGATTGCGGCTTGCTGTCTGCAGCTCCTTGCATATCGGCACGGGTATCTGCGACGGAGGACGCAAGGGCCTGTACGGCAGGTTTGCGTCGGACATGACTTTGCAGCGATCCGCCGCGCAAGACGAGTTCCGGCCATACGCCGGGCAGGACCAGATAGGCGCCTTCGCGGCTGTAGTGCAAAGGCCTGTCGCCTGCGGCGCTGCGCTCAAAGATGGCGGGCACGGCCTGCCCCGGGCTGAACTGCAGCCACATGCGGCGACCATCGTCGAATACCTGCAGCGGCGCGACTGCCCTGCTGCCCGAGAGCTGCCAGTCGAAATTGAACCGGCCGGCGGATGCGACAGGGTCAGCGGATGGCGAGGACCGCAAAGCCAGTCTGTCCGGCGCGAAGGCGCAGGCGGACAGCTGGGAAATCAACAACAAGACGGGCAACAGGCGCAGCATGGCGGGCATCCGGAAAGAAAACCACGCCACCCATCGGCGTGGAACGCTATCCTGCCTGCATGCAAAAGCCGATGCCAGACTGGCTTATACGAACGGAATACTTTGTCAGCCCATGGACTGGACAAGGTACGTCAAGTCCACGGCGCAAATCAACCCAGACTGCCAGGCTGCAAAAAAAAGCTTCGCGGACAGCCATTGTCCACGAAGCGCATGTTGCAAGGATGCCTGCAGCGGCGATACGCCCGCGACGGATCCCCAGTGGGCGGGCGTTGGCCCCGGCTATTTGGCGCTCATCAAGCTGCTTGCTTGCGAGGCCGCCATTTTGAGCGCCGTCACCGCGGGCTCTTTGCCACTTAACGCATTATCGAGCGTTTCCCGGAACATGGCCCGGATGCGCGGATAATTGTCTATGCGAAAGCCGCGACTGCTGTCGCTGGGAGCGTTTTGGTAGACGGCAACCAGGCTTTTCCAATCTCCCAGTTTTTTGTAGTAATCGTCACCGGTCTTATCGAAAGCTTCTCGCGTCAACGGAAGATATCCTGTTTCCTGATACCAGCGCGCTGCCTGCTCAGGTTGCGCCAACCAGGAAAGAAAGGCCGCACTGGCCGCATCGCTGTCCTTGGCATGGCCCGTGGTGGCCCATAGCGCCGATCCGCCGACAAAGGGATTGCCAGGCTTATTGGTGACCTGCGGGTAGTAGGGCAAGCCCCTCAGAGCAAAATCCAGAACGTGCGTGTTCCTGAACCAGCCAAGATTGCTGGACGTGGACATCAGCACTGCGCATTCGTTATTGGCAAAACGCTTTGCCGCGACTTTGTCGAATTCGGGCTTGACCATGAGTTCGCTGCGCACCCAACTGATCATCATGGAGAGATGACGTATGTACATGACATCGAAACTGAAGGCGGGCTTGCCCTTGCCTTTCAGACCGTTATCGTTACTGACATACAGCTGGTTATTGACCGCCGCCAGGTTTTCGAGATTGACGGAGACTGACTGATCGGACGTGAGCGGGCATTTACGCGATCCATTGTTGGCCAGCGTGACCAGTTGCGCCTGCAGCTCGCTCCAGGCGCGCGAGGGAACTGCCGCCTGCAGGCCAGCCTTCTTGAAGGAAGAAAGGTTGTAGTACATGACGGGCACATCCACCATATAGGGGAAGGCGACCAGGCGTCCGTTGCGGTCCCGCGCAAAGGTGTTCTTTTCAGACAGAAACCACTTTGCGTTCTTGATGGGATACTTGGCCAGCAGCGCATGCATGGGCAGGATGTCCTTGCGGCTGGCCATTTCGTCCGGGGAGCGGTCATCGTCCAGTTGTACCAGTTGCGGGCGATCGGCGGGCTTCTTGACGCCGGCCAGCGCAGCCTGAACCTCGTTTTCGGTATCAAAGGACTTGAGGCTGACCGCCACGCCATCCTGGCTGCGGTTGAACTCCTTGACCAGTTTCTTGAATATGTCCTGATTGTGGCCATTGAGCGAATGCCAGACCGTAATGTCTGTGGCGGCCGATACCGCTCCTGAGGAACAGAGAAGGACGCCAGCCCCCAACCATGCAAGCCTGCGCCCGATGCCGGACGAACCACACAACCGTTGTAGCTTCATAGCAATGTCAACCTAGAAAAGGAAACTCGGGTTCGGGACGGCGACCGGAGATGAGATCAGCCAGCGCGCGGCCTGAACCTGCGCCCATGGTCCACCCCAGGGTGCCGTGCCCGGTATTGAGGTAAAGATTACGAATTTTTGTCCTTCCGATGAGCGGTACATTGGAAGGTGTAGAAGGACGTAGACCTGACCAGAACTGTACAGTATCAAAATCAAGCGCAGTTGGGAATAAATCGAAGGCCTGGCGCCGCATATTATCGCAACGGATTGTATTCAGGCCGCGGGAATATCCGGCCAACTCGACGGCTCCGGCCATGCGGATGCGATTGCCCAGGCGGGTATACACAACCCGGTTGCCGCGGTCTGTGAGGCTGACCGCCGGCGCTGCGGCCTGGTCGACAATATCAAACGTGGCCGAGTATCCCTTTGCCGGGTAGACGGGGCAGGCAATGCCCAATGGCCTGACAAATTGCGGGGTATAGGCGCCCAGCGCCGCCACATAGGCATCCGCCGTTACCAGTTGATACATTCCGTCGGGACCAAGTACTTCAGCACCTGTTACCGCCCCACCTTCGGAAAGCAGCCTGGTGAGCTGGGTGTTGTAGCGAAATTGAACCCCTGCCCTTACCGCCCGCTCGGCCAGTGCGACGGTAAACAGATGGGCGTCCCCGGTCTCGTCGCCAGCGGTGAAGTCTCCGCCGACGATCTGGCCGCGGACATGGGCCAGCGACGGCTCCAGCGCGATGATTTCATCAGGCGAGAGAATACGGCGATCGACACCGAAATCCCGCAATACGCCAGCCAT
The DNA here is from genome assembly GCA_048270225.1 of Pusillimonas sp. Lineage (GTDB taxonomy): Bacteria > Pseudomonadota > Gammaproteobacteria > Burkholderiales > Burkholderiaceae_B > Allopusillimonas. Next base: position 748,516 of record JBLWTG010000001.1, on the reverse strand, counting down.
TTCCTGAGAGGCGTCAAATCCCGCCTGATCGCGATAAAAGCTCAGAATGCCCGAGTCCGAATGCTGGTACTCAAGCTCCAGTTCGCCTCGCATTGCCTGCAAGGTAGCGCGGCTGTATTCCGACAGGCGCAGCATGGCGCGAGTATTGGCGGGCACCCGCCCGGGCAGACACTCCCGCAGGAACATCAAGCCCCACAGCCATTGCTGCGGATCCAGGCGCGGCCTGAACAACAAGGGTGCGTCTTCGCTGGTCAGCCAGCGCAGAATCTGCCAGGGCGCATTCGGATTGGCCCAGGGCTGAGAATGGGAAACAGCAATCTGGCCGCCATTGGCCCGGCTTGTTTCCTGGGCCGGACCCATGGCACGGTCGATCACAACGACCTCATGACCGGATTGGCTCAGCCACCACGCGGTTGCAACGCCTATGATGCCGCTACCCAGTACCACTACTTTCATGGTCTACCTCATTTGTCGCTGATGGCCCGCGCCCCGTGGACTATCGGGCGGATATGCCAGCCATGCTAGACCGTATCGGCCTCTGTTGTGAAGGCATCGGCATAGAAGGCGTCTTCGGACAGGCCGCCCTGCGCGTAAAAATCACGCCGCGCGCTGTCCACCATGACTGGCGCGCCACAGGCGTAGACTTCGTGGCCGGACAGGTCGGGCAGATCCTGCAACACAGCCAGGTGTACAAAGCCGCTGCGGCCTGTCCATGCGTCTTCGGGCAACGCCTCGGACAGCACCGGGACATAGGTGAAATCAGGCAGGGTTTCGGCCCATTGCCGGGCCAGCGCATCCATGTAGAGGTCTGCCGGCCGCCGACCACCCCAATACAACACGGCCTTGCGGCGCGAGCCCGTTTCGACCATGCGCTCGACAATTGCCTTGATGGGGGCAAAACCGGTACCGCTGGCCAGGAATACCACAGGCTTGTCGCTTTCTTCGCGCAGAAAAAAAGAGCCGAAGGGCCCTTCCACCCGTTGGATTTCACGCACTTTCATTTGCGTGTCGCCCGCACCGAAGACGTGATCGGTAAAGGCGCCACCCGCCATGTGCCGGATGTGCAGTTCGACCAGATTGCTGTCTGTGGGTGGGCAAGCCATGGAATAGCTGCGCCGGCGCCCGTCGCGCATGATGAACTCGAGATACTGCCCCGCGTAATAGCGAAACGGGTCGGACGCAGGCAGTTGCAGCTTGATGACCATGACATCGTCCGCCACCTTGTCCAGCGCCATGATACGCGCCGGCATCTTGCGTATCTGTATATCGCTGGCCATGCGGATTTCGCGTGCTTCGATTTCCAGGTCGGACGTGGGCCGGGCCTGGCAAAACAGGGTATAGCCCTGCGCGAGGTCTTCCGCCGGCAGGATATGCGCGGGATTGGGCCCCGCCTCGTACTCGCCCGAAAGCACTTTGCCCTTGCAGGTGGAACATGCGCCATTGCGGCAGCTGTACGGCAAGACAATATCTGCAGCCAGGGCCGCATCCAGCACGGTCTGGCCTGCCTCGACCTGGAATTCGTGCTTGCTGGGGAAAACCGTAACCTTGAAACTCATAAGCCCGCTTTATTGAAATACGACAGAAAGAAATTCTCATTTTAAGCTGTTCGACGCAGGAAGGCCCGGATGCGCCTTCCCGCCGCCACAAGCTCAAGCGCGATGCAGTGTTGCGCCCTTGACCTTGACATCAAGCAGCTTGCCCTTGCGGGCGCGCTTGCCGATATAGTCGGCAAGCGCCTGCATGTCCAGCTCGACGACGCTCTGCTTGTTGCGATACACGCCGTGCACCTGCAAGCCTTGCGGCCCCGCCGCAACCCACTGGTCCAGGCTGTCGCCAGCATCCAGCCCAATGAGTATCGTGCCGCGCCCGCCGCCGGAAAGCGCCTTGAGCTCAACCAGCTCCACCACCAGGAAACGGCCTTTTTTAGCCATCATGGCCAGATGGGTATCGGTATTGTGCAAAGGCAGCGGCTTGAGCATGACATCGCCTTTTTCAAGGTTGATGAACTGCTTGCCTGCACGCTGGCGCGTGGTGAGATCCTTGAGCGTGGCAATGAAACCATAGCCGGACCGCGTGCCCAGTACGTAGCGTCGCTGCGCATCACCGGCCACCATGTGCACAATACGCGCACCGGGCTCCAGCTCTATCATGGACGTGATGGGCTGGCCATCACCGCGCGCAGAAGGCAGGCTGGCGACCGCCACCGTATAGACTCTGCCACGATCCGATATTGCAACCAGCTCATCCGTGCTGAGGCATTCAATCGCATCATAAAGAGCATCACCGGTCTTGAAGCCAAACTGTGCCGCATCATGCCCGTGGCCCTGGCGCGAGCGCAGCCAGCCTTTCTGCGAAATAATGACGGTGACAGGCTCCTCGACAACCTTGACTTCCATCACCGCGCGCTCGGCTTCTTCGATCAGCGTGCGGCGATCATCGCCATATGTTTTTGCATCAGCCTCGATTTCCTTGATCATCAGACGCTTGAAGGACTTCGGATTGTCCAGCAGTTCCTGCAGGCTCGCCTGGGTTTCACGCTGGGCCTCCAGTTCCTTCTCGATCTTGAACCCCTCCAGGCGCGCCAGTTGCCGCAAGCGCATTTCGAGGATGTCTTCCGCCTGCCTTTCGGACAGATCGAAACGCTGCATCAGCGCCGCGCGCGGCTCGTCGGATTCACGTATGGTCTGAATGACTTCATCAACATTCAGGTAAACCACCATGCGCCCTTCCAGCACATGAATGCGGTCAGTCACCTTGTCCAGGCGGTAGCGGGTACGCCGGGTCATGGTGTGCGCGCGGAACTCCAGCCATTCGGTGAGTACCTGGCGCAGCGGTCGCTGACCTGGACGGCCATCCGTTCCGATGCAGACCAGATTGATGGGGACGCTGTTCTCCATGCTGGTCTGGGTCAGCAGCATGGTGACGAACTCGTCGCGGTCGATACGGCTGGTCTTGGGCTCGAATACGAGACGCACGGCCGCATCCTTGCCCGATTCGTCGCGCACGGCGTCCAGCATGCCCAGTACCAGTCCCTTGGTCTGCTGCTGGTCGGCGCTAAGGCTCTTCTTGCCCGCCTTGATCTTGGGATTGCTGCGGTCTTCGATCTCTTCGAGGATTTTCTGCGAAGAAGCGCCGGGAGGCAGCTCCGTGACGACAAGCTGCCACTGCCCGCGCGCCAGTTCTTCGAACTTCCAGCGCGCACGCGCCTTGATCGAGCCCCGGCCCGCCGCATAGATGCCCGCAATGTCGTCGGCGGGAGAAATAATCTGCCCGCCGCCCGAGAAATCGGGCCCAGGCACCATCCGGTAGAGCTCCTCGTCAGCCAGTTTGGGATCGCGAATAAGCGCTACGCAGGCCTGGGCGATTTCGCGCAGGTTATGCGAGGGAATTTCGGTTGCCATGCCCACGGCGATACCCGAGGCGCCATTGAGCAGCATGATGGGTAACCGAGCCGGCAATTGCAGCGGCTCCTGCTGGCTGCCGTCGTAGTTGGCGACAAAATCCACTGTGCCTTCGTCGAGCTCGTCCAGCAGCAGGCGCGCGAAGGGTGTCAGGCGCGCTTCGGTGTATCGCATGGCGGCTGCATTATCGCCATCGCGTGAGCCGAAGTTGCCGTGCCCGTCCACCAGGGGGTAGCGCAGGGTAAAGCTCTGCGCCATGCGCACCATGGCATCGTAGGCGGCCTGATCGCCGTGCGGGTGATATTTGCCCAGCACATCGCCGACCACGCGCGCCGACTTGACTGGCTTGGCGCCCGAGGCCAGGCCCATGGCCTGCATGGCGTAGAGAATGCGGCGCTGCACCGGCTTCTGGCCGTCGGTGACGTCGGGCAGCGCGCGACCGCGCACAACCGAAACCGCGTAATCCAGGTAAGCCTGCTCGGCATAAGCGGCCAGCGTGATGCCTTCGCCGGCACCGTCGCCCTGGTCGAAAAGACCTGCTTGTGTACTATCCATGTTTCATATTCCGGTATTAAACGTCGACCTCGGCGAGGTTGCCTTTTTCTTCGAGCCACGAGCGGCGCTGGGCCGACTCGCCCTTGCCCATCAGCATGTCGAACATGCGCGTGGTGGCTTCGATGCCAGGTTCGCCGTAGACCACCGGCATCAAGCGCCGGGTATCGGGATTCATTGTGGTGTCCCAGAGCTGCTCGGCGCTCATCTCGCCCAGGCCCTTGAACCGGCTGATGCTCCACGCGCCTTCCCGCACGCCCTCGCTTCGCAGCTTTTCCTGCGCAGCGTCGAGTTCGGCCTGGTCCAGGCAATACAGCTTGCGGGCTGGCCGCTTGCCTGCGGCCGGGACATCCAGACGAAACAGTGGCGGACGCGCGACATAGACATGCCCTGCCTCGACCAGTCGCGGAAAATGCCGGAAGAACAGCGTGAGCAGCAGTACCTGTATGTGCGAACCGTCGACATCGGCATCGGACAGAATGCAGACGCGGCCGTAGCGCAGGCTGGACAGGTCGGGGCTATCGCCCGGCCCGTGCGGGTCGACGCCAATGGCTACGGCAATATCGTGGATTTCGTTGTTGGCAAACAGGCGGTCGCGATCCACCTCCCAGGAATTGAGCACTTTGCCGCGCAAAGGCAGGATGGCCTGGAACTCTTTGTCGCGCCCCATTTTGGCAGAGCCGCCCGCCGAATCGCCCTCTACCAGGAAAATCTCGGTCATGGCCGCATCGCTGGACTCGCAGTCGGTCAGCTTGCCCGGCAACACCGCCACACCGGAGCTTTTGCGCTTTTCGACCTTCTGGGCCGAACGCGCCCTGGCCTGCGCCTGGCGGATGGCGATCTCGGCCAGCTTGCGTCCGTACTCGACATTGGCGTTGAGCCACAGGTCCAGCGCGTTCTTCACATAGCCGCTGACCAGCCTGACGGCATCCCGGCTGTTGAGTTTTTCTTTGATCTGGCCCTGAAACTGGGGATCCAGCACTTTGGCAGACAGGACGAAACTGGCCCGGGCAAAAACGTCGTCGGCCAGCAGCTTGACGCCCTTGGGCACCAGCGAGTGCAGTTCGGCAAACGCTTTGACAGCGCTGAACAAGCCGTCTCTCAGGCCGGCCTCGTGCGTGCCGCCAGCCGTGGTGGAAATGAGATTGACGTAGGATTCCCGCAGCGCCTGGCCATCGAGCGTCCAGGCAACCACCCACTGGGCGCCCTCGCCCGGTGAAAACGACTCGTCATCGTCTCCGGCATACTGCTTGCCCTCGAATACCGGAATGATTTTTTCGGCGCCCTCCAGCGCTTCTTCAAGATAGCCGCGCAGGCCCTCCTGATAGTGCCATTCGCGCACCTCGCCCGTTTTCTCGAGGGTCAGGCTGACCTTGATGCCGTTGAGCAGCACCGCCTTGCTGCGCAAGGCATGGATCAACTCGGCCAGGGGAATGGCGGCGCTGTCGAAATACTTGGGATCGGGCCAGACGCGGACCACCGTGCCGGATTTGCGGCGCGGCGCCGTATCCACCTGGCGCAGGGGCGTCTGGACCTCGCCCCCGGCAAAGGCGAGCTCGTGCACGGCGCCGTCGCGCCAGACGCGCACCTCAAGACGGCGTGACAGCGCGTTGGTCACGGATACGCCTACCCCGTGCAGACCGCCGGAAAACGCATAGGCGCCGCCCTGCTTCTTGTCGAACTTGCCTCCGGCATGCAGGCGGGTAAAGACCAGCTCGACCACTGGCGCATGCTCTTCGGGGTGCAGCCCTATGGGAATCCCGCGCCCGTCGTCCTGGACCGAGACGCTGCCATCCGTATGCAGCGTGACCCCGATCTGGCTGCCAAAGCCCGCCAGGGCTTCGTCGGCAGCATTATCGATGACTTCCTGGATGATATGCAGGGGATTGTCGGTGCGGGTATACATGCCGGGCCGCTGCCTGACAGGCTCCAGGCCCTTGAGTACCCGTATGGATGCTTCGTCGTAACGTGGTGTAGCCAATTTATTCCCAGAATTCGTGTGGTTGAATGCGCTATTTTACGGAGTATGCACGGCAGCGCAGCCTGCGGGACCCCGCACAGAGTGGTATGCTTGTCGAAAAACAGCAACGCAAGCGGCGCAGTCGAGGCCCAAACGGACCATATTGAGTACTGCGCATTGTGCTACTGCCCCGCCATCCCGTATAGTTTTCTTATACCACCCCATTCTTTTTTCTTTTTATCATGAGCGAATCCATCAAACATGTGAGCGATGCCTCGTTTGAGGCCGACGTCATCAATTCAGACCTTCCCGTCCTGGTCGACTACTGGGCACCCTGGTGCGGCCCGTGCAAGATGATTGCGCCGTTGCTGGAAGACGCCGTCAAGCAATACGCCGGCCGTGTTACTATTGCCAAGGTCAACGTGGACGATAACCCCGACACCGCCGCCAAGTTCGGCGTCCGTGGCATTCCCACCCTCATGTTGTTCAAAGACGGCAAGGCAGCCGCGACAAAGGTGGGCGCATTATCCAAATCGCAACTCAGCGCGTTCCTGGACGAAACCCTGTAACAACACCAATAACATTGCGCGCGAGCCTTTTCTGGGCTCGCCACCCATTGCAAATACCCCGCATCCTCCTCTCACATGCATCTCAACGAATTAAAAACACAGCACGTCTCCAAACTGCTTGAGCTGGCCGCCGAACTTGAAATCGACAACGCGAGCCGCTTGCGCAAACAGGAGCTCATGTTCGCCATCATGAAGCGGCGCGCCAAGCAAGGCGAGCAGATCTTCGGCGACGGCGTGCTCGAAGTACTTCCAGACGGCTTTGGCTTTCTGCGTTCGCCGGAAACCTCCTATCTGGCCAGCACGGACGACATCTATATTTCGCCCTCGCAGATCCGGCGCTTCAACCTGCATACCGGCGATTCCATCGAAGGTGAGGTCCGCACGCCCAAGGACGGCGAGCGATATTTCGCGCTGGTCAAGGTCGACAAGGTAAACGGCATGCAGCCCGAGGCGATCAAGCACCGGATCATGTTCGAAAACCTGACCCCCCTGCATCCGGACGAGGTCATGACGCTCGAGCGCAGCATCAAGAGCGAAGAGAATGTCACCGGGCGCATCATGGATATCTTCGCCCCGCTGGGCAAGGGGCAGCGCGCCCTGATTGTCGCCAGCCCCAAATCGGGCAAGACCGTGATGATGCAGCATATCGCGCACGCGATTGCCGCCAACTACCCGGACGCGTTCATGATTGTTCTGCTTGTCGACGAACGTCCTGAGGAAGTCACCGAAATGCAGCGCACCGTGCGCGGCGAAGTCGTCGCCTCGACCTTCGACGAACCGGCGACACGCCACGTTCAGGTGGCCGAGATGGTCATTGAAAAAGCCAAGCGCCTGGTGGAACTCAAGCAGGACGTGGTCATTCTGCTCGACTCGATCACCCGCCTGGCCCGTGCCTACAACACCGTGGTGCCCGCATCGGGCAAGGTGCTGACTGGCGGCGTGGACGCCAACGCACTGCAGCGTCCCAAGCGCTTCTTTGGCGCAGCGCGCAACATCGAAGAAGGCGGCTCGCTCACCATCATCGGCACGGCGCTGGTCGAGACCGGCAGCCGCATGGATGAAGTGATCTACGAAGAGTTCAAGGGCACCGGCAACTCCGAAGTGCACCTGGAGCGCCGCCTGGCCGAGAAACGCGTCTACCCGGCCATCAATCTGAACAAATCCGGCACGCGCCGTGAAGAGCTGCTGATCAAGCCCGATCTGCTCCAGAAAGTCTGGGTCCTGCGCAAGTTCATTCACGACATGGATGAAATCGAAGCCATGGAGTTCATTCTGGACAAGATCCGCGCGACCAAGTCCAATGCCGAATTCTTCGACATGATGAAAAAATAAACCTCTTTTCCGAAACTTACACAGAGCAGCTTCTTGATGAAACTATCTACACTCGATCAGTTCCTTGACCATATCCGTGCCCGGGATCCACACCAACCGGAATTCATGCAGGCAGTCAAAGAAGTGATGACCAGTTTGTGGCCGTTCATTGAGCAAAACCCCCATTATGCCCAGCAGGGCATTCTGGAGCGCCTGGTAGAACCCGAGCGCGCGATCCAGTTCCGTATCTCCTGGGTCGACGACCAGGGCCAGGCCCGGACCAACCGAGGGTTTCGCATCCAGCACAATTCAGCCATCGGTCCCTTCAAGGGCGGCATGCGCTTCCATCCCTCGGTCAACCTCTCCATCCTGAAATTTCTGGCTTTCGAGCAGACGTTCAAGAACGCCCTGACCACCCTGCCCATGGGCGGCGGCAAGGGCGGTTCCGACTTCGACCCCAAAGGCAAATCCGACGCCGAAGTCATGCGTTTTTGCCAGGCGCTCATTATCGAACTGCATCGCCATCTCGGCCCCGACACAGATGTACCGGCGGGCGACATCGGCGTCGGTGCGCGGGAAGTGGGCTTTATGGCGGGCATGATGAAAAAGCTGTCCAACTCCGGAGCCTGCGTATTCACCGGCAAGGGCCTGAGCTTTGGCGGCAGCCTGATCCGTCCCGAGGCCACCGGCTACGGCACGGTGTATTTCGCGGAAGAAATGCTCAAAAATGCAGGGCAATCCATCGAAGGCTTCACCGTATCGGTTTCCGGTTCGGGCAATGTGGCCCAGTATGCGATCGAAAAATGCATGCAGCTGGGCGCCAAGGTTATTACCGTTTCGGACTCGCACGGCGTCGTGATCGACAAGGCAGGCTTTACGCCAGAGAAACTGGCCGAGCTCAGCAAGATCAAGAACGAAGAACGCGGTCGCGTCGAAACCTATGCGCAACGCCTTGGCCTGGTCTATGAAGCAGGAAAGCGGCCCTGGCACGTGCCGGTCGATGTCGCCCTGCCCTGCGCCACGCAGAATGAACTCGAACTCGACGACGCACAAACCCTGATCCGCAATGGCGTGCGCTGCGTCGCCGAGGGCGCCAACATGCCCACCAGCCTTGACGCGGTCGACGCCTTTGTCGGCGCCGGAATACTGTACGCGCCAGGCAAGGCATCGAACGCGGGCGGCGTGGCCGTTTCAGGTCTTGAGATGAGCCAGAATGCCCAGCGTCTGCAATGGACGCGCGAGCAAGTTGACAACAAGCTGCACGCCATCATGCGCGACATCCACGAAAACTGCGTGCAGTACGGCCGCAACGCCGACGGCAGCGTCAATTACGTGAACGGCGCGAACATCGCCGGCTTTGTCAAAGTGGCAGACGCCATGCTGATGCAAGGGCTGTACTGATCCTGTCTGACGCACCGATAGAAACCGGGCCTCCGCCGAAGCACACCCCAAGGCCTGGACACTGACCTGAACCGCACCCCAAAAACTGGACATCAGTCCAACTTTTTGGGGTGTTTCACATGGCAAAGCATGGTGTGTGGTTCAAGCCCAAAGAGGCGACAGCAGTGTCTGCCTCGCCCGGGCCGATGCAACAAATGCCGCCCCCCGCGCGGCATGAGCAAGCCAAGATCAGGGGGTGGGCTCCTTTGCAGCGTCTGGCTTGTTGCTGGCAGGAGGCTTGGACACGTCGGTGATTTCGGGGTTGCTCCAGTCGCCAGTAATGTGATATTGCGAGGCCATGGCCTGCGACAGCGGCGCCTGCAGCAACCATTGCGCCAGGAAAGCCCCTACCCCCACGATAGGATTGATGGCGATGCCCGCCGCAATCGCCGCGCCGCTGACATCGAGGTTAGGTACGACGGCCGCCTGCATGTCCATGCTCTGGTCAGCAAGCTTCGTGCTGCCTTCGAGCACAATCGTGCCTGCGGGCCCCACGATGCGGTAATCGTCGGTGCTAAGTATGCCCTGCCGTGCAACGACACTGCCGCGCAAGGTATCGAACGGAAATCCGTCGCGCACCAGACTTGCCGGATCGAAATCCAGGCGTGCAAGCCTCTTGACCGACTGCAGTGACAACAGCTCAAGCAGCCTGGCCGTGTGCGAATTCAGATTGCTGAAACGGCCTTTGGACAGATCGAAGCGCAGGGTGCCGTCTATATCGTTGGGGCTGAAAGCCCAGGGCAGATTGCGCCAGCTTACCTGCGCATCCATTGTTCCGCTGCCATCGATCACAATATCGCGGAAACCTGCCTCATCCATGTAAGCACCCAGATTCTTGATATCGGCATGGGCCTTGAGCGTCAGACCTCGCTCAGGCCCTGACAGCCGCCACTGTCCCGACCCGTTCATAGTGCCGTGCGGGCTGGTCAGATGAAATTGCTCCACCTGCCAGGCCTTGCCATTTTCCCCACTGGCGCCCCTGACCGACAGCCCGCCGACATGACGGCCGAACAAACGCAAACGCTTAACCTGCAACTTGAGGGCGGGAAGGCCGGACAGCTGCTCGGATATCAGCTCATCGTCGTCCTTGGTGTGCACAACGGTCTGCACGTCCGTCTTCGCGGGTGCAGTATTGGGGGAGCCCGGTTTTACCGCAACAGGATTGCCTGTACCGCTGCGTGCCGTCTGCCCGCCCTGCACTGTCGAACCGGCATCGACAGCAGGTGGCGTAGCCCCAAGATCCAGGCGATCGAAGCGCGCATCAACGGCCCCTCTGATCCGGCCGTCTGATTCGTTCCAGCGCACAGTGCCCGCCGTCTGTGTGGAGCTCACATCCATGCGCCATTGTCCGGGCTCCGGCTGCTGGGCGGTCAGCGTGGCTTGATCGAACGCCAGGCGTCCGAAAGTCGCGGTGTCCGCCTGCACTCGAAGCTGTGTCAACGAAGGAAGCAGGCCACCGGATTGCCCCGCTGAGCCCTGGCCTGAGCTACCGGCTTCAGACGCCTTTTTTGTGTCGGGACGCGCTTGCAGGGGCGAACTCAACTCCTGTCCAATCTGCCTCCAGGTATCGAGCGCGACGGAAGGATAACGCACATCCAGGCTGAGGCCGCTGGCCGGCGGTCGCGCGGCCTTGTTAACGCCCAGCGCGCCGGCATAGAAATAAGGCTCGCCGCCGGACTTGCGGTCGCGATGTAACAACAGAGCATGAACGGTGCTCCCGACCTCGACCGCAAGGCTGCGGGAATCCGCTGGCGCCCCTGATTTCCAGATGGCTTTAAGCGGCAGCGCAGTGGTCGCAGACTTGCCCAGCGGCTTGGGTAGGTCGGCGGCCAACCCCTTGAGATCAGAGGTCAGCGTCAGTGCCAGATGCCTGGCCTGGTCGCGCTGCAAGGCGGCTGTGTAGGAAATATGTCCAGACAGACGCTTGAGCCCTTGTACACCGGCATACTGGGTAAGCGCGGCTGCAGATAGCTGCCCCTGCAGGCGCAGTGTTTTATCCGGCCCACCCAGCTCCCCGCTGATGGTCATCGGCCCACCCAGGAAGGTCCCTTTCAATGCCTTGCTGGACGCGGATTCGTGTGAAAATGCCAGCTCGCCTTCTGTGCCCGACAGCACCGGCATCTGGGGGGAGAGCTTGACGGTATTGCCCGCAAAATGGATGGCTCCTTCCACCTCGCTGTCCTTCGCATGCGTCAGTGGTATCGTCAAGGCCAACGGTACCTCCCACTGACCACTTGCACTGGCCTGGTCGAAGACATGGCCCAGCATCTCTCCCAAAGGCGAATGCGTCATCAAGGCCAGATAGCTGTCAGCCGGAGCACTGGTATCGCCTTTGACTGTCAGGACCGGACTGTGTTCGAGATTGGCGATACGGGCCTGCACCTGGCGCAGCTGAATCGGCTGGCCAGGGACAGGCAGCGTAACCGCCTGGCTGACCGTCAGCGACAAATCCGCCCGATGCAGCGTTGCGGTACCCTGCATGGCCTCCAGGCGAGGCCAGCCCTGCTTGCCCTCCCTGGAGGGCAGGTAATCGATGATGGCGTCCTTGTAGGGCCCTTCTATCCTGAAATCACCGGTGTCGGGACTGTCCTGAAAAGGAAAATGTATCAGATCGCCGCGCAGCAGCAGTTGGGCGTCCTGCACCTCCCCGGCGACCAGGCCATGCTCCAGCCAGCTGCTGGCGTGAGCGTTGACGCGCTCCGGCAGATAGGCAGCAATCGAAGCAAGCCGCGCGCGATCGATATGGCCGGTCACATCGATCAATCCCGCAGCGCTGGATCCACCCTGCCTCCATGAACCCTGGGCGCTCGCCTGTCCGTTGCCGTTTGCAATAAAAGCCTGGTCAACATCGATGCGCAGCCCGACACCGGACTGGCGTCTTGCCGTGCCGCTCGCCACCACCTTGCCAAGTTCCAGAGGGTGCGAAAAGACGTAGTTGGCCGAGACCTGAAGCTCGCTGGTCAGCAGACGGTACGACAGTCCCGATTGCGTGGCCGCGGCCTTTTCCCCGACCAGGCCGCCGTCGAGCAGACGCAGGTAGTCGTCTGTCGGCCCGCTCAGGTAGGCATGCAGCGTGCCGGCAGCAAGCTGCACGCCATGTCCTGGATGCCAGTTGCCATCCTGCAACTGCAGATCCGTGGTCAGTGTCCCCAAGCGGCCCTTGTCCATCTCCAGCCTGGCCTGGCCCGACACCTGTCCGACCGTCAGGGTGGCGGGCAGGTCCAGCCAGGGCGACCAGGCGCCGGGCCGCAGCTTGTCAAGCCTGACATACAGCTTTGCGTCCATGTCTGGCCATGGCGTGCCCCGCTCCAGCGCCGCGCCGCCATTGCCATCAAACCCGGCGATTGTGGCTACCGCACTGACTGACTCGCCCAGGGCGGGCGGCGGCGTGACGGAAAAGGAAAAACTGCGGGCCTGGCCGTCGTTGGCATAGGTCAGTGCAAGATGGTCGAGCCGCAAAGGCGCTGCGCCGCGCATGTCATCGCGCCAGCGTATGCTGGCGTTGTCCAGGACGATACGCTTTTGCGGCGCCAGCCAATCCAGGAACTTGCCCAGGGGATTATCGGCAGACCTGGGTGCATCCGGATCGAAGACCTGGCCCAGCGCGTGCAGCCTGCCCTGGGTATCGCGGCGCAGGTCGACCTGGATTCCTGATGCTTGAAGATTCAGAAAAACGGGGCCAGAACTGAACAGGCTGCGCCAGCTCAACCGTGCGCTCAGCGTGGGGATGTGCAGCAGACCGCCCTGGGCGGCCTGCCCTGCCTCCGATGGTGGGCTGGCAGCGGACCCGCGCGGCGAAAGCGATGCGTCTGTCAGGGTGATACGTGGATTCAGCCCTTTCCAGTCTGCCACGATATGGCCGGCACGGATATCGACCCCGAACCTGGAAGACAGGTGCTGGACAATCTGGGGGCGCCAGTTGTCGATATGCGGCAACACCCAGTACCTGGCCCCCAGTATCGCGATACAGGCCAGGAAGTAGGTCAGCAGCAAGCCAATGCCGAGCAGCCTGAGAAAAATGCGAGAAAATCGAAACACGTAATGGGATTAGCCAGAGCAGTAGTATTTGCAGTATCGTCCAGAGTCTTGCAGCGCCGCTTTTGACGGATGTTAACGCCTCTTTGCCCCGATAAGCCCTATGACCCAGACCATTATATTAGAGTCGGCCACGCGTTGGTCAGGCGCACTGCGCCGCAAACTGAATGCCAACGAGGAGTTCGGCCGCTGGCTTGCCGAGGCGGCGCAGCGTGAGGTCACACGAAAGACAATACATGAGTGGTTTGCGCAACTCAAGGGCCGCCAGGACGACACCCCTCTGCCCGTCGATGAGGTACGCCGTGTGCTGCGTCATCTGCGCGAGCGGGTCTTTTTTACGCTGATGGTCAGGGATATCAACGCTGCCGCCCCCCTGCAGGAAGTGGTGATCGCCATGTCGGCACTGGCCGATCTCGCCGTGGCCGAGGCCTACAAAAGCGTCGCCACCAGCCTGGCCGAAGTCCATGGCGTACCGATGGATCCCGCAACGGGGCGGCCGCAGGAGATGCTGATTGTCGGCATGGGGAAACTGGGCGGGCGCGAACTGAATGTCTCCTCCGACATAGACCTGATCATGCTGTATGGTGAAGAGGGCGAGACCAATGGCAGGCGCAAGATCAGCCACCACGAGTTCTACGGCCGCGTCACCCAGCGCATGATGCCCGTCTTGTCTGAGCCCGACGCAGACGGGCAGGTTTTTCGCAGCGACCTGCGGCTGCGGCCCGATGGCGACGCCGGCCCGCTGGCATGGAGCCTGGATGCACTGGAGAACTATCTTGTTGCGCAAGGCCGCGAATGGGAACGGTACGCCTGGCTCAAGGGCCGCGTCATTCCCTGCAAGGCCTTTGCCGACAGCGACGCCAGCGCGCAGCGCGAGCAGCTCGAGCGCCTGCGCAGGCCCTTTGTCTATCGCAAGTATTTCGATTTCGATGCACTGGCCGCGCTGCGCGGTCTTCGCGAACGCATACGCCAGGACTGGGTGCGGCGCGCCTCGGCCCGCAACGGTGTGGATACCGTACACAACATTAAGCTGGGCGACGGCGGCATACGCGAGATCGAGTTTGTGGTGCAGCTGAACCAGCTCATACGAGGCGGGCGCACCCCTTCCCTGCAGCAGCGCACCCTGCTGACCGCCCTGCACAAGCAGGACAAGGCCGGCGTTATCGCCGACGAAGTCGCGTCCGGCCTCGCCCGCGCTTACGACTTTCTGCGGCGTGTGGAGCACATGATTCAATACCGGGAAGACGAGCAGAGCCACCTGTTGCCGCGCGATCCGGCGCAATGCGAAGGACTGGCCGAGGCGATGCGTATGACGCGCTCGCAGTTTGACGAAACGCTGGCAGCGCATCGCGCCTTTGTATCGCAGACATTCCGGGACGCCTTCCGCATTGCCGGCATGGGCGGAGATGAAACAGACAGCAAACCCGGTCCCCGGCCCAAGACAGAATTGCCCTGCGCCGACTTGTCCGGGCATATACAGCAGGCAATGGGCGATCAGGCCGACAGCATCTGCCAGCGGGTCGATGCGCTGCTGGACAGCCACAGAATCCGCAGTCTGTCCGACAATAGCCGCAAACGTGTAGAGGCCTTGCTACCTTCCATTGCCACCGTGTCGGCCAAGACCAGCCGGCCAGCCGTGACAGCAGCCAGGCTGCTGGACCTTGTCGAGCAGATCGCGCAGCGCAGCGCTTACCTGGCGCTGCTGGCCGAGTACCCGGACACGCTGGCGCGCGTGGCACGCATGGTCAGCGCCAGCCCCTGGGCTTCCCAGTATCTGCTGCGCCATCCCATCCTGCTCGACAGCCTGATCGAGTGGCGCTCCCTGCTGCAACCGCCGGATTTCAACGCGATATCCACGCAACTGCGCGCCGAACTGGACGCATGCATACTGGCTGATGGGCAGCCGGACATTGAGCAGCAAATGAACCTGATGCGCGACACCCAGCACCAGGTCAGCTTCCAGCTGCTCGCACAGGATCTGGAAGGCGTGCTGACTGTTGAACAATTGGCGGATCAATTGTCGGCACTGGCCGACATGCTGCTGGCGGAAACCATCAGCCGCGTCTGGCCCCTGGTCCAGCCGCGGGGCAAGCGCGAAAACCTTGCCCCGCCCCATTTTGCCATCATTGCCTACGGCAGGCTCGGGGGCAAGGAACTGGGTTATGCCTCGGACCTGGATCTGGTGTTTCTGTATGAGGACCCTACCGACGACGCGAGCGAACTGTATGCCAAGCTGGGCCGGCGCACCGCGTCCTGGCTGTCCACCATGACATCTTCGGGCCGCCTGTATGAAATCGATCTGCGCCTCAGGCCCGATGGTGATGCCGGCCTGCTGGCCGTATCGCTGGACGCATTCGAGCAATATCAGGTCAAGCACGCCTGGGCCTGGGAGCACCAGGCCATTACGCGGGCGCGCTTTGTGGCCGGCGATGCGGCCATCGGCGCGTATTTTGAAGACATACGCCGCCAGGTGCTGCTGTTGACACGCGATCCGGACAAACTGCGCGAAGAGGTCCGCGCCATGCGCGACAGAATCAGCGCCGGCCACCCCAATCCCACGGCAGATTTCGATCTGAAGCATGACCGGGGCGGCATGGTGGATATTGAGTTCGTGACGCAGTATCTGGTGTTGTGCCATGCACGCGAGCATCCGGCCCTGCAGGCCAACCTGGGCAATATCGCCCTGCTGGGCCTGGCAGCTGCCTCCGGACTCATCCCCGCGGCGCTGGCTTCGCAGGCCGCCGACGCCTATCGCAGCTTCCGCAAGCACCAGCATGCATTGCGTCTTCAGGGGGCAGAAAAAGCCCGGGTGCCCAGCAGCGAGCTGACCCAGGAGCGCGCCGCTGTCATGCAGTTATGGAATATGGTCATGGGCAGCTCAGGATGAGCGGCTTTGGAATATGGCGCCGGGCGACTAAAATAAGCGCATTGATGTTTATACAGGATGCTGCAAGGCATCCGGCCATGCCATGACCCAGATCGAACGACCCAAACTCTCTCTGCCCGACAACCGCAACAAGGTGCTGCTGCATTCCTGTTGCGCGCCCTGCTCTGGCGAAGTCATGGAAGCCATGACGGCATCAGGCATTGAATACGCCATTTATTTCTACAACCCCAATATCCACCCTGATAAAGAATACGAAATCCGCAAAAACGAAAACATCCGCTTTGCGCAGGAACACAACATTCCCTTTATCGATGCCGATTACGACCGCGACAACTGGTTCGAACGCGTCAAGGGCCTGGAAGACGAGCCCGAACGCGGCAAGCGCTGCACGGCATGTTTCGATATGCGTTTTGAGCGCACTGCCCTGTACGCCCATGAGCACGGCTACGACACCATCTGCAGTTCGCTGGGCATTTCGCGCTGGAAAGACATGAACCAGATCAACGGCTGCGGCGAGCGTGCAGCGGCCCGCTATCCCGGCATGATTTACTGGACCTACAACTGGCGCAAAGGCGGCGGTTCGGCCCGCATGATAGAGATCAGCAAGCGCGAGAATTTTTATCAGCAGGAATATTGCGGCTGCGTATATTCGCTGCGCGATACCAACCGGCATCGCCGCGCACAGGGACGCGAGCGCATCAAGATCGGGGTCAAGTTCTACGGCAAGGATGAACTGGAGTTCAATCCCCCGCCGCAAGGCTGAGGTCAGGCCTCAGGCCCGCCCCATCGCGCGGGCATAGCCCTGGGGCGAAAAGCGCAGCGTCACTGCCAGCATCAGCGCAACCGTTACCGACAGCAGTATCCAGGAAGACTGGAAGCTGCCTGTCGTGTCGCGCAGCCAGCCGGTAATATACGGAACGATGCCAGTAATGATGAAACCGGTGCCCTGGACAAAAGCCGCCAGATTACCGGCCATGCGCGGCTCATGCAGATGATCAAGCGTCAAGGTCAGGCTCAGCGCGAAGCAGGCGCCCAATCCATATCCGATCAGGGCCACCCATGCGTAGGACCAGTTCAGCGGCAACAGCAACAGGCCGGCAAACCCGCCCAGTTGCGCCAGCAGCGCGAGCATCAGCCAGGGGCGGCGATCAAGTCGCCCGCGTGCAAGCACGGGCACGCACAATGCCCCGCATACCTGGAATATCGTCATCACGCCGATCAGGCCGCCGCTGGCTTCCGCGCTCCAGCCCAACTGGCGATAAAACACAGGCAGCCAGGCCACCATGCTGGTATATCCGCCGTTGATCAGCCCAAAATAGAAAGCCAGCAGCCAGGCCCGCCGGCTTGCAAAAAAATGCTCGACCGGACCCTGCACTGACGGCTGGACAGACTCGCGCGGCCGGAACAACAGCCATAGCGCCAAGGCCAGTACTGCGGGCAGCGCCCATACGCCCAGTCCGGCCTGCCAGCGATCGAAATACGCCGCAACAGGCGGGCTGAGTACGGCTGCTGTCCCACCTCCCGCCATCAGGGAGGCCGAGTAAAGCCCCAGCGCCGCCGGAACACGGCGGGGAAACCAGCGCTTGATCACGCCAGGCACCAGCGCCTGGATAACCGCCACCCCCACGCCCGCCAACGCGGCACTGGCAATCAAGGAGCCGCCGCTGTCAAGAAGAAGCCGCCAGGCACACGCGGCCGCAATAGCCAGCAGTCCTCCTACGATGCCATGCCGCTCGGCCAGGCAACGGCTGAGCCAGGGCAGAAACAAAGCGATGACACCCATGCAAACGACCGGCAGTACCGTCAGCCATGAGGCCGCCTGAAAGCCCAGGCCGGTCGATGCCCGGATTTCCGTCAACAAGGGGCCCACAGCCGTCAGTATGGGCCGCAAATTCAGCCCCAGAGCAATCACGACCATCATGGACAAGGCCGCAGTCCCTCTTCCTGCGTCAGCGCCAGCGCGTACCGCTGGCGTGGATGGACTGCTGCTCACGCGCTGTGCGACTGCCACTGCTCGTACAGGCCCGCCTCCCCTTCTGGCCGCAGCTGTGTCAACGGCAGGGACTGGCGCTGGGGCGCGCGGGCCATTTCTGCATACAGCGCCGCCGTGGACAGGGAATATGGCTCCCCGTCCTCGTTGGAGTAGGAAAAGTAAGCTTCCCTGATGCCTGCCAGATGCATGGCAGCCAGGCACATAGGACAGGGGTGGCCGCTGGCGTAGATGACACAGCCATCCAGCCTGGGACTGCCGGACAGACAGCCGGCCTCGCGGATGGCCAGCAACTCGGCATGGGCGGTGGGATCCTGGCTGAGATGGATTTCGTTGACAGCCCTTGCGATCACCTTGCCGTCACGCACCAGCACGGCACCAAAAGGCCGCCCGCCCGCGTTGATATTGGCGCGGGCCAGCGCAATCGCCTCCCGCATATAGCTTTCATGTGACATAGTTCATTACCGGATGGTGGCCGCGGCATGGTTTTGTTGTGCCAACACACACGCTCAAGTCGCCGATCTGGCCGACAGCAATAGGAACTCAACTATAGCCCGCGGGCCAATTATCGTAAAATTAAATGACTGCATGCGCAGCAGTGAAAATATTAATACCTGTCGAATGGCAGGGCATCGCCACGGATTGGCGCGAGGCAGCGGCCAGGGCTACCACCTCAGGTCACGACCGTCCGCTG
The DNA here is from genome assembly GCA_048270225.1 of Pusillimonas sp. Classification (GTDB taxonomy): domain Bacteria; phylum Pseudomonadota; class Gammaproteobacteria; order Burkholderiales; family Burkholderiaceae_B; genus Allopusillimonas. Next base: position 729,677 of record JBLWTG010000001.1, on the reverse strand, counting down.
CCTGAATTCGGTGCGGTCCCAGGACGCCGAGTCCAGGATATCCTTCAGGATCTCCACGGCATCCCAGATGTCGGCATAGGTCAGATAAAGCGGAGTCAAGCCAAACCGCAACACCTCGGGTTCGCGATAATCGCCGATCACGCCGCGCTCAATGAGCGCCTGCATGACTTCGAAGCCGTTCGGATGCCGAAAGCTCACGTGGCTTGCACGCCTGGCGTGATCACGCGGCGTGACCAGCGTCAAAGGATGCCCGGCACAACGGCGTTCGACCAGCTCGATGAACAGATCGCCCAGGGCGAGCGACTTGCTGCGCACCGGCTCCATCCCCGCTTCGAGCGCAATGTCCAGGCCGCACTCGATCAGCGACATCGAGACAATGGGCTGGGTGCCGCACAGATAGCGCCGCACGCCCTGCGCGGGCTCGTAAGCCGGCGCCATATCAAAGGGACGCTGATGCCCCCACCAACCCGACAGGGGCTGGCGGACATCTTCCTGGCTGTGTCGCGGCGAAACCCAGATAAACGCCGGCGAGCCTGGGCCGCCGTTCAGGTATTTATAGGTGCAGCCGACGGCAAAATCCGCATGTGCCAGAGAGAGGTCGACCGGCACCGCCCCGGCCGAATGCGCCAGATCCCAGATCATGAGTGCGCCGCGCGCCTGCGCCAGCGCAGTGACGGCATTCATATCATGCATCCTGCCGCTGCGATAGTTGACATGAGACAGCAGCACGACGGCAACCGTCTCGTCAATCGCCTGCGCCAGCGGCAGATCGTCATCGACCAATCGCATTTCGTAGCCCTGCTGCAGCAGATCCGTCATGCCCTGGATCATGTACAGGTCTGTCGGAAAATTATCACGCTCGGACAGGATGACGCGGCGGGACGGCGCCTGCTGTTGCTGAATGCGCAGCGCAGCGGCCAAGGCCTTGAAGATATTGAGCGAGGTGGTGTCGGTAATGACCAGCTCGCCAGCCTGAGCGCCCAGCAGGCCGCCCAGCTTGTCGCCCAGACGAACCGGCAGATCGAACCAGCCGGCCGTGTTCCAGCTGCGGATCAGCCCGGCGCCCCATTCCTGCCCAATCACTTCGACAGCGCGCTCCCGCGCAGTACGCGGCAACACGCCCAGCGAATTGCCGTCCATATAGATGACGCCGGGCGGCAGGTCAAAACGCTGCCGGAACGGCGCGAGCGTATCCTGACGATCCGCCGCCAGACAGTCTTCGCGAGTTTGCATGGATTATTGCTCCTGTGGATGCTGCTTGGATATATCGCTATGATAACGGCGCAAGCAGACAGCCCCCAAAGACCGAAACCATGTCCGGCCTTTGAGGGCTGTCTGTCTAGAGCCCGGCACTGCCGGCGGCGCACGCCGCCGACGCACTGTCTTATTGCAGCGTGCGCGAGAACACGAACTCGTCGTGATCCCAGTCTACCGGCACCACATCGCGAGGGCCAAACTTGCCTTCGAGAATGAGGCGTGCAATAGGATTCTCGATATGCTGCTGGATGGCCCGCTTGAGCGGACGCGCACCAAACACCGGATCGAAGCCATTGCGCGCCAATTGTGCCAACGCTGCGTCGGAGACCTCCAGCCGCATGTCCTTCTGGGCCAGACGGGCGCCCAGACGTTGCAGCTGGATACGCGCAATCGACTCGATATGCTTGGCCTCCAGGCTGTGAAACACCACAACCTCATCGATGCGGTTCAGGAACTCCGGCCGGAATGACTGCTTGAGCTCGCCCCAGATGACTTCCTTGACCACATCGTAGGGCTGCCCCGCCATGCTCTGGATGTGGTGGGAGCCCAGATTGGAGGTCATGATGATAACCGTATTGCGGAAATCCACGGTACGGCCCTGCCCGTCGGTAAGACGGCCATCATCAAGCACCTGAAGTAGCACGTTGAACACATCCGGGTGCGCTTTTTCGACTTCATCGAGCAGGACGACGCTGTACGGCTTGCGGCGCACCGCCTCGGTCAGGTAGCCGCCTTCTTCGTAGCCCACATATCCCGGCGGTGCGCCGATAAGGCGTGCCACGGAGTGCTTTTCCATGAACTCGCTCATGTCTATCCTGATCAGATGATCTTCGGAATCAAACAGAAAACTGGCCAGAGCCTTGGTGAGCTCCGTCTTGCCCACACCGGTCGGCCCCAGGAACAGGAAGGAACCGTAGGGGCGTGAAGGATCGGACAGCCCTGCGCGCGAGCGGCGGATGGCGTCGGACACCAGCGTCACCGCCTCGTCCTGCCCCACCACACGCTTGTGCAGAAAATCTTCCATCTGCAGCAGCTTGTCGCGCTCGCCCTGCATCATCTTCGAGACGGGGATACCCGTGGCGCGCGAGACGACCTCGGCGATTTCTTCAGCGCCGACCTGGGTGCGCAGCAGGCGCGGCTTGTCCTGCTTGTCGACATCCTGCTTGCCGACCTCGGCGGCAGCAAGCCGGCTTTCGAGCTCAGGCAGTTTGCCATACTGAAGCTCAGCCAGCTTGTCGAACTGGCCTTTACGCTGCAGCTCGCTCATTTCCGCCCTGGTGCGCTCGATTTCTTCCTTGATGGTCTGCGAACCCTGGACCGCGGCCTTTTCGGCCTTCCAGACTTCTTCGTAGTCGTTGTACTCACGCTGCAGGGACACCAGCTCGTCCTCGATGGCCTTCAGGCGCCGCTGCGAGGCTTCGTCGGTATCCTTGTTGACGGCCTCGCGCTCGATCTTGAGCTGAATGATGCGGCGATCGAGACGATCCATGACTTCGGGTTTGGAGTCGATTTCCATCCGAATACGGGCAGCCGCTTCGTCGATCAGATCGATGGCCTTGTCGGGCAGGAAGCGATCGGTGATATAGCGATTGGACAGCTCGGCCGCGGCGACGATGGCCGGATCCGTAATGGCCACGCCATGATGCAGCTCGTAGCGCTCCTGCAGGCCGCGCAGGATGGCGATCGTGGACTCGACATTGGGCTCGTTGACAAACACCTTCTGGAAACGGCGCTCGAGCGCCGCGTCTTTTTCGAGATACTTGCGGTATTCATCCAGCGTAGTCGCACCTATGCAGTGCAGCTCGCCGCGCGCCAGAGCAGGCTTGAGCATATTGCCCGCATCCATTGCGCCCTCGGCCTTGCCTGCGCCAACCATGGTGTGCAGCTCGTCGATGAAGACGATGGTCTGGCCTTCGTCCTGGGACAGTTCCTTGAGCACGGCCTTGAGCCGTTCCTCGAATTCGCCGCGATACTTGGCGCCCGCCAGCAGCGATGCCATGTCCAGCGACAGTACCCGCTTGCCCTTGAGCGTTTCGGGCACTTCGTTGTTGATGATGCGCTGCGCCAACCCCTCGACGATGGCTGTTTTGCCTACGCCTGGCTCACCGATCAGCACGGGGTTGTTCTTGGTACGGCGCTGCAATATCTGTATGGCGCGGCGGATTTCGTCATCGCGCCCGATCACGGGGTCCAGCTTGCCTTGCGAAGCAAGCTCCGTGACGTCGGTGGTGTACTTGGACAGGGCTTCTCGATTGGACTCGCCCTCTGCATCGGAGACTGCGGCGCCGCCGCGCACCGCATCAATGGCGGCTTCCAGCGCCTTGCGCTGCAAGCCCGCCTCGCGCAGGGCGCGGCCTGTTTCGCCCTTGTCGTCGGCCAGCGCCAACAGGAACAGCTCGCTGGCGATGTAGGCATCGCCGCGCCGCGCGGCTTCCTTTTCGGTTTGGGCAAACAAGGCCTGCAGCGCGCGACTGACCTGCAGATTGCCTTCCGAGCCCTGTACCTGGGGGAAGCTCTTGATCTGGGCGCTGATGGCCGGCGCCACTCGCGTGGCGGCCACGCCTGCTCGCGCCAGCAGGCTGCTTGCACCGCTGTCGGTATCGGACAGCAGCGCAGACAGCAGGTGGGCCGGCTCTATATAGGGATTGTCGTTGGTGACAGCAAGGCTTTGCGCGTCTGCGACCGCTTGCTGGAACTTTGTTGTAAGTTTGTCGAATCGCATGATGATTTCACAGTAATTAAGGTGGAGCCACAGGCTCAGATACTGATTATGTGTGGACGACAACCCTTAATTTCAAGGGATGGAGTCTGCGCAACACAGAGATACAACAATGCTGAAATACGGTCCGGAACAGGCAGAATACCCCTATATTTGTTACTATTCTTGTGTCATGTCAAGTCCGCAACATTACACGGCTGGCTCGCGCTCCTAATCAAAAAAATCCACCCTACTCAGATTCGGCGCGCCGTCTGCGCAGCCCGATACATGAATGATGCGCCCGCGGGGGCGAAATTATGCGAAGAAGACTAGCCATCACACCAGAAGCAACGCGTTGCTCCACCTGCCTGCTGAGCGATATCTGTCTGCCGTTAGGCATGACGCGCGCCGAAGTCGAAAAACTGGATGAACTGGTACGCGAGCGTGTGCGCCTGCGCAAAGGCGAAACGCTGTTCAGTCTGGGCGATCCTGCCGATGCCGTCTACGGCATTCGCTTCGGTTCCCTCAAGACACAGATCGATGATGCGGGCGGCCATATGCAGATCACCAGCTTCCTGTTGCCTGGCGAAATCATCGGCATGGACAGCCTGCTCACCAACAACCACGCGTCCAATGCCGTCGCACTGGAAGACAGCGAAGTCTGCGTCATACGCATCCAGGAAATGGACAGGCTGGCCAGCCATCTGCCTGTCCTGCAGCAGCAGTTCCGCCGTCTCATGAGCAAGGAAATCAACCGGTCGCATCAACTGGTGATGTCTCTCGGAGCGCTTCGCTCCGAGCAGCGCCTGGCGGCCTTTCTGGTCAATCTGTCGCAACGGCTGGCGACACTAGGCTACTCTCAGACCGAGTTCATCCTGCGCATGAGCCGCGATGAAATCGGCAACTACCTGGGGCTCACGCTCGAAACCGTCAGCCGCCTGTTTTCGCGTTTTGCCAGGGAAAATCTGATCCGCATCCATCAGCGCGAAGTGCAGTTGCTCGATATTCCCGCCTTGCAGACGCTGTCGGGCACCGCCTGCGACTGATTTTCCTACCAGGGAATCCGGCGGGCTCAGCGCGAGACCGGCTCGCCGAATTCGTCCAACAAGGGCACGCGCGGGGCCATATGCAGGGTAAGCGCGCTCGACAGCGCCGCCATCAGCCAGAACAGGAAAAACCCGCCGGCATACACCTGCTGTCGCCCGGCCTGTATGTGGCCGAAAAAGGCAAGATCCAGCGGATCAAGCAAGGCGAATACGGTGGCGCTGGTGGCGACCGCCACCAGAAACGACGGCCATAGTACCCACATCCAGGAACGATTACGCATAGCGTCTCCCTCGGGCAAAAGCCCGATGTTATAGATGTAATATGCTTGAGTGTATCGCCGCCATGCTCGATGCGATAGTGTGGCCGCAAGCGGCGCGGTCAGCGACGTTACTGCGCATCGGACGGTTTATGGCCACGGCTGGGCAACTCCCTGTCCACAACCAGCCCGCGCTTGACACCGCCATCGCTGATACCCTGATCCGAGAAATTCTGTACCGCCAGCGCGATGGTGATTACGCAGCCCACCACCGCCAGTGCGGGGCCGGCCATCAGTATCCAGGGCCAGGGCTCGCGCCACCAGGGCCGCGATGGCCCCGCCTCGATTTCCGGTAAATGGTCAGACATAAAGGTGCTCTCCGTATTTGCCCTTATCGGGGCACATAGAAACTCGACTTTTCTACAACAGTAACCGTCCGCTCGCCGTCATGGCGCCCCACAGCCTTGAACGCAATATCGTGCAGGCCCGGTCCGGAAGCGTCGGCCCGTGCCCTGACCACAACAGGCGCCAGCCTGTTTGAAGCTGCCTCCACCTCCAGCGCATTGCGGCCTGTATCGGCGGTTTCGATGGATAACCCAGGCAGACCTTCCACGCCCAACGTCAGGGAAACCGCCTGCTCGGATGTGTTGATGAACTGCAGCCGGTAGACGTTTTCTATCAAGCCCCCAGCCACCTCTCTTCCCAACATGCCTCTGTCCCGTATGACATCCATGCGCAACGTCGCACGCGTACTGAGCGACACGGAAAAAGCGACGGCAATGGCCAGCAGGATGGTCCAGTAGATCAGTACGCGCGGGCGCAGGACACGCCTGCGGGCCTGCGCCTGCGTCAGGCCATCGGTGATGGCCCTGCCGGAGGTATAACGGATCAGTCCTGCGTCGTATCCCATCTTGCTCATGACCTGGCCGCAGGCATCGACACAGGCGCCGCAGCCTATGCACATATATTGCAGCCCGTCGCGGATATCGATTCCGGTCGGGCAGACCTGGACGCACAGGCTGCAGTCCACGCAATCCCCCAGGCCGGCATCCTTGTGGTCGATGCGGCGCGAGCGTCCGCCGCGCGGCTCGCCGCGCACATGATCATAGGTGACCACGAGCGTGTCTTCATCCACCATCACACTCTGGAAGCGCGCGTAGGGACACATGTGCTTGCAGACGGTTTCGCGCATGAAACCGGCATTGCCCCACGTGGCGAACGCGTAGAATGCCATCCAGAACCACTGCCAAGGGCCCAGCGTGAATGTCAGCAGCCCCATGCCCAGTTCGCGCATGGGTGCGAAATAGCCGATGAAGGTAGAGCCGGTCCACCACGCGATGGCGAACCAGATGACATGCTTGGTGGCTTTCAGCCGCAGCTTGCGCCAGTCCCAGGGCGCTTCGTCGAGCCGGATTCGGGCCAGGCGATCCCCCTCCACGCGCCGCTCCACCCACATGAAGATTTCGGTATAGACCGTCTGCGGACAGGCATAGCCGCAGAACAGCCGCCCCGCCATCGCGGTAAACAGGAACAGCGCCAGCGCCGACAGGACCAGCAGAACGGCCAGATAAATGACGTCCTGCGGCCAAAGCACCATGCCGAAGATATAGAACTTGCGAGCCCCCAGGTCAAACAATACCGCCTGGCGACCGTTCCACTGCAGCCAGGGCAGCCCATAGAAAACGGCCTGCGTGAACAACACCATCGCGATGCGCCATCTTGCAAACAGGCCGGAGATCGCGCGCGGATAGACCTTGCTGCGCACATCGGACAGCGCATGTTCAACCTGTGGCGATGCGCCGCCGGCGCGTGGCAACCGCGGCGGCTGCCACGGCTGGGCAGCACCCCCCGATTTCGCAGCAGGTTTTGCCGTTGATTCGCTATCCATGCCGCCCTGCCCCTTTCTTTTACCTGGCCAAGCCTGCGCCTGAGTTGCTCAAGCCCCATACCCATGCCGTCAGCATGCGGATCTGGTCCTGGGTCAGGACGTCCTCCTGCGCCGGCATGATGTTCTCGCGTCCTTTCAGGATGGTTTGCACAATGCTCGCCTCGGAACTGCCATAGAGCCAGACCCCGTCGGTCAGGTTGGGCGCGCCGACCGCGATATTCCCCTTGCCATCCATGCCGTGGCAGGCCACGCAATACGTCTCGAACCCGCGTTTGCCGGGCACGACCCGCAGCGCATCGCTGGCCAGGCCCGAGAGCGAGCGCACATACTGCGCAATATCCGAGGCCTGGGCTGGGCTGATCGCGGCCGCCCAGGCCGGCATCATGCCGTGCCGTCCCTTGGTGATGGTTTGCTGGATCTGCTCGGGCGAACCGCCATGCAGCCAGTCGCCGTCGGTCAGGTTGGGAAAGGAACCCGAACCGCGAGCATCCGATCCGTGACATTGCGCGCAATGATTCAGGAACAGACGCTGGCCGATCTGGCGCGCGCCTTCGTCGGCCGCAACCGCCGTCAAGGGCATGTCCCGAAAACGACGATATACCGGTTCGATCCGTTCACGCAGCGATGCCTGCTGCGCCTTGACCTGACTGGCGGCCGTATAGCCCAGCGTGCCCTTGTAGTCCCCCAGGCCGGGATACAGAAACAATATGGCCAGTGCAGCGATGCAGAGCCCAAGATAAAACACCGTCCACCAGCGAGGTACCGGGTTGTTCAGCTCGGTCAGGTCGCCGTCCCAGACATGGCCTGTATCCTGCGCGACCGGCACCTTCTTGCCCAGCCAGGCCCGCTGCGAAAACAGCAGCCATACGCAGAACGCAATGCCGCCCAGCGTGATGATGATGATGAAATAGCTCCAGAAGCCGCTGACAAAATCACTCATGACCGACTCCTTCCTGCTGCCGCGCCGACGGCTCGTCGGGCAGCGCAAATGGCAACAATGACGCCTCCCGGTTGGCGTCCGCACGGCCTGCTGAAAATGCCCACCACACAATCCCCAGAAAGGTGGTCATGGCCAGCACCGTGGCCAGCCCATTGATGACAGCCATCATTTACAGTTCTCCTTCGGTCACGGCCTTGGCGGCGGCATCGCGCCCGATCACGCCCAGCCCCTGAAGATAGGCAATCAGTGCATCCTCTTCGGTGTGTCCCTTGATCGCTTCCGGCGCCTGACTGATCTGCTCGTCCGTGTAGGGCACGCCCACTTTGCGCAGGGCCCGCATGCGAGCCTGCACATCATCGTTGTCGACGGACGCATGCTGCAGCCATGGATAGGCCGGCATATTGGATTCCTTCACAACATCGCGTGGATTGCGCAGATGCAGACGGTGCCAGTCATCGGAATAGCGCCCGCCCACACGCGCCAGGTCCGGACCTGTGCGTTTGGAGCCCCAGAGAAAGGGATGGTCGTAGGTGGATTCGCCCGACAGCGAGTACGGGCCATAACGCTGCACTTCAAAGCTGAGCATGCGGATCTGCTGGGAATGACAGCCGACACAGCCCTCGCGGATATACACGTCGCGGCCTATCAGCCGCAGAGGCTCATAAGGCTGTACGCCCTGCACAGGCCGGGTGGTCGAATGCTGGAAAAACAGGGGCACGATCTGGACCAGGCCGGCAAATGAGATCACCGCGATACTCAGGATAATCAGCAGGCCCACATTGGTTTCGATCAGCTTGTGGGAAAAGCCCGTGGTGTTGTGCTTGGTCATTGCATTCTCCTCAGGCTACAGCCGTTGCGGGACCGCGCAACGCTGGATCGCGCGCATCCGGACTGAACAGTGGCACGGCCGGGTTGACCCTGACCTGCCCGCGGATGGTGAGCCAGGTGTTCCACCCCATGATGCAGACCCCGCCCAGGAACATGAGGCCGCCAAGCAGACGGATGGCGTAGAAGGGATAGGTCGCCTTGACGGCTTCGACAAAGCTGTAGGTCAGCGTGCCGTCCGCTTCGGTCGCACGCCACATCAGCCCCTGCATCACGCCTGCAATCCACATCGAGCTGATGTAGAGCACCACCCCCAGCGTGGCGATCCAGAAGTGCAGCTCGACCAGCTTCATGTTGGCCATGGCGGTGCGCCCGTACAGACGCGGAATCATGTAATACAGCGAACCAAAGGTAATCATCGCCACCCAGCCCAGGGCGCCGGAGTGCACATGGCCTATGGTCCAGTCCGTGTAATGCGACAGTGCGTTCACTGTGCGGATGGACATCATCGAGCCCTCGAAGGTGGACATGCCATAGAAGGACAGCGCCACCACCAGGAACTTGAGAATGGGGTCCGTGCGCAGCTTGTGCCAGGCGCCCGACAGCGTCATGATGCCGTTGATCATTCCGCCCCAGGATGGCGCCAGCAGAATCAGAGACAGGGCCATGCCAAGCGATTGCGTCCAGTCCGGCAAGGAGGTGTACAGCAGGTGATGCGGGCCTGCCCACATATAAGTGAACGCCAGCGCCCAGAAGTGGACAATGGACAGCCGGTACGAATAGATGGGACGCTCGGCCTGCTTGGGCACGAAGTAATACATCATCCCCAGAAAACTGGTGGTCAGGAAAAAGCCCACGGCATTGTGGCCGTACCACCACTGCACCATGGCGTCCTGCACGCCGCCATAGACCGAGTAGGATTTCCACAACGAGACGGGTATCTCCAGATTATTGAAGATGTGCAGCACGGCGATGGTCAGGATATAAGACCCGAAGAACCAGTTGGCCACATAGATATGCCTGACGCGGCGCCTGGCGATGGTGCCAAAGAAAACAATAGCGTACGACACCCAGACCAGCGTGATCAGGATATCGAGCGGCCATTCGAGTTCGGCGTACTCCTTGGTGCTGGTATAGCCCATGGGCAGGGTAATGACCGCGCCCAGCAGCACCAGTTGCCAGCCCCAGAAGGTAAATGCCGCCAGCCGGTCGCTGAACAGGCGCACCTGACAGGTGCGCTGCACCACATAGTAGGACGTGGCGAACAGGGCCGAACCGCCGAAGGCAAAGATGACCCCATTGGTGTGCAGGGGCCGCAGGCGGCCATAGCTGAGCCAGGGCGTATTGAAGTTCAGCTCCGGCCAGATGAGCTGGGCAGCGATGAACACGCCGACCGCCATGCCGACAATGCCCCAGAACACCGCGGCAATCGTGAACTGCCTCACCACGCCGTAATTGAAAACTTCGATCTGCCGGTCGGCAGTATCGGAAGCGCTCATGAGTTTCCCCTCAAGACAAATAAACAAAAAAAATCAATCCGGGCCGTCGCCATGCGGCGGCGCCGTCGTGTCGTCGTCGTCCAGAATGGCTTGCGCAGCGCTGGCGGCTTCGTCGAACTGGCCGGCAAAGATGGCCCACCAGAACGCCGCGCCTATCAGCGCTGCCATCAGCAAGGAAATGGGCAGCAGCAGGAACAGCGAAGCCATGCACTACCCCTGCGCCGTGGCGGCAGGCCAGGCAGTGGCGGGCCCACGCGTTTCGCGGCGATAGATGCGCCATGAATTGGCGGCAACAGCCAGGGATGAAAGCAGCATGGTGATGGCGGCCACCCAGGGAGCCACCCAGCCGGCGGCCGCCAGCGGCGTCATCAGCAAATGCCAGACAACGGCGCCGTACAAATTCTGGCGCGCCACGCGCCGGGTAACTTGCAGCAGCGGCATGGCATCGGCGCTGCCGCCGGCGGCGGAAGTCGCGCACAGTGCAGCATGGGCCGCCGCAACCGCGGTAGGCACGGCCATGGCCATGGCACAGGGGCAGCTCATGACCAGCAAAGCCACCATCACGCCAACAGCGTGCGAGGGCGCATACAGATGCCAGACTGCGCCAACGGCAAAGGCCAGCGCCATCTGCACCAGCACAAACCAGAGGGCGATACGGTTGGCATGCACCGACATTGCGCCGCGCAATTGTTCAATCAGCGCATGGCCCTGGCCGGCCTGGACGGACTGCCGCGCGCAAAGTTCCAGATAGCGTGCTGTCAGCAGAAAGGCCACGAACATCGTAACGGAGTCGAAATACACTTCACCCCGCCCTGCCAGCGTGGCCTGTACGCTCGGAGCGAACGCGGCGGCTACGCCCAGCGCCACCGGCACATCCATGCCGATCCGCAACCGCCTCAATTGTGCAAAAGCGCCTCGCCAGACCGGCGAAGCACAATACAGGGCGACCGGCACCGTCAACACCAGGCTGATCCAGTTCATAAGGTAGATGGCCTGATCCAGCAGCGCCAGGCTGTCGGGTGACATGCGCTCTGACCGCAGATAGCCCGGAAATGCGAACATCATCACCTGCATCATGCCCAGCCAGGCCAGCCCCATGCGGGCGAGCAGTCGCCGGCGCGCCATCCTGTCATCGTCGGAAAGCGTCTGAGGCGTTGAAAAAATGGAATACGAGCGCATGGCGCAGACTATAGTTTCGGCGCCATTCCCGTGTATTGATCTAGATCAATACACATGCCTTCCTGAGCGCAGAACACCTCGCCCAAAAGCATGAGGCCGGTCCCGTACACGGAACCGGCCTCTGCCCTTGACTGTCTGGCCTGATCGCAACACCTGCCCCGGAGCGGGGGGCGGGCGCTGCGCAGACAGTCCTCAGAACCACCGCATCAGGCGGCGTGCAACTTGCTCGACGGCGACTGTTCGAACTGCGCTTCTTCGGTAGAGCCGGTGAGCGCCGTAGTGGAGGACTGCCCCCCCTCTATCGTCTGCGTTACAGCGTCGAAGTAACCAGTACCCACTTCGCGCTGGTGCTTGACTGCCGTGAAGCCCAGATCGGCCGCGGCGAATTCCTTCTGCTGCAGCTCTACGAAGGCGCTCATCTGGCGACGGGCATAGCCATGCGCCAGTTCGAACATCCCGTAGTTCAGGGCATGGAAGCCTGCCAGCGTAATGAACTGGAACTTGTAGCCCATGGCGCCCAGCTCGCGCTGGAATTTTGCAACCGTAGCATCGTCCAGGTTCTTCTTCCAGTTGAAAGACGGCGAGCAGTTGTAGGCCAGCAGCTTGCCTGGGAACTGACGGTGTATGGCATCGGCGAACTTGCGGGCATATTCCAGATTGGGGGTCGATGTTTCGCACCAGATCAGATCGGCATAGGGCGCGTAGGCCAGGCCCCGTGAAATCGCCTGGTCAATCCCGGCGCGCGTGCGGTAAAAGCCCTCTACCGTGCGCTCGCCCGTAATGAAGGGATGATCCGTAGGATCGATGTCGCTGGTCACCAGGTCGGCCGCATCTGCATCGGTGCGGGCCAGCAGCACAGTCGGCGTGCCCATGACGTCAGCCGCCAGACGGGCCGACACCAGCTTGGCCACGGCTTCACGGGTAGGCACCAGGACCTTGCCGCCCATGTGCCCGCATTTCTTGACAGAGGCCAGTTGATCCTCGAAGTGCACGCCTGCGGCGCCGGCTTCGATCATGGACTTCATCAGCTCGAAAGCATTGAGCACGCCGCCAAATCCGGCCTCGGCATCGGCAACGATGGGCGCGAAATAATCAAGGTATCCGTCATCCCCTGGGTTCTTGCCTTCCATCCACTGGACCTGGTCGCAGCGCGTCAGGGCATTGTTGATGCGGCGAACCACCTGGGGCACGGAATTAGCCGGATACAGGGATTGGTCGGGATACATCTCGCCCGCGCCATTGGCATCGCCTGCCACTTGCCAGCCCGACAGATAAATTGCCTTCAGCCCGGCCTTGACCTGCTGCATGGCCTGGTTGCCGGTCAGGGCGCCCAGAGAGTTGACGAAATCTTCCTTATGCAGCAGATCCCACAACTTTTCGGCGCCGCGCTTGGCCAGAGTATGCTCGACGGCAAGGGAACCGCGCAGGCGGATTACTTCCTCGGCGCCGTAGCCGCGCTTGATCCCCTGCCAACGGGGCTCCTCGGCCCACATGCGCTGCAATGTGCGGATTTCGTTTTCCCGTGTGCTCATGATGCTTTCCTTTATGAAGATAAAAAACAAAGATAAAAAAGCGTTTGCCTTGAGGAAAAGTCTACCGGGATGTTGCGCAGCAATACATACTCAAGTCTTATATAAGACAAAAAATATTACTCATAATAATCAATATATTACGATAATCATGCCGCATTATGAAATGATTTTTTTGTTAATGAAATGCCTTCGGATGCAGCGCACCATGAATTTTTCATAATGCGAAGCGTGCATTTCACTATGCGATAAATTGTCGAGATCAGGCATTACAATACGGTCTGTTCCATTCAGCCTTTCCCGATGCAACGGCCCACAGGCCGCGCAGACATTCTGATAAACCATGCACAGCCCCCTCACTCACGCCCCGCTAGGCCGGGAGGTCGCCTATCCCAGCGCCTACGACGCCTCGCTGCTTTTCCCGGTCGCGCGCGCTCATAACCGCCAGGGGCTGAATCCGCCCAAGGCCTGGTATGGCGCCGATATCTGGAATGCCTATGAGTTGTCCTGGCTCACGCCGAAAGGCAAGCCCGTTGTCGCCCTCGGGCGTTTCATCTTTCCCTGGGACAGTCCCTGCCTGATCGAATCCAAATCTCTCAAGCTCTATCTGAATGCGTTCAGCGAAACGCATTTCGGGCGCGCCGAAGACGCGGCACAGATCATGAGGCGCGATCTGACGGCGGCGGCAGGTGCGCCGGTCCAGGTCGAACTCCAGCCCTTGAGCGGCGCTGACACGCTCGCATGCCGTCCCTTGGCAGGCATTAATATCGATGGCGCCGACATCGATATCAGCCAGTACGAGCCGCAGCCTGGCCTGCTGCGCTGCATGCCAGGCCATGAACAGGTCAGCGAAACCCTGGTCTCCGACCTGCTCAAATCCAACTGTCCCGTGACGGGTCAGCCGGACTGGGGCAGCGTACAGATACGCTACACCGGGCCGCGCATAGACCGGGAAGCGCTGCTGCGCTACGTCGTGTCATTGCGCAGGCACACCGAGTTTCACGAGCACTGCGTCGAAAAAATGTATTGCGATATCCAGCAGGCCTGCATGCCGCAAGCGTTGTTTGTGCACGCTCGCTATACCCGGCGCGGCGGACTGGACATCAACCCCTGGCGCAGCAGTTCGGCACAAGGTCCCGAAGCAGTCCGCACCATCCGGCAATAGGAGCGGCTCGATGCAGCCCCCAGAGTCGTGTGGGGCAGGCTATCGCGGCCGGCCTTGCGCCGGACCGGCTTGATCGCTTGATTGCCGCCGCGGGCCGCCTTATTTCGGTGCGTCTGCCTTGTTGCGGATTTCAGGCCAGGCGCGCTTCAGGTAATAGCACATGGACCATACCGTCAGAATGGCCGCGATAATAATCAGGATCTGGCCTATCCAGGGCATGGGCAGCCCATAAGGCGACTGCCAGTACAGCAGGCAGGGTATTGCGATCATCTGAGCGGCCGTCTTGAATTTGCCCAGCCTGTGCACCGCCACACTGCCGCTTGCACCTATCTTGGCCATCCATTCGCGCAATGCCGAAATCGTGATCTCGCGGCCGATGATGATCAGGGCAATAAACGAGTCCACCCGCCCAAGATGGAGCAGGATAAGCAAGGCAGCGCACACCATGAGCTTATCGGCGACCGGATCCAGAAAAGCGCCGAAGGCGGAGGTCTGATCCCAGCGACGGGCCAGCCAGCCATCGAACCAATCGGTCAGCGCGGCGATGATGAACGCCAGGGCGGCGATCGCATCCCGCAGCGGCATGGACAGCCAGCTGCTGGGTATGTAGAACAGCGCCACGACCAATGGAATCATGGCGATGCGCAACCAGGTCAGGGCGATGGGAAAATTGATAGGCATAGGTTGAATACTACCCTATCGGAGCGCGTGATAGATGCGCTCGGCCAGTTCATCTGAAATCCCGTCCACCGAACGCAGGTCATCGATACTGGCATCCACCACACCGGAAAAGCCGCCGAACCTGGCGAGCAGCCTCTGCCGCCGCCGGGCGCCTACGCCTTCGATTTCCTCAAGCCGCGAAACGGTACGGGCCTTGGCACGCTTGGCACGCATGCCGGTAATCGCAAACCGGTGGGCCTCATCGCGAATCTGGGCCACCAGCATCAGCGCCGCCGACTCTATGCCCAACGCGACGGGCGGGCGTTCGTCGGCAAACACCAGGGTTTCCAGCCCCACCTTGCGCCCTTCTCCTTTGGCAACCCCGACAATACTGCGGATATCCAGCCCCAGCTCAGCGAAGACTTGCCGGGCGACCTCCACCTGGCCTTTACCGCCGTCGATCAGTACGATGCCCGGCATCTCGGCCTGGCCATCGGCCACCCGGCTGAAGCGGCGCGCCAGCACCTGGCGCATGGCTGCGTAATCATCGCCTGGCGTGATGCCGGCAATGTTGTAGCGCCGATACAACGAAGGCTGCATATCATGATGCTCGTACACCACACAGGACGCCTGAGTGGCTTCGCCAGCGGTATGGCTGATATCGAAACATTCGATATGCAGCGCATCAAGCGCCGCTTCGTCGGTATCCATGTCCAGGGTTGTGGCCAGCGCCAGTGTACGCTCCACCCGGGCAGTGGATTCGGTCAGCAGACGGGCCAGCGCCAGCTCGGCGTTGCGCGCGGCCTGTTCCAGCCAGGCCTTGCGCACGCCCTGCGGCCGCAACACCAGGCGGGCTTTTCTGCCTGCCTGCTCTGCCAGCAGCGTCATCAGCCCTGGATCGGACAAGGCATGGGAACAGACCAGTACCGGAGGCAGCGAGCTGTCGATATAGTGCTGTGCCATGAATGCGGCCAGCACATCGCCCGGGCTGTTCTCGTCGGAAATATTGCTGGGAAAAAACGGCTTGTCGCCCAGATGACGGCCGCCTCGCACCATGGCAAGGTTGACGCACACGCGTCCGCCCGCCGTGGCAATGGCAATGATGTCCACGTCGTCGTCGCCCACCTTTTCCATGGACTGCTGCTGCAGCACCTTAGCCAGCGCCCCCATCTGATCCCGCAACGCTGCGGCGTGCTCGAACTCCAGCGCCTGTGACGCCTGACGCATGCGCGCATCGATATCCTTCATGACCTGACCGGCATGCCCATCGAGAAAACGCACGGCCCGGCGTACGTCCTCCTGGTAGTCCTGCTGCGAGATGAGATTGACGCAAGGCGCCGAACAGCGCCCGATCTGATGCAGCAGACAGGGACGCGAGCGATGCGCATACACGCTGTCCTCGCAGGTGCGCAGGCGAAAAACCCGCTGCAGGATCTGAATGGTTTCGCGCACGGCCCAGGCATTGGGATAAGGCCCGAAATACCGTCCCTTGCCGCTGGTGCTGCCGCGATAATAGGCAATGCGCGGCACCTCATGACCGCTGAACATCAGATAGGGATAAGACTTGTCGTCTCGAAACAGAATGTTGTAACGAGGCTTGAGCCGCTTGATGAGATTGTTCTCGAGCAGCAGCGCCTCGGCCTCCGACCGCGTGACCGTCACCTCCAGGCGCGCCACCCGCGCCACCATGTGACTGATGCGCGGACTGGCCAGATTTTTCTGGAAGTACGAGTTGACACGCTTTTTCAGGTCGCGCGCCTTGCCCACGTACAGGACCTCGCCCCGCTCGTCGATATGACGGTAGACTCCCGGCAAATGCGGCAGATCAGCCAGGAACGATTTGAGATTGAAGTCGTCGGGCATATTGATAACGTTGTTCTGCTTGCAGGGCGTCCCAGCCGGGCGCCGGCACGCGAGGCATCAGGCGGCGTATGCGCGCAATGGATTCAGGCGGCTGGGCAAAATCCAGCCTTGCAAGCAGGTCGTCGGCCAGGTCAGGCCGGTTGCATACCAGCACCATGTCGCAACCTGCGCTCAGCGCGGCCTGGGCACGCGCCAGGATGTCGCCCGCGACCGTCGCGCCTTCCATGGTCAGATCATCCGAAAACACCACACCATCATAGCCAAGATCCCGGCGCAGCACCTCTTGCACCCAGCGCCGTGAAAAGCCTGCCGGCTGGGCGTCCACCTTGGGATAAATGACGTGCGCGGGCATTACGGACGGCAGCACCATATCTCCCAACCAGCCATAAGGCGCAGCATCTTCCTGCATAATGGTTTCCAGGTCGCGCTGATCGACGGGAATTTCGTGATGGGAGTCGGCCTGCACTGCGCCGTGGCCGGGAAAATGCTTGCCGCAGGCCGCCATGCCCGCCAGCATCAGGCCCTGAATCAGGGCCCGCGCCAGCATGGCTACCACACGCGGGTCGCGATGAAACGCGCGGTTGCCGATGACGGCGCTCACGCCATAGTCCAGATCCAGAACCGGTGTAAAGCTCATATCCACGCCGCAGGCACGCAACTCGGCCCCCAGCACATAGCCGGTTTCCGTCGCCAGCCGCATGGCGGCCAGTGAGTCTTCGGACCACAGCTGCCCGAATACGCTCATGGCCGGCAGCGCCGTAAAGCCGTCGTTGCGAAAGCGCTGTACCCGGCCCCCTTCGTGATCGACGGCGATCAGCAAGGGCTCATCCCGTTCGGCATGGATGTCGCGACAAAGATCAGTCAGTTGCTCACGGCTTTCAAAATTGCGGGTGAACAGGATCACCCCGCCCACCAGCGGATTGCGCAAGCGCTCGCGCTCACCTGCCGTGAGCGTGCAGCCTTGCACATCCACCATTACGGGGCCTGGCGCCAGATGCGGGCGCTTATCATTGCGTAACATGTATTTAGTCTTTCCCAGGATTGCCGGTTGTGCAGCCCGGCATTTCGACCACGACAAATGCCGCGACCGTATCGGTTTCATCCGAAATTGAAACATGCGCCGCGCCAAAGCGTCCGGCGTACCAGCTGGCAAGCGGCTCAGCCAGCTGCACGCGCGGCTTGCCGCTCGCTTCATTCAGTGTCTGCATGCGCGACCAGGTCATGGGGCTGTGCATGCCCAGACCTATCGCCTTGGAGAAGGCCTCCTTGGCCGCAAAGCGGGTGGCCAGGAAACGCAGCCCGCGGGCCGGATCGCGCGCATAGCGCGCGCGGAACTTGAGAATTTCCTGCGGGCCCAGGATGCGTTGCACGAATTTTTCGCCGCGCCTGGCGTAGGCGCGCTCGATACGCTCAAGACGCAGCACATCGACACCGATGCCCGCAATCGACGACGGGCCTGTCTGCTTGATCATTCCAGCTCCAGTTTACCGAAGCTGGAATGATACCCTGCCCCTACTTGGGCCGCTTGTCCACTACCCGGCGGGCCTTGCCGGTCAGAGTGCGTTCCACCTGGCCGCTATCGCCCACCATGACCTGCGAGGATACGCCGATACGGCTTTTGACGGCATGGCTGACCTTGTCTGCCAGCGCCTTGCGGTCTTCGCTGCCCAGGTGATCGAATTCGGGTCGCAACTCTGTCTGGATGCCGAGTTGATCCATATGGCCGCTGCGAGTCACGATCAACTGGTATTGCGCGCCCAGTTCGGGCACATTCAGCACAATTTCCTCGACCTGGGTGGGGAACAGATTCACACCCCGGATAATCAGCATGTCGTCGCTGCGGCCCGTGATCTTGTCCATGCGCCGCATGCTGCGCGCCGTGGGCGGCAGCAGGCGGGTCAGATCGCGGGTGCGATAGCGCACGACAGGCATGGCCTGGCGGGTCAGCGAGGTAAACACCAGCTCGCCCTCTTCGCCATCGGGCACAAGTTCGCCTGTCACGGGATTGATGATCTCGGGATAGAAATGGTCTTCCCAGATCACCGGACCATCCTTGGACTCCACGCACTCCATGGCGACACCCGGCCCCATGACTTCGGACAAGCCATAAATATCGACGGCATCCATATTGGCCCGTTTCTCGATATCCTCGCGCATGCGTCCGGTCCAGGGCTCGGCACCAAAAATACCGATGCGCAGCGAGCTGTCGCGCGGATTCATGCCCTGGCGCTCCATTTCTTCGATGATGTTGCAGAAATAGGAGGGCGTCACCATGATGACGCGCGGCTCGAAATCGTGAATCAGCTGCACCTGCTTTTCCGTCTGCCCGCCGGACATTGGCACGACCGCGCAACCCAGCCGCTCGGCGCCATAATGCGCGCCCAGGCCGCCGGTAAACAGGCCATAGCCATAGGCAACGTGCACGATGTCACCCGGGCGGGCGCCGCCCGCCCACATCGAACGGGCCACCAGATTGGCCCAGGTATCGATATCCCCGGCTGTGTATCCCACCACGGTGGGTCGGCCTGTCGTGCCGCTGGAGGCATGAATGCGCACCACCTGGTCGCGAGGCACGGCAAACATGCCGAATGGGTAGTTCTCGCGCAAGTCCTGCTTGGTCGTCATCGGAAAACGGGACAGGTCCGACAACTGCTTCAGGTCGCCGGGGTTCACTCCCGCAGCGTCGAAGGCCTTGCGGTAGTGCGGGACATGATCGTAAGCATGCTTGAGCGACCATTTCAGCCGTTCGAGCTGCAAGGCCTGCAGCTCATCGCGGCTGGCATGTTCGATGGGGTCGCGCCCGGCATTTGCGGGCTGTTGTGCTGACATTGCGGTCTCCTGCTGTCTTATTGATACTTTATTCTGCTCATTCGCCAACGACCTGCCCTTTGATGCGATACGAACGTCCGCGGAACAGCGCGATGCGCTTGCCGTCCTGATTGCTGACCTCGACGTCGTAAAGCCCTGTACGTCCGGCCAATGCGCGTTCATGCACCGTGGCCGTCAGCACATCGCCCTCATAGGCCGGCGCCACAAAATCAATGCTGGCGCCCGACGCCACGGTCGCGGCATTGCGGGCATTGCAGGCAAACGCAAACGCGCTGTCGGCCAGCGCAAATATGAAGCCGCCATGGCAGGTCTTGTGACCGTTGAGCATATCCGTCCTGACGCTCATGACCATGACTGATTTGCCTGGCCCCACCGACGCGACGCGTGCGCCCAGCGCCTGCGAGGCGGCGTCATTTTCGTACATGACGCGCGCGGTCAGCTCAGCCAGCGCCTGCGGGTCCTGCGGCAGTGTGTCCTGGCTGCCATCGGCGGGCCGATCAGCGAATGAATTCATTATTTTCCCTCGAATGCCGGCTGACGTTTTTCCAGAAAGGCCGCCACCCCTTCCGCATAATCCTGGCTGCCGCCAAGCTCGCGCATCATATCGCGCTCAAGATCCAGCTGCGCGTCCAGCGTGTTGCTCAGGCTGACGTTGATGGCCTGCTTGGTGCGAGCAAGTCCCCTGGTGGGCGCCGCTGCAAAATGGCGTGCAAGCTCATCCAGCCGCTGATCCAGCGCGTCGTCGGCGACGCACTCCCAGATCAGCCCCCATTGCGCCGCCTGCTGGGCGCTCAATTTATCGCCCAGCAAGGCAAGTCCCATGGCGCGCGCATGTCCGACCAGGCGGGGCAAGGCATAAGTGCCGCCCGTATCGGGAATCAGCCCGAGCCGGCAAAAGGGCTGGATAAAGCTTGCCGACTGCCTGGCAATCACAATATCGCCCGCCAGCGCAAGATTGGCGCCCGCGCCCGCCGCCACGCCATTGACGCCGACAATCACCGGAGCCGGCAAGGCATGCAGCCGCCGGATCAGGGGCGAGTAGTATTTCTCGACGGTGACGCCAAGGTCGACCGCCCTGGCGCCCCCGGGCTGTATTTCGGCCAGGTCCTGGCCGGCGCAAAAGCCCCGACCATTGCCAGTCAGCACCAGCACTCTGACGTGACTTTGCTCGACCTTATCCATTGCATCGGCCAAGTCTTCATGCATGGCGGCCGTGAAACTGTTGAGCTTGTCGGGCCGATTGAGCGCAATACGCGCAATCCCGTCCTGCAAGCCGAACTCGATGTTGTCATAGCTCATGAACACTCCTGATGACGCCCGGCATCATGCCCGGCACCCGATTAAACATGCCAGCGTGTCTGCACCACGCGAAAACGGTTGGCAACATAGGCGGCATCGGACAGCGCAGCATTGCCCGCGGGATTGGCGCCGGTGCCATGAAAATCACTGTAGGCGGCGGTCTGGTTGACGAAAACAGCTCCGCACAGATTCAAGGATAGCGCCACACCGGCGCGCTCTGCCATCTGGCGCGCCTGCTCTGCAACGGCTTCGTCTGTGGTGTAGCAGGACAAGGACAGAGCGCCCTGCTCCTGCACCGCATCGCCGGCCAGCGCCAGGCTCTCCTGCGTCGAATCCGTCGCCACGACAAACACAATGGGGCCGAACCATTCGCGCAAAATCGTATCGCGGTCAGCCCTGGCATCTGCCCTGAGCATCAGGGGCGTTCTCACGCGCGCCTGCTCAAAGGCGGGATGCGCGAGGGCCTGGCTGTCACACAGCACAGGCAGCCCGGACGCGCGCGCCGCGTCGATACGGTCAAGCACGCTTTGGCTCTGGATGGCGCCGGTTATCTCGACCGCGCGGGCCGGATCGGATACCAGTTTTTCCAGCGCCTGCGCCAGACCCTGGGCAACCTCATCGAAGCTCATGGTCCCTTGCGCGGTCCGGATACCGTCTCGCGGCACATAAATATTCTGCGGCGCCGTGCACATCTGCCCTGAATACAGGGAAAAAGAAAAAGCCAGATTGCGCGCCACGGCCTTGAACTCATCAACCGAGTCGATAATGACCTGGTTCACGCCCGCCTTCTCGGTATAGACCTGCGCCTGGCGGGCATTGGTTTCCAGCCAGTTGCCGTGCTCGCTGCTGCCGGTAAAGTCTATCAGGCGAACCGCCTTGTCCAGGGCCAGGGCCTGCGGCATGGGCTCATCAACCCGATGCGCTGCCAACTGGACCACGTTCGGATCCTGCCCGGCCTCAGCCAGCACCTCGCGCGCAATCTGCACCGTAATGGCCAGCGGCAGGATGGCCCCGGGATGAGGCTTGACGATGACCGTATTGCCTGTCGACAGGCTGGCGAACAGGCCGGGATAGCTGTTCCATGTGGGAAAGGTGGCGCACCCTATGATCAGCGAGACGCCGCGCGGCACGATCGTAAACCGCTTGGCCATGCGGATGGGATCCTGTTTGCCCTGGGGCTTTTCCCATATGACTTCGCTCGGAATACGGCTCATTTCCTGCCAGGCATAGGCCACGGCTTCCAGCCCGCGATCCTGGGCATGCGAGCCGCCTGCCTGAAAGGCCATCATATAGCCCTGCCCGGTGGTGTGCTGGACCGCATAGGCCATTTCAAAGCTGCGTTGGTTCAGGCGGCGCAGGATTTCCAGCGATACGCCAGCCCAGACCTTCGGGCCAGCGGTGCGCCAGCTGTCCAGCGCCTTGCCCGCTCGTTCGACCAGCGTTGCGGCATCGAGTCTCGGGTAGCGTATGCCAAGCTCAAAGCCGAAAGGGGAGACTTCGCCATCGACCTGGCCGCCAGCCGAGCCCTGGTCCAGCGGGAAATCGGCATTTCTATAGGCCTCGAATACGGCACGCCCATCCTCGTTGGCGGTCTCGCCATAGGCGCGCGGGCTGGGCGACTCCGCAAAAGGGCTCCAGTAGGTGCGCTGGGCGATGGCCACAACGGCCCGCTCCAGCATTTCCTGATTGTCGGCAAAAAAATCGGTAGGCACGTTGTCTTGCTCCTTTGTCGCCGTCGCTCCCGGAAAGAGCGCAATGGCGTTTAATCATATTGATGGAAAAGAGGCGCCGCCTGCGGCCCTGCCGGCCTTGCAGCCCGGCGACTCTCGTCCTGACGGCACACTAGGTTTCCTGGTCATAATCGATGACCAGGCGATCGCTCACGGGAAAGCTCTGACAGCTCAGGATGAATCCCCGCGCAACCTCATAATCTTCAAGCGCGAAGTTCGCATCCATATCGACCTCGCCCTCCACGACCTTGCAACGGCAGGTCGAACAGACACCTCCCTTGCAAGAGTACGGCAGCTCTATTCCCTGCGCCAGCGCTTCGTCCAGCACACTGTCGCGGTTCTTGTCTATGGTCAGGCTGCGGGTCAAGCCATCCTGCACAATAGTCAGCTCGCACTGCTGGCTGCCCGGCGCCGTGCGCGCCTCCTGGCCGGTGCGCAGCGCGCGCGGCCCGGGCGGCGAACCGAACAGCTCGAACTTGATGCGCGATCCATCCAGCCCCAGCTCCTTCAAGGCCAGGATGACGGACTCGCTCATATCCTGCGGCCCGCACACAAACGCTGCGTCGACCTTGCTGCGGCCCATCCATGCCGTCATCAACTGTTTCGCCTTCGGGCCATCCAGGCGCCCATTGAACAGTTCGATCTCCTGATGCTCGCGGCTCATCACATACACAATGGAAAACCGCTGCATGTAAATGTTCTTCAGATCCTCGATTTCGTCTCGAAACAGCACCGCCGACGATGCCCTGTTGCCGAAGAACAGTGTGAAATGGCTGTCGGGCTCGGCGCTTAGCGCGGTCTTGATCAGGGACAGGATGGGCGTAATGCCGCTGCCCACGGCAAAGGCCACATAGTTGTGGGCCTGTTCTGGCGCAAAAGCGTAGGTGAAGTTACCGTCGGGCGGCATGACGTCCAGCAGTTGCCCCACGTGCAGAGATGCATTGGCCCAGGACGAAAACAGGCCGTCATTCATGCGCTTGATCGCCACCCTCAACTGCCTGTCGCCTGGCGCAGCGCAAATGGAATAGGAGCGCCGCAGCTCCTGGCCCTGCACCTGTGTACGCAACGTCAGGTATTGCCCCGGCCTGAAGGCAAAGGTGTCGCCCAGCTCATCAGGCACTTCGAACGTCACCACCACGGCATCCCGCGTATTCTTGGCAATGGCCGACACCTTCAGCGGATAAAAAGAAGTTGTCACGCTACTGGCCCCCGGAAAAATAAAGCGTCGCCGACCTGCGGCCAACGCGACAGCACTGGATAAGCACAGCAGACATGTTCAATGCGCCTTGAAGTAGTCGAAAGGTTCGCCGCAGGCATGACAGCGATACAGCGCCTTGCACGAGGTGGAGCCGAAGCCGCTGATCAGGCGGGTATGCGTCGAACCGCATTGGGGACAGGGCACAGTCGCGGCTGGCCGTCGCATGATCCCGGACACATCCACCGCCTTTTCACGGGGCGGCGCGATGCCATACCGCCTGAGCGCCTCCCGCCCGCGCGCACTCATCCAGTCGGTGGTCCAGGCAGGCGCAAGCTGCGTCGCGATCCTGACCTGCGCTATGCCCTGCGCACGCAACATGCCGGCGATGTCTTCGCTGATGGCCTGCATGGCCGGACAGCCTGAGTAGGTCGGCGTAATCGTGACGACGCACTCATCGCCCTGCCAGGCTACATCGCGCACAATGCCCAGGTCTATGATGGACAGCACGGGAATTTCCGGATCGGGCACGGACTGCAGCCATTGCCTGATCTGCGCCGCATCTGCCCTGACCTGCGCACACTCATGCGCAGGCAGCCTCAATGCAGTGGTCGAATTCATGTGTCTGACCTCCTGATCACAATAAGCGTCCATTACCAACTGGCGCCGGGATAGCTGCGCTGCAGATGCTGCATTTCAGCCAGCAGGTATCCCAACGCCTCGGTATGGCGGCCGTTCACACCGCCCTGATAGGCCAGATGCCGCGCCTGCTCCATGTCGGGCGCACTCAGCGTGGCCTCGCTCAATACCGTCTGCACATGGGCCAGCCAGTCTGCCTCCAGCGTGGCGTGCAGCGGTATGACGCCGCGCGCCGCCAGGGCAGTGTGTATTTCGTCGTCGACAAACAGCTCGCCGGTATAGCGCCATATGTCATCGAGCGCTTCCTGCATGCGCTGATGGCTTGTCGCCGTACCGTCGCCCAGACGCACAACGATATCCGCCGAGCGGCGCGCATGATAGGCAACTTCTTTGTGCGCCTTGGCGGCGATATCGGCGACTCGCGCATCCGAGGACACAGCCAGTCGGCCGAGCAGAAAATAATGCCAGCTGTCAAAGAAAAACTGCCTGAGCATGGTCTGGCCATAATGACCATTGGTGCGTTCGACCAGCAGGTAGTTGCGATAGTCCGGCGCATCCCGCAGATAGGCCAACTGGTCCTCATCGCGCGACTGACCTTCCACCTCGCCAGCCAGCGTCAGCCACATCCTGGCCTGCCCGAGCAGATCCAGCGCGGTGTTGGTCAGCGCCAGGTCTTCCTCCAGGGCCGGGCCGTGCCCGGTCCATTCCGACAAGCGCTGGGACAGCACCAGCGTCGTATCGCCCATGCGCAGCAGATACTGAAACAATGCGTGATCCATGCCGCCTCCTACATGTGTTTGATGTCGTCAGGCATGGGGAAAAACGTCGGATGGCGATACACCTTGCTGCGCGCAGCCTCGAACAATGCCTCCTTGTCCCCCGGAACGCTGGCCACAATATCGCCCGACTTCACCACCCAGATACTCACGCCTTCATTGCGCCGCGTATAGACATCGCGTGCATTGTTGATGGCCATTTCTGCATCACTGGCTCTCAGGCTGCCGACGTGCTTGTGCGCCAGGCCATGCTGGCTGCGGATGAAGACCTCCCAGAGAGGCCACTCTTGATTGTCCATTGTCTCTGCTTCCTTGCTGCGGCCCGGGACCAATGGCCCGAGCCTGCCATGCGGCTTCAGGCCGCCTTGCGTCCTTCCTGTTTTGCGGCATAGGCCGAAAACGCTTCGCGCACCCACGCGCCTTCTTCATGCGCATCCACGCGCGCCTGCAGACGTTCGCGATTGCAGGGACCGTGTCCCTTGAGCACGGCATAAAACTCGCTCCAGTCGATTTCGCCGAAATCGTAATGACCCTGCGCCTCGTTCCAGCGCAAATCGGGATCAGGCACAGTCAGGCCCAGATAATCTGCCTGCGGCACCGTCTGATCGACCATTTTCTGGCGCAACTCATCATTGGAAAAAAGCTTGATGCGCCATTGCATGGATTGCGCGCTGTTGGGCGAATCCGCATCGGGCGGCCCGAACATCATCAGCGCCGGCCACCACCAGCGGTTCAATGCTTCCTGGCACATTGCTTTTTGCGCCGGCGTGCCGTGCCGGCACATCTGGATCAACAAATCGTAGCCCTGGCGCTGGTGGAAAGACTCTTCTTTACAGACTCTGACCATGGCCCGCGCATAAGGTCCGTAAGAGCAGCGGCACAGGGGAATCTGGTTGATGATGGCCGAACCATCCACCAGCCAGCCCACCATGCCGATGTCGGCCCAGGTCAGGGTGGGATAGTTGAAAATACTGGAATACTTGGCCTTGCCCGCATGCAGGTCATCGACCAGTTGATCGCGCGACACCCCCAGGGTTTCGGCGGCACTGTACAGATACAGGCCATGTCCGGCTTCGTCCTGCACCTTTGCCATCAGAATGGCTTTGCGTTTGAGCGTGGGCGCGCGGGTAATCCAGTTGCCTTCAGGCAGCATGCCGACGATTTCCGAATGCGCGTGTTGGGATATCTGCCGCACCAGGGTTTTGCGATAGGCCTCGGGCATCCAGTCCTTGGGCTCTATGCGCACGCCATCGTCCACGCGCTGCTGGAATTCACGTTCCGGCCCGCTTAACTGATCTGCCGTGCGAACCCGGTTTACACCGGTATCAACGAGTTGGGCGTACATAACCGTCTCCTGTTCCGTCTGGCGGTCTGGCTGCCGCCTGGCCTGCGCAGCTCACCCTGCCGTTTGTTTATAGCCTCATTATTTAATACAAAAATATTGATGTCAATCAAATTTTAGTATCAAATCAGGCTATAGACCCACTCGGGTAACATGGCGGCTCCTATCGGATACTCATATACATGGCAGATCAATCCCCCACCCTGCAGGCCCTGATCCAGGAACTGCTTCAGCGCGACCCGCCACGAGCCAAGTCGCTGTGCGTCACGCTGCTGGGCGACGCCATCGAGCCTCACGGCGGCAGCCTCTGGCTCAGCGACCTGATCGAGCTGGTCACGCCGCTCGGCATCAATGAAAGGCTGCTGCGAACCAGCGTATTCCGCCTGGTCGCCCAGGATTGGCTGCAGTCCGAGCGTCACGGACGCCGCAGCCTGTATCGCCTCAGCGCGCAGGGGCTGGCCTTGACGCACCAGGCCTCCTCGCGCATTTACCACGGCTCTCCGGCGGACTGGGAAGGCAACTGGACGCTGGTCATTCTGCCCCGCTTCGGAAACAGCAGCCTGGACAAACGGGGAGAACTGCGGCGACAGTTGGTCTGGGCCGGCTTCGGCGTGATTGCGCCGGGCGTATTTGCGCTGCCGCGCGACAACGCCGCTGCCGCCCGCAAAGTACTCACGCAACTGAAACTGAGCGATCATGCCCTGGTGCTGGACGCACAGGACCAGAACGAACGTGAGCCTGAAACCGCCCAGGGACTGCGTATCCAAGCGCTGATCTCACAATGCTGGGATATGGCTGGCGTTGCCCGCCAGTACGAGAACTTTATCTCGGTATTCGCCCCCATGCTGAAGGCGCTCGATGGTACGCTCCAACCGCACGAGGCCTTTGCCGTACGTGCGCTGACGCTGCACGAATGGCGGCGCATCGTACTGCACGACCCGCAGCTGCCTACCCAGATGCTGCCCGCCGACTGGCCAGGGCTTGCGGCCCGGCAGCTATGCGGACAGCTGTATTGGGCGGTATTTGATCGGGCAGAGGAACATCTGGAAGCCCTATTGGGCAAGGACAGGGATCGCTACCTGCCCCTCAAGCCCTATGCGCACGCCCGCTTCAATGGCTATACGCCGCCTAAAGCCGTATGAAATGTTCCCGATAGTGCTTGAGTTCGTCAATGGATTCGTAGATATCGGCCAGCGCCTCGTGCTTGCTTTTTTTGATAAAGCTGCGATAGACCTCGGGCTTCCAGCGCAGCGAAAGCTCTTTGAGCGTGCTGACGTCCAGATTGCGGTAATGAAAAAACCCCTCCAGCCTGGGCATATACTTGACCATGAAACGACGATCCTGGCTGATGGTATTGCCACAGAGCGGCGACTTGCCCGACGGCACATGCGCCGACAGGAAATCCAGCAACTGGTCTTCGGCCTGCGCTTCGGTGAGCGTTGACGTGCGCACTTTCTCGATGAGGCCGCTCTTGCCATGCGTGGACTGGTTCCATTTATCCATGGCATTCAACAGTTCGTCGCTTTGGTGGATCACCAGCACAGGCCCCTCGGCGACAAAAGACAGGTCGGCTTCTGTAATGACGACCGCCACCTCGATAATGCGCTCTTTCTCAGGATCCAGCCCTGTCATTTCCATATCGAGCCACACCAGACGCTGATCATTTGCCGCCATATAATCCATCCTCAAAAGAATCATTTTCGCACACCGCCGCCCCTTATGCTGTTTACCCTCTTGTTCTCCGCTCTTCTTATCGTTGATGTGCTGCTGCGCTTCTGGCTGGGCTTCCGGCAAATCCGCCATGTGCAGCTGCACCGCGACCAGGTGCCGCCCGAGTTCGCCGACCGCATCCGTCTATTCAGCCACCAGCGTGCGGCCGACTACACCATGGACAAGGTCAGGCTGTCTCTGATCGAACGTGTGGTCGAGGCTGCCGTCCTGATCGGGTTCACACTGCTCGGCGGTCTTCAGTTCCTGGACTTTCATCTGGGCGTTCTGATCGATAACGAAATGCTGCGCCAACTCGCGCTGCTGGGTGCTGTCCTGGCCATCATGGGTATTGTCGGCCTGCCCTTTTCGGTCTGGCGCAAATTCAAGCTCGAGGCACGTTATGGCTTCAATCGCGTCACTCCCAGGCTCTTCATGCTGGACGCGGGCAAAACACTCGTACTGTCGCTGATTTTCGGTATTCCCTTGGCCGCCTGTGTGCTGTGGATCATGGGCAATACCGGCCCGAACTGGATTTGGTGGGCATGGGGGCTGTGGGTGGGGTTCAATATCCTGTTGCTATGGCTGTTTCCAACCGTGATTGCTCCTTTGTTCAACGCTTTCAAACCCATGGATGATGCCGAGATCAACGAGCGCATCCACGCCCTCGCGCAGCGCTGCGGATTTGCGCTGAACGGCCTGTTCGTCATGGATGGATCAAAGCGCTCAGCGCACGGCAACGCTTACTTCACCGGTTTCGGCAAGGCGCGGCGCATCGTCTTTTTCGATACCCTGCTCTCGCGTCTGAATGTCGATGAAATCGAGGCCGTGCTCGCGCACGAGTTGGGTCATTTCAGCCATCACCACATTATCAAGCGCATGATGCTCAGCTTTGGCGGCGCCCTGTTTTTTTTCCTGGTGCTGGGCTGGCTGTCGCAACAGGTATGGTTTTACACCGGACTGGGTGTTCTGCCCCAATTGGGCAGGCCCAATGACGCCCTGGCCCTGATTCTGATGTTTCTTGCCGTACCCGTGTTCACGTTCTGGATGACGCCTCTGGCAAACTGGTTTTCCCGCCGCGACGAGTTCGAAGCGGACCGCTATGCCGCCAGCCAATGCCCGCCCGACAGACTGGTTTCCGCACTGGTCAAACTCTACGATGACAATGCCGCCACGCTGACCCCGGATCCGGTACACTCGGCGTTTTACGACAGCCACCCTTCCGCAGTGCGACGCATACAACAACTCAAGCATGGATAAACATACGCCCCTGCAGGGGCGCATCATCGCCGCGCACGGCCGCCATTTCACGGTGGAACTGCCCGACGGCGCGCTGCGCAAATGTTTTCCGCGCGGCAAAAAATCCGATGCCGCCGTCGGCGACCAGGTCATCATCAGCGCCCAGGGCGCAGACGAAGGATCCATAGACCGCATTCTCGAGCGCCGCAATCTGCTGTACCGCTCCGATGACATGCGCACCAAGCAGTTCGCCGCCAATGTCGACCAGCTCCTGCTTGTGATTGCGCCCGAACCTGCATTCTCCGAAGACTTGCTGGGTCGCGCACTGGTTGCCGCTCGCGCGGCAGACATGGACGCCATTATCATTCTGAACAAATCAGATCTGTCCGACAGCATGCCCGCCGCCAGGCAAAGGCTGCAAAAACTGTGCGGCAGCGGCGTGCGCACCGTCGAAGTCAGCGCCCTGGCGCAGACAAGTGCGATAGCCATCCTGCGACCCCTATTGCGCGGCCGCTGCAGCCTGCTGCTTGGCCAGAGCGGCATGGGCAAGTCCACCTTGCTCAATGCGCTGGTCCCTGAGGCAGATGCCAGGACACAGGCGCACTCTGTTGCCCTGGGCGCCGGGCGGCACACCACAACCAGCACGCGCCTTTACCATCTGCCGGACAATGCCGGCGACCTCATTGATTCGCCGGGATTCCAGGCCTTCGGGCTGTTTCATCTCGGCCCTGGAGAAGTGGAGCGCGGCTTTCCTGAGTTTGAAGAAGCAGTCAAGCACTGCCGCTTCTATAACTGCACGCATCGACACGAGCCTGGCTGCGGTGTGCTGGCGGCGCTGGAGCGCGGGGAAATCCCCAGGGAGCGCCATGATCTCTACAAACGCATCCTGGCGGAAAACGAAGCGCTGCAGCGCTATTGAATATCGACGGATGGCTCAGGGTTTGATCACCGCCTGGGCTGCTGCCAGGTAATGGTAGAAATTGCGAATAAGTGCCGCTGTAGCGCCCCAGATGAAATAGGACTGCCAGGTAATTGAAAAGTAAAAACGATGCCCGCCACCCGGAAGCTGGGCGCGATGCAGCCGGTGCAGCCCGGTATCCATCAATACCGACAGCGGCACCTCAAAGACCTCGGCGACTTCGGACGTATTGGCCTTGATCGTAAAGCCGGGCAGCATCTGGCCTATGACCGGCTTCATGCTGAAGCGTGTCGACGTGAGAAATCCTGGCTGCGTGCCGATAAGCCGGATGTGCTCCGCGCCCACGCCGATTTCCTCATAGGTTTCGCGCAGCGCAGCCGCGATTTCGTCGCGATCCGCAGCATCGATGCGCCCGCCCGGAAAACTGATCTGACCCGCATGATCATGCAAGTGCGAAGCCCGGCGTGTAAACAGCACATGCAGGCCTGACGGCCTTTCGATCAACGGAAAAAATACGGCGGCCTGCCGGATATCCGGGCACTTGAGCAAATCCACCCGGAAAGAGCTGGTAAATACAGGCTCTACATTCCAGTCGACAGACTGCGCAAACGCAGATCGAATGAAATCAAGCTGGATGCTGGTTGGAAACAGCGGCGTCAAAGCCTCCGAGGAGACAACAGGTTGACTCCGCGGATCGAAACTCGGCGTTACGACCATTCGGGTACGCCGAGGAGGTGAGGGACTTTCCGACATGTATTCCGTGATACGACAAAGGCACCCGACGGGTGCCTTTGGTGCCTGGACAAGGAGACCGGCTGCTTACGAGGCGGCTTTTGCCGACTTGCGAACCAGTTTTTCCTTGATACGAGCGGCTTTACCCGAACGGCTGCGCAGGTAGTAAAGTTTAGCACGGCGGACATCGCCACGGCGCTTGACTTCAATACTGGCGATCTGCGGCGAGTACAGTTGGAAAGTACGCTCGACGGCTTCGCCGGACGAGATCTTGCGCACGATGAATGCCGAGTTCAGGCCGCGGTTGCGCTTGGCGATGACAACGCCTTCGTAGGCCTGGACACGCTTGCGTGTACCTTCGACAACATTCACGCTGACGATAACGGTATCGCCAGGGCCGAATTCAGGCTTGGGGGTATCGCCGGTAAGACGGGCGATTTCTTCTTGTTCGATGGTTTCGATAAGGTTCACAGTCGTGACTCCAGATTTCATCTTGCTCGGGCTTTTTTGCTTTGATAAGCGCACGGAGCGCAACAAGCCAGGCAGAGGATGAGTTAGCAAAGCCAGTGATTATACAACGACCTGCACCGATTTAAAAGCGGTGTTGCACCAAGGCTAAACGCCCAGCCCCGGCTCCAGTCGTAACAGGCCCATGCAGGCATTAAAACCCGCCTGCAACACCCAACCACATAAGGCCGGGAATGGTTGCGCCCCAGACCAGCACCAGGCAAACATCGACCAGCATGGAACCGCGGGTAAGCCGCGAAGGCTTGCCGCCCTGCCCCGGACGGGATGGAAACGGCCATTTGGCGGGAGTGTGCCGGGAGGGAGTGGACATATGCATTGTAGCCTCGCAAAAAATGGGGTGGGCCGCGCTAACAGACACAGGCCTGAACAACACATGGCCCCTGCGGCTGACTGAACACTGTTTAATTAAACAGTGTTTCCATAAACAGCACTGTATAAAAAAACAGATTTGTTTGCAAGCGATTTTTTACATATGTGGTGGATAGCCACCGCCCGTCCCGCCCCGCTCTGTCACAGCACCTGTCCACCCCGTGGGCGACCGTCCAAAACAAACCCCGCAAACTGGCTTGCGCCGGCTTGCGGGGTTTGGGAGGGGCGGTCCGTGCCATGCGCGGCAGTTTCCCGCGCTGGCACAAGGGCCGGCTCGAGCTTACTTATTGGGCTGAGGGGTGATGCGCAGATAGGGGCGTACGACCTTGTAGCCCTTGGGGAACTTTGCTTTCAGTTCGGCCTCGTCCTTGATCGACGGCACAATGATGACGTCCTCGCCTTCTTTCCAGTTCACGGGCGTTGCCACGCTGTAGTTGTCGGTCAGTTGCAGGGAATCGAGCACACGCAGGATTTCGTCGAAATTGCGTCCTGTGCTGGCAGGATAAGTGATGGTGAGCCGAATCTTGCGGGAAGGATCGATGATGAATACAGATCGCACGGTGGCGGTGGAACTGGCGTTCGGGTGGATCATGTCGTACAGATTGGCGACCTTGTGGTCGGCATCGGCCAGAATGGGATACTCGACCTTGGTGTTCTGCGTGTCGTTGATGTCGTCTATCCACTTGCGATGCGAATCGGCGTCGTCCACCGATACAGCGATCACCTTGGCGTTGCGCTTGGCGAATTCGCCCGAAACAATCGCGGTGTAGCCAAGCTCGGTGGTGCAAACCGGCGTGAAATCAGCCGGATGCGAAAACAGCACGCCCCAGCTATCTCCCAGGTAGTCATAGAAGCGGATTTTTCCAATGGAAGAATCCTGTTCAAAATCAGGGGCGGTGTCGCCCAAACGCAAAGTCGTCATGGCAGATCTCTCAGAAAACGGGTGGACAGAAAGGTTTCCATATATTGTGTCAGCATAAACAGCCTGAAGGAAATAAGCTTTATGTATAACCTTATGTCCCTGGCAGCGTTAGCTTATGCACTGAGGCATCCTCCTGCCCCAAGGCCGCCAGAACGCCCGTCCCCCGGCACCCACAGCGTCCTGGACTATGCCTGCAATGCCGAGCCGGCATACCGGCTGACGATCTCGCCCTGCACTATGCTCTCAGCATAGCCGGCCGCCCTTGGCAGGATATATCCCGCGTAGAACACGCTGGTGGCAAATTTCTGGCGGTAAAAGCTGGCCGCATCGCCTTGCCCGAGGTGTGCACGGCAGGCCAGCGCAGCCCTGGCCATCTGCCAGCCGGCATGCACCACGCCCGCCAGCATCAGGTATGGCACGCTGCCCATGAACACGCCCCGCAAGCCATCCCTGGCATGCACCAGCACAAACTGCGTCGCGCGCTCGTAGGCATCTATCGCCGCCGCCAACTGATCGGCTATCAGAGACATTCCCTCGGCATCATCTGTGTCGCCGCCGCCCGCTTCTCTCACCTGCTCAACGGTCTGGCGCATGGCAGCGGCCAGCGCCTGGGCCACTGCTCCACCGTCGCGCAGCACCTTGCGCCCCACGAAGTCATTGGCCTGGATGGCTGTAGTGCCTTCGTAAATGGGCAGGATCCGCGCATCGCGATAGTACTGGGCAGCGCCGGTTTCCTCGATAAAACCCATGCCGCCATGCACCTGTATCCCCAGCGAGGCAACCTCCACCGAAAGCTCCGTCGAAAAAGCTTTGACCACAGGCACGAAATATTCATAGACGGCCTTGTTGCGCGCCTGTTCGCTGGCGTCCGGGTGATGGCGAGCGGTATCGTTGGCCGCCGCCGCCACATACGCCACGGCCCGGGCCCCTTCCGTCAGGGCCTTCATGGTCATCAGCATGCGCTGGACATCGGGATGGTTCACGATGGCCACCGGGCCGCTGGACCCCTCCAGCGCCTGACCCTGAACACGTTCAGCGGCGTACTCGGTGGCGTGCTGCAAAGCGCGCTCGGCCACGGCAACCCCTTGTGTCCCCACCGCAAACCTTGCGGCATTCATCATGATGAACATGTACTCCAGCCCGCGATTTTCTTCGCCAACCAGGTAACCGATGGCGCCCTCCCCGACATCGCCCTTGCCCGATCCATACAACAGGACTGCCGTGGGGCTGCCATGTATGCCCAGCTTGTGTTCCAGCGAAGCACACCAGACATCGTTGCGGGCCCCCAGCGAACCATCGTCATTGACCAGGAATTTGGGCACGATGAACAGCGATATACCCTTGACGCCCTTCGGGGCATCAGGGGTGCGTGCCAACACAAGGTGCACAATGTTCTCGGCCAGATCGTGCTCGCCATACGTAATGAATATCTTCTGGCCTGACACGCGATAACTGCCGTCGGACTGCCTGACCGCCTTGGTCGACACCAGCGCCAGATCGGAACCGGCCTGCGGCTCGGTCAGGTTCATGGTCCCGGTCCAGCGCCCCTCCAGCATGGGCGGAATGAACAGATTCTGCTGCGCTTCAGTGCCTGCCGCCGTCAGGGCCTCGATCACGCCATCGGTCAGCAGAGGGCACAGCGCAAAGGCCAGGTTGGCGGCGTTCAGGTTTTCGCTGGCGCTCGCGGCCACCAGCTTGGGCAAGCCCTGGCCGCCCCATTTTTCTTCATGCAGCAGGCCCTGCCAGCCACCCTGCGCAAATTCACTGAATGCCGCCTGGAAACCAGGCGGGGTCTGCACCTTGCCATCGGACCATGTGGCCGGCGCCGTGTCGCCCTGATGATTGAGCGGCGCAATCGCCTGTTCGACAAAGCGGGCATTTTCCTCAAGCACGGCGTTAACCAGGTCTTCGGAGACCTCTTCGAACCCGGGCAGCGCCAGCACCTGCTCCAGGCCAGCCAGTTCTTTCATGACAAAACGGATATCTTGCAGGGGGGCACGGTAAGTCACTCGGTCTCCAGAATCGTGAGGTTTTCTATAAGCAATGTCTCAAGCGCGCGCCAAAACCCGGGGGCTTCCGGCGCGCGCAATGGGGTCAGACCTGTACAAGATATTTATTGGTTATGCAGGTCCTGGAGAGAACATTTTGCCATACAAGCAGTGATACCGCCTCGCCAGGCAAGCCTCAGTTCGCGCTGGCGGTGCTTTCCCTGGCCAGCCTCAATCCCTTAGCGCCTTCCTGATGGGCAAACGCATCAAAAGCGGCCTGGGAAGCCGACGGCGTCACCTCTTCATAACCCGATGCCAGGCTTTTCTGGACGTCCGGTTCGGCCAGCACCTGGTTTGTCGCCCGGAAGAGCACATCAAGGGCGGACTGCGGCGTTCCTTTGGGCGCGTAGATGCCCCACCAGTTGGACAGATCGTAGCCGGGCACGGTCTGCGAAATGGGAGGATACGAAACCAGCGAGGAGGATTTGGCGGAAGTCACCGCCAATCCCACGACTTTGCCGGTATCGATCACCGCGCGCGCAGAAGGCGCCGTGGCGAAGGAAATATCGGTGTCGCCGGCCGCGACCGACTGAGTGGCCGCAGCGCCGCCCTTGAACGGGATATGCATGAAATCAACCTTGGCCAGGCCCATGAACTCCACAGCAGCCAGATGGGTGATGACCCCGTTTCCAGACGAGGCAACATTCAGTTTCCCAGGGTGCTTGCGCGCCCTGTCTATCAGGTCCTGCACACTTTTGATGCCCAGGTCCGCATTGGCGATCAAGACCATGGGGCCTGTCGTCAACTGCGCAATCGGGACAAAGTCGGCGGCCGTGTAATCGACCTTGTAGAGCACGCTGTCGCTCCCCATGACACTGGAGTTGCCCAGATAAAGGGTATAGCCGTCCGGCGCCGCCCTTGCGACCTGGCTCGCGCCTATCGTCGACCCGGCGCCAGGCCTGTTCTCCACTACCACGGGCTGCTTGAGCAATGCGGACAGGCTGTTTGCATAGACGCGGCCGACATGGTCCGCGCCGCCGCCAGGAGGAAAGCCGATGATCAGCGTAATGGGCTTGGCCGGATACGGTGCGCTGGCCTGCGCGCCACCAAGAAAAGCGCCAAAGACGACGCCGGCCAGACACAAGGCCTTGAATGTTTTCATTTTTTGTCTCCTCGTTGAATCATTGATGTAAGGCGTCCTTAATGCCCGGAAAACACCGGACGACGCTTTTCCTTCCAAGCCAGTGCCCCTTCAGCCATATCGGCCGACTGCTCCGAGGCACGCACCGCCTGCTCGATACCCGGCACATCGCACTGGCCTCGCGCAATCAAATTGAGATGTGCTTTCACGCCAATGAGCGGGATCGGCGCCATGTCCGCGATCTGATCCGTCAGCTCGGCCAGCCGCCCGGCCAGCGCCGCGTCTGGCACGATCTCGGTCAGAAATCCGATGCGCAGCATTTCTGGCGCATCGATTTTTTCGGCGGTCAGGAACAGCCGCTTGGCCTGGTTCAGTCCAAGCCGGGTCACGTAACGCACCATGCCGCCAGGATAGAAGTGCAGCCCCAGCCGCGTGGCGGGCATGAACATATTCGCCTGCGGGGTACCGATGCGAAAATCGCAGGCCAGGCACAGATCGGTGCCCCCGCCATATACCCCGCCCTGTATCGCGGCGATCGTAACGGGACGCGCAGACTCGATGATATCCATGGTCGCGCCGAAGTAGACGGAGCTGGGCGCATTCGCTGCGCCGAACGAGGAGATGTCGTAGCCGCTGCAGAAATACTTGCCATGGGCGACGAAACGCAGCACCAGCACGCGCTCATCATGATTGACCGCATCGATATGCCGGCGCAGAGTATCCAGATCCTCGGGGTTCAGGCGGTTCGCATGCGCCGGCCGGCAAAAGCTCACCGTCGCGACGCGTCCGTCTATATGCAATTGCGGCGGCCCGGATGGGGGCGCAGACCGTGTTTCCTCCGCCTGGCTCATGCCCGCTCTCCCGCCTGGACAGCCCGCTCCTCACCATTGGGGACGGCATCCTCCTGCGCCTGATAAGCGATCTTCTGCGACAGCAGCTGTTCAATCTCCTCTGGCGAGAACCCATACGCCTGGAACACTTCTTTCGTATGCTGGCCGAATACCGGCGGCGCCATGCGCACCGAGGTGCCATCCTGAACCTGGCTCATGCTCAATGGCAGCCCCACCTGCCGGAGCTCGCCGACAATGGGATGCTGCACAGACTGCACCAGCTTGCATGCCTGGACCTGAGGGTCGGAAAACACATCGGCAAGCGTATTGATCGGCCCTGCCGGGATGCCGTTCTCTATCATCACCGGTGTCCATTCCATGCGTGTCTTGCGCTTGAGGCTGGATTCGAGCTCAAGCTTGAGCGCGTGGCGATGCTGCATGCGGTCTGCATTGGTGAGAAAGCGCGGATCGGACGCCAAATGCGCCATGTCGAGCAGCTTGCACAGCTTGACCCACATGGCCTGGGTCGCCGGTGCCAGATTCAATGGCCCATCGGCCGTGTCGAAGGTGCCATAGGGTGCAATGACTGGATGTACATTGCCGCAGGGTTGGGGCACCTCGCCGACGCTGAGATAGCGCTGCCCCTGCACACTGAGCAGGCTCATCAATCCGGCCAGCAGGGACGTTTCAACGTGCTGGCCCCGTCCGGTGCTCTTGCGCGCCAGTACCGCCGACAGAATGCCGATGACCATCCACATTCCGGCGGTCAGGTCGCCGATGGCAGTACCCACGCGCATCGGGCCCGACTCGGGCGTGCCTGTGAGGCTCATGAAGCCTGAATAGCCCTGGGCGATCTGGTCAAAGCCTGCCCACTGGCTGGCCGGACCCTTGCTGCCGAACCCGGAGATGGACGCCATGATCAGCTCGGGCTTCTCGGCCGAAAGAGCCTGATAGCCCAATCCCATGTTTTCCATCGTGCCGACCTTGAAATTCTCGACGACAATGTCCGAGGCCAGCGCCATTTTTCTGATCAGGGCCAGCCCTTCGGGCTGCCGGAAGTCCACGCCTACGCCTTTTTTATTGCGATTGGCGCTCAGATAATAAACGCTTATGTCTTCGTCGAAAGGCCCCCACTGCCTCACCATTTCTCCCGCAGGCGCCGGCTCGATCTTGATCACCTCCGCGCCCAGATCGCCCAGAATCATTGTGCTGAAAGGCCCTGACAGCGCCCTGGTGAGATCCAGCACTTTCAGTCCCGCTAATGGCAATCCCATGGTTTTCGTCTCCTTGAATATGCAAGCCATTCTAGGCACCCACAGGAATTCATAAAAATACTATTTAATGATTCTGGCATAAGATAAACTTATTTCATCCGGCGTATTGCAAGGCGCACCACCCATGAATCTGCGACAGCTCAAATACTTTGCCCGCGTCGTCGAAATGCAGAACATGACCCGCGCGGCGGAAACCCTGCATGTCGCCCAACCCGCGCTAAGTCAGCAAATGTCGCTGCTGGAAGAAGACCTGGGCGTGGCGCTGCTGCGACGAGGCTCCAAAGGCGTGCAGGCGACAGCTGAAGGGCTGCTGCTTTATCGCCACGCGCAAACCATACTGCGGCAGGTGGACAGCACCCGCAGCCTGCTCAGCAGAACAGGCAGCCAGATTACCGGAACCGTCTCCATCGGCCTCGCGTCCAGTACCGCCAGAATGCTGGCTCTGCCCCTCATGCAGCGCGTCAAGGCCGAGCTGCCTTCCATTGTCCTGGAGATCGTGGACATTCCCAGCGCCGATCTCACCAAACTTGTCCTGCAAGGGCGTGTGGATTTTTCCCTGTCGCCCGACCAGCAGGCCATACAGGGGATATCGCTGACGCCGCTATTGCACGAACGGCTGTTTCTGCTCACGCATGCGGAAGTCTCCCTGCCCAGGCGCAAGCTTTCCATCAAGGATTTTGCCCACTTGCCGCTTATCCTGCCCAGTCTGCCCAATACCCTGCGGGCCCGCGTGGATCATGCCTTCCTGACGGCCAGGCTGAACAGCAATCTGTACGCCGAGGCCAGTACCTCGGCCATCCTTATTCCTGCAGTAAGGGGCGGAGCGGCGGCAACCATACTGCCCTACTCGGCCGCCCAGCCGGAAATCATCCAGGGCGCCATCAGAGCACACGGCCTGGGACTGGAGCTGTCGCGCGAGCTGGTACTGTGCGCCAGCGAGAGCCTGCCATTGTCTCCGGCGGTCAGGCACGTCATGGACCTGTGTCAGGACGAAATCAAACGCCTGGTCAATGACAAGACCTGGCAAGGCTGTAAAGTGCTGTTCTAGGAAGGTAGCCAGCAGGACTGCGCCGCCTGCACAGGCGAAAAAAAGCCCACGAGCAGCTCGTGGGCTTTGCACCGGAAGGCCGGCGCATGCGCGCCAGCTGGCCGGGTCCGGGATTGCTACAGCGCCTGAACCAGTTCAGGGACAGCCGTGAACAGATCGGCCACCAGACCGTAGTCGGCCACGCCAAAGATCGGGGCTTCCGCATCTTTGTTGATGGCGACAATGACCTTGGAGTCTTTCATGCCGGCCAGATGCTGGATGGCGCCCGAAATACCGATGGCCACGTACAACTGCGGCGCGACGATCTTGCCGGTCTGGCCCACCTGCCAGTCGTTGGGCGCGTAGCCCGCGTCGACTGCAGCACGCGACGCACCCAGCGCAGCCCCCAGTTTGTCGGCCAGCGGATCAAGCAGCTTGAAGTTCTCGGCGCTACCCATGCCCCGACCACCCGAGACGACGACAGCCGCCCCGGCCAGCTCGGGACGGTCGCTCTTGGCCACTTCGCGGCTCACGAAGGAAGACAGACCAGAATCGGCCACTGCACTTATCGATTCCACCGCAGCGCTTCCGCCTTCGGCGGCCACACCGTCAAATGCGGTGGTGCGCACAGTAATGACCTTGGTGGCGTCGCCGGACTGCACCGTGGCAATCGCGTTGCCGGCATAGATGGGGCGCTGGAATGTATCAGCGGATTCGACACCGATGATGTCGGAGATCTGCGCAACGTCCAGCTTGGCCGCCACGCGCGGCGCAACGTTCTTGCCCGAGGCTGTGGCCGGGAAAAGAATGTGGCTGTAGGCGCTGGCAATTTCCAGTACCTGGGCGCCGATGTTCTCGGCCAGGCCATCAGCCAGTTGCGGCGCATCAGCCAGCAGCACCTTGGCAACACCCGCTGCCTTGGCAGCCTGGTCAGCCACCGCCTGCGCCCCGCTGCCGGCGACCAGCACGTGAATGTCGCCACCGATTTTCTGGGCCGCAGCGATGGTGTTGAGCGTAGCGCCCTTCAATTGGGCATTGTCGTGTTCAGCAATTACCAGTATCGTCATTTTTTAAACCACCTTGGCTTCATTCTTGAGTTTGTCGACCAATGTTGCGACATCGGGCACGATGACGCCGGCAGAACGGGCCGGGGGCTCGGAGACCTTGAGAGTCTTCAGGCGCGGGGCCACATCAACACCGAGGTCTTCAGGTGTGAAGGTATCCAGCGGTTTCTTCTTGGCCTTCATGATATTGGGCAGCGTGACGTAGCGCGGCTCGTTCAGGCGCAGATCCGTCGTGACAATGGCGGGCAGCTTGAGCGACAGGGTTTCCAGACCGCCATCGACTTCGCGGGTAACCGTGGCCTTGCCATCGGCCACTTCCACCTTGTTGGCAAAAGTTGCCTGGGGCCAGCCCAGCAGCGCGGCCAGCATCTGGCCTGTCTGGTTGGCATCATCGTCGATAGCCTGCTTGCCCAGGATGACCAGCTCAGGCTGCTCTTTGTCCACCAGAGCCTTGAGCAGTTTGGCCACGGCCAGCGGCTGCAGCTCGGCGTCGGTCTGGACCAGCGCGGCGCGATCCGCACCAATGGCCATGGCCGTGCGCAGTGTTTCCTGACATTGCGCCACACCGCAAGAAACGGCAATGACTTCAGTGGCGGAACCCTTTTCTTTGAGTCGCGTGGCTTCTTCCACGGCGATCTCGTCGAACGGGTTCATGGACATTTTCACATTAGCGATATCCACACCGCTTTGGTCGGATTTGACGCGTACCTTGACGTTGTAGTCAACGACGCGCTTGACGGGTACCAACACCTTCATCGAGCTTCCTCCAAAAATATACTAAAAATTGCAATTACAAACCTTCGATTCTACATCGCCGCAAGCGCTTTTATATGCGCGACAACGCTGCGCCCCAGGGCGGACAAGTTGTATCCTCCCTCGAGAAAGCTGGCGATGCGCCCGCAAGCGGATTCAGCGGCGACCTCCATGATGCGGTCGGTCAGCCAGGCAAAATCGGCTTCGGTCAGGCCCAATTGGCCTATGCTGTCTTCGCGATGCCCGTCAAATCCTGCCGACACAAAGATGAATTCAGGCCTGAATGCGCGCAGGCGCGGTAGCCAGATGTCCGCAGCCACCATGCGCAGCTCATCGCCTTTGGTATAAGCATCGACAGGTATATTTACCATGTTTTCAGGACTGGGGTTTTGCCAGGCGTTCGGAAACAGGTCTTTTTGAAAGAAACTGCACATCATGACGCGCGGATCATCAGCAAAGATTTCCTCGGTCCCGTTGCCGTGATGCACATCGAAATCCACAATGGCAACGCGCTGCAGGCCATAACGGGCCAGCGCATAGGCCGCCGCCACTGCAATGTTATTGTAGAAACAGAAGCCCATCGCCTGCGCCGGACGGGCGTGGTGTCCCGGCGGACGTACGGCGCAAAAAGCATTGCGGCATTGGCCGGCCATAATGGCGTCCACCGCCGTAATGCCCGACCCGGCCGCAGCCAGCGCCGCCTCAAGCGTGTGCGGGCACATCAGCGTATCGGGATCTATCGTGTATAGCCCTTCTGCGGGAAGGTGATCGCGCAGAAAGGCAAGATGGGCAGGCGTATGCACGCGCAGCAGGTCTTCCTGTGTCGCCGGCCCGGCGGGCCTGCTCGCAAGAAAATCCATGACGCCGCTGGCCAGTAATTGATCATTGATGGCATCGAGCCGTTCAGGGCATTCCGGATGCCAGCTGCCCATATCATGCAGTCGGCATGCAGGGTGAGTAATATAGAGTGTCTCCATAAAGGAAGATTATGTTCAAACCTGCCCGTATATTGCAAGCCGCCGCCGTCGCTATCGCGCTGGCCGGCTGTGCGTCCCAGCAAACTGCTGCCGTGCCAGGCTCAGGCGCGGCCAGCGACAGTACCAGCGACAATGCGCCGGACCTGACCGCAGCCCCCCCCGAGCAGCCCTCCATCCAGGCAGGAAGCTCAATCGCCAACGGCGGCCCATTGCTGCGGCCAGACGGGTCGCTCACCCCGGACATGCAGGCCTACGCAGACGAAGTGGCACGCACACGGCACGTCCCAGTGGCGCATGTGCAATCTCTGCTACAGACGGTCAGCTATAACGCCACCGCAGCCAGGTTGATGAAGCCCAGCCCGCATCGGATCAAACGCAGCTGGACAGTCTATCGCCAGCGTTTCGTCGAACCCGTCCGCATCCGGGCAGGACAGCAGTTCTGGAATGAAAACAGGGCGTTTCTGGACGCAACGGCCAAACAATACGGCGTGCCCCAATCGATTATCGTGGCCATCATCGGCGTGGAAACCATCTATGGGCGCAATACAGGTAATTTCCGCGTGCTGGACGCCCTGGCCACGCTGGGCTTTCGCTATCCCGACGACAGCCGTCCGGAACGCAGTCAATTGTTCAGGGATCAGCTCGCCGACCTGATACAACTGGACTACGAAAACAAACTGGATGCATCCGGCGTCACGGGCTCATTTGCCGGTGCGATCGGCCTGCCGCAGTTTATGCCGGGCAGCCTGGCGCGCTTTGCAGTCGATGGGGATGGCGACGGGCATATCGATGTCGCAAACAGCACGCGAGATGCCATTGCGTCCGTCGCCAACTTCTTGCGGCTGCATGGCTGGGTGCCCGGCCTGCCCGTCTTCGCGCCCGCTACGCTGCCGCGCGACCCACAATCACTCGTACACGGTGGACTGGCCCCGACGCTGGAATGGTCGACGCTGGCCAGCCATGGCGCCGCCATCGTCGGGAACACACAGCCCGCGCCGGCCTGGACCCGCTACAAGCTGGGCGTGGTAGACCTGGTGGACGAAACGCAGAACCGGGCCCAGTATCGCCTGGGTACGCCCAACTTCTTTGCCATTACCCATTACAACCGCAGCTATTACTATGCCAGCTCGGTTGCCGACCTGGCGCGTATTCTGGCCGACAACATGGGATATGGATGGCCGTGAATCAGTTGAACACGCCGGTGGACAGATAACGGTCGCCGCGATCGCAGACAATGAACACAATGGTGGCATTTTCCACGCGCTGCGCCACACGCAGCGCGGCAACCAGGGCGCCTGCGGACGAAATGCCGCCGAAAATGCCCTCTTCGGCTGCCAGACGCCGCGCCATGACCTCTGCCTCGCTCTGCTCGATGAGCTCGAACCCGTCGACTTCGGATGGGCGATAGATTGAGGGCTGGTATGCCTCAGGCCATTTGCGGATGCCCGGAATCTGGGATCCTTCGGCCGGCTGGGCGCCGATCACCTGGATACGCTTGTTGCGGCCATGCAGATAGCTGCCTATGCCCATGATGGTGCCCGTGGTGCCCATGGCGCTGACAAAGTGGGTGATTTCGCCATCTGTCTGGGCCCATATTTCGGGACCGGTGGTTTCGACATGCGCGCGCGGATTGTCCGCATTGGCAAACTGATCAAGCACCTTTCCCTTGCCCTCGGACTGCATGCTGTCAGCCAGGTCCCGGGCATATTCCATGCCGCCCTGCTTGGCAGGTGTCAGGATGAGCTCCGCGCCGTAAGCCGTCATGGAAGCACGCCGCTCGACAGACAGGTTATCCGGCATGATGAGGACCATCTTATATCCACGCACCGCCGCCGCCATGGCCAGCGCAATACCGGTATTGCCGCTGGTGGCCTCGATCAGCGTATCGCCGGGCTTGATGTCGCCGCGCTCT
The DNA here is from genome assembly GCA_048270225.1 of Pusillimonas sp. Taxonomy (GTDB): domain Bacteria; phylum Pseudomonadota; class Gammaproteobacteria; order Burkholderiales; family Burkholderiaceae_B; genus Allopusillimonas. The sequence continues at coordinate 685,679 of JBLWTG010000001.1, read as the reverse complement.
TCGGCGCGGCGGATCATGGAACTGGCGGCGCGATCCTTGACCGAGCCGGCGGGGTTGTTGCCCTCCAGCTTGGCGAGAATGACATTGCCGCGCGCCTGGCCGAACTCGCCGGGAATGCGTTGCAGCCGTACCAGCGGCGTGGACCCTATGGTGTCTTCGATGGTGAGGTATTTTTCCATGCCGAAGATCATACACCCATTCGACGGGCCCGCGACCCTGTACGGCGGTCGCCACACGATGCAGCGCGCTAGCGCGTGGGGGCATGTTCCCTGCTGGGCCCCGAACCTTGCGAGAACACCGGCTCCAGCGACATGTAGCGACGCCCGGCGCGCAGCCCGGATGCTTTCCAGGCTTCGACCCTGCGCGGCCCTATGCCCCTGACGCGGTCGGAGAGATCCTCGAGCGACTCGTATGGGCCTGCGCGCTTGCGTTCCTCGACAATGATCTGCGCGGTACGCGGGCCTATGCCGCGCACGGCAAGCAGTTGCGCCGCCGTTGCGGTATTGACATCCACCGCGGCAACGGACGGGGCGGCGGCCAGCGCGCCCAGGGCAGCGCCCAGCATGATGCGGCGCCGTGTCGCTGGACGGCGGCGGCGGGACCTGCGGGGAAAAGCGGGAAGAGACCCCGGCGGCAACGGGGTCGCAACCGTAGCGTGGGTGAAGGGATTCATCAGCAGACTCCAATAAGCAGGAAACAGAGATACAGGCCCGCTCCGGACGAGGAAAATCCGACATGGTCAGCCCGGATTCTTCTGGAGCGTTGCCATCCCAAGACAAGAATGGCAAGGCCTCTGTGATGATGCGTCATTGGGCTACGTTGCGGCTTGGCGCAGCACGCCCTTGTCCATGCGTAGTGCTACGTGCTTTGCAGCCTGCTGCTGGCAAGCAGGGCCTGTACATACTCGGCCACACCCGTCTGCACATCACGCATGGGCTTGTCATAGCCGGCGGCACGCAACTGTGTCAGGTCGGCCTGGGTATGGCTCTGGTAGCGGCCCTTCAGGTCGTCTGGAAAGGGGATGTAGCAGAGCTCCTGGGTATGCACGAGCTCCTCCAGCGACAGCGCATCTTCGCCGCGATGAGCGCGCAGCGTATTGACGACAGTGCTGGCGACATCGTTGAAGGGCTGGGCGCGGCCCGTGCCGCAATTGAACACACCAGAGGTTTCCGGATGATCGAGAAAATGCAGGTTTACATCCACGACATCGTCGATGTAGATGAAATCGCGCATTTGCCCGCCGTCCTCATAGCCATCCCAGCCGCCGAACAGGCGCACATGCCCTTCTTGCTGGAACTGGTTCATGTTATGGAAGGCCACAGACGCCATGCGTCCCTTGTGCTGTTCACGCGGACCATAAACGTTGAAATAGCGCAATCCGACAACGGGAGCGGACAGCGACGGCAGACGCTGGCGCAACACCTGGTCGAAGAGAAACTTGGAGTAGCCATAGACATTCAATGGCGCCTCGTTGCGCAAGTCCTCAGCGTACACCGGGCCGGCGCCGTAGACAGCAGCCGAGGAAGCGTAGATCAAAGGAATGCGCGCATTCTGGCAGTACTCGAACAGCTCCAGCGTGACGCGATAATTGTTGTCCATCATGTAGTGCCCATTGCGCTCCGTCGTATCGGAGCAGGCGCCTTCATGAAAAACGGCCTCGACGTGACCCAGGTCGCCCGCGGCAACCCGTCGGCGAAAGTCGTCCTTGTGCTGATAGTCTGCAATCCGGCCATCGACCAGATTGACGAATTTGTCGCCCTCGGTCAGATCGTCTACAACAAGAATATCGGTATAGCCGCGCTGGTTCAGGCCGCGCACCAGATTGCTGCCGATAAACCCGGCACCCCCGGTTACGATGATCATGATAGTTCTCCTGCGGTAACAGTCGAGGTGCCCAGCTTGCCGACCACAACGCCGCCAGCACGATTGGCCCAGCGCACCGAATCGATCCAGCTCAGGCCCGCCGCTCGGGTGACTGCCAAGGTGGCCAGTACTGTGTCGCCGGCGCCCGATACGTCGAACACCTCATGGGCATGCGCATCGATATGCTCACGCCCCGTCTGTGAAAATAGCGTCATGCCCTGCTCGGAGCGAGTCACCAGCAGGGCCTCCAGGCCCAGTTGCTCGCGCAACCCCTGCGCGCGCCGGGCAAGATCGTCTTCATCCTGCCAGACCCCCACCGCATCACGCATCTCGGCGCGGTTGGGCGTAATCAGCGTCGCCCCCTGATAGCGCCGGTATTGATGTCCTTTGGGATCGACCAGGACGGGCACACCCGCCTCCCTGGCGGCGGCGATGAGCGCCTCGACCTGTCCCAGCGAACCCTTGGCGTAATCGGACAATACGAGCAGGTCATGCTCGGCCAGCAGTTGCCTGGCCTGGGTTTCCATTTTGGCCAGGCAGTCGGCGCCCGGACCTTCCTCGAAATCCACGCGCAACAGCTGTTGCTGACGTCCCAGAACTCGCATCTTGAGCGTGGTGGGGGACTGGGCATCGGCCACCAAACATGCGTTGATGCCGGCCTCCCCGGCCAGATCCCGTACCTTGTCACCGGCCTCGTCGGCGCCGACCACGCCGAGCAGGCTGGCCTTGGCGCCCAGGGCGACGATATTGCGGGCGACGTTGGCCGCGCCGCCCAGGCGATCTTCGCGGCGTACCACCTTGACCACAGGCACCGGCGCCTCGGGAGAAATACGCTCCACCTCGCCAAACCAGTAGCGGTCCAGCATGATGTCGCCCGCGACAAGAATCTTTACGCGGCTGACCGCGTCTGCCGGAAACGTCATCATTTCATCTCCTCAAGACGTCGAGGCTCATAGGTTTCCCAGGAGCTGCAGCCTGGACACTGCCAGTAGAAATGCCGTGCTTCGAAACCGCATACCTTGCAGGAATAGCGATCCAGGCGCTGGGTATGCTTGTGTATGAGGGAGCGCAGCAGGCCCAGATCTGCGCCAGTGGCATCTTCGGCATTGGGGATAGCCGTGACCTGTCCGGCGCCTTCAGCAGGCACTGGCGACGCGGCAGGCCCGCCGCTTGGTCGCTGCGCGGCCTCTGCCTGCCTGCTCACGCCCTGGGCATCGCGTGTCGCCAGCTCCGCCTCCAGCAGGCGATCCAGCCCCAGCAAGGTGGGGTGGGCGCGCAGCGAAGCGCGCGCAAATGCCCAGGCAGGGTCCAGCCCTTTCTGTTTGCGTAGCTCGCGGAAAACGATATTGAACGTATCCAGCGCAGGGTAACGCTGGTAATGCGCGATGAGCACTTCCAGGCCTTCTTCTTCCTGGCCCAGGCGGCGATAGCACTCCAGCAGATCAGCGGCAATCAGACAGGCATAGTCAGGTGCAATGCTCAATACCGAGGCGAGATAGGCGCGCTCGTCTTCAGGCTTGGCGTCCAGGTGCGCCAACTGCGCGCGAAGCATGGCGATGCGGGCTTCGGAGGCCTGGCCTTCCTTGCGGCCGCGCAGAGACGCGGCGGCATGATCCGCGGCATCCAGTGCCAGGCCGGCAGCCCGCAGATCTGCGGGCTTGGCGCTCAGTGCGGTCACCGCCTGCTCGCATTGATAATGCGCCAGCTGCGGCACAGGCTCGTCCACCAGGGCGCGCAGGCGCTTGACTGCCTCGATGGCGCGCGGCCAATCGTGCTCCGATTCATATATGCGAATCAAGGCGCGGATGGCAGGGACAGCATGGCGGGTATCGAGCACCTGTTCGAATGCCTGCTCGGCTCGGTCCAGCATTCCCGCCTTGAGAAAATCCTGTGCCAGCTCATGCTGCGCATTTTCGCGGTCAACCGTAGGCAGGTCCGCACGAGAGAGCAAGCTTTGATGCACACGTATGGCCCGCTCCATTTCGCCGCGGCGACGGAACAGACTGCCCAGTGCAAAGTGCAGCTCGGTGGTTTCAGGGTCCAGCTTGGCTACTTCGACAAACGCATCGATGGCGCGGTCCGGCTCTTCGTTGAGCAGAAAATTCAAGCCCTTGAAATAGGAGTTAGGCAAAGTCCGGTTTTCGGACAGCATTTGCCTGATGTCTACGCGTGAAGCTATCCAGCCAAGCGCAAAGACCAATGGCAAGAAAATCAGCCACCACGGTTCGAAATCCACAGTATCGGATCCTGGTTTGCGTTACAGGGGCGCCATGGGCGCGACGGTTTCCGGTGCAACCGCTTCGGACGGCACCACGGGCTGGCGGGCTTTTTGTTCGAGACGGGCAACCTCACGGCGCAGGCGTCGCTGCTCGCGACGCGCGCGCAGCATCGCAGGCGCAATCAGCAGCAGCCCAAGCAGGCCGCCCAGCACAAACACCACCAGCATCACCACGATAAGAGGCACACCCGTTACCACATGATCCGCAAAGAAATTCACATCTACCGGGCCGGTATTCTTGAGGGCGAACATCAGCACAACAATGAACACCACCAGCCTCAATAGCCAGACGAGATAACGCATGTCACGCACTCCAATAATTCGGGAATCCAGTAATTGTAAGGGGGAAACGAAGAAACATGCCCAAAAAACAGGCCCTCGCCAAGGAGGGCCTGTTTCATTCTGCAAAGAAGTCTGAGTACAACGACGAAAACGCCTAACCGTGCATGATACGGGTGTCGAATTGCGCCATGTCGTTCACGCTATCCGATTGCGCCTTGATTTCTTCATCGAAAGCGCAATCCACTCGTTCGCGCAACTCCTTGCCCGGCTTGAAGTGCGGCACCTGTTTGCCAGGCACCATGACTTTTTCACCGGACTTGGGGTTGCGGCCTACTCGCGGCAGGCGTTCGGACAGGGAAAAACTGCCGAATCCGCGAATCTCGATGCGCTGACCGCCGGCTAGCGCCTGGGTCATGGCATCGAGAACCGTTTTGACGGCGTAATCCGTGTCTCGCGCTGCCAGTTGCGGATAGCGACTGGCAAGGATCGCGATGAGTTCCGACTTTGTCACAATCAGCTATCGTCGCGTGCCTGGTCGAGCTTGGCCTTGAGCAATGCGCCCAGGTTGGTCGTACCCGACGAAGCACTGGCTTCGGACATGCGCTGAATGGTGTCAGCGGTTTCGGCATTGTCGCGAGCCTTGATCGACAACTGGATCGAGCGCGCCTTGCGATCGATGTTGAGGATCATGGCGTCGACGCTGTCGCCCGCCTTCAGAACCGTGGTTGCGTCTTCGACACGGCCAGCGGAGATTTCGGAAGCACGCAGATAGCCTTCGACATCAACCGACAGCGTCACGACTGCGCCCTTGGCTTCGACCGACTTGATCGTGCCCTGGACTACTGCGCCCTTGTCGTAGGTAGCCACATAGTTGTTGAACGGATCGCCTTCGAGCTGCTTGATACCCAGCGAGATGCGTTCCTTGTCGGTATCGATACCCAGCACCACGGCGTCGATCTCGTCGCCCTTCTTGAAGTTGCGGACAGCTTCTTCGCCGGTTTCGGCCCAGGACAGGTCGGACAGGTGAACCAGACCGTCGATGCCGCCGGGCAGGCCGACGAACACGCCGAAGTCGGTGATCGACTTGATGGCGCCGTGAACCTTGTCGCCACGCTTGAAGTTGATCGAGAACTCTTCCCACGGGTTGGGACGGCACTGCTTCATGCCCAACGAGATACGGCGACGGTCTTCGTCGATTTCGAGAACCATGACTTCGACTTCTTCGCCCAGGGTAACAACCTTGCGCGGATCGACGTTTTTGTTGGTCCAGTCCATTTCGGAGACGTGTACCAGGCCTTCGATGCCGGCTTCGACTTCGACAAACGCACCGTAGTCGGTCAGGTTGGTTACCTTGCCGAACAGACGGGTGCTTTGCGGGTAGCGACGGGCCAGGCCGATCCAGGGATCTTCGCCCAACTGCTTGACGCCCAGCGAAACACGGCTCTTTTCCTGGTCGAACTTGAGGACCTTGGCTTCGACTTCCTGACCCACCTGAAGCACTTCAGAGGGGTGACGGACGCGGCGCCATGCCATGTCGGTGATGTGCAGCAGGCCATCGATACCGCCCAGGTCGACAAAGGCGCCGTAGTCGGTGATGTTCTTGACCACGCCCTTGACCACTGCACCTTCGTGCAGGGTTTCGAGCAGTTTTTCGCGCTCTTCGCCCATGCTGGCTTCGAGCACGGCACGACGCGACAGCACAACGTTGTTGCGCTTGCGATCGAGCTTGATGACCTTGAATTCGAGCGTTTTGCCTTCGTACGGCGTGGTGTCCTTGACCGGACGCAGGTCGACCAGCGAACCGGGCAGGAAGGCGCGGATGCCGTTGGTCATGACGGTAAGACCGCCCTTGACCTTGCCGGTGATGGTGCCATTGACCATCTCGCCCGATTCGAGCGCCTGCTCGAGCTGCAGCCAGGCCGACAGGCGCTTGGCGCGATCGCGCGAAAGAATGGTGTCGCCATAGCCGTTTTCGAGCGAGTCGATGGCTACGGAAACGAAATCGCCAGGCTCGACTTCGAGTTCGCCCTGGTCGTTCAGGAATTCTTCGAGGGGAATCAGGGCCTCGGATTTGAGGCCTGCATTGACCACGACAAAGTTGTGATCGATGCGGACAACTTCTGCGGAAATCACCTCACCGGACTTCATGTCCTGGTTCTTGATGCTTTCTGCAAAGAGATCGGCAAAGCTTTCGCCGCCGGTAGGGGTAGAGGTTGCAATGGTGGACATTCGTGTATCCATAGGCCAGGATGGCCGTTAAAAACACACCAGGGAAAAATCCCCCAGTGGAGTAAAAAAATATTCCCGTAGCGGACGCTAGGCGTCTGTTGCCGGGAACCCCAGACTCGACCAGAGATCGAGCACCAACTTGACCGTTTCGTCTATGGTGAGATCAGACGAATCGACCGTATGAGCGTCGGCCGCCGCAACCAGCGGGGCGTTCGCCCGATTGCGGTCGCGCTCATCGCGCGCACGCATGTCTTCCAACAAGTCCAGTAGATTAGCAGAAAATCCCTTTTCCTTCAACTGCTTACAGCGCCTTTCGGCACGTGCGCGGACATCGGCGACCAGAAATATCTTGAGCGGGGCATCTGGAAAGACCACTGTGCCCATATCGCGACCATCCGCCACCAGTCCCGGCGCCACACGGAAAGCGCGCTGGCGCTCGAGCAAAGCCTGGCGCAGCGGCACATAAGCGGCAATCTTCGAGGCCAGATTGCCCACCTGCTCCTGACGGATCAGCGATCCTACATCCTGGCCGGCCATCTGTATCAAGCCGTCCTGAAAAGACACGTCCAGCTCGCAGGCAACCCGCGCAACGGCCTGCTCATCGGCGGCATCCACACCCTGCTGCCCGACCGCCAGTGCGGTCAGCCGGTACAGGGCACCGCTGTCCAGAACCGTCCAGCCCAACTGGCTGGAAACCCGGTGTGCAATGGTTCCCTTGCCCGAGGCGGTGGGTCCATCGATGGTAATGACTGGAACATTAAAAGCCATGGCAATCAGGCCCGCACGAGTTCTTGAAACACTGAAAAATATCCTGGGAAAGTCTTGCCGACGCAGTCCGGATCCTCGATGGTCACCCCCTTGGGTCCAAAGCTCGCCAGCGAAAAACACATGGCCATGCGATGATCGTCGTAGGTCGCAATCGACGCGGTCCGCCACTGCGAAGCCTGCACGGGGTGGACCGTCAGCCAATCCGGCCCGGAGGCGACCTGGGCCCCCAGCTTGGCAAATTCGGTATGCATGGCATGAATGCGATCGGTTTCCTTGACACGCCAGCTGCCGATATTGCGCAGGGTGCAGGGTCCGTCCGCATACATGGCCATGGCGGCCGCCGTCATGGCCGCATCGGGAATCAGATTGAAGTCGAGGTCAAAGGCGCGCAGGCGTTCTCCGCGCGCCACTGCCGGACCGCTGACCGTCACCGAGGCCGGCTGCCGGCACACGGTCGCGCCCATGGACTCGACCACATCGGCAAAGGCAATATCGCCCTGCATGCTGTCCGAACCCACGCCCTCGATCACCACCGGGCCGCCGCCCAGCGCGCCCAGTGCCATGAAATAGGATGCGGTCGACGCATCGCCCTCGACATCCACCTTGTCCACCGCCTGGTAGCGGGCATCGCCCGGGATGACAAACCGGCTCCAGTCCGTGCGCTGCACCTGCACGCCAAACTGTGCCATCAGGCGCAGCGTGATCTCGATGTAAGGACGGGAAATGAGTTCGCCGTCGACCTCGATGGTCAACGCCTTGCCGCTGCGGGCCACGCACAGGGGCGCGCACATCAGCAATGCCGTCAGGAACTGGCTGGATACCGAACCCTTGACCGTGACGCGGTCCTGCCCCCCCGGCTCGCCCTTGCGAATGTCCAGGGGCGGATAACCTGGTTCGCCCAGGTAATCGATCTGCGCGCCAAGCGCGCGCAAGGCATCCACCAGATCACCGATCGGCCGCTCATGCATACGCGGCACACCCGACAGGCGATACTCGCCGCCCATCACCGCAAGCGCCGCCGTCAGCGGCCTGAATGCCGTGCCCGCATTGCCCAGGAACAGATCCGCGCTGCGCTGAGCAAAAGGACTGCCCCCGCGCACCCGTACATGGCCTTCGGGCGTGTCCTCAACCTGAACGCCAAGCTGACGCAAGGCAGCGATCATGACCCGGGTATCGTCCGAATCCAGCAGACCGGCCAGGCGTGTTTGGCCGTCTGCCAGCGCCGCCAGCAACAGGGCCCGATTGGAAATGCTTTTGGAGCCGGGCAGCTTCACCCGCCCCGACGCTGCCGCCACTGGCGGCAAATACAGACTGGACGTCATGACAAACCACTCCTGCTGGCCCAGAGGCGGCGCGCCAGCGCCGCGCGTTCGAGAAAATCTTCCAGTTCACGGCCATCGCCCGCCTGCAGGGCCTGCTCCGCCTTGGCCAGTGCCGCCTTGACCTCGCTCAGTTCATTGAGCACGGCGTCCCGGTTGCTAAGAAAAATATCGCGCCAGACCTCGGCCGAACCCGCGGAAATACGGGTGAAATCCCGAAAACCGCTGCCTGCCAGCGCCATGCGCACGTCGGCATCCGACGCCATGGCAACCTGCCACATGAACACCGAGGACAGAAAATGCGGCACGTGGCTGACCGAGGCCAGAACGGTATCGTGCGCCTCGGGCGCCAGCGTAAGGATACGTGCCCCGCAGGCTTCCCATAGGCGGGACACCAGCGCCCTGCCCTGGGCCGTGTTCTCAGGCAGAGGCGTCAGAATGACATTGCGACCGCGATACAGCTGCGCATCAGCGGCGCCAGGGCCGGTCTGCTCGGCTCCGGCAATGGGATGGCCGGGCACGAATTGCCCGATGCGCTCGCCCAGCGCCGCGCGCGCCGCCGCAATGACATCCGCCTTCGTGCTGCAGGCGTCCGAAACGATTGTTTCAGGCCGCAGAAAAGGTTTGAGCTGTTCCAGTGTCGCGCCGACTGCGCCTACAGGCGTGGCGACGAGGATGAAATCAGCCTGCGCAGCCGCCTCTTCCAGTGTCGAGGCGGCATCGATCAGCCCCAGCCGCTGAGCGTGGTCCAGCGCCTCGGGACTGCGCCCGACGCCCAGTATCCGGCCGACCACGCCCGCCTGGCGCAAGGCAGCGGCGAATGATCCACCGATCAGGCCTACGCCGACAACCGCGAGTACAGGCTCCGGACGCCCCGGGCGCGCGGCAAGACCGCTCATACGCCCGACAGAACCTGTTCGAGCGCTTCGATGAAGCGGCTGTTTTCTTCCGGCAGGCCTATCGACACGCGCAGGCAATCCGGCAGACCGTCGCCGGCAACCGGACGCACAATCACGCCGCGCTTGAGCAGGGCCAAGTTGATGCCAGCGGCATCGCCGACGCGCACCAGTACAAAATTGCCATAGCTGGGGACATACTCCAGGCCCAGTCGGGAAAAGGCATCGCACAACACCTGCTTGCCAGCCTTGTTGACCTCGTAGGCGCGCTGCAGAAACTGCGCGTCGCCCAGGGCGGCAATGGCGGCGGCCTGCGCCAGCGTATTGACGTTAAAAGGCTGGCGCACCCGATTGAGCAGGTCCGTCAGCCGCGGCTGCGCCAGCGCGTACCCTACCCGCAGCCCGGCCAGCCCATATGCCTTGGACAGCGTGCGTGTGACAATCAGATTGGAATACTGCTCGACCCAGCGCGCGCTGTCAAAGCGCAGCTCGGGATCAAGATACTCGGTGTAGGCTTCGTCCAGCACAACGGTAACCCGCTGGCCATAGGCGTCATAGGTACGCTGCAGAAACGCCTCAACCTGGGCAGCGGGCAGAAAGGTGCCGGTCGGATTGTTGGGGTTGGCGACGAATACCACGCGCGTGTCGGGCGTGATGGCGGCAAACATTGCCTCCAGATCATGGCCATAGCCGCTGGCCGGCACCACCACATGCGTTGCACCGCGCGCCTGCGTCGCCAGACGATATACCGCGAACGAATACTGGGCATAGACGGCAGCCGTTCCCGGGGACAGCAGGGCCAGGGAAGCAATCTCGAGCAAGTCGTTGGAACCGTTGCCCAATGTGATCCAGTCCATGGGTACGCCATAGCGCTCGGACAAGGAGGCCTTGAGATCGAATCCATTGGGATCCGGGTAACGGGCCAGCGACGCGGCAGCCTCGGCAAGCGCCCGCTGCGCCGATTCCGGCATCCCCAGCGGATTCTCGTTGGACGCCAGCTTCACGATATTGGCGGGATCCAGATTGAACTCGCGCGCCAGTTCCTCGATCGGCTTGCCGGCCTGGTAGGGCGCGATGCCCAGCACATAGTCAGGCACCAGCGCAGCCCGGGAGGCGCTATTTGTAGCGGTAGTCATGCGAACGTGTCCTATTGCCGGGGGTAGGATCCCAGCACTTTGAAAAAAGCGACCTGTTTCTTCAGGTCGGCCAGCGCCTGCGCCACCGAAGGTTCGTTGCGATGGCCCAGCAAGTCTACATAGAAATAGTATTCCCATTGCCCGGTGCGAGCAGGCCTGGACTCCAGACGCGTCATGGACACGCCGTTGGCCGCCAGCGGTGCCAGCATCTCGTAGACCGCGCCTGCGCGGTTGGGCACTGCCAGGATAATGCTGGTCTTGTCGCTGCCGGTGGGCAATGTCTCGATGGCGCCGACCGCCAGAAAGCGGGTCCGGTTCTGAGGGTCGTCCTGGATGCCGGATGCAGCGATGCCCAGATCCCACGCCTGAGCGGCGGTTTCCCCTGCGATGGCGGCCACGCCGGAATCCAGCGACGCCAGGCGGGCCGCCTCGCCATTGCTGGAGGCGGCGTCGCGCGCCAGGTCCGGCACGTGCTGGGTCAGCCATGCCTGGCATTGCGCCAGCGCCTGGGGATGCGCCATCACGCGAGTGACCCCTTCAAGGGTGCCGGACTTGCTCATGAGATTGTGATGAATCTTGATCGAGCGCTCGCCCAGAACCTTCAGGGGCGAGTTCAGCAGAAGATCGAGCGTACGGTTGACGGCGCCTTCGGTGGAGTTCTCGACGGGCACCATGCCGACATCGGCCTGACCTGCCTCGACAGCGCGAAACACCTCATCGAAAGAATCGCAACGCAAACGTGTAATGGCGTGCCCGAAGTGCTCCAGCGCAGCCTGCTCCGAAAAAGACCCCTGCGGCCCCAGATAGGCCACCGTCAGCGCACTCTCGAGACCGCGACAGGTGGAAATAATCTGCGACCAGACCGCATCGACCGCCTGGGCTGTGAACGGCCCCTTGTTCAATGCCTGCAGGCGGCGAATGACCATGGCCTCGCGTTCGGGCTTGAGAATGGGCCCGTCGACATCGAAATCCTGCTTGACCTTGCCGACGCTGAGCGCCGCAGCAGCACGCTGATTGAGCAAATCCAGGATCTGCTCGTCCAGCGTATCGATGCGGTCGCGCAGTGGCTTTAACTGCGCCTGTAAATTGTTATCCATGGAGACGTTCGAAATCCTGCAGATAGGAGATAAGAGCCTGCACCGCCTCAGGCGGCACCGCGTTGTAGATGGATGCCCGCATGCCACCAACGCTCTTGTGGCCCTTCAGCTGCAGCAAGCCGGCTGCCTGCGCGCCTTGCAGAAACGCGCTGTTCAGGGACTCGTCGCGCAAGAAAAACGGCACATTCATGCGTGAGCGGGCCGCTGGCTGGACAGGGTTGACATAGAAGGTGGAGCCATCGAGATAGTCGTATAGCGCGCGGGCCTTGGCAATGTTGATTTTTTCGATGGCGGCAATCCCGCCCTGCTGCCTGAGCCATTTGAAGACCAGCCCCGCCATATAGATGGCATAGGTGGGCGGCGTATTGAACATGGAGCCCGCCGCCGCCACGTTGGCGTAGTCGAACGCGGACGGACAAACCGGCAAGGCATGACCGATCAGCGACTTGCGCACGATGACGATGGTCAGCCCAGCCGGCCCGGCGTTTTTCTGCGCGCCGGCATACACCATGCCAACCTTGCTGAAATCAATGGGGCGGGACAGGAAATGCGATGACACATCCACCACAAGCGGTACCTCTGGCGCGCCCAGCGACTGCATGTCCGGCCATTGTGCGTACTCCAGCCCGCCTATGGTTTCGTTGCTGCAAATATGCAGATAGGCGGCGTCGGCGCGCGGCTTCCAGTCGGCCGCCGATGGATACCAGGTCCAGGGCGCCTGCGCGACGCCGTCGATGAGGGCCTGCTCGCCGCTGGTGGCCGCCACGGCCACATCGCCGTAGCGCTTCGCCTCGTTGTAGGACTTGTTGGACCAGATGCCGGTCAGCACGTAATCGGCCTTGTTCAGCCCCTTGCGCCCGATCAGGTTCAGCGGCACGATCGCGTTCTCCGCCGATGCGCCGCCCTGCATGAACAGGATCTCGAAATCATCCGGCACGGACAGCAGCTCGCGCAGATCGGCCAGCGCCTCGATGCAGATCTGCGTGAACTCCTTGCCGCGATGGCTCATCTCCATCACCGACATGCCGCAGCCATGCCAGTCGGTCAATTCAACTGCCGCCTGCTCCAGCACTGCCAGCGGCAGGGCCGACGGCCCTGCGGAAAAATTCCATGGTCGCATAGGTTTATTCCTCGCCGCCGTCTGCGTCGTCTTGCTTGCCCTGGGCATCCGCGCCGCCGTCCTCGCCTGCCTCGGAGGATGTTTCGTCGACACCCGCCTCCGGCGACTCACCGCCATAGGACTCTTCCAGCAGGACCACGACATCGTCGTCGGCATCGCTCTCGACCACGCGCCGCACGCCCGACAGCATGCTGTCGTCGTCGACGTTGATCAGGGTGACGCCTTGTGTGGCGCGGCCCATTTCACGGATTTCCGATACCCGCGTGCGGACCAGTACGCCGGATGTCGTGATCAGCATGATTTCGTCGGATGGCCGCACCAGCACGGCGCCCACCACCCGGCCGTTGCGGGCCGACGTCTGGATGGCGATCATGCCCTTGGTGCCGCGCCCATGACGGGTGTACTCGAGTATGGAGGTGCGCTTGCCGTAGCCGTTTTCGGTGGCCGTCAGCACGCTTTGGGTTTCGTCTTCGGCTACAAGCATGGCAATGACCGACTGGCTTTCCTCCAGCATCATGCCGCGCACGCCCCGTGCCGTACGGCCCATGGGGCGCACATCGTTTTCGTCAAAGCGCACCGCCTTGCCTGAATCCGAAAAGAGCATGACATCGTGCTCGCCGTCGGTGAGATCGGCACCGATGAGGTAATCGCCCTCGTCCAGCGCCACCGCGATGATGCCGGCCTTGCGCGGGTTGGAGAAGTCGGACAACGGCGTTTTCTTGACCGTGCCGCGCGAGGTCGCCATGAACACGAAATGATCTTCGCTGAATTCGCGCACCGACAGAACGACGGTGATTTTTTCGCCGTCCTGCAGGGGGAACATATTGACGATGGGCCGGCCGCGCGCATTGCGCGAACCCTGAGGAACTTCCCAGACCTTGAGCCAGTAGACCCGGCCTCGATCGGAAAAGCACAACAGGTAGTTGTGGGTGTTCGCAATGAAAAGCTGATCGACAAAGTCGTTTTCTTTCATTGCGGTCGCCTGCTTGCCGCGCCCGCCGCGTTTCTGGGAACGATACTCGGACAGCGGCTGGCTCTTTATATAGCCCGACTGCGACAGTGTCACCACCATATCCATGGGGGTGATGAGATCCTCGGTGTCCAGTTCCGTAGCGTTGTGCTCGATATCGGAGCGGCGCACGTCCTTGGCGCCAGTGGCGAATTCCGTCTTGATGGCCGCCAGTTCGTCACCGATGATCTGGGTGATGCGCTCGGGTTTGGCGAGGATATCGAGCAGATCGGCAATGGTGGCCATGACGTCTTTGTATTCGCCGACAATCTTGTCCTGCTCCAGCCCGGTCAGGCGCTGCAGGCGCATGTTCAGGATTTCCTGCGCCTGCACGTCGCTCAGGCGATACAGACCGTCGTTCTGCAGCCCGTATTCGGCCGGCAGCGACTCTGGCCGATAGGCCACCCGCCCGCCTATCGTGCTGCCTTCGTCGGCACGGGTAAGCATTTCGCGCACCAGGGAAGAATCCCAGGAGCGCGCCATGAGTTCCTGGCGCGCCACAGGCGGTGTGGGCGCCGCCTTGATGATGGTGATGAAATCGTCGATATTGGCCAGGGCAACTGCCAGGCCCTCGAGTACGTGCCCGCGGTCACGCGCCTTGCGCAGCTGGAATACCGTACGGCGCGTAACGACTTCGCGGCGGTGGAACAGGAAATACTCCACCATCTGCTTGAGATTGAGCAGGCGAGGCTGTCCGTCGACCAGCGCCACCATATTCATGCCGAAGGTGTCCTGCAGCTGCGTCAGCTTGTAGAGATTGTTGAGGATGACCTCGGGAACCTCGCCGCGCTTGAGTTCGATGACCAGCCGCATACCGTCTTTGTCGGACTCGTCGCGAATATCGGAAATGCCCTCTATCCGTTTCTCGTTGACGAGTTCGGCGATTTTTTCCTGCAGCGTCTTCTTGTTGACCTGGTAGGGAATGGCGTCGACGACGATCGCCTGCCGGTTGCCCTTTTCCATGTCCTCGAAGTGGGTTTTTGCGCGCATGATGACGCGCCCGCGCCCCGTGCGGTAGCCTTCGCGCACGCCGGACATGCCGTAAATAATGCCGCCGGTGGGAAAATCCGGCGCGGGAATGATTTCGATCAGCTCATCAATGGAGCAGTCCGGATTGCGCAGACAATACAGACAGCCATCGATGACTTCCGACAGATTATGCGGCGGAATATTGGTGGCCATGCCCACCGCAATACCTGCGCTTCCATTGACCAGCAGATTGGGCAGGCGCGACGGCAGCAGCAGGGGTTCCTGTTCGCTGCCGTCATAGTTAGGCCCGAAATCGACAGTTTCCTGGTCGATATCGGCCAGCAGCTCGTGCGCGATCTTGGCGAGGCGGATTTCGGTGTATCGCATGGCGGCGGCATTATCGCCGTCGATGGAGCCGAAATTACCCTGACCATCTACCAACATATAGCGCAGGGAAAAATCCTGCGCCATACGCACAATGGTGTCATACACCGCGGAATCGCCGTGCGGGTGATATTTACCGATGACGTCACCGACGATACGGGCGGACTTCTTGTATGCCCGGTTCCAGTCGTTGTTCAGTTCGTGCATGGCGAACAGCACGCGCCGGTGCACAGGCTTGAGCCCATCCCGAACATCCGGCAGCGCCCGGCCGACGATGACGCTCATGGCGTAATCGAGATAGCTGCGGCGCATTTCCTCTTCCAGCGATACGGGAAGCGTCTCCTTGGCGAAGGAATCCATAGAGTGTCTTAACGAGTAAAAGTCGTGAATCGGGCCGATGTCGGGCGAATAGGAAATTCTAGCACTTCCCCGGAGGCATCCGAACGGCGTACGTCGGGGGGCCCGCCAACCCGGCCATCAGGGTTCCTACCCCCCCTTTGCCGGGGGATACTTAACAAAACACTTTAAAGCCCCCAGGCCGCTGTAGCATAAAACCAACAATTATCACGGGGATAAAGCGGAAAACAGAAAATCTGGTGAATATGTATCGCTCAGTCTTAACTAACCGCCCAGAAATGCCGTAAGATTCCTCCTAACACGCATGAAACCCAGCGCAATTCTTTGATAACTCATGGCGTTGCTATACTGGCTCCGTTTTTTTGATATGCGGCGGGGGTTCGCTGCGGTCACTTACCAGCATTAAGCTCAATGAGGAGAAACATGAACAAACCCTCCAAAATCGCACTAGCGCTCGCCATTGCCGCTGTTACGGCCTCTGGTGCAGTATCCGCACAAACCGTCGATAACTGGCGCAACCCGTTCGGCGACGTTTGGAAAAACGGCACGCGCGAACTGTGCTGGCGCGACAACTTCTGGACTCCTGCAACCGGTATCCCCGGGTGTGATGGCGTGCCAGTTGCACAAGCCGAAGCTCCAGTGGTCGCTCCTACGGCAACCAAGGTTGTCCTGAACGCTGATACGTTCTTCGACTTCGACAAATCGACGATCAAGCCTGAGGGCCGTCAGATCCTCGATCAGGTTGCCTCTCAAGTCGGCACCATCAATCTGGAAACCCTGATTGCCACGGGTCACACCGACTCCATCGGTACGGAAGCCTACAACATGGGCCTGTCCCAGCGTCGTGCGAACTCCGTCAAAGACTACCTGATCGGCAAGGGCATCCCCGCTGACCGTATCTATGTAGAAGGCAAGGGCGAAACTCAACCCGTCGCCACCAACAAGACTCGCGAAGGCCGTGCTCAGAACCGCCGCGTAGAGATCGAAATTGTTGGTACCCGCAAGTAATACGACCCAGTAATACTTGTTGCGTTAAACGCTACAATAAGGGCTCCCTCACGGGAGCCCTTAGTTTTTGTGCTCTGGCGCCGCATCTTCCGCTCCCGGCGGGTGTTGCACAGGCACCCTCTATTTTGACGGGATTCTCCATGACCGCGACCTCCACCCGTACCGACCGCCACAATGTAGACCAGGCCGAGCTCGATAAATTCAGCGCGCTTGCCTCGCGTTGGTGGGATGCCGAAAGCGAGTTCAAGCCGCTGCACGCCATCAATCCGCTGCGACTGGGTTGGGTACTGGACCTCGCCGGCCCGCTGGCGGGCAAAAAAGTGCTGGACGTAGGCTGCGGCGGCGGAATCCTGGCCGAAAGCCTGGCAAAATCCGGCGCCGAGGTCACCGGCATCGACCTGGCGGAGAAGTCGCTGCAAGTGGCCAAGCTGCATGGGCTGGAATCCGGCGTCAAAGTCGACTATGAAGCCATCAGCGCCGAAACCATCGCCGCCCGCCAGCCAGGTTCCTTCGATGTCGTCACCTGCATGGAAATGCTGGAGCATGTGCCTGACCCCGCCGCCATCGTGCAAGCCTGCTCAACACTGGTAAAACCCGGAGGCTGGGTGTTTTTTTCCACGCTGAACCGCAATCCGAAGTCATTTCTGTTTGCCATCGTAGGTGCCGAATACGTGCTGGGCATGCTGCCCAAAGGCACCCATCACTACGAAAACTTCATCAAACCCAGCGAGCTGGCCCTGGCCGCCCGCCAGGCAAATCTTTCGGTCACGCAGCTCTGCGGGCTGGAATACAACCCTGTCACCAAGCACTACAAGCTGTCTCGCGACACCTCCGTCAACTACCTGATGGCAACCCGACGCGAAGCCTGACGCTCGCTCACTGCGGAGAACCGATGAAAAAGCTGGTTTTATTCGATTTCGACGGCACACTGGCCGATACCGCTCCCGACCTGGCCGAAGCCGCCAACAAGCAGCGAGTCCGCCGCGGGCTGGAGCCCCTGCCCTACGAAACTCTGCGCCCCTATGCCTCGGCAGGCGCGCGCGGCCTGCTCAAGGCCGGCCTGGATATGTCGCCTGAAGACGCCGACTACGACACCTGCCGACAGCAGTTTCTGCAGGACTACGAAAACGACATGACGCGCCATACCACGCTCTTTCCTGGTATCAGCGAACTCCTGGCAGCCCTGCGCGACCACGCATATGTCTGGGGCATCGTCACCAACAAGGCCGAATACCTGGCCCTGCCCCTGGTCTCCCATCTGGGACTGGCCGATGAGTGCGCGGTCACCGTGGGCGGGGACACTACCGCACACAGCAAGCCGCATCCAGCCCCGCTGCTGCATGCCGCGGAAAAAGCCGGGTTCGCGCCGCAGGACTGTATCTATATCGGCGACGACCAGCGCGACATCATTGCCGGAAAGGCGGCAGGCATGGGTACAGTTGTGGCTGCCTATGGCTATTGCGGACAGGATACGGCGCTGGCAGCCTGGAATGCCGACGCCATTGCCAGCACACCGCAGGAGTTATGGCCTGTTATCCAGGCGTGGGCCACGCGCGCCTGAACTCAGGCATCCGGCGTGCTGGCCTTGGCCCGCGTGCTGCGCCTGGCGGTTTTCTTGGCAGCCGCCTTGCGCGGCGCGGCCGGGGCTATAGGCTGGGCCGGCGGAGCCTGTACGGGCGCCGCCTCGGCTGCGCGTGCAGCCGGTTGCGTGGCGCGACTGCTACGTGGCTTGCGTGCGCGCTTGGGCGGCGCATCCGCCTCCTCGCGATACACATAAGTACCTGATTTTTCATCGCGTCCAAGCGCCAACAGGCCGCGCGACTGGGCCTCTTCCAGTAAATTGCCGAACACCCGAAAACCATAATACGATTCGCTGAAATCGGGCTTGCGGCGCTTGACGGCCTGTTTCAGGGCCGACGCCCATATCTTGCCGCTATCGCCGCGCTCGGCCAGCAAGGCCTCGAAGGTATGGACAACAATCTGCACCGCAGTATTCTTCAGCGACTGCGACGCCTCTTTCTTGTGCTGCTCGTCCACAACCTCGGCCTTGGCGGGCGCTCTTGGCTCAGCCGCATGAAGATGGCCCGATGCACTCTTGGCAGCACGCGCCAGGTCGTCATAAAAAATAAACTCGTCGCAGTTGGCGATCAACAGATCCGAAGAAGACTGCTTTACCCCGACTCCGATGACCTGCTTGGCGTTTTCACGCAGCTTGGACACCAGCGGAGAAAAATCGGAATCTCCGCTGATGACCACAAAGGTATCCACATGCGCCTTGGTGTAGCAGAGGTCCAGTGCATCGACCACCAGACGGATATCGGCAGAATTCTTGCCAGACTGGCGCACATGCGGAATTTCGATCAGCTCGAAATTGGCCTCGTGCATGGACGCCTTGAAACCTTTGTAACGCTCCCAGTCGCAATAGGCCTTCTTGACGACGATATTGCCCTTCAGGAGCAGCCGCTCAAGCACCAGCTTGATATCGAACTGGTCGTAGTGCGCGTCTCGTACGCCTAGCGCGACGTTCTCAAAATCACAGAATAAAGCCATGCTGAGACTTTCTGAGCTGGATGCCATGGTATTTCCTGATCGATGCGAAGCCCGGCCCCGCGTTTGCTAATGACAGGCCGGATGCTTGCGCACTGATCCGGCTGGCGGCTTTGCTGATTACAGCATGGTTTAATTATTATAGTGATCATTATATAATTAATAGATTACGGAAGTCGACCTTGCCGCACAGCAGGCGCCTTTCTGTAAGCAATGCAGGCATATGATGAACAGATGTCTGCAACGATCAATCCTCTTGAATCTGGACATCATCATGGCCCGCCATACACCTATAGAACGCTACCGCAACATTGGCATTTCCGCGCATATTGATGCAGGAAAAACCACGACCACCGAGCGCATTCTGTTCTACACAGGTGTCAGCCACAAACTGGGCGAAGTGCACGACGGGGCCGCCATGACCGACTGGATGGAACAGGAACAGGAGCGCGGCATCACCATCACCTCGTCTGCCGTGACCTGCTTCTGGACAGGAATGGACCATACACTGCCCGAGCACCGCATCAATATTATCGATACCCCGGGACA
This sequence comes from Pusillimonas sp., assembly GCA_048270225.1. GTDB lineage: Bacteria > Pseudomonadota > Gammaproteobacteria > Burkholderiales > Burkholderiaceae_B > Allopusillimonas. Next base: position 665,868 of record JBLWTG010000001.1, on the reverse strand, counting down.
CGTCGACTTCACCATCGAAGTCGAACGCTCCATGCGCGTCCTGGACGGCGCCGTCATGGTCTATGACGCGGTGGGCGGCGTGCAGCCTCAGTCCGAAACCGTATGGCGCCAGGCCGACAAAAACAAGGTTCCGCGTCTGGCCTTCGTCAACAAAATGGATCGCGTGGGCGCCGATTTTTTCCGCGTGCGCCAGATGATGATCGACCGCCTGCATGCCAACCCGGTTCCCGTGGTCATCCCTGTCGGCGCCGAAGACAGTTTCAAGGGCGTCATAGACTTGATCAGGATGAAGGCCATCTTCTGGAACGACAGCACCCAGGGCGTCACCTTTACCTACGCCGACATACCCGAAGCGCTCGCCGACCAGGCGGCAACATGGCATCACGCCATGGTCGAAGAGGCCGCCGAGGCCAGCGAAACCCTGATGGACCGATATCTGCAGGACGGCCTGCTGTCTGAGCAGGATATCCGCCAGGGCCTGCGCATCCGTACCATCGCGGGTGAAATCCAGCCTATGCTCTGCGGCTCGGCCTTCAAGAACAAGGGCGTGCAGCGCATGCTCGACGCGGTGGTGGAGTTTCTTCCTTCGCCCGTGGACATCCCTCCGGTCGCAGGCACCGACGACGCTGGCGCGCCCCTCTTTCGCCGCCCTGCCGATGACGAGAAATTTTCCGCGCTGGCCTTCAAGCTGATGACCGACCCCTATGTCGGCCAGCTGACCTTTGTGCGCGTGTATTCCGGCGTGCTGTCCAAGGGCGACAGCGTGTACAACCCGATCAAAGGCAAGAAAGAGCGCATAGGACGCATTGTGCAGATGCGCGCCAATGAGCGCCAGGAAGTCGACGAAATACGCGCCGGCGATATCGCCGCCTGCGTGGGCCTGAAAGACGTGACCACAGGTGAAACCCTGTGCGACCCTGACGCACACATCACCCTGGAACGCATGGATTTCCCCGACCCCGTCATTGCCCAGGCAGTGGAGCCGCGCACCAAGGCCGACCAGGAAAAAATGGGCATCGCCCTGCAACGCCTGGCCTCGGAAGACCCTTCCTTTCATGTACGCACCGATGAAGACTCCGGTCAGACCATCATCTCGGGCATGGGAGAACTGCACCTGGACATTATCGTGGACCGGATGCGGCGCGAATTCGGCGTCGAGGCAAACGTCGGCAAACCGCAGGTGGCCTATCGCGAGACCATACGCCAGACGGCCAGCGACGTCGAAGGCAAATTCGTGCGCCAGTCCGGCGGCAAAGGACAGTACGGCCATGTTGTGCTGACCGTGGCGCCCGGCGAGCGCGGCAGCGGTTTTGCCTTTTTTGATGAGATCAAGGGCGGCGCCGTGCCGCGCGAGTATATTCCGGCCGTCCAGAAAGGCATAGTCGAAGCGCTCAACAATGGCGTGCTCGCCGGCTTTCCCGTGGTCGATGTCGACGTCCATCTCACCTATGGCTCCTACCACGATGTCGACTCATCCGAACTGGCCTTCAAGATGGCTGCCATACTGGGTTTCAAGGAAGCCTGCCGGCGCGCGCAGCCGGTGATTCTTGAGCCCATCATGTCGGTCGAGGTCGAAACGCCCGAGGCATATGCAGGCCATGTCATGGGAGATCTGTCTTCCCGGCGCGGAGCCGTCCAGGGCATGAGCGACCTGACCCCCGGCAGCAAGGCCATCCGTGCGGACGTGCCGCTTTCCGAAATGTTTGGTTACTCAACCGCGTTGAGATCGGCCACGCAAGGGCGCGCCAGCTACACCATGGAGTTCAAGCACTACGCGCAAGCGCCGCGCAATATTTCCGACGAGATCGTCGCCGCACACATAAAGTAGGCAACAGGCCGATTTCCTGCGAAAATCGCTCGCAAGACAAAGCAAGGGAACACCGGGCGACCAGCCCGGTGTTGGCATTTGTCAGACAAAATAATCTGGGATGAGGAACTTCATGGAATTTTTGAATTCGCTAGTCAACAGCATAAACGGCCTGGTCTGGGGGCCGCCCATGCTGGTATTCATACTGGGCACGGGCTTGTTCCTGATGGTCATGCTCAAGTTCATGCCGCTGCTGCGCATCGGAACGGGTCTGGGGCTGATGTGGCAGGGCCGCAGCAAAGGTGACGAAGCCACCGGGGAAATCAGCCCCTTCCAGGCCTTGATGACCTGCCTGGCCGCTACCGTGGGCACCGGCAACATCGCCGGCGTGGCCACCGCAATCGCCATGGGCGGCCCTGGCGCCCTGTTCTGGATGTGGTGCACCGCTCTGGTCGGAATGGCCACCAAGTACTGCGAAGTCGTACTCGCTGTGCACTACCGCGAAAAAGACGAGCGCACCGAACACGTGGGCGGCCCCATGTACGCCATCAAGAACGGCCTGGGCAAGCGCTGGGCCTGGCTGGGCGGCGCATTCGCCATTTTCGGCGGTCTGGCCGGGTTCGGCATCGGCAATATGGTTCAGGTGAACAGCATGGCCCATGCACTGCAGGCCAATTTCTCGGTGCCAATGTGGGTGACAGGCGTGGTCACCATGGTCTTTGTCGGCATGGTGATTCTTGGCGGCATCAGGCGCATCGGCGTCGTCGCGGCGGCGCTCGTGCCATTCATGTGCGTGGCCTATGTCATCGCCAGCATCGCGGTGCTCGTGATCAACGTCGACGCCATTCCCGGCGCTTTCGACCTCATCTTTACCCATGCCTTCACGCCCATCGCCGCAACCGGCGGTTTTGCGGGCGCAGCGGTCATGGCCGCCATACGCTTTGGCGTGGCACGGGGCATCTTCTCCAATGAGGCCGGGCTGGGCACGGCCGGCATCGCCCAGGCCGCCGGCACCACCCAAAGCCCAGTCCGTTCCGGCATGATAGGCATGATCGGCACGTTCATCGATACCATCATCATCTGCACCATGACAGGACTGGCCATCGTCTGCTCAGGCGTATGGAGCAGCGGCGAAAGCGGCGCGGCGCTTTCCTCGATGGCCTTCGAGTCCGCCATGCCCGGCTACGGCGGCGCCATCCTCGCCATCGCCCTGGTCGTGTTCGCCTTCACCACCATTCTGGGCTGGAGCTACTATGGCGAAAAGTGCTGGGAATTCCTGATCGGCACGCGTGCGATCTTCCCCTATCGCATCATCTGGGTACTGGCTGTTCCACTGGGCGCCGTAGCACAGCTCGATTTCGCCTGGCTGATGGCCGACACGCTGAACGGACTGATGGCCATTCCCAATCTGATCGGCCTGCTGCTGCTCAGCCCCGTCGTAGCCCAACTGACCCGCGCCTATTTTTCCGAACAGCGCTACGCTCCAGCCTGATCAATGGCCAAGGTCGATACGGCACCGCCTTGTGCGTCCCCGCTTCGCTTTCGCGAAGCGGAGCGCGATGATCTGGCCGCCATCGTCGCGCTGCTGGCCGACGACACACTGGGCGCCAGCCGGGATGGGGAGCATTTCATGCAGGACTATGTCAGCGCCTGGGATGCCATCCACGCCCAGCGAGGCAATATGCTGATCGTGGCTACGCTGGAGCAAACCGTCGTCGGCGTGCTCCAGCTCACGCTCATTCCCGGCCTGTCGCGCGGCGGCATGCTGCGCGGCCAGATCGAAAGTGTGCGCGTGAGCAGCAGCCATCGCGGCCACCGCATCGGGCAGCAATTGTTCGCTCATGCCATCGAGCTTGCGCGAAACGCAGGCTGCGGCCTGGTGCAGCTCACCAGCGACAAGCAGCGCACTGACGCCTTGCGGTTTTATACACAGCTTGGCTTTGTCGCCTCGCACGAAGGCTTCAAGCTGACGTTATAGCTGCACCCGGCATTTCAGATCAGCCCCAGCCCCTTGCCCATGACCACCAGAATCAGCACCGGCGACACATACTTCAGCAACAGGAAGATGAGGTCGGCCAGCACCTGATTGTCCAACTGGCCTGCATTGGACAGCTCGGCGCGGAAATTATCCCGTCCCCAGACCCAGCCCACAAACAGCGCAATCATAATGCCGCCCAAGGGCAGGACAATATTGGACGAGGCAAAATCAAAGAAATCAAAAAAACTCAGTCCCAGCACGCGGACATCTGACAATACGCTCTGGCTCAGCGCCGCACATGCGGCGGGCAGCGCCAGCACAGCGATGGTAAGTGCTGTCGCCCTGCGCCGCGAGATACGCAGACGCTCATGCAGAATGGCAACCGGCACCTCGACCAGCGAGAGCAAGGCGCCTGTGGCCGCGACGGCGGTCAGCACAAAAAACACCACCATCAACACCCGCCCCAGCGGGATATGCGAAAAGACAGCCGGTAGTGTAATGAACACCAGCGACGGCCCCGCTTCCGGCGCAAAGCCATAGGTGAAGACCGCCGGGAATATCGCAATCCCCGCCAGCAGGGAAACCGTCATGTCGGCGCACATAACGCGAAATGCCGTAGCGGGAACGTTCTGCTGGCCTCCAAAATAGCTGCCGTACGTCATCATCGTGCCCATGCCGATCGACAGCTTGAAAAACGCCAGCCCCATGGCGGTCAGGACCGCGGCGGTGGTGAGCTTGGAAAAATCAGGCGCAAACAGAAAAGCCAGCCCTTCGCCGGCCTTATCCAGGGACAAGCTGACGGCGCACAAGACCAATAGCAACAGAAACAGCACAGGCATCAGGCGTTTGGTGACAGCCTCTATGCCCTTGGTCACGCCCATCATCAGCACGCCACCAATCAGGGCAAGCACAAGCCATTGCCAGACCAGGGCGTGCACAGGGCTTTGTATCAAGGCATCGAACGCCGCGCGGGCGTGCTGCGGATCGCCGCTCAGCAGGCTGCCGTCCACCGCCTTGACGATATAGGCAAACACCCAGGCAGCCACTTCTGAATAAAACGACACAATCAGAAAGCTGCCTACCATACCGGCCACGCCAATCAGCCACCAGGGACCGCGATGCGGCGCCAACGTTTGAAGCGCGGTAATCGGATTCGCCTGGCCACGTCGCCCGATGACGATTTCCGCCATCATGACAGGCAGGCCGATCAGCAAGGTGGCCAGCAGGTAGATCAGCAGAAAGCCCGCACCGCCATTGGCACCCGTCAGATAAGGCACCTTCCAGATGTTTCCCAGCCCTACCGCCGAGCCGAGTGTGGCAGCCAGCACGCCAAAACCGGAGGTAAAACTATCGCGTGCACTGTTCCCGTTGAGCTTGTCCATGATTGCTGACTGGCCCTGACCAATAGAAAATAAGACATAACGACCATCGTCGTGACGACGTGATTGTATCGCTGCCCCTCGCGTCACAGCAGCCCGTGGGGGCTGCTTCAGGCTGATTTCATTATGCAAAAAATGACGGTATAATGGCTGTTCTGGGGTCGATCCGGCTTCGACGTGGGTCGCGAAACAGAGCAGGGCATGTCGAGCACCAGTAAGCTCGTAAATCCACTGGAAATCTATAAACGCCAACGACGAGCGTTTCGCTTTAGCCGCTTAAGGCGGTAAGCCGCTGCACTGGTTTGTCTTTGGGCCAGGCAGGGTAAAACCTGCAGCAGCGTCATTTACAAAGAATCGGGTCTGGCTGGGTCACTCAGTCAGTTCTTAAATTGATGTGAATCGCCAAGGAAGGGCCTGTTGGTTGGCATGATCCGAGGTTAAAACTTAAAGTTAACCGACTACACATGTAGAACTGCCTGCAGAGGGCTTGCGGACGGGGGTTCAATTCCCCCCGACTCCACCAACTTAACGCCAAGTATTTGTATACTTGGCGTTTTTCTTGACGGTCTAGCGACTTTTTAGCGTGGTGTGACACTTCGGTGTGACGCCGTGCACAGGAAATCGTATGGCCTCCCGTGTATCCCCACACGTATACCGCAACCGTCATGGAACGTTTTATTTTCGGCTGGTTCTTCCTGCCGATGTTCGATACTTCTCCAAATGCCGGGAAAAGCGCTTCAGTCTGCAGACGGAAATTCGCTCTGTTGCCATTGTCAAAGCTTTGCCGGTCATTGCAGCGAAAGCCAGTTTTATAGCGAAGTTACGGGAAATGGCAGCCAGCACAGACTTAACCAATGACAACTGCGAAGAGCGAATCTCCAACCTCTACAAGAGGTGGCTATCCGAGGTCCGAAAGAACTATAGACCTAACCGATGAGAAGGAAATCAAGCGATTGAAAAATGAGAATGCTAAGCGCTTAATACCGATTCATCCCGAGCTGGTTCGCATGGGCCTTTTGCGACACGTAGAGCGTTTGCGTGAGCGGGGCGAAATTCTTTTATTCAGTGATCAGGAATTGAGCCCGAACCACACGCGTGGGAAAGGCCATTCCGCAAGTAAATGGTTTGCGCGCTTTCGAAAGCAGGTAGGCGTCGGTGAGAAGCAGGAAACAGTGTTTCACTCCTTCCGTCATACATTCATCACGACGCTTCTTGATCATGGCGTTAACGCCCATTTAATAGCCCCAGTGGTGGGTCATGAGGGTGATTTAATCACCGACACGGTTTACTGGGGCAAGAAGGATGCTGTAAAGCGTAAACCGACTGTCGATGCCTTCAGGCTTCCCGACGAGGTTTTACAGCTCTTCCCCAATGTCGAGGAGGTAATCATACAAAGTTTGCCTGAAGACTCATGATGCAGCCAATCTTCAATTTACGCCCCCTAGGCAAGTTTTCTGTAGGTGCTGGGACCCTTCCTAGCCAAACCGCCCCTGGACGCGATACGGGGCTCTGAGGCACCATCGAGCAACTCCAGTGCATCGAGGATGGCTGAGGCATCCTTGGTGCGGGTGCCGCCGGTCAGGGCGCGCAGTGCATTGCCCACCAGTTGCTTGCGGTTGGCTTCGGTGACCAGCACCGAGAAGGTGGGGTACTCGGGCGAGATATCGGCAAAGCGCTGACCCAGTGCCAGGCCGGAGACGATGTTCACCACGTCGCGGAAGTTGATGCGCTCGTCCGGGCCCAGTCGGGCGCGGTCGCGCAGCCAAGTTCGAAGGCCTAAGATTGCAAGACCTGTGCGGTTGACTTGACAGATTGCGGACGCGGGTTCAATTCCGCAAATGGGAATCGAACTGGCGTCCTCAGTGATGCCTTGGACGGGTGACCTCGACCAGGCAGAACTGGTAGGATTGTTGGCAGTCGGGGCTGGATTCCGCACCTTTTCGCAGGCGTTCGAAGCGGCCGTAAGGCGCTGAGTTACATAGGTTTGGCGCAGAGTTCCACCCCACCGAAAACCCGCAAGAGTTCGAATCTTTCCGCACGAACCCGCAGGAACCCTCATCAGCCCGCACGGCCTGATGCCAGGCCATTGATTTTCAACAAATCGGTCGATCGGTCCGCGCTTGCGGACTGCGGACGTTCAATGGGCCGAACACTTGGCTCGCCGAGACGGCCGCCAGTGCCGCCACGTTGTAAATCGTCGGTACTTATCGATATCTGCCGACGAAGCGGAACATCTCAGTCGGCACTGACCTGAGCAATGACCGACTGGCTGGTTGATATCTGCAGGCACGACTCCTCGTAGGCTTCGATGTCGACTTGCCGGTAAGCCACCCGACCACAGAGCTTCAGGAATTTCGGACCTATCCCGGTGCTGCGCCAGCGTTCCAGGGTGGCCTCGCTGATGCGCCAACGGGCGGCCAGTTGTTTTTGATTGAGGTGAGCGACTTCCATCTTGGTCTCCTTCCGAATGAGTTGGCAGGAGTCCATGAAGGCGCTGTTCCGCCCGCGAGCCAAGCGATATCGCGGCGCAGATTTATTCACCGCATATTTTGCGGAGATTAGACGAAACATTCTCCGCATCGTGCTTACGAGTAGCAATCTGCCACGTTGGGACATGGCTTTGCCGGGGCGCAGTTTTCCCCGAACTGCGCCATATTTCCGGCCAAAACTGGCGCAGTTCTACAAACTGCGCCATAATTGCGCCACCAACATCCCAAACAGCGCCACCACAGCCATGTCATCCCCCGCCGACTTACTGCACAGCATTCGCGCATCCGAAAACGGATTGACGCTGGCTGAACTTTTGACCGGGCACCCTGACATTGCCAGGCGAACAGCACAGCGTCTAATCGCGAAGCTGATCGAAAGCGGCCAGGTTACTGCGCGGGGTGAAGGTAGGGCCCGCCGCTATTTTGGTGCTGGCGCCCAAATCGGCACGGACACACTGGCAGACAGAGCCGATAGCTTTCCCCACTTCATTCCGTTGTCTGCCGACAGCCAGGACATCCTTGCCTATATCGACCAGCCTCCGGAGGCCCGCAAGCCGGTGGGCTACCAGCGTGATTTCCTAGATGCTTACCGCCCCAATGTGACCTGGTATTTGTCGGAACCGCTGCGCCGCCAATTGCACAAGATGGGCAGGACCACCGATGTAGATGAGCCTGCGGGCACGTACAGCCGCGCTATTCTGAACCGGCTGCTGATCGACCTGTCGTGGGCATCGAGCCATCTGGAAGGCAACACCTACTCCCGGCTCGACACGCGTGAACTCATCGAACACGGCAAGGCCGCACGGGGCAAGGCAGCCATCGAAACCCAGATGATTCTGAACCACAAGACGGCGATCGAACTGCTGGTCGAAAACATCGACAGTGCGGAGTTCAACCGCTACACCTTGATGAACCTGCACAGTGCCCTAGCGGAGAACTTGATGCCCAACCCTGCGAATGAGGGACGCGTTCGCCAGCATGCTGTGGATATCGGCAAAAGTGTCTATCGTCCGCTCTCAACACCACAGCAGATCGAAGACGCGCTGGACGCACTGCTTGAGAAGGCCAACCAGATTCGTGACCCGTTCGAGCAATCTTTCTTCATGATGGTGCACTTGCCCTATCTGCAGCCCTTTGCCGACATCAACAAGCGTACCTCACGACTGGCCGCGAACCTGCCGCTGTTCCGTGCCAACTTGTGTCCGCTGACCTTTTTGGACGTACCAGAACAGGCCTACAGCCGCGCCACGCTCGGTGTGTACGAAATGACCCGAGTGGAACTGCTGCGCGACCTTTATGTCTGGGCCTACGAGCGTTCGACGCACGAATACCTGGCCATCAAGCAAGACCTTGCGGAGCCCGACCCCCTTCGCCTAGCCTGGCGTGACTTCATCAAACAGACCATCCGCGAAGTGATCACGCAGCCGGGACTCGAGCCGCTCTCCAGCATTCAACAATCCGTGGCAGAACGTGTTCCAGAACAAGAGCAGCCAGCCGTGCAGGCCCTGATCGTCGAAGAGCTCCGGCGGCTGCACGAGGGTGTGCTGGCGCGCTATGGTCTGCGACCGTCTGAATACGCGGCGTGGAAGGCACGCCATGGACATTGACGGACGCGGGTTCGGTTCCCGTTTCGGAATTGAACTGGTCCCGGTGAGCAGACAAGGTTGAGGCCGCATTCCGGCCACCAATCAGTCCCAAAAACCTGTTTGATTGTCCGCAGATTCTCCAGTCACCCGCCCACTTTTCGCACCAGTACGCAGGGCTTCGCAACTTGCCAGAACGCCGGTATCGCGTACTTTCAATAGTCGTTTGGTGCGGGGTACCATCCCACCACCAAGACACCTAGGGTAAAACCTCTCAAAACCCGCATATTTAAACGATATGCGGGTTTTTTTTGCACCGCTGCTCCCAGACCGCACAATGCAGGCTCTGTCTCCTTACACTATCGGACAGTCACGCCGGCGCACTCACCACCAGCTGGAGCGGCTCCGCATCTTGACGGACTGGGCCTTGTTCAGGCGCTTGGCCTCCTGCTCGGCGTAGTCTTTTTCCCCTGGCTCATAGGCGCCTTCATACGAACAGCTGCTGCGATACCATGAGCAATCGCTGTCGCGCTGCGGCTCGTCGGAGCCCATCACGGAACACCCGGATACGAGCGCAGCAAGACACAGCATCAGGCCGCCCCGATACAATGTATGAATGGATATGTTTTGCAGCCCTGCGGATGCGATCGCCATGTTTACACCAACTCCTTGAAAGCCATTTCAGGCAACACTGCGAACAGCATACCACCCGGCCAAATCTGCATAAACACATACACCCGCAGCCAATGCAGAATTCAAGCGCAAGGACCAGAGTTTCAACAGAAACGGAAAATTCTAGACTAGCATCACCCTGTTCACTCCGAGAGATGCCATCATGAATTCGCACCACGAACACAGCGTCCAGTGCAATTTCCGCGCCGCCCGTCAACACCTGAGCGGTCCCGTCCAGTACGACTTCGGCCAGTGCAGTCTGGGGAGCGTTGTTGTCGCCCAAAGCCAGCGTGGACTCTGTGCCATTTTGCTGGGAGACGATGAGTCTTCCCTGCATGACCAGCTTCGCGCCGCCCTGCCCCACGCCACGCTGGCAGCCGAACCCTCGGCCTTGCCGCAGGCTGTAGACCAGACCATTGCGCTCATCGAGCAAACGCGCATCCCGGGCCGCATCGAGCTGGACGTCGGGGGAACACCGTTTCAGCAGAAAGTCTGGCAATACCTCTGCAGCATTCCTGCGGGACAAACCAGCAGCTACAGCCGCATCGCCCAGGCGCTGGCCATGCCCAAGGCCGCGCGGGCCGTCGCCGGCGCCTGCGCGTCGAACGTGCTGGCGGTGGCTATCCCCTGTCACCGTGTCGTACGCAGCGATGGATCCATCACAGGCTACCGCTGGGGCATTACGCGCAAACACGCCCTGCTGGCCAGGGAGGGCGCGGCATGAGGCAGGCACTGAACGCCATGGCGTCAGACTGCAGTCACGTCCGTCAAGACTGGCGCGAAATCGAGGCGGCGCTCGACGCGAACGGCCATGCCATACTTGCTGGCCTGCTGAGCCAGCAGCAATGCGAAACGCTGGCGGATCTCTATACAAAAGAGGATCGCTACCGCAGCCGCGTCATCATGGCACGCCACGGCTTTGGACGCGGCGAATACAAATACTTCGCCTATCCATTGCCGTCGATGCTCGACCGCCTGCGTCATACGCTTTATGCCGGCCTTGCGCCTATTGCCAACCGCTGGAACCGGCAACTGGGCGCGGACCAGAGATATCCGGCCAGGCTTGACGTTTTTCTGGCACGTTGCCACGACGCAGGCCAGACGCGGCCGACCCCTTTGATGCTCGAATATGGCGAGGGCGACTACAACTGCCTGCATCAGGATCTTTATGGTGAGCATGTGTTTCCCCTGCAGCTAGCCATCCTGTTGTCCAGGCCCGGTCGGGATTTCTCCGGCGGCGAATTCGTCATGACACAAAGCACCGGCGGCGAGCAGCGCGCCACCGTGGTCGACCTGCTGCAGGGCGATGCAGTCATCTTCGCTGTCAACCAGCGCCCGGTACCCGGCAAGCGCGGCGGTACACGCAAAGCAGTCATGCGACACGGTGTCAGCCGAGTTCACAGCGGCAAACGGCACACCGCAGGCATCATTTTTCACGACTCGCGCTAATGCCCAGGACTGGCCTGGCGCCTGTACCGCGAGGCGACCGTCTGCCGCGCGCAGCAGATACGGGCGCAAGACAGAGCGTTATGATGGATTTCAACCGCAAGAAACGGATTTCTTGCGATTGAAGTCTGATTTAAGCTGACATTCCATGCAAAACATCAGGATGCTGCCATGATCGCCCTCCCCACTGCGTCTGATGCCTACGACACGGACGAGGCACGCTGGCAGGCAGTGCGGACCCGCGATGCCCGGGCGGACAGCCACTTCGTCTATGCCGTGCGCACCACCGGCGTATACAACCGTCCCAGCGCAACGGCCCGGTGGCCCAAGCGCGAGAATGTCGAGTTCTTCCCATCGGCCAAGGCCGCCGAGGCCGCAGGATACCGCCCCAGCCGCCGCGCCAGGAGCGACCAGACCAGTGCCGCGGCCGAGCGCGCTGCTCTGGTGGCCCAGGCCTGCCGCCTGATCGAATCGTCGGAAACGCCGCCGCATCTCGATACGCTGGCAGCCCAGGCAGGCTTGAGCCCTTTCCACTTCCATCGGGTGTTCAAGGCCGAAACCGGGCTGACGCCCAAGGCATACGCCACGGCGGATCGCGCCCGAAGGTTGCGCGACGAACTGTCGGCAGACGGAAGGTCCGTCACCGATGCAATCTACGGCGCGGGTTTCAACTCAAACAGCCGCTTCTACGAAACCTCGGAACAGGTACTGGGCATGCGTGCCAGGGAATATCGCGCCGGCGGCATCGGCGCAGTGATCCGCTTTGCCATCGGACAGTGCACATTGGGCGCCATTCTTGTCGCGCAGAGCCAGCGCGGCATTTGCGCCATCCTGCTGGGCGATGATCCGGATCAACTGCTGCGTGCGCTGCAGGACCAGTTTCCCAAGGCGGAACTGGTCGGCGGCGATGAGGATTTCGAACAACTGGTCGCTCAGGTGGTGGGCTTCATCGAAGCGCCTGCCATCGGGCTGAACCTGCCGCTGGATCTACGCGGCACGGCCTTCCAGCAGCGGGTCTGGCAGGCGCTGCGCGAAATCCCTCCCGGCGTCACGGTGAGCTATGCCGAGATCGCCGCCCGCATCGGCGCGCCCAAGGCCATGCGGGCGGTCGCCCAGGCCTGTGGCGCCAATCATATCGCCGTGGCCATTCCTTGCCACCGCGTCGTACGGCGCGATGGCGACATCTCGGGCTACCGCTGGGGCGTTGATCGCAAACGCGAACTGCTGCGGCGCGAGGCCCGTTCCTGAACAGAACACTGCCATGACATTCCCGTTTTCCCCAAGCAGCGCAAGCGCTGCGCTGCAACGGCTGGACTGGACAGCCATCGCCAGCCAACTGGACCTGGAGGGCAACGCGATGCTTCCAGGCCTGCTTGAGCCCGCACAGGCGCAATCGCTCGCACGCCAGGCCAGCGAAAATCCGACTCTGCCGCCCATGTCTCTGGCTCAGACTGCGCATGGCCGCGGCGACCTGTTCTTCTTCGACCCGACGCTGCCTCCGGCACTGGCGGCATGGCGGGAAGCGTTTTACCAATGCCTGGTCCCTATCGCCAACCGCTGGAACGCTATGCTGGGCATAGACTGCCGCTACCCGACGGCGCTTGAGACTTACCTGCACAGTAACAGGGCAGCGGGCCAGACGAAATCCCTGAGTCACCTGAGCCGCCTGGATATGTCTGGCTACCAGGCGCTGCACCAGTACTGCGAGGGAAAACATGTGTTTCCGCTCCAGGTTGTAGTCCTGCTGTCCAGACCGGGACAAGACTTCACCGGCGGCGAGTTCGTGATGACCGAGCAGCGACCACGCATGCAGTCACGCCCTATGGTCTTGTCGATGCAGCAGGGCGATGCAGCCATCATCAGCACGGCGCTGCGGCCGGTCAAAGGCAGCAAGGGTTTTTATCGCGTCAATATCAGAAACGCGATAAGCCCTGTGCGCAGCGGCGTACGCGCCGGCCTCGCCCTGTTTTTCCACAATGCACCGTAAATATCCGAATGCGCCCTCTCTACCAGAATTAAGCCAGTCGTTTTGACTGTTTTGTATCGATCGTAATAAAATCCAGCAGCCACAGGCAATTTCGCAATCCCTGCGAACGCGGCACTGGAGAATATCGTTGGCTACCACCGGGATTAGCAGCAGGATGCAAATGGCACCCGAACGCCTGTTCGCCACGTTGAAGGCGCGAACAAGCACATGAGGCAAGCGACCGATTTGGCGCAAGCGCCCGTGTCCTGTGCTGCGGCGACAGGGCCGCGCCATCGACGCTCCCGCACCATTTTGCTCGGGTTTTTCTGGGCGGGCGTGAGTGTCGTCATCTTCGCCGGCTGGTTTGTCGTGACGCGCTTTAGCGTGACGCGCGAGCTGCGCCTGTGGGACGTGACCGCGCTACGGTTCGGCATAGGCGCCATTATTCTTTTTCCTACCCTGCTCAGGAGCAACAGGCGGATCTCCGCGAAACAGTGGCAAGAAGGTCTGGTGTATGCCTGCCTTTGGGGGCTGCCTTTCGTTCTGGCAGTGGCGTTCGGCCTGCAGCTCACTTCGGCAGGGCGCGCCGCAGCGATCACGCCGACCATGATGCCGGTGTTCGCAGGCGTTTTCGCTTGGCTTTTCCTCAAGGAGAAACAGAGCACGTCCCGCTGGCTGGGTTATTTCACTATCGTCGCAGGACTCGTGCTCCTGATCGCTGCGGGGGTGACGTCACACGGAGAAAATGGCGCCAGCCCATTGGGCATCATCGCTCTGGTCCTGGCGGCGGCCATGTGGGCGGTTTACACCCTGCTTTTTCGTCGCAGTGCCCTTCCCCCGGTGCAGTCGGCAGCCTTGATCTGCTTCTGGTCCGCAATCATCTTCCTGCCCATCTACTTCTTTGGCGGACTGAGCCGCCTTGCCCTGGCATCGCCCAGCGAGATCGGCTTGCAGGCTGTCTATCAAGGCCTGCTGATGAGCGGTGTGGCGATCGTTTCCTTCAATCGCTCCGTCTCCCTGCTGGGCCCGACCGCCGCGACAGCCATCATCGCCCTGATTCCCGCCGCCGCCTCGCTGGCCGCTGTTCCCATACTTGGAGAACTGCCTTCGCTATGGGAAAGCGTCGCCCTTGCCGTCGTCGTGGGCGGCGCACTGCTGGCAGCACGCCCTGCCCCGGCAAAATAAAAAAAACCCGCTAAGGGCGGGGTGGCGTGTCGATTTCCTGTTCCGAGGTCTGGAGCTTGTTGTCGTCGGCAAACCCGCAGACGAATTTCCAGGCAAGCGGCTCCAGATCGCGCAGGCGGTAATCCACGACCACGCAGCGCACGCCATCGAGCACGACAGGTACGACGTAAGGCGAATAGGTAAGATGGCCGCCAGCCGAACCGGCAGGCCTGAACTGCGACATGACGCCGGCCAGGCGCTCGGCCCAGTCGCTGGGGCGAAACCGTTGGCCTTCTGTTGTAAGGCCATGAATAATCAATTGCTGCACACGCTGTGTCATAAACTTCCACGGGCAATTAACCGCCCTTTTGGGGCGGGCCAAATCCATCCCTGCGGCCAGAATTGTATCCGATAAGGTAAGATACTTCTTTTACCCAAGGCTTTCTATGTCCGCCTCGACGCAAACCGGCCCCTTACGGCATTTCCTGCAGTTTCGTGATCTGTCTAAAACCGAAATCCAGTATGTCCTGGATCGCGCCCGGCTCATCAAGAACAAATTCAAGCGTTACCAGCCCCACCATACCCTGCACGACCGCAACCTGGCCATGGTTTTTGAGAAAGCCAGCACCCGTACCCGCGTCTCGTTCGAAGCAGGCATGTATCAGTTGGGCGGCTCTGTCATACACCTTACCACCGGCGACTCCCAACTGGGCCGATCTGAGCCCATCGAGGATACCTCACGCGTCATTTCGCGTATGGTGGATCTGGTCATGATCCGCACCTTTGAACAAACACGCATCGAACGCTTTGCCGCCCATTCACGCGTGCCGGTCATCAATGGCCTGACCAACGAATACCACCCCTGTCAGATCCTGGCCGATATTTTCACCTTTATTGAGCATCGTGGCCCCATCGAAGGCAAGACCGTGGCCTGGATCGGCGACGCCAACAATATGGCCTATACCTGGCTGCAGGCCGCCGAACTGTTGGGCTTCCGACTGCATGTCTCGACGCCCAGCGGCTATCGCCTCGAGGCCGACCGCATCGGCCAGCCTGGCCCCGACGTGCTGCAGGAATTCTCCGACCCCATGCAGGCATGCGAGGGTGCGCATCTGGTTACCACAGACGTCTGGACCAGCATGGGCTACGAGGCCGAAAACGAAGAACGCCGCAAGGCATTCGCGGACTGGTGCGTCGACGCCGACATGATGGCCGTGGCCGATCCATCAGCCCTGTTCATGCACTGCCTGCCCGCCCACCGCGGCGAGGAAGTCACCGGCGACGTCATCGATGGCCCGCAAAGCGTGGTCTGGGACGAAGCCGAAAACCGTCTGCACGCTCAGAAAGCGCTGATGGAATTCCTGCTGCTGGGCCAGGTCGAGGAATAAACACGCTCAAGCTGGATGCAGGGCAGCACGCCCCTGCCCTCGCTGCAGCCGCCATGCGTCAGATCATGGGCAGGTAATCTGGCTCGGGCCCCAACGCAAAAGCCGCCTCCAGGCGCGCGATATCGTCTTCTTCCAGCACCACATCGCCTGCGCCGGCATTACTTTGCGCATGTTCGGGGCTGGATGACTTCGGAATGGCGAACAAACCGCCGGACCGTACCAGGAAAGCCAACGCAACCTGCCTGGGCGTAGCCCGATGCCGTTGCGCGATCTGCTCGAGCAGATCGGCGCCCGCCGTGCCCAGTTCGGGAAAATCATCATGCCCGAACGGGCTGTAGGCCACGATGGCCACATCGTGCCGTTGGCACCAGGGGATGACCGCGTGCTCGATGGCCCGCTCACGAAGATGGTACAGCACCTGATTGCAGGCCAGCTTGCCTGGCCCCAGCAATGAATAAGCCTCCTGGAGATCATCGACATCGAAATTGCTGACGCCGAATGCGCGTATCTTGCCAGCCGAAACCAACGCTTCGAACGCCTCGAAGGTTTCTTCCAGCGGCACGTCTCCGCGCCAATGCAACAAATAGCAATCCAGGTAGTCTGTACCCAGCGCCTTGAGCGAACGCTCGCAGGCCTCACGCACACCGCGCCGCGTCGCATTGCCAGGCAAAACCTTGGACACCAGAAACACTTCGTCGCGGCGGCCGCGCATGGCCTCGCCCACGACCGCCTCCGCCGCGCCGGCCCCATACATTTCCGCCGTGTCGATATGCGTCATGCCGTCATCCAGGCCCGCACGCAGCGCAGCGACCGCCCTGCTCCGGTGCGCCTGGTCGATATACCAGGTACCCTGCCCGATGATGGGCACCTGCCGGCCTGTCATGCCAAACAAACGCTGTTTCATGGCTTTCTCCTGTTCCAGAAAGGGCAGCTTGCCATCACGCCCCCAAACCTGATCGCACAATGCGCACCGGGGTGATGAAGTCGCCCCCATCACCCCGGCTTGTCACACTGGCCGCCGCTACCCGACGGCACCCGATGCCCTTATGTGTCGGACTTGTCCTTTAACTGCGGCAAGGCCGATCCAGAGGCCGGCGCAAGCAGGCCAGCCTTGCTATAGGTAAAGAGCTTCTCGCGCGTGTCGACAATATCCAGATTGCGCATGGTCAGCTGCCCGATACGGTCGCGCGGCGAGAACATGGATTCGCCCTTTTCCATGGTGAGGCGCTCTGGCTTGTAGGTGAGGTTGGGCGATTCCGTATTGAGCAGGGAGTAATCGTTGCCCCGGCGCAGTTCCAGCGTGACTTCGCCAGTGACAGCACCCGCGACCCAGCGCTGAGCGGTTTCGCGCAGCATGATGGATTGCGGATCGAACCAGCGGCCCTGATACAACAGGCGGCCCAGCCTGAGCCCATTGATGCGGTATTGCTCGATGGTGTCTTCGTTGTGTATGCCAGTGACCAGACGCTCGTAAGCAATATGCAGCAGCGCCATTCCCGGGGCTTCGTAAATGCCGCGGCTCTTGGCCTCGATGATGCGGTTCTCGATCTGGTCGCTCATGCCCAGGCCGTGCCGGCCGCCGATGCGATTGGCTTCGAGCATCAGCTCGACCATATCGGAGAACTCGACGCCATTGAGCGCCACGGGCCGGCCTTCCTCAAAACGCACACGCACTTCTTCCGCCTTGACGGCGACGTCGTCGCGCCAGAAGGCCACCCCCATGATGGGCTGCACGATCTTGATGCCCGAGTTCAGGAATTCCAGGTCCTTGGCTTCGTGCGTGGCGCCCAACATGTTCGAATCGGTGGAGTAGGCTTTTTCGGACGACATCTTGTAGTCGAACCCGGCTGCCTGCATGTACTCGGACATTTCCGAACGACCTCCCAGCTCGTCGATAAAGAGCTGGTCCAGCCAGGGCTTGTAGATCTTGAGTTCGGGATTGGTGAGCAGCCCATAGCGATAGAAACGCTCGATATCGTTGCCCTTGTAAGTGCTGCCGTCGCCCCAGATATTGACGTCGTCTTCTTTCATGGCGGCAACCAGCATGGTGCCGGTTACCGCGCGGCCGATGGGCGTGGTGTTGAAGTAGGTCGCCCCGCCGGTCGAGACGTGGAAAGCACCGCACTGCAAGGCCGCGATACCCTCGGCGACCAGCTGCGCCCGGCAATCGATCAGGCGCGCATCCTCGGCGCCGTACTCCAGGGCCTTGCGCGGGATACTGTCGTAGTCGGTTTCGTCGGGCTGACCCAGATTGGCGGTATACGCGTAGGGAATGGCGCCCTTGTTGCGCATCCACAGCAGGGCCGCACTGGTGTCCAGGCCGCCGGAAAAGGCAATGCCGACCTTCTGGCCGACGGGAACGTCTTCGAGTATGGTGCTCATGAGTGGTCTAAAGCCTTGGGAAAGAGTACAAGCTACAAGTAACCCGTTATTATATCCCCGCCCTTTTATTGCTGAAGCCAGCGGCAGCCTACCCACAGAATCCAGCAAAATTCCGTGCAATTTGCTAGAATGTTTCCCTTGCTTGGGGGAGTAGCTCAGCTGGGAGAGCGCTGCGTTCGCAATGCAGAGGTCGGGAGTTCGATCCTCCTCTTCTCCACCAGAATTTAAGCCCTGACTGATATCAGTCAGGGCTTTTTGTTGTCCACGGCGCCACGGGCGGCCAGCAAACCCGATATGCATCGTTGTTGCGCCCGTAGGCGCGTTTCGTGTCTTCGTCGTTCACCCACCACGCCAGCACGATCACTTTACTGGATGCGTGGTAGCGAAAGAACAAGCGGTATTGCTGGAAAAACTTGGCCCGGAACCAGTGCTTGTAGCCGTCGCCGAGCGTGGTGCCTTGTCGGTACTCGGGCCTTGTCGGGGACATAGGCCTCAAGTTGCGCGAGAAACAGCGGGTGAGCGAAAACCGTCCACCCATGGATGAGCAAGGGCGCAGGCTTGTTGCTGATCATTCATCATCCGCCGACAGGGGGGCGTCGAGATCAACATCGATGTCAGCGGCCAGCGACTGAAGGCACTGCACCAAGCTGGCATCGATGGCCTGCAGGCGCTCTGGATGGCTGGCGATGTCACCGGCCAGAAAGCCCAGGAACTGACCAAGCACCGGGGCGTCACCATCGACGTCTTCGGCACGGGTCAGTACAACCTCGCCACTAGGGCGGATCGTGTAGCGGATCCTGTCACGCTTGCCGAGCCCAAGTACGCGACGTACCGTTTCCGGTACCGTGGTCTGGTAACGGTCAGTCAGCGTGGATTCGACTTCAAGGATGGCAGGCATAGTGCGCTCCAGGCAAAGAAATAAACGCTCTTAATGGTAATGCAATACCTTGCCAAACGACCAAATAACCTAATCAAGCGAGCTGTCCATAGCGCAGCAATAGCGTCTTTGCCCTGAGCGCAAAAGGCAGGTCTATCATCCTGCCGTCAATGGTGATAGCGCCTACACCCCTGCCCTGGGCTTCCTGCCACGCATCACAGACCTTGCGGGCAAAGTCCAGATCCTGGGCGCAGGGGCTGAACACCTCATTGGCGATGCCGATCTGAGAAGGATGGATACAGGTTTTTCCGACATATCCACGCAGTTTCGCGGACTGGGCGCGCTCGCGATAGCCGTCGGCATCCCGTATGTTTGTGTAAGCCGCATCGTAAGCGTCGATACCAGACAGGCCAGCAGCCATGCGAACAGCGACCTGGACGCTGGCGACAGCCAAGGTATCAGCCTGGCTGATGCCCAGCGGCTCGAACAGGTCGCCGAATCCCAACTGCAGTCCGATCAGACGGGGATGAGCGCAGGCAATGGCATTGACAGCAGCCAGCCCGGCCGGCGATTCGATATTGGCCAGCAGACGGATGGGGCGGGTAATGCCGCGCGCCTGCTCCAGATGCGCAAGGAGTTCGGCGAGCAGGGCAAGGTCGGCCGGCGCTTCGACCTTGGGCAGATTGATGATGTCCACGCCGGGCAGGACAATGGCCTGCAGGTCCGCCTCGGTCAGTCCGGTGCCCAAGCCATTGATGCGGACCAGCAGGGTTTTCCCACGGCATGCCTGCCCCTGCTGCGAGATCATCTGCGCAGCAAGCTCGCGCGCACGGGCTTTCTCGGACATGCTGACGGCGTCTTCCAGATCAATGCAGATGGCGTCCGCCGCGCTGGCCGCCGCTTTGGGAAACAGCTCAGGTCGCGTGGCGGGCACGAAAAGCTTGCTGCGCATGGCAGGCGGACTATAAGTATCGTCGTTGTATGTCATGTATTTTTCTCCGACAGCCACGCCGCGCTGGCGGCCGTGGCTGCTGCGCTCGCAGCGCGCCTATTCCACCATTTGGCTCAAGGTGCCTTCCAGCAGCTTCTGATAATGGATGGAAGGAAGCTCGATCAATGGTTTGCGGTATTGGCTCCAGAGACGGCGATCCTCTTCCGTATGGAAAACCTGCGCCGCAGGCATGGCCGGCCATGTCGGCACCTGCAGCCACAGCCGGAGCAGATGGCGGCGGTCTTCCAGCTTGGGAGCATCCTGATAATCAGTGCGGCCATGCACCATGATGCGATTGTTCAGAAACTGAATGTCGCCGTCCTTGAAACCCATGTCCAGATAGAGTTCGGGCGACGCAGCGACCTTGCGGACGCGGTACAGGGCCTCCGACGCTTCGGGGGTAAATGGGCATTGACCGCTTTTCTCCGCCAGCCTGGCATAACCCGTGGGCAGATAGCAGACCACCTCGCCATCGTCATCATAGAAAAAAGGAATACGGTCTTCGCTGAAGGTGCGCGTGGCACGCCGCCCGTCTTCGTCGGTACGTTTCAGGAACAGACCTTTCTCCAGCTCCTTGAGCAGTTCGGGATACTGCTCCGCCATGACGTTATGCACGGCGAGCGCACTGGAAATACGGCTTTCTCCGCCTGACAGGGCCGAGTTCAGGCACATCAGCCCGATGATGTCGCAGGAGTCCGTATGCATCAACTGGCCGCCGCCTTTGCGATAGCCGCGCGACTTGGGCTCGTAATCGCTGACGTCCATCACATGGCCCAGGATATCGCCCAGATACGATTGCGTCATCGGCGTTCCCACATAGGAACCCAGTCCGAAGTAGATCCTGGTCAGCTCGTCATCCGAATATTTCTCGCGAGGCAGCCCGCGCAGCATCAGAAAACCGCGACCTGTGCGCAAACGTACAGGCAAACTGCGCATCAGATCGCCCACCTTGTCCAGCGGGAAGGTATCGGGCGTGATCTCCGTAAAATCCAGATTGCCCAGCGTCATCAAATGCTCAAGCGCGAGGTCGATTTCTTCCAGCTCCTGATCCGAAAGAATATGCAGCCCTTCTTTCATCCAGTCTATGTCCGGGCCTTTCCAGACGCCCGGCCCTTCAAGTTGCGTGCCGATTTTGCTCATGATTTATTCTCCTCGAAATAGTGTCTTTGCTAATGAATGGCAAGGTATGGCTGAAACAGACGCC
This sequence comes from Pusillimonas sp., assembly GCA_048270225.1. GTDB lineage: Bacteria > Pseudomonadota > Gammaproteobacteria > Burkholderiales > Burkholderiaceae_B > Allopusillimonas. Next base: position 644,542 of record JBLWTG010000001.1, on the reverse strand, counting down.
GTGCGTCACGGAGACGCGTCAGCCGGGGCCGGGGCGATATATTGACGGATTGCGCCTGCCTGAAGCAGATCGAGATAGCGCGCCTCGCCCAGCAGTCCGCGCAGATGGTGTTCGGTGTGCTCCCCCAGCTCTGGCGCAGGCAGCCGGAACTGACCCGGCGTGCCGGAGAAGCGCGGCACAATGTTGTGCATGGGCATGGCGCCCATGGCCTGGTCAGGCAATTGCACCAGGCTTTCGCGAGCGATGACGTAGGGATCCTCCACGAGATGGGCCGTATCGTAGATGGGACCCACCGTAATGCCGGCAGCCTCGAACAGAGCCAGGGTTTCCTGCAAGGTATATTGGCCGATGAAGCCCGACACAATGGCATCGACTTCCTCGACATGCTCCAGCCGGCCGGCATTCGTCGCATATCTGGGGTCTTGCGCCATGTCTTCGCGGCCGATCACGCGCAACAGCCGCAAGGCCATGGACGCGGTAGATGTCGAAACACACACCCATTGCCCGTCCGATGTCTCGTAGGCATTACGCGGCGCCGTGGTGCTTGAACGGCTCCCCGTTCGCGGCTTGACCTTGCCCGTCAATTTATAGTGCGCGGCCTGCGGGCCGAGCAAAGACAGGATGGGATCAAACAGGGACAAGTCGATGACCTGCCCTTTGCCGCGATTAACTGCAACCTCCCACAGCGCCACCATGGCGGCCTGAGCGCCATACAGGCCCGCGGCCATATCACCGAGAAAGAATGGAGGCAGGACAGGCTGGCGGTCGGCGAAACCGTTCATGGCGGCAAAACCGGAGTAGCCTTCGACCAGCGTACCGAACCCAGGCTTATGGCTATAGGGGCCCGTTTGACCCCAACCGGAAATACGCAGCAGCACCAGGCCCGGATTCAATTGATGCAGGCGCTCGGGCGCCAACCCCATGTCTTCCAGCACGCCGGGCCGGAAACTTTCCACCAGCACATCGGCAGTCTTTACCAATGACTCGATGACAGCAGTGGCCTGCTCATGGCGAAAGTCCAGACAGATGCTGGTCTTGTTGCGGGCGTAGACCTTCCAGAACGTTTCTTGCCCGGCGGCCTGGAAAGCACGCAGCGTATCGCCTTTAATGGGTTCTACCTTCACGACACTGGCGCCGAAGTCGGCCAATTGCAGGGACAGCATATTGCCGGCGACCAGGCGGGAAAGATCAATAACCTTCACACCACGCAGCGGCCCCCGCAGACCGGCATCGAAAACTTTGGACGGAAGCCGATCACAACTGCTCTGTTTTTCATTCATGACGTATACCTTACTACTAAAATAGACATAATGTCTATTTTTAAATGTCTACAATAGCCCGTCCAAAAAGCGACGGATAAATCCGTTCAGGAGTCAAATTTCATGGCACAAAAAGATCTACCTGGTGTTGCTGCCGTCAACCGTGCACTGACCGTCCTCATGGCGTTCGAAGATAGCGTGGAAGGCATGACGCTGACCGACCTGACCAACGCGACCGGGTACTACCACAGCAGCATCCTGCGCCTGTGCGAATCCCTGGAGCATTTCGGATTCATCAAGCGGCTTGAAGACGGGCGTTACATGCTGGGCTCCTCCCCGTTTTACCTGGGCATGCTTTACCAGGAGTCGTTCCGGCTCTGGGACTACGTTGCTCCGGTGTTGCGTGAACTGGTGCATCAGACCAAAGAAACCGCGGCTATCTATGTCCGCGAGGACAACGAACGCGTTTGCCTGCACCGCATGACCCAGCCTCGCTCCGTTCTGATGCATGTACGCGAAGGCGACCGGGTTCCTCTGGACAAGGGCGCGGCAGGCAAGGCGCTGCTGGCTTTTGGCGGAGAAAAAGGCGAAGCATTCGATCAGATTCGTCGTACCGGATATGCGGTATCGTTGTCGGAAAGGCAGTCGGAGAGCGCAGCTATCGCATTTCCTGTCTTTGGCGTCAGACAGCGCCTCGTGTGCGTACTGTCGCTGGGCATGCCGCTGTTCCGGTTCAACCAGGCCGTGTTCAGGCAGACATTGCCGCTGGTCATGCAGTCCGCGCAGCGACTGACGGGCGATCTGGGCGGAAATCCCGCGTTGTTCCCTCCGCTTTGCGAGGAGCCGCCAGGCGTCGTGATCCCCGACTAGCCCAATCCGGCCGCCGCCAGTCACATGCCGGCAACGATATGCCGCTCAGTGGCCACTTTGCGCCATTTGTGCAATTCCTCCTTGACATATGCCGTGGCCTGGGCCGCGTCCATATCTGTCGGTTCGGTCGCCTCGCGGGCGAACATGGCTTCCATGTCCTGCGTATGGCTGACCTCGCGGACTGACTCGTTAAGCGTATCGACCACCGCTTTGGGTGTTCCCGCCGGCACATACATTCCCCACCAGACATCGACGGAGTAGCCCGGCGCCAGTTCTGCAAGCGTAGGCAGGTCGGGAAAGAACCTGGAGCGCTCTTTCGACGTGACGGCCAGCGGGCGAATCATATGGCCGCTCAATTGGCCGCTCACCGATGCAGGCGTTGTGATCATGGCGTCCAACCTGCCGCCAACCATATCCGTAACCGCGTTGCTGATGCCCTTGTAGGGGATATGCAGCATGCTGGTATGCAGTGTTGCGCTAAGCAGCTCTGAGCTCAACTGACCTATGGACCCCACGCCTGCCGAGCCGTAGTTCATCTTGCCTTCATTGTGCTTGATGTAGTCGACGAACTGGCTGGCGCTCTGATAGGGCGTCTCATTGCTGACCACCAGCACCATCGCACCGCGCGCCACAACGGCAATGGGTTCGAAACCCGTTTCCAGGTCATAAGGCAATTTCTTGGTCGTGGCGAAATTGGTGACGAACGATGAGGAAGTAAACAGAATGGTACTGCCATCCGGTTTGGATCGTGCCACGTCCGCCGCACCGATCGACCCGCCCGCCCCCGGCTTGTTTTCCACAATGACAGTCACGCCCAGTTTGTCGGTGAGCTTGGCGCTGATGGCGCGCGCGAAGGTATCGTTGCTGGCGCCCGGCGAGAACGGCACCACGATGCGGATTGGATCGGGCAGCTTGGGGCTGGCAGCCTGCGCCGAGAAACAGGATCCTGCGACCAGCAATGTGGTCGCAAACCGGACGATGAGCTTCATGTTGTCTCCGTAGTTTTTGATAATAGACATAATGTCTATTTTTAGATTAGAAGCTGGATTGATATTTGTCAAGGAGCCTGATTCACGAAACCTGCATGCGTTCCCTTCCTCTCTTTCGACCATGGCCACCAGACACCACAGCATTAGCCCTACTGATCCCACAGACGCTTTATCATGGTGTTTTCGACGCCAACGCCGCCGTGCCACGCCACAGCGCAAGAAGGACAGCAGAACCATGCCGAATCAACCTATGCAAGCCCCTACCGCGACGGATCCGGCTCTCCGTCATGGCGAATACAAAATCCCCGGAGGCAAACTGGTCGTCATCGACCTGCAGCTTGCCCAGGAGCACCTGCGGAATGTGCAGCTGTCCGGCGATTTCTTCATGGAGCCTCCCGAAGCGCTCGAGGCAATCAACGCCGCGCTCGAAGGCCTGCCGCGCGATGTCACGGACGCGCAGATCGAGGCGGCGGTACGTGCCGCCACACCGGACGTTCAGATGTACGGCATTACGGCCGAGGGCATCGCCGTCGTAGTGCGCAGAGCACTCGCATGACGCGCGAACTGATCCGCAGCGACTGGCGCGAGCATGACTGGCAACTGATCCACACCACAGCGCAAACGCCGCTGCAGCATATGGCGCTGGATCAGGTGCTGCAGGAAGAAGTCGCCGCCGGACGACGCGCGCCTACCCTGCGTGTATGGGAATGGTCTGCACCAGCAGTCGTGATCGGCATATTCCAGTCCTTGAAAAACGAAGTGGATGCCGATGCAGCACAAAGACATGGCATCGAGGTGGTGCGCCGCATTACCGGAGGCGGCGCCATGTTCGTCGAACCTGGCAACACGATTACCTACTCCATCTATGCGCCGCAGTCGCTGATTGCCGGCATGAGTTTTCGCGACGCTTATGCCTATATGGATTCCTGGGTGCTGCAGGCCTTGAAGGCATTGGGTATCGACGCCTGGTATCAGCCGCTCAACGACATCACGTCCACTGGCGGGAAAATCGGCGGTGCGGCCCAGGCGCATCGCGGGGGCGCAGTGCTGCATCACGTCACCATGGCATACGACATCGACACCAGCAAAATGCTGCAGGTGCTGCGCATCGGCCGTGAAAAACTGTCCGACAAAGGCACCACATCGGCCGCCAAGCGGGTCGATCCGTTACGCAGCCAGACGGGCCTGTCGCGCAAGGCCATCATTGACCAGATGGTCAGCACCTTTGGTCAGCTTTACGGACTGCGTGAAAGCGCCCTGCTGCCGACTGAGCTGGCTGCGGCGCAACAGCTCATTGTCGAAAAATTCGGTACGCCGGCGTGGCGCGCCAAGGTGCCCTGAGCGCAGGAAAACATGCGAGGGGGAGCATCAATGGTCCGCTGCACATAGCCCTCAGCCAGCAATTTGATAACATCGCCGCATAGCGACTACCACATCAAGTCGTCCGGGATCTGCAAGGCGGCGTAGGGGTCGTCTTCATCGACCTTTGTGCTGGATTTTTTGACCTTTACCACCAGTGACGGGTCTCGTTCGGCAATTTTGTCAGCGACAATGGCGGGCACCAGCTCAGTCGCATTATCCAGGCGAATGATGACCAGGCGTCCGGCAGTCAGGTGTCCCTGGACTTCAGACGATACATATATCCGCTCGACCTTTGTGCCATGGGTAAAATTGTAGGCGATGTCGCCGCCGCCTTTGCTTTGGCGGCTCTGGCGTACCATCTGCGCAATCTGCGCCGTGATGGCCTTTTGCCTGGCGAGGGTGTCACGCTGGGCATTGAGTTCGCGGGTCCGCTCAATGTTCTTCTGCTGCGCTGCCTGCGCCGCCAGCCGCGCTTCGTCGACGCTTTGCGTGCCGGTTTTTCGTTCGACCTTCTTTTGTGTGCTCTTGTCATGGCCGGCCTGTTTGGCTTTCTTTTTGTCAATCAGGCCAGCCTTCAAAAGTTGCTCTTGCAACGAAACCATATGTACCGCTCCGCAGATAATATTCACCGATTACGATAACCTATTCCGCGGTTGACTATTGCCGGGCCTTGCCCCTGCGGTCAGGATATTCTGTTGATGATCTCGCGCGACAGCGTCTGGTAGGCCTTGGCGGCAACGCTGCCAGGGGCGGTTGCCATGACGGGTTCGCGGTGTATGCCCATACGCTCGATATCGGATGCAAACGGTACCTGGGCACGCATGATGCGCCGCTTGAAGGCGGCGGTCATGGCTTGCATGGTTTCCAGATGCAGTTTTTTCACGCCCTGCACCATTGAGTAAAAGCCGTGCAGCTTCTGCACGGGCAGCTTGTTGTCCTTGAAAAATGCAACCAGCTGCTCAAATGTCCGTTGTGAAAGCGTGGTCGGAATCACAGGGACCACAATGGCGTCGGCGCACCGGAAAACATTTTCGGACAGGGTGGAAATACTGGGCGGGCAATCCAGCACAATCACGTCATACTCTTTTTTGACTGCCTTCAGGGATTTTTGCAGCCGTGACCGGCTGCTGCGCATACGCGAAAGAAAAACATCGAAATCCCGAAAACTCATATTGGCAGGCAGGATATCAAGATTGTCATAGTCGCTGCCCCGGATGGCGCCGGTAAACTTCTCGACATCCTTGAAAAAAGCGGCGTCTATCAGTTTTTTGGATGGCTTGACCCGAAAATAGAAACTGGATGCGCCCTGGGGATCAAGGTCGCACAATAGCGTCCGCTTTCCTGCCGCCGCCATGGCGTAGGCCAGATTGACCGAGGTCGCGGTCTTGCCCACGCCTCCTTTGTTGGAATAACAGGCGATGATTTTCATGGTCTTGCCTTTGATGCGTTGAATAACGTCCTGAATATCTGTTGTGTTGCCGGATGATTGAACTTTGCGGCGTTTCTGGCGACTTTGGCGCGTTCCTGAAGCTGACGGCGGTGCAGGACGGCGATCAGTGCGCCCACGCTTTGCGCAATCTCCAGACCGGAGCTGCCTTGAGTGGCCGAGTATTGCTGCATGGCTGCCTGCAGACTGTGCTGCTGGACCGAGTAGTCGTTGAATCGCCCCAGATTGTTTTGCAGACGCCTTAAATGTCTGAGCACTTCACTCAAGGCCTGCTGTGGGAATATCGGGCCAAAGAACTCGATCAGGTAGCGCAGTTTCTTGCAGTGGATGCGCAGCGCGTGAATCCGGGCGTCCGGGGTATCGGCATCCATGTTTGCGCCCATTTTGCACACTTTACGATAGCGTTTCCAGATCAGACTGCAGGCATAATCGTGTGCCGGAAGCTCGGCGCAAGGACCGCGCTGCAGGTGCTGAGGCGTTTGAAAGACCTTCTCCAGATCGCTGATGTCCTGTCTGTAGGCTTTGCTGCGCAGGTGTTTTGCCAGGCTGAGCTGTTCGATCTGCCGTTGTTCAGCAAACATCCGGTACAGCGTATCCAGCCCCTGATGCAGACTATCGGGCAGCAGGTCGTAACAGGCCTGCTTCTCAAGCAGATAAACATCCAGGTCCCGAAGGCGGCCTGTGGGCGCCATGAGCGCGGCAAACCTGGTCTTGAGCGCCTGCGACAGGGTATCGTCGTAAATGCCCTTGAACAGGCTGAGCACGGATCTGATCTTGCGTAGATGAATGCGGTAGTCGTGAAGAAACTCCGTGTCGTAGTCCGCTGCTATGCCAGGCTCATTGGCGCGCACAAGGGGAAAATGGGCGGAGATAATATGATGCGCGGCATCGAAGGCTGTTGCGCTGCCATCGATCTGTATTGCCGGTCTGGCGCTGTAGGCAGGCCAGTCGGGAAACAGTCGGCTATACAGAGCGCTGCCGTCAAAGGCAACTGCGCCCAGTCCCGCGATGCGTTCGCGCAGCAGTTCCAGCGACCCTTCGTAACCTCTTATGCCATGCAGCACGATCAGGGCCGCAGCACCCTGATTGGCCGTGTCCAGGTAAATGATATCTGCCCGGCAATGGGTTTTTCCCTCGTCATCCACACAGGACAGCACCGCTTGCTGCATCTGGCCGGACCCCACGGTAAGCAGGCGGCGCAGTGGTGATACAAATGCCAGAGCCTGCTTGATCGGGCTGTCGGGAAACTCAGCGATAAATTGCGGCTGGCTTGTCGAGGGTTGAGATATCACCTCGCCCCCGCTGCTGATGAGCTCGAGCATAACCGGGCTTGCCAACAGCAGGCATCCGGCATCGCTTAAAGGCTGGCTAAAGCCGTCCAGCACTGAAAAAGGCATGGTGTCAGCCCGTGGGGCGAGTGCGGGATGGAGCTTGCCGATGGCTTGCGTTGTCAGGTCGGCGATGGCCTCGACGGGCAGGTGATAGCAGTTAATCCGGGAGGGGCTCATCCAGTCTTCTTTGCGGGCTTGCGTAAATAGGCCTCAATCAACGTTTCTATAATTTTCTGAACGCTTGAGTCCTCTTCAATGGCACGGATTTTCAGCGCTTTCAGTGTTTTTCTGTCCAGGCGCAGGGAGGTGTTTTTTTTATCGTCGTCAGACTTTGAACTGCTGGTTTTGTCTTTTGCCATGTTCACTACCATTGAAATTGACGTCATTATTTCATGACGTTTAATTATGATCAAGCTCATGCATGCGCAAAATGTTCTGCAACGCCGAACTCTAGTCATAGAGATAAAAACAAATGTTGACAAGAATAATAAGACACCTTCATAATTTGTTCGAACAAAAGGATAAATTAATCTTTAACATATAAACTAAGGTCCTCCAAGTGAGTTCACTGCTACCTGAAGCGGCTCCACGCCATCAGAACCTGGCTAAAACCCTCGCGAGCGAAATCGAGCGGGGCGTCTACCCTATTGGAAGCAAGCTGCCGCGCGAAATGGATTTATGCACGCAGTTCGGAGCGAGCAGGCATACGGTGCGGGCAGCACTGGATCAACTAGTGCGTTCAGGCCTAATAAAGCGCACACCCAGGCTCGGCACATTCGTCAAAGCTAATAAGGTCGTCCAGGGCTATCAGCTCAAGTTGGCGCAAATTTCGGACCTGACTCACTTCAGCGCCGAAACCCAAATGGAAGTCTTGGACTGCGAACTACAGACGGTCTCGGAGTTGCCTGAAGCAGCCCTTCTGGCCTACGTGGGCCAGCGATGGCTGTTTGTCCGCGGTTTACGCCACAGCAGCGAGTACGAAGTGCCAATCTCTTATCACGAAGTCTGGGTGCATCCCGACTATCGCGCAGTATCCGGCGTAAAAGGGTTTATCAGGCGCTCTATTTTTGATCTAGTCGAGGAGCAGTTTGGTGTCTGCGCAACACGTGTACGGCAAAACATCCAGTCGGCGGCACCGACAACGGCCATACAAAAGTTGCTGAAAATCGAAGCGCATACCCCTTGCCTGTGGGTTCGACGCGAATACCTCGACAGAAAATCACAATTGATAGAACTCTCAATCAGCGTCCACCCTGGCGACCTTTTTTCATACCACATGGAGCTGGAACGAAATGCGGGAGCTTCGACTGCCACCTAAGTAAACATCAGGTCAGGCGGTGCGCCTGCTTGCTCCGCGATAGCGGGTTACTAATAACAAGCACCGCTCAAAAGGAGACAAAATGACAGAGAAAAGCAGAAAAAAATTGCTATATGGATTTCTGGCTACAACCCTAGCATTCGCAGCGCTCGCCTCCGCAAGCGCAGCGGACTATCCAAGCCAGGCTATACGCATCGTCGTCCCCTATTCTGCAGGAGGCGGTACCGACACAGTCGCCCGTCATCTGAGCAACAGGCTTTCGACATATTTCAAGGAAAGTGTCATCGTTGAAAACCGCCCTGGGGCCAACGGCATCATAGGCACTCGTGCAGTCGCCACTGCTGCGCCAGACGGCTACACCTATGTGCTCGTCGTGAACAGCCACCTGATCAATCCCCTGGTGCAAAAAGAAATTCCCTATGACACCTTCAAGGACTTCGTTGGCGTCACCATGGTGGCACGCTCTCCTCTGGCATTTTTGATTGGATCAGAGGTACCGGCCAAAAACCTGAAAGAATTCATCGCGCTGGCAAAGCAAAGCGACAGCAAGTTCGCTTACGGAAGCTCGGAAAACATGACTCGCCTAGTCGGCAATATGCTGGATTATTACGGCAAGCTCAACATGATCAGCGTCTCATACAAGGGAGGAGCGCCGCTTATGGCCGATGTCGCGGGCGGCGTCACGACACTAGGAACAACCAGCATTCTGTCCGCAAATCCTTACGTGCAATCCGGGAAGATACGCCCTCTAGCAATCACGGGAACCAAGCGTACCAGCGCCTGGCCTGATGTTCCAACGATGAACGAGTTGGGCATGAAAGAATTTGACGATGTCTACACCAGCTACAGCCTGTATGCGCCAGCCGGCACACCCAAATCTGTTCTGGACACCATGCAAAAAGCCGTTCATGCGGTTGTGTATGACCCGGAAATGACTGAAATACTCAAAAAACAGGCTGCCGAGCCAGTCGCAGACTCAGTGGGCGATTTCAACCAGCAAGTGAAACGTGATTACCAATTCTGGAAGTCGCTCGCGGACGCCATTCATCTGAAGCCACTCTAAATTCAAATGCTCAAGGAAACTGGAATGATTGAACCCATTCAACAACCTCGTGGGTGGACGCGTGCGGACCTGGAACAAGACACCTCCTGGGTTTACCACCTAAACAACACAGAAATTACCGAGCTTGAACGAGCACTTACGCATGCGATCAAAGCCGGGAAGAAATTTTTTGAAATGTCACGCGAAGATTTCCCGCTTGGCGGGCCAATTATCGACCGATTAAAACAGGTCGTCGCAACAACTCAAACCGACTACGGTTTCAGGCTGGTACGAGGGTTTCCCGTCGAACACTGGACTGAAGATGAACTCCGTCTCTTTTACTGGGGACTTGGCCTACAGCTCGGCGTCCCACGCCCCCAAGGGAAGGCCAGCGCTTTCATGTCTGACGTAAGAAATGCTGGCGGGGTCTATCGCGCATCAACAGGACGCGGCTACAACACCAACTCGCGACTGGACTTTCATGCCGATGGCAGCGACATGGTTGGTTTGCTGGTGATACGAACGGCAAAGTCCGGAGGAGAAAGCCTTATCTCCAGCTCCATCAATGCGCACAACACCATTTTGCGCGAACGACCAGACTTGGCCGAGCTCCTGTACCAACCGTTCACATTCAGTCGCCAGGGCGAGCACGCACCTGAGGAGCCGCCCTACTATCAGGCGCCAGTGTTCGGCATGGAGCAAGGCAGATTCGTGTGTCGCTACATCCGCAATCATATCACCTCTGCGCAGTTGAGCTTCGCAGACGTACCACGCCTGACGCCGCAGCAAACCGAAGCGCTCGACTTTCTGGATGCAACGCTTGCACGAGAGGATTTCTGTTATCGCATGAACTTTGAACCCGGCGATCTGCAGTTCATCAATAATCATATCGTCCTGCACGCACGCACCGAATATGAAGACTACGAAGAGCCCGAACGCAAGCGTTTTCTGCTGCGGCTCTGGCTCGCTTTGCCGGAGGGCCAGCCCCTGCCCCCGGGACTGAAAGATGCCTATAAAGACGTCTCGCCCAAATCGGTACGCGGTGGCTTCCGAGGCGTCAATATCACCCCCGAAATCCGGGAGTTCGAGGCAAGACTTGCCCGCGAACACGACATGCAGTTCGACATCTATGCTCAACAACAAGAATCCAACACATGAAACCACACATCAAAAGCCTCAAGGAAATCATTAAACCTGGCAAGCTCACCATCGCCCCTGGTGTTTATGATCTGATTTCAGTTCGAATCGCCAGCCAGATGAAATTCGAATGCCTTTACATGACAGGCTACGGCACCGTGGCGTCCTACCTTGGGTTACCCGATGCGGGCCTGGCTACGCTCACCGACATGGCCAACCGGGTCTCCGCCTTTTGCGGGCTGAGTCAGCTACCGATTATTTGCGATGCAGACACAGGGTACGGAGGCCTGCTCAATGTAGCGCACACCATCAGGACTTATGAACAGGCAGGGGCTTCTGCAATTCAGCTTGAAGACCAGGAATTCCCAAAAAAATGCGGCCACACGCCGAATCGTCGCGTCATCCCCGCAGAAGAGATGGAGAAAAAAATTCGCGTTGCGCGAGAAGCTCGCCAGGACGACAATATGCTGATTGTTGCCCGAACTGACGCTCGCACCAGTTTAGGCTTGGACGAAGCCCTACGGCGCGCCGAGCGCTATGCAAAGGCCGGAGCAGACATACTATTCATCGAGTCGCCTGAAAGTGAAGAAGAGCTCGCAAAAATTGGAAGAACATTCGATCATCCGCTTCTCGTCAATCTGGTCGAAGCGGGCCGCACTCCCATTCTGCCTCCTACCGTATTAGAGGAAATGGGATTTTCAATTGCCATCTACCCCGCACTTGGGTTTCTGTCTACGGGACGCGCGTTGAATGATGCTTACAAACATCTGGAGCAAACACAAAGCTCCATCGGTCTGGAAAAAACATTGTATGACTTCAAGGCATTCAACCTGCTGATGGGATTCCAAGACGTATGGGATTTCGATAAGCAGCATGCCGAATAGCATGGCCGCCCTGCCCTGATCTGACAGTGACCCGGTTTGCCCCGTACAATTACCGGTTCAAATACAGTTCTTCAATAGGGTAGCCGATCTCGCGTATGTCACAGCTTGAACTTGTGCTCTGGGCCAGCCTGGCCATCGGTCTTGTCTTTGGCGCTTGCGGCCAGATCAGCGGATTCTGCCTGCAGCGCGGCCTCAGGGAGCACTGGTCCGGCAAGCATGGCTATAAGCTGAATGGGTTTGCCATGGCGCTGGCAGTTGCGCTGGCGGGCACGCATATCGCGGCGTCCATGGGGCTGGTCGATCTCGGCCAATCGCTGTACATGATGCCCTCGTACTCCTGGCTGCTGCTGCCGCTCGGCGGGGTGATGTTCGGTTACGGCATGTGCATGACCAATGGATGCGGCGCCCGCGCCGTGGTGTTGCTGGGCCAGGGCAATCTCCGGTCGCTGGTCGTATTGCTCTGCCTGGGCATTTCCGCCTATATCACCCTGACCGGGCTTGGCGCGCCCCTGCGCGCCTTGGTCACGGATATGACCACGCTCACGCCGACATCAATTGCAGTGCCCGCCGGGCTGTCGCGTTCACTGACGGTATGGGTGGCGGTGCTCGTGCTGCTGTGCTTTGCCTTGCGGCGGCGCGCATCGGGACAGAGAGCCGTGGACCTGACCGGCGGCGCCATCATCGGCCTGCTGGTCGTCGCGGGTTGGCTGACCACAGGCTGGCTGGGCGCCGACGACTTCGATCCTGCGCCGGTTGCATCCCTCACTTTTGTCGCCCCCATTGGCGAAACCATCCAGTACGCCATGATTGCCACAGGCATGACGCTGCGGTTCGGTACAGTGATCGTGCTCAGCACCCTGGCGGGGTCTTTTCTTGCCGCCGTGCTGCGTGGCGCATGGCGCCTGGAAGGATTCGAATCGCCACGCCAGATGTCCAGATATATCGGCGGTGCAATTTTGATGGGCGTGGGCGGCGCCTTGGCTACAGGCTGTTCGATAGGTCAGGGGCTGACGGGGCTGTCCACCCTGGCCTACAGTTCTATCATCGCTGCACTGTCCATCGTCGCCGGCGCGCGGCTGGCATGGATGCGCGCGGCAAGCACGCGTACCGCCGCATCCCTCGGTCACCAGCCTACAAACCTAGCGTAAACGCACCGCCCACGAAATAGTGGGAACAGTACCGTAACGAGCTTCATCTAATGCTCTGACACACACCACACCATGGTGCAGTCGGTCATTTAATGGAGATCGTCACATGAAAAAATTCCTCATACCCTTGATTGTGGCAGGCTTTCTTGCCGCCCCTGGCTATGTTCTGGCCCATGAAACCAGCGCCGTAGCCAAGGCGCCGCCTCATGCCCCATACAAGGCGGTCAGCTCACTGGTGAAACTTCCGGATTTCATTCCCGGCATGGGCCAGCTTTATGTGGATCCGAACACACTCCCCGCCGGCCCCTTTCTGGCTTACGATCATGACGGCAAACTGGTCAGCACTATTTATATGATTCCGCTGGCCCAGATGAAGCCGGATATGCATATCGACAATCTGCTCGCTCCGGGCGGAAAAGTGGATCATGTGGATATTATGTATAACGCCGGCCACCCTGGCGTTGCCGAGCCACATATTCATATCGTGCTCTGGCATGTGTCCCCCAAGGACGAAGCACGGGTCGCAAAATGAACAGACAGCGTCGCAGCTTCATACTGAGAAGCAGCATGCTGGCGGCCGGCCTGGCCCTCTCCCGGGTCGGCCACGCTGCCGATATTATTGATATTGCCATGGAGGGAACATCAGGCGGCGCCCGAGTCTGGTTCAGGCCTATGGGCCTGCTCATCCAGCCAGGGCAAACGGTAAGGTGGACCAATAAGGACGCTGGCAATTCACATACTGCGACGGCATACCACCCTTCTCTCTATGGAAAGACACAGCGTATCCCCGACGGTGCCACGCCATGGGATTCCGGCTTTCTGCTTCCCGGTGAATCGTTTTCTGTCACACTGACGACACCAGGCGTCTACGACTACTACTGCCTGCCTCATGAGCATGCAGGCATGGTTGGACGCATTATCGTCGGCCAACCAGCGGCACAGGGATGGCAGACCCGGGCCGGTGCAGACCAGGGACTTCCGGAGATCGCCCTCAAGGCCTTCCCGCCGGTCGCGCTGATCATGAAGGAACACATCGTTCAATAAGCGCCGGCTTTAGAGATGGGGTGTAGGTCAACAGCCGAGGCAGGGGCCAGCGCACAGGCGGGGCTGGCCCAGCCGCGCTCAGCGCCGTGGGGCCTCGCGCGCCAGGCGCGCCAGCACCGTGGCCACGATGCGATCGCAGCGGTGGCCTGCAAATGAAAATGCGTCTTTGGTATGCGTGTCGATCTCGGACGCCAGCGAGTCACGCATCAGGCTGCGCGCCCTGAAAAACCGGCTGCGTACCGTGGCTTCGGGAATATCCAGCGCAGCGGCAACCTCGACGGCAGGCATGTCTTCGACAGCCCGCAGAATAAAAACCGTGCGGTACGGGTCAGGCAGCTTGTCCAGCTTGTGTTCGATCAACGCACGGATTTCGGCTCGCCAGGCCATGGCATCGGGACGGGCATCTTCGTGGGTGGCGATATCCATTTTCACAACCTTCCTGTCCGTAGCCAGGTCTTCGACGATTTTGACGACCTCGTCGCGACGCTTGCCGCTGCGCAGCTTCGCGATTGACTCATTGATGACAATGCGGGTGAGCCAGGTCGATAACTGCGCATCCTCACGAAATCCACTCATTTTCTGGTAAGCCTTCCAATAGGCTTCCTGCAATGCGTCTTCGGCCTCGCTGTCATCTTTCAGAACGCTGCGGGCGGCACGATAAAGGCGGCTGTTATATTTTCTCATCATGGTTTCGAATGCCTGGGCGTCGCCTGCCGCGACCGCCGCGACGAGCGCCCGGTCACTGGTGTCCGGGGCTTGCTTTGCAACAGATGTGTTCATGACGTTCTCTTGTTTGAATTCTCATGGATATGATGCGTGATCTGGGCCATGCCAGGGCAGTGGCTATTAGACGAAACGACTGTTCAAACCGTTCCCGCGAAACAAACAATGGTTAGGCCACCCACGCCTGTCCATACAAAAATATATCTCCCTGGAGTGATGTTGCCAAGCAACGGCGCAATCAATGGCGTCGCGCCTGATTTCGATAAGTGAATCAGCCGGGTTACATTACTGCCCTATGACGATGACCGACAACACTTCTTCCTGTCACGCAGGTGAACCGCGTGAATTGCGGCGCGAGCTCAAGGCTCGCCACCTTTCCATGATTGCCATAGGCGGATCCATCGGGACCGGCCTGTTTGTCGCTTCGGGCGCCACGATTTCCCAGGCTGGACCCGGCGGCGCGCTGCTGTCCTATATGCTGATCGGCCTGATGGTGTACTTCCTGATGACCAGCCTGGGCGAGCTTGCCGCCTATATGCCGGTGTCAGGTTCGTTTGCCACCTATGGCGCGCGCTATGTCGACGAAGGTTTCGGCTTCGCACTCGGCTGGAACTACTGGTACAACTGGGCCGTTACCATTGCCGTCGATCTGGTCGCCGCGCAATTGGTCATGAGCTACTGGCTGCCCGGCGTCCCCGGACTGGTCTGGAGTGCGCTGTTTCTGGTGCTGATGTTTCTCCTGAACTGCATTTCCGTCAAGGGCTTCGGCGAGGCAGAGTACTGGTTTGCGGCCATCAAGGTCGTGACGGTGCTGATTTTCATTGGTACCGGCATCCTGATGATTGCCGGCATCCTTCAGGGCGGCGAGCACGCCGGCCTGGAAAACTGGACGATAGGCGATGCCCCGTTTCCCGGTGGCTTTGCCGCCATGGTGGGGGTAGCCATGATCGTCGGATTTTCGTTCCAGGGCACCGAACTGATCGGCATTGCGGCGGGCGAATCCGAAAACCCCGGCCGCAATATCCCGCGCGCCATTCGACAAATATTCTGGCGCATCCTGCTGTTCTATGTCTTCGCCATTCTTGTCATCGGCCTGCTTATCCCGTATACAGACCCCCAACTGCTGCGCAACGATGTCACAGACATCAGCGTCAGTCCCTTCACGCTGGTGTTCGAGAAAGCCGGCCTGCTGTCGGCGGCCGCGGTCATGAATGCGGTGGTGCTCACCTCTGTGCTGTCAGCGGGCAACTCAGGCATGTATGCCTCCACCCGCATGCTGTTCAACCTTGCCCGCGAAGGCAAGGCGCCCCGCATCTTCGCACGCCTGTCGCGCAACGGGGTTCCGCGCTATGCGCTGGTTGCCACCACGGTCGTGGCTGCCCTGTGCTTTCTGACATCGATCTTCAGTCCGACGTCGGTGTATATCTGGCTGCTGAATACCTCAGGCATGACGGGATTCATCGCCTGGCTGGGGATAGCCATCAGCCACTATAGGTTCAGACGCGGCTATGTATTGCAAGGGCGTGATCTGTCGCTGCTGCCTTACAGATCCGCCCTGTTTCCCTTTGGACCGATATTCGCCTTTGTGCTGTGCCTGATCATCACCCTGGGGCAAAACTATCAGGCATTTCTGCAGGAAACCATAGACTGGAATGGCGTGATCGCCACTTATATCGGCCTGCCGCTGTTTTTGCTGATCTGGCTGTGCTATCGCCTCGCAAAAAAAAGCCGCATTGTGCCCTATGCGGGGATGACTTTTCCCGATTCGGCAAACGCCTGAAGTGCATCGCCAGCCAGGCGGTAGCGCGTCCATTCGGTCTGAGGCACACCGCCTACTGCGTCATACACGCGGATGGCGGGCGTATTCCAGTTGAGTACGCTCCACTCCATGCGGCGACACCCCTGCGAGACGGCGATCCGAGCCACTTCGCGCAGCAAGGCGCGGCCAGCCCCCAGTCCGCGAAATGCCGGCGAGACGTAGAGGTCTTCGAGATAAATGCCATGATGGCCCAACCATGTGGAGTAGCTGGCGAAATACACAGCGAATCCGGCAGTCTTGCCATCGATTTCACACATCAACGCGGCCGATGACATAGGCTGGTCAAACAGGCTGCGCTCGATATCGGCAATCGAGGATTCGACCTCATGCTCTGCTTTTTCATAAATGGCCAGATCGATGATGAATTGATGAATGGCGGGCGCGTCGCTGCGTTGGGCTGGACGGATATGGATGCGTGTCATGGGACGAAAAATAATTGAGCAGGAATCCGACATTTTAACGATGCCGCTCACCTCGTTTTAAAAAGCATCAAATATCTATTTTTTCCGTTTATTTTCAATAAGTTGCATTTATTGCAATATGTAATCAATATCATTATCATCTGCGCTTCTAACACCCTTCATGGAGAAGCGCTATGTCCCATTCGTGGCTTGCAACACGCACTGCGCCGCGTTCCCACACCCTCATCTATCTCGCCGTACTGGCCGCGCTGACCGCGCCCGCCACAACCCGGGCGCATACCAGCCATGTCCAGACCCTGGCACCGGTAACAACCTACGGCATCGGCTTCAAGGCCGAAAAGCTGCAGTCCGCCAAGTACCGGCAACCGTTGCTGGACACGCCGCAAACCGTCAACATCGTGTCTTCCGCCGTGCTTGAGCAACAAGGCGCACAGAATCTGCGCGACATTCTGTCCAACGTGCCCGGCATCACCTTTGGGTCGGGCGAAGGCGGCCTGGGCTGGGGCGACATGTTCACGCTGCGAGGCCTGCCCGCCGAGCAGAGCCTGACGGTCGACAGCGCGCGCAGCAGCGCGCTCACCACCCGCACGGATATTTTCAACCTTGAGCAGGTTGAGGTATTCAAGGGCACGGGCTCGGTCGAGTCCGGGGTGGGTGCGAGCGGCGGCACTGTCAATATGGTCACCAAGACGCCATCGCTGCAAACCAGAAAAACCCTCACTGCCGCGCTGGGCACCAGCGATCACCGCCGCGCCACCCTGGATATCAACCATCCTCTGGGAGACACGTCGGCCGTCCGACTCAACGCTATGCGCCATCACAACGATGTCGCAGGCCGCAAGCATACGGATTTCGACCGATGGGGCATTGCGCCATCCATTGCGCTGGGTCTGGGCACCCATACCCGCCTGGTGGCGTCTTATCTGCATCAGCGCGACATCAACACCCCTGATTTCGGCGTACCGGTCAGCAATACCACCGGCAAGCGGATGCAGGGCGTAGGCAGGCATTACTGGGCCGGGCTGAGCAATGTCGATACCGAGGAAACCGAAAGCAATGCCCTGATGATACGGATCGAGCACGACGTCAACGACCGCATCCGCCTGCGCAACCAGACTCGTAAAGCCGAAGTCGAACGCTATACCCTGCTCAATACCGGTGGCAGGCCATTGAACGCGACCGGCGCCGCAGGCCGCGGCCTGCAGGATATCCGGGTCGGAAGAACCGACTATTGGGGCTACGATAGCGCCGGCATGGAAACCTACCCCTCCGGCCATTTGGCCACCCAGCGCCTGGCCAACTACAACCGGGCATATGTCGCCAAAACCTTCGCCAACCAGACCGACATGCTGTTTTCCTTCAAGACCGGCGGCATTGCGCACCAGGCCTCGGCAGGCGTGGAGCATTACGAGGAAAGCTACCGCAACAAGCCGCACAGGCGCATGGTGCCCTCCACGACCCAGCGCTGGGTCTACGATGTGCGCAATCCCGATGTGCATTACAACGGCCCGTATGCGCCAGCCAATGCCACCAATCGAAGCGGTGCAGTAGTCCAGAACTGGGCCATCTACGCCCATGACCACATGACCATCACCCCGCATTGGGAACTGGCCGCCGGGCTGCGCCTGGATGACTTCACGGCCGAATGGTACGACCAGCGAGGAAAGCGACTGAGCCAGCAGCAGCGCGACAGTCTCTGGAGCGGTAGGATGGGCCTGGTCTACAAGCCCGTAGCACATGGCAGCATCTATGCCTCGTACAGTCAGGCCGCGCAGCCCTCGGCTGCCGACGCTGCTGCCAAGAACGGACGCGGTGGCCATGCCCAGATCGGGCATTACTCCCCAGGAAAAGCGCACACATGGGAGGTCGGCACAAAATGGGAGGTGTTCGATCAAAGCCTGGCCGTGACAGCTTCACTATTCCAGGTCACCCGAAGCAATCCCACCGATGTCAATCCTGCCGACCCCGCCGAGCGCATCCAGCTCGCGCAAAAGCAGCGCGTGCGAGGCCTTGAGCTCGGGCTTGCCGGCAACATCACTCCCCACTGGGCGGTGTTGGGAGGCCTGGCCCTGATGGATGGCGGACGCGTGCTGGAAGATGCCGCGGCGCCTGAAAACGTTGGCGGGAAATTGCGCAACGTACCCACGGCGAATTTGACGCTGTGGTCGTCCTACGCGCTGACGCCGCAATGGGAAACCGGCATAGGTGTGCAATACATGGGCAAGCGCCGGTTTGCCTCGGGCAACAAGGTCGCCAGAGGGCCTTATAAAGGCCATGACATCTCGGCGGCGGCGCCGGACTACTGGCTGGCCAATGCCTCGCTGGGCTACAGCATGAACAAGCATTTGGGCTTCAGGCTGAATCTGAACAATGTGTTCAATACGTTCTACCTGCAGCAGCTATCGGCCAGCTCCGACGGCTTCCAGCTCTATGGCGTGCCCGGCGCAGGGCGGACGCTCACGCTGAATGCCGAACTGCAGATCTAGCATCAGGCAGGCGGCAGCGGTACAGGCTGCACATGTGCCGCTGCCTGGCGCCGATGGAGGCTTACCCAAACCGACCATCGGCGTTCAGCTTCGTTTAATACTGCTGCAATACAGCGACTCGATACTACTGGCTTTCCGCAACTTCAGAGTATCGACATGTTCAAATCCCGCCCGATAGACAGCGAAGACATTCCGACCAACGGCTCTGACAACGAGCATTTTCAGACCGTCGTTCAACGAGCATGGAGCCGGCGCGGCTTCCTGAAGACAGGAGCAGGGCTCTCGGCAGCCATATTCCTGGCTGGCCCCCTGGCCGCCTGTTCCAGCGGCAGCGACAGCAACGATCCCGCGCCGGCCGAACCTCTGCTGGGCTTTGGGGCCATCCCGATCGCAACCACTGACACCGTCAGCATTGCAGCCGGATATACCGCCACGCCATTCGCATCCTGGGGAACGCCGTTGTTTGCGGACGCGGGCGCGTGGAAAACCGATGCCAGCGACGACGCCGCGGCACAGGCGAAACAGGTGGGCGACAATCATGACGGCATCCATTTCTTTCCCCTGAACAACAGCAGCGAAGAAGGCCTGCTGGTCATGAATCATGAGTACACCACGGTCGGCGATGATGGCTACACATGGCTGTTCGGCCCCAAGGGCACAGAGCCCTGGACCGCAGCCAAGGCCGCCAAGGCCATGAATGCCCATGGCGTGTCGGTCATGCATATCGTGCGCAAGAGCGGAAAATGGGAAATCGATACCAGCTCTTCGTATAACCGCCGCATCACCGCCTCGACGGAAATGATGATCACAGGCCCTGCTGCCGGCGATGCACTGCTCAAGACCAAGGCTGAGCCCACCGGCACGCGCGTGCTGGGTACGTTCAACAACTGCGGCAACGGCTGGACGCCCTGGAATACCTATCTTACCTGTGAAGAAAACTTCAACAACTACTTTGGCACCCTGTCCGGTACGGATACGCGCAGCGACGTCCAGAAGCGCTACGGCCTGTCGTCCGGCGCCACCGGCTATCGCTGGGAAGAGTTTTCGGAACGTTTTGACTATGCGCGCGAGCCCAATGAGTCCAACCGCTTTGGCTGGATTGTCGAGATCGATCCCTTCGACCCTGCCGCCCTGCCCCGCAAGCGCACCGCGCTGGGCCGGATCAAGCACGAGAATGCCGCCTGCACCCTGGCGCAGGACAGCCGGGTGGTCATCTACATGGGGGATGATCAGGCCAACGAATACATCTATAAATTCGTCTCGGAAAGCGCCTACCGTTCCGACGGCTACAACCCTGATCTGCTTGATACCGGCAAGCTCTATGTCGCGCGCTTTACCGATGGCGAGACGGCCGGCGACCTGATGGGCAAGGGAGAATGGCTGCTGCTGGACAAAGATGCCAATCCGGCGCTCAAGGCCGATACACGGTTTGCCAGCCAGGCCGAAGTGCTGATCAACACCCGTCTGGCCGCCGATACTGTAGGCGCTACCAAGATGGACAGGCCCGAATGGATCAGCACACATCCCGACAGCGGCGAGGTGTATGTCACCCTCACCAACAACAGCGGCCGCAAGGAGCCCAACGCGGCCAATCCGCGCCCTGCCAATCTCTACGGCCAGATCATCCGCTGGCGTGAAGACGGCGGCGATGCAGCGGCACTGTCGTTCGAATGGGATCTGTTCGTCCTGGCCGGCAATCCGCTCAAATACAGCGATCGCAGCGATCTGAAATCCGGCACGGACAACATCACGGCCGAGAACATGTTCAACAGCCCCGACGGCCTGGCCTTCGACACCAGCGGCCGCCTGTGGATACAGACTGACGGCAAGTACAGCAACTCAGGCGAATATGAAGGCCAGGGCAACAATCAGATGTTGTGCGCCGATCCGGTCAGCAAGGAAATCCGCCGTTTCCTGGTCGGCCCAAAGGAGTGCGAGGTGACCGGCATCACGTTCACGCCGGACAGCAAAACCATGTTCATCAACATCCAGCATCCCGGTGAGGACGGCGATAGCCACTGGCCGGACGGCGGCAGCTCGATTCCGCGTTCGTCCACACTCGTCATCACCAAGGATGACGATGGCGTGATCGGTACCTGATCGCATTGCGGGGCGAGCCTCGCGGCGCCTGCGGCATCCATCCAGACGCTGGTCCGGGATGGATGCCGCAGGCGTGTCAGCCTAGAGGCTGTCGGCCCACTGTCTGCGGATACGCGGCAATGCCTTGGGCAGCCTGCCTTCCAGCCGCTCGAACAAGGCGTCGTGCAGCGCCAATTCTTCGCGCCAGGCAGGTGCGTCCGATGCCATGATCTGTTCGAAGCGCCCCGCATCGAACGCCATTCCATCCCAGTCCAGATCTTCATAGCGCGGCGAAATGCCGAACAGATGGTCCTCGCCCTCTGCCTGATTGTCCAGCCTTGCCAGCATCCACTTGAGCACCCGCATATTGTCACCAAAACCAGGCCATACGAACTTGCCATCGGGGCCTTTGCGGAACCAGTTCACGCAATAGATGCGCGGCAGCGTAACGCCCGCGGCCTGCAGTTTTTCGCCCAAACCGAGCCAATGCGCAAAATAGTCGCCCATGTTGTAACCGCAGAACGGCAGCATCGCGAACGGATCGCGCCGCACCACGCCCTGCTTGCCGGCGGCCGCCGCCGTGGTCTCGGATCCCATGGTTGCAGCCATGTAGACGCCCTCGGCCCAGTTGCGCGCCTCGGTCACCAGCGGCACCGTATCGGAGCGTCGCCCGCCAAAGATAAATGCATCAATGACGACACCCTCCGGGTTTTCCCATTCAGGGTCGATGGACGGGCACTGCGATGCCGGCGCGGTAAACCGGGCATTGGGATGGGCGGCCTTGCGGCCTGTTTCGCTGGCAATCTGCGGTGTCCAGTCGCGCCCCTGCCAGTCCATCAGGTGGGCAGGCGGTGTGGCCGTCATGCCTTCCCACCAGACATCGCCATCATCTGTCAGCGCAACATTGGTAAAGATGACGTTGGCCCTGAGCGTCGCCATGGCGTTGTAATTGGTCTGTTCGCTGGTTCCGGGCGCCACGCCGAAATACCCTGCTTCAGGGTTGATGGCATGCAGGCGACCATCTTTGCCGGGCTTGATCCAGGCGATGTCGTCGCCTATGGTGGTGACCGTCCACCCCGACAGGCCGGCCGGCGGAATCAGCATGGCAAAGTTGGTTTTGCCGCAGGCCGAGGGAAAAGCCGCCGCAACATGGCGCTTGTGGCCTTCAGGCGAGGTCACGCCCAGGATCAGCATGTGCTCTGCCAACCAGCCCTGATCCCTGCCCATCGTGGAGGCTATCCTCAGCGCAAAGCATTTCTTGCCCAGCAGCGCATTACCGCCGTAGCCCGATCCGAAACTCCAGATTTCACGCGACTCTGGATAATGCACGATATATTTGGTGTCATTGCATGGCCAGGCGACGTCAGCTTCGCCCGGGGCCAGCGGCTTGCCGACCGAGTGCACACAGGGTACAAAGACGCCGTCCTCGCCCAGGATGTCATAGACCTGGCTGCCCATGCGCGTCATGATGCGCATATTGACAACCACATACGGGCTGTCGGTAAGCTCGATGCCGATATGGGAAATGGGCGAACCCAATGGCCCCATGGAAAACGGCACCACATATAGTGTGCGCCCGCGCATGGCGCCCGCGAACAGGCCGTCCAGTGTGCTGCGCATCTCGTCCGGATCGGCCCAGTTATTGGTCGGGCCGGCGCCTTCTTTGCTGCGGGCACAGATAAAGGTGCGATCCTCGACCCGTGCGACATCGGACGGATCGGACCAGGCAAGATAGGAGTTGGGGCGTTTGTCGGGATTGAGCCGCTGCAGTGTGCCTGCGGCCACCATCTGTGCGCACAGCCTGTCGTATTCGGCCTGGGAACCATCGCACCAGACAATGTCGTCCGGCTGCACAAGCTGCGCGATGCGATGTACCCAGTCAATCAGCCCCTTGTGCCGGACATGGGCCGGTGCCGTCTGTGCCGCAATGCTGGCGCTTTCCTGACTATCCATTATGTCTCCTGTCGGTATTTGAGTAATAAATATTCCCGGGCCGGGGACGCAATGGGCCCAGACCGGGACTTTGCCGCAGTATTTACCTTGCCTATGATAACGGCAAGACGGACGATACGTTGTACCAAGTGCATCAACGCGTATCATCACGACTTCGATAACCGGGAGTGTTCATGCCGCCGAGCTCACGCGCCGCCTGGAAGCGCGAACTCATTGCCACCTTTGCCCTCAGCCTGCCGCTGGTGCTTACCAATCTGACGCAAATGGCCATGACGACCACAGACGTCATTTTCATCGGACGGCTGGGCCCGGATGCGCTGGCCGCCAGCGCCCTGGGTGCAAACCTGTATACCGCTATTGCACTGTTCGCGCTTGGCCTGGTCACTGCGACGGCGCCCATGGTGGCCCGCGAGCTGGGCGCGCGCCCCGATTCCCGCCCGGATGTGCGGCGCACAGTGCGCCAGGGCTTATGGAGCGCCGTCGCCATTTCCATCCCCGGCTGTCTGGCGCTATGGCATGGGGAGGCTATCCTGCTGTTTCTACGCCAGCCGCCCGAACTGGCAGCCATGGCGGCGCACTATCTGCGTGCCTTGCTGTGGGCCATGCCAGGTTTTCTGGGCTATCTGGTCTTGCGCTCCTTCGTCGCCGCGCTGCAGCGGCCCCGCGCCGCACTGGCCGCCGCTCTATGCGCCATCTCCTTCAATATCCTGGCCAACTGGGTATTGATTTTCGGCAACCTGGGGTTTCCCGCGCTGGGTCTGGTCGGCGCAGGCGTTGCCAGCGCGCTGGCCAGTCTCTTCCTGTTTCTGGCTATGGTGGGCATCATCATGCTGGACCCTGGCTTCCGGCGCTACCAGTTATTTCAACGATGGTGGCAGGCGGACTGGCCCCGTTTCAAAGCGTTGTGGAAGCTGGGCATACCGATCGCCGTGGCCACCGCCTTTGAGGTCACGATTTTCAATGCTGCCGCCTTTTTGATCGGCTGGCTGGGGTCCGCCGACCTGGCCGCTCACGCCATCGCGATCCAGATCGCCAGTCTGAGCTTTATGGTGCCCTATGGCATCGCCCAGGCGGCGACAGTACGCGTCGGCCACGCCTATGGCGCCGGCAACATCGAAGATATTTCACGATCCGGCTGGACGGCGTTCGCCCTGGGCATGGCGGCCATGGGGCTCGCTGCAATCGCCCTGCTCACCGTGCCTCACTGGCTGATTGCCGCCTTTCTTGACCTGCACGACCCGGCCAATGCCCAGGTGATTTCGATCGCCGTATCGCTGCTCACCGTCGCCGCCGTCTTTCAGCTTGTCGACGGCGGCCAGGTGCTGGGCGCAGGCATGCTGCGAGGATTGCACGACACTCGCATTCCAATGCTGTACGCCGGACTGGGCTATTGGGGTGTGGGACTGCCAAGCGGCGCGGCGCTGGCCTTCTGGGCGGGCTGGCGCAGTGTAGGCATCTGGAGCGGGCTGGCGATAGGCCTGTCTGTGGTGGCCGTGCTGATGATACAGCGCTGGACACGCAGAGATAAGCTGGGGCTACTCGGCGGGGCCGGCCGCGCATAGGCGGAATAGCCGCGGCGCTGGCCAATGGGCGTGCCCATGTCCCTGGCGCACCCGCTAACCGCCGAAATCATGCGCTATCGTCGCGGGCTCTCCTGCCTGTACAGTCAGGCTGCCCGTCCAGGCAGGCAGCCCGCCATTGACGATTCTGACCCGATAGGTACCAGGCTCAAGCTGGATGGTTTTGAGCGGCGGAGAAATACCTTTTGAGACGCCATTGATGTAGAGCTCGCCCCAGGGCCGAACCGCCAGATGCACTGACTGGGCGCGGCGGGATGACGCCGCAGTTCGAGACCGCGTCTGAGGCGCTTGTGGTGTCTGGGCGGCTTGCGGCGTAACCTCCGGCGAAGCGGCCTGAGGCGGCGCATCACCTGCCTCAGGCACCGCGCTGGCCTCTCCGGCGGCCATCGACTCGCCACTGCCCGCACCTTCGGGCGCACCGTCTGCCGACGGCTCAAGGCTTAAGCGGGATGCCGGCGGCGCGTCCGGCCCAGGCAGCCCGGCCACGTTCGCACTATCCTCATCCGACCGCCTCACTGCGGCGGCGTCGGCGCCATCAAGTCCTGCTGGCGTTGTGACGACCGTGGCCGCACGCGTTGAATCAGCGGGCACCATTGTGGCAGCATCGTCCGCCGTGTTCGAATCCATGGCGTTGGTGGATGGATTGTCCGTGCCATTTATGGCGGCCTCGCCAGCACCAGACGGGGACGACGGCGCCGGCAGCCCCGTGCCGGCACCCGCATTCGCCAACTGGGGCGACGGTATCGCAGCGGGCTCGCGCTCCGATCCGAACCCCATCCATAGCCCGCCTGCAACGAGCAGAACCAGGGCGGCTAAGAGTGGCCAGATCGGCACACGGCGTGCAGCGACGATTTCGGTTGGCCTCTGCGGCTGGGCCTGGGGTTCATGTGCGACGGGTGCGACGGGTGTGACGGGTGCAGCGCCCGCCTCCGCTCGCAGCCCCAGGCTTAATGCAAACTCGTCCAGGGTTTGCTGCCTGGCAGGGGGCATCAGTGAAAGGCCGCGATCTATCGCAGCCAGAAACCCGGCGCGATAGCCCGGCAGGGACTGGATGGCCAGGGGTTCGCAGGCATCCACGATGGTCCGACGCACCGCATCGGGGGGGGCTTGGCCTGTAATCAGCGCATAGGCCAGCGCGCTCAGGCCATAGATATCAGTCCACGGTCCGCAAGGCCCGTCGACGGCGTCGGCATACTGTTCGAAAGCGGCGTAGCCGTCTTCGAGCGGCCCGTACAACTGATGGCTGTCATTCCTGTCGCCGGGCGCCGACGGATCAAGCGACCAGCGCTGGCCTGACACCAGAATCCGATCCGGCGCGATATGGCCATATACACGATGCTGTGCATGCAAAACTCGCAAGGCAGGCAGGAGCTGATCCAGCAATTGCCGTATCTGCTGCTCGTCCAGGCGTCCCCGGGACTGCCAAAGCGCCGTGTCCGACAGCACGACATCCTGCTGCGCAAGTCCGTCAGGGCCATCGTCGGAACGCCACGCACCGCCCTCGTCCGGGGCCGGCGCAGCCTCGCGCCTGCCGGATGGCTCGGAGCCAGGTCCGGTCCGGGTAGAATCAGCGTCGTTCAGCATGGAAACACCCCTTTTTGGGTCAGGATATACATGGTTCACCGATAGCCGGCATGCGCAATGAACAGTTTGCTGAACAAGGTCGCGTTCAGCGCCCCGCCATGCACGTGGCTTTTATGCGCCGCACCTTCGGCAGCGTTGGTCCACCAATAGCTGCTCGTCGCGCTGGGATTGAAATACAGGGGCAAGTCGGGCCATCCCAGACCGTCGGAATCCGCCGGGACGACCGCCTCCTCATGCCCGCCGTTGAGCACGCTGAAAATATCGCCCCCGCCATCTGCGGGGGCAGACTTGGCCGCCACAGGCGCCAGCAGCCTGGCAACAATGCTGCGCGTGCCATGCAAGGATGTTTCGAGCTGGGCGGTACTGCAGCCATGGCGCAAGGCAGCGACGAGATTGGCCCCCAGACTCTGATAAAGCGGCCCTGCGCCGGCCAGCACCGAAGGCCGGTACTGATCGTCCGGCAGGGCAAACACAATGATCAATGGAAAGCTGCGGCCAACGCGATCACGGCTGGCGCCCACGCATCCAAACTGCATGGCGCCGGCCCCCAGGCCGGCAGGCACGACAAAATTCCACAATGGGGCACTGTGATAGGCCATCTCGCCCAGGCGATCCGCGTGTAGCCTGGCCACCCCCAGCTGCAGCCACTTGTCCCACCACTGCACCAGGCCGCGGCCCAGATCCCGATGCGCAAAATCGCCGCTGGCCGGCAGTTTGCCGTACCAGCCCAGCGTGCCTGAACAAAGTTCGTCTGAATGGCGCATGGCGACTACCCTTTTCCCGGACAACGAAAGCCAGTCATGTCGGCAAGCCGAAACGGATTCTTGACGCTGTTCGCGCTGATCTCCAGCTCGACCTGGCGTCCACCGATGTCGAAAACCGCAAGCGACACCTCGGGTGACGGCCCGGGACGCAAGGTGGCTTTATCCAGCAGACGGTTCAGCGCCCAGGGTCCGCTCGCAGACACACCCGACACGCCCGTCTGCGGCAGCAATTCGATACTGGCCTGGCTGGCGCCGTTGGGGCCCGGCCACTGCACCGTCGTGCCTATCTGCGGTCCATGCGCATAGCGGACGGTCTGTCCCCCAACATTCATGATGAACTGCGTGATGGTCTCGTCCATGCGCAGCGGTCGTATGCTCACTTTGAACACGGGCTCGCTGCCGTTGCCGGTAAAGTAGACGCTGCGTATCGTCGCCGCACGCTGGAAGGCATCCAGGTAGCCTGCCAGTTTCCCTTCTCCGCCATCGATCCCGGGCTTGAAGCGCCAGCGCCGGCCCGACATGTCCACGTGATCGGCCAGATGCTTCTGGAAGAAGTCTTCCATCATGCCGGCAGGCCCGAACAGGCGCGCCATGTCGTTGGGCGCAACATCACGTGAGGAGTGCGGTGCAAAAGGATATCGGCCAGCAATGGACTGCCGGCAAAAGCTGCCTAACTGGGCCGACACATTTTCGCCGATATGGCGGCGCTCTACATCCGAAACCTCCTTGGACGCCTGGACCGACAACTGGGTCAGCATACCGGCCACCGGCTTGGGAAGACGTCCCGCTTCGGCCTGCAGCTTGGTCACCACCGGCGAAGACGGCAGCGAGCCCGCACTGCGCAATGCCGCATCAGACGCCGTGAGATAACCATAAAGCTCGTCGATCAGGCCGGTGGTTGCAGCTATCGGGAGCTTGCCGTCCGCACCCTTGGTCACCAGTTGCCGGTAGGCGGCAAAATGCTTGTCGACGATGTCTTCGATGCTTTTGCGCGAGTCCGTGCTTCGCGCAGCATCGCGGCCTATGGGTCCGAACATCCGCTCCAGCGTATTCTGCGTGTTCGATACGCGGTCGCGCGCCTGATCCAGCAAAGAGCGGCCATCGTCATCCGTCTCGCGCAGCAGCGTCGTTTCCCGGGCGATGCCGCGCATCATGGTCACCAGCGGCGAACCGGATGATGACAGTGTGCGGGCTATCTCTATGCTCTGCAGCAAGCTTGAGGCGGGTACCAGATGAAGATCGTTGAGATAGTCCTCCCAGTATTTCACGTAGTCGGTCAGGTACAGGCGCTTGATTTCCTGCGCCAGCACATCACCCGGCGCTACAGCCTCGCGCCCGGGCCGCACGCCCAGTACCCAGGCGTCGTCCCTGCGCAAGGCGCTGGCCACCTGATCTATGCGCGGACTGAACACGTCCCAGTATCCTTTGTAGCTGTAGAGCGCGGGAATGCCTTCATTCAGAGGTGCGCCGCTGCTGCGCACAAACACGGTCATGGCTGCGGACCCACCCAGGCTTGCAAACGTCGTGTCAGGCTGCCCGTCGCCCAGGAGCAGCCGCCGCAGCCTGCTGTAGGCGCGCCGGGCCAGCGAGTAGCGATCCAGATCCGCACGCACCGTGGACACCAGGTCCGGGTCCTGAGCAAAAGGCGATGACAGCGCCGAAGCCGCCATGAGACGGCGCAGATGCCCCGAAAGCGCATCAAAGCTTTGTCGTGTGTAGTCTTCAGGCAAGGTTTTCTGGATATCCGACAGCAGCCATGTGCGCAGAAACGGCGCATCAAAATGCGCTGCGTCATACATCATGAGATAGGCCCGCAAGGCCTCATATTCGTACTCAAGATCATCGGCCGGCGCGTTGCGCAAGGCTGCCTCCACCCTGCGGGCGACCTGCGGCGCCAGCACCTTCTGCTGCACTGCGCCGTAGGCGCCGTCCACACCTGCCTGCACCTTGCCCCCCTGGTACAGCCCGAAGCGATAAGACCAGGGCGGATTGTCCGTGTCCAGTCCACCCGCAGCGGGCAACGCCTGCAGGGCGCTCATGTAAGGCACCACCGAGCGCACATCGCCGGGCTGGGTAATACGTGTATCCCGGCCCAGCTTCTGCACCACTGGCACCTCGGCCTCGACCTGAGCCAGGTAAGCCACATTGTTCCGGTAGCTGATCGCCATCCCGGCCAGCAGCGCCAGCAGCACCGCACTGATGGCGCCATAGGCGGTCCACTGAACCACGCGATAGCGATGTTCCCATTTGAGATTGCGACCCGCCAGCGCGGCTTCCGAAAAAATGACTTTCTTGAGCAGGTCGTGCAGAAAGAAGCTGCGGCCCTGCCCCGGAGCAGGCGAGTGCGCGCCGCTGCTGGCGTGTATGCCGTCTATTTTGAGATATCGCTTGAGTTGGCCGGCCACCTGATCGAAGGTTTGTCCGCTCTGCGTGCCGCTGGTGAAGTAGACGCCGCGCAGCATAAGCGAGGATTCAAACCTGGATGAAGCAAAGACATCGCTCAGAAAATGGGCCAGCAAAGCGCGCAATCCGGCAAACTGCTGCGGGAGCAGATAGGCCAGCGCGCGCTGCTCGGCATCCGGTTCTGCCGCAAGCGTATCGGGCAAACCCTTGTACAGCCTTTCCAGCAGCAAATCGTATTGCGCGTTGAATGCGTTGTTCAGGTTGAAGGATTCCGACAGTGTCTGCCCATGCGCGAAGGTAAATCCCCAGACCTGCTGGAGCGCATCGCGGCTGAAGCTTGCAAAATACTCCTCGAAGCCGGACAGCAAATCCATTTTGGTAACCAGCACATATACTGGAAAACGCAGTCCCAGCTGCTCGCGCAACTCCTGCAGGCGCTGCCGCAATACTGCGGCGTGGCGCAAGCGCTCGCCATCGGTCGACGCAAGCAGATCGCCGACGCTGATGGTGAGCATCACGCCATTGATGGGCTGGCGGCTGCGATACCGGCGCAGCAATCCCAGAAACCCTTTCCACTCCTCTTCGTCGCCGGCCGCATCGCTTTCATGCGTGGTATAGCGCCCTGCGGTATCCAGGAGGACGGCATCATCAGTAAACCACCAGTCGCAATTGCGCGTACCGCCCACACCGCGCAAGGCGGCCTTTCCAAAGCGATGCGCCAGCGGAAACTGCAGCCCCGCATTGACCAGGGCCGTGGTCTTGCCGGATCCGGGCGCACCAATAAAGATATACCAGGGGAGCTGATACAGATATTGCCTGGAAAACCGCGCCCATGGCTGCGGCGCCTTGCCACCCTCGAACCGGGTTGTGCGCAGCAGTCTGATCGCTTCGTCGAAGCGCGCCGACAGTGCCTGGACCTCGGCATTGCCGGCAGACTCTGGCGCCTTCGGTTTTTCCGGACGCCGCAGTTGCCCCAGCAGTCGCGCATTCAACCTGCCCTCTCGCCAGATACGCCACAGCAAGCGCAGCAGCCACAACGCAAACACAGCCACAATGAGATAGGCACGCGCGCGCTCGGTTTCCAGGGGTCGCCAGACGCCGATGGCCAGCAAGGGGCCAGCTATCCAGATCAGCACAGCCAGCGCAATCAGGCCGATGAAATTCCACAGCCCCCGGCTGGTGAAGAAGCCAAGTATCCGGCTCATGGCTGCACGCCTCCCATCGATCTGTCCGTCGCACCAACGCCTACCGGCGACGACAGCAGCGTGATTTCCACTCGCCGGTTGCGGGCCCGGTTCTCAGGGCTGTCGTTGGGCGCAATGGGATCGGACTCGCCGCGCCCTTCGGCACGTACGCGACCGGCATCGGCCAGACGGGCCTGGAGCAGTGCCTTGACGGCATCTGCCCTGGCCTGGGACAGTTCCCAGTTGGAGGGGTAGCGCACGGTGCGTATGGGTACGTTGTCGCTATAACCGCTGACCAGGATATTGCCATGCGCCTGATTCAGGGCATCGGCCACGCGCGACAGCACCGGGATATAGCGCGACTGTATCTTGTCTGCGCCCGAGGAGAACAGCCCGTCACCATACAGAATGATCACGCTGCGATCCGCCTCGTCACGCACGGCAAGCAGCCCTTCCCGGATTTCAGGCGCGAGAAAGCCCGTCAGGCGAAACGCTGGCGGAGCCGAAACGTTTGAGGCCGGCGTCTGCGGCGCTGCGGCAAGCTGCAGCGCAGGCGGCTCAAGCCCGGCCAGCTCGGCAAAGACCGCATCGGACCGCCCGCCCAGACTCCAGCTCATGCCCAGATAGGCCAGCAGTCCTATCGCTATCGCCAGCACGGCGAACACCCACATAGGAACCGGCAGACGCCTTACTTGTGCCAGCAGCGGCGCATCCTGCCAGTGCAGCGACAAGGGGCGCGTATATTCGCCGCGATTGGCGCGCAGAATCAGCAATAGCCGCTGCCTGAGTGTTTCAAGCTGGCTGCGCCCATTGTCCGCGACGCGATAACGCCCCTCGAAGCCCAACTGCAGGCAGTAATACAAGAGCTCAAGCAAATCAATGTGCTGCGCGGGCTTCTGACTGAGCTTGGCCAGCAGCTGGAAAAATTTTTCACCGCCCCAGGTTTCGTTGTGAAAAGTCACCAGCAGACTATGAGCGGACCATACCCCGCCACCGCCCCAGGGCGTCAGCGCGGCCGCTTCGTCCAATGCCGTACATAGACAATAGCGGGCGCCCAGAATGGTTTCATTCGCGATGCCTGCCTGTTGCGCACGCAGCTCGAACTGTCTGACCTCGTCGACCAGATGCTCGCGCAGCAACTGCGCCGAGGGATGTGTGGCGCTGGCCCGGATCTGCGGGATCAGGACCAGCAAAGGGTTGGCCGCCGCCACCAGAGGATTGACGGTGTGCCCGGTATGGTCTTCGACGAGCGGGTCCGTGCGATAGTGCTGTTCCTCAGGCTGGGACGCCGCCCAGGGGCCGCCTTCCAGCGTCCATGCATCCTGTGCCGCCATGACTACGACCCCGATCCGGACCGCAAGGCCCAGAACTCAAGCTGCAGGCCGGGAAAATCACCGGACAGATGCAGGGCCAGGCCGCCGGTACCCTGAAACTGCTGCCACATTTCGCCTGTTTTTTCGAGCTCAAAATAGATGTAGCCCGAATGATAAGGAATCTGACGCGGCGCATTGCTCAGCGGGCGCATGCCTATCCCCGGCAACTGAAGATGCACCAGATCGCGGATGCGCTCTATCGGTCCGAGCTTGGCCTGCGCGGGAAACCGCGAGCGCAGCAGGTCCGCGGGCATATCGGCATGCGCGGCCAGGATCAGCCCGGCTGTGCGACGCATGGCCGGGTCGTTGATATGGCCCACGCGCACGCCTTGTCCCTTGTCTTCCAGTGGAATCTGCACCGCGCTGTCCTCCAGTACGATGGACAGGGCACGGCGTATGCGCAGCAACAGCGGATGAAAGCTGGCGGCAAGATCATCGTGCATGTAGGCGGGAAAGGCGGCCAGCGCCCTATCCGAGGCGCTGAACGTCTCAAGGTCTCCTGCCAGCATCAGCAAATCATGAAACAGGCGCTCGGGATGATGAATGCCAGACTGCCTGGTGTGTTCCATCACGCCCCGATAGCGGTTGATCGTGGCAAGCATGAGGAACTCGGACACCTCCGATACGCCTCCCCGGCCCGGCTGCGAAAGACGCTGCGCCAGCACTGCGCCGCGCGCCTCCAGCAAGGCAATGATCTCGTTCAGCCGCGAGCCCAGCACCGTATCGATACCCGCTGCGAGTACAGGCGCAATATAGTCAGCATCCAGCGTAAGCTGCTGATCATTGCGCCGCTCCAGCACGCGCGCCACCCCGAGCGTCACCCAGTCGCCGCCCGCCTCATCCTCAGGCATGAGGCGCAGGCGTAAACGGCCCAATTGCAGCACCGCCGACTCAAGACTGACAGTGCCGCTATCCTGGATCTCCTCCTCCATGACGCTATAGCGCGCCAGCGTTGCATCGTCCTGCTCGAAGGACACCTCGTATTCGTCATTGCGCCGGCGCGGCAGAGCCAGCACGAACTGCCTGCCATGCGTATCCACGGGAATGCGCAATGCCGCAGGGCCGTCCTGCGGCCGCGAAAAAGCGAAAGGCGTGCCATCCGGAAAAATACCGCTGGCTTCCCTCAGCGCCAGCGAACCGGTCGCCAGCGCGTCGCTGTCCAGTTGCAGCGTACGAAACCCCCAATAAATGCCGGCATGGCAGTCTATCTGTATCTTTGCCTGATGCGCCAGATGGCGCTCCATTTGCTGGAAATGATGAGGGCGCAGAAACATACCCTCGGACCAGACAACTCTTTTCTGTTCAGTCATGCGTACCTGGTAATGGACATGGAATGGGATCAATCCTCGTGCGATACCAGCGTCATGCCGTGATCGTTGAGCTGGACCTCGATGCGGGCTGCGCCGGGAGAGAATTGCCAGAACTTGTAGATATTGGTACTGCGGCTGGCGGGCAGGTCGATCAGCATGCGCCATTGGCTCCCGTCAAGATCGCGGTAGCCGGCGACAATGCCCAGCGCCTTGGCGCCTACATGACCAGGCCGCCTCAGCGTCTCGGCCGTGCCCGGATGCAGCGTCAACTGCTGCGTTTCCAGCAGATCGCCGCCCAGCGCCTTGCGCGCGTCAGCCTGCAAGGCAAAATAATCCGTCGACTGGAATGCCGAGGTCGACGTGAGCTCATAGACAGTAATCTGAACGGGCGAGGGACGCCCCTGGCTATCCGGATTAACATCGCTGCCCGCATCAAATGCAAGTTCATACGGAACCGGCAATTTGCTTTCGGTGGCTGCGCAGCCGGACAAAGCCGCTGCCAGCAGCAACAGCCCCCATCGAGATCTCAGCGTTTTTCCAACCATCCGCGTTGCACTCCTCCTGTTTTATTGAATCGTCGCCCCGGGCGCTGCGCCGGCTCCCTGCAGGACCTCTGCGCAGGGGGGCCGTCCGCCATCAAACACAAAACAAAAGACATTGCCGTGACAAGCACAGAGTTTTACTTCGCTTACATCAGGAAAATATTTCTCCAGCGGTAAAGGCGTGCATATGCGCCATCGTCAAAATACCGAAACATGGCGGCGCTATCATCCGGCTGCCATTAGGTGAAGCTGTCAATTTCAACTTTTGTACTGAGCTACATGATTTCTTATCCGCGACTCGCCGCGCTGGCGTTGCTCCTGGCTGTGAACGGCTGTGGGCATCTGCCTTCTGCGACCACGCCTGAAACACCTGAACAACAACAAGCATTACAGGACCTGCAGCACGATTACGATGCCGGCGACTACGCCAACGTGGCCCGGACGGTAGGCTTGTCCGTACCGCTTCAGACAGCCCCGCCCAGCATCAACATACAGGCCCTGAAACTGCAGGCGTTCAGTTACTGCCTGCTCAATAACCCGCAGCGCTGCCGGCGCAGCTTTGATCGCCTGCTGCAGCGTTACCCGGACTTTGAACTGGATCCTGCGGAGCGCCAGCATCCGATGTGGGGTCCCGTTTTCCAGCAGGCCAAGGCACATGAATAAGAGCACGGCAAGCCATCAGCCTGCGATCCATGGCCAGCGCCAGGGAGATCTCGGCATGAAACTTACCACCAGCCTGCTGTCTGACGACAGCCAGCCCGCTGACGTGCACCACCTGGTCGCCCCCGGCGCCACGCTCGGCCATTGCAGCGACAACGATGTGCCGTTGCGCCATGGCGACACGCCTGTGGGGCGCGTCCAGGCCATCATCCGCTCCGACGGCGAATATTGGCTGCTGGAAAACCTCAGTAAAGTGGCCGCGGTGCGGCTGAATGGCCGCCCGCTTGCACCGCGCCAGGGCGCAGCCCTGGCATGCGGCGACAGGATATGCATAGGTGATCATGAGGTACGCGTGGAAGGTGCCTGCGTTACCGAGGCGGCCGACACTGAAGCGGCCCCGACCCCCGTGCAGACCGCCGAGGCAGCCGTCCCTGCCCTGGCCGTGACAGCGCTGCAAGCGGAACAAGCATCGGAGGCAGCGGCAGAACAAACGACAGCAGCCGCGATCCATGCAGAAACAGCGAACTCCGCCACGCCTGCCGAGGACATGGATATATTCCACGACCTGCTGGGCGGGCCTGGCGTATTGCCTGTCGGCGGCGGCGAACCGGCAAGCGACACACACCCATTCGACATGCAGTCTGCCACGCCGCGCAACCATCCCGATCCGCTGGCGTTGCTGCCTCAGGCTCATGAATCTCCGGCGCCTGATGCGCAGACAAGCGTAGCGCCCGAGATGCACCTGGATCATATTCTGAGCGATTCGACGCCGACGACACTGGATCTGCGCGAGCCGCTGGCCGCTCATCGTGATCACGACATCAACGATGTGCTGGCCAGCGCCGATCAGCAGAATCCAGCCTACGCATCAAAGGCGTAGACAAAAGCACCCGCATCGGCCGACAGGCATATGGAGGTCGGCACATGGCCTTCGAGGGCGCCGCCCAGTATTTTCCGGCTGATGCTAGGCAGCACGGTATTGCCAAGTATGGCATCGATCATGCGCCCCCCCGACTCCACCTCTGTGCAGCGCTGCACCACCAGATCGACGGCGCGCTCGCTGACCTCCAGTGCAATACCGTGGTGCGCCTGCAGGCGGGTGCGTATGCGCTCGAACTGAAGAAGAACGATACGGCCCAACATCGCATCGGATAGCGGATGGTAGGGAACTACGAGTAATCGGCCCAGCAGGGCAGGCGGAAAAATCTGCAACAGCGCGTGTCGCGAGACCTGTGCAATCCGTTCCTGCGGCGGCGTCTCCTGTCCTTTGCAGAGCGCCGCAATCTGCGCGGACCCCGCGTTGGAGGTGAGGATAATCACCGTGTTGCGAAAATCAATGCGCCGGCCTTCGCCATCCTCCATCCAGCCCTTGTCGAACACCTGAAAAAATATCTCGTGCACGTCCGGGTGCGCTTTTTCCACCTCGTCCAGCAGGACGACGCTGTATGGCCGGCGGCGCACCGCTTCCGTCAGCACGCCCCCCTCCCCGTACCCCACATACCCCGGCGGCGCGCCCTTGAGCGTCGAGACGGTATGCGCTTCCTGAAATTCGCTCATATTGATGGTGATGACGTTATGCTCGCCGCCATACAAGGTGTCTGCCAGCGCCAGCGCCGTTTCGGTCTTGCCGACACCGCTCGGCCCGCAAAGAAGAAATACGCCGACAGGCTTGTCCGGATCCGTGAGCCTGGCACGGGAGGTCTGGATGCGCTGGGCGATGATGTCCAGCGCATGCTGCTGTCCCACCACTCGCAGCGCCAGCGTGTCTGCCAGGGCAAGGACGGCGTTCGCTTCGTCACGCATCATGCGTCCCACCGGAATCCCTGTCCACTCCGAGACCACGGAAGCCACCGCAGCCGCGTCCACCGAAGGAAAGACCAGCTGTGTCTCGTCCTGAAGGGCCGCAAGCGCCTCCTGCGCCCGCCCTAGCGCCAACAGTGCATCAGCCTGATCAACCTCGCTGCCCGCCGATGGCTCCTGCAGCTCGGCTCTCAGGGTCAGTACGCGAGCAGCCAGCATCTGCTCTTCGGCCCAGTCGCACTCCAGCGCTGCCAACGCTTGCCGCGCATCGGCCAGCTCTTGCGCGCATGCCTGCAGACGGGCAGAACGGTCCATCCCCAGCCTGGCCTCTCGTGCAAGTCCCGTCTGTTCGGTGTCCAGTGCCGTGATGCGGCTGCGCATATCCTCGATTTTTCCCGGCGTCGCATGCTGGCTGATGGCCACGCGTGCGCAGGCCGTATCCAGCAAGGCCACGGCTTTGTCCGGCAACTGGCGGGCCGGGATATAACGGTGCGACAGGCGCACACACGCCTCGATCGCCTCGTCCAGCAGCAACACACCGTGATGCCGTTCCAGCGTCGCGGCAAGCCCGCGTGTCATGGCGATGGCTTGCGCTTCTGAAGGCTCGTTTACCTGTATGGGCTGAAAGCGTCGGGTCAGGGCCGGGTCTGTTTCGATATATTTTTTGTACTCGGCCCAGGTTGTGGCGCCGATCGTGCGCAACTGGCCGCGCGCCAACGCGGGCTTGAGCAGATTGGCGGCATCGCCAGTGCCAGCCGCGCCGCCGGCGCCCACCAGGGTGTGAATCTCGTCAATGAAAAGCACTGCCGGCTGCTCGCTGGCCTGCACCGCGTCGATCACCTGGCGCAGCCTCTGTTCAAACTCCCCTTTCATGCCGGCGCCCGCCTGCAACAGGCCCAGATCCAGCATGTACAGCGTGACATCCTGCAGGGCCGGCGGCACATCGCCACGCGCCAGCCGCAGCGCCAGGCCTTCCACGACTGCCGTTTTGCCCACGCCCGCCTCGCCCGTCAGCAAGGGGTTATTCTGGCGGCGCCGCATCAGGATATCAATGATGCGCCGTATCTCCTCATCCCGTCCCGTGACCGGATCAATGCCTCCGTCCCGAGCTCGAGCCGTCAGATCCACGGCATAGCGTCCCAGCACACCCTGATCTGCGACGCCGACCGGTCCGTCCACCACCGCCGGAACGCCAGCGGCCCAGTCGTCCGCCCGCTCGACCGAGTCACGAGTAATATCCTGCAGCGACAGAATCAGGACATCCGGGACGATATTCCGGAATTCAGGACTCAGTGCATACAGACTGTTGCGCAGGCTCGCCGTCTTGAGCATACCCGCCAGCAAGTGCGCGCTGCGTATGCGGGATGAGCCATATTTCACCGAGCAGAACAGCCATGCCCGCTCGACCGCTTCATCAATCTGTCCGGACAGATCCGATACCGCTGCAGCGCCGCCGGGAAGCTGCGCCAACCGGGCCTGAATGCCCTCCTCCAGTTTTCCCGCGTCCAGTCCGAAATGCCGGATGATGGCATGCAGATCGCTGTCGGGCGTGTGCAGTATCTGGTGCAGCCAATGCGCCAGTTCGACCTGCCCGTGTCCACGCAGTCTGCAATAGCTGGTGGCGCCTTCCAGTGTGCGGTACAGCATGCTGCCCAGCCTGCCAAATAGTTCCAGACGATTGATGTCCGACATAGGGATGATTTCCTTGCGAATAACTATGCTCTCCGGACGGCGGGCACCAGCCGTTCGGGTGTCAGTAAAAGGTCCTTGGCATGCCCGTGCGCCGCACTCCGCTTGCCCAGCCAGCTTGCCAGGCCGAGTGGAGCGCCCTCCCGGCCCAGCGACAGGCCCTGCACATCGCGCCTGTCCAGCACCAGCCGCAAATCCCAGTCGAGCTCGATCCCCACGTACTGACGCACCCAGTCGCGCAATCGCCGGGCGTGCTTGCGAGATGGCAGAAAAGCCAAGTAATCGGCAAGGCGCACAGGCCCCACTTCGATGCGAAACTTATGGCTCGCATCAAGCACCGCCGCGCCCAGTAGCGCACCCTGTCCCAGCTTCCCGCTTTGGCCACCCAGCCGCAATTGTTCGGCAGTGTCCAGCCTGACCCATTGCGACACGAATTCATGCAGGCGAACCGGTACGCCAAAATACATTGTCAGTATCTGGACCAGCCCCTCCGGATTTCGGCTCTGCCGCAACAAATGCCCGGCCATGGCATAACGGGCATGATCCGAAACGCTATCGCGCGCCTGCTGCGACGGCGCGCCCAGATGCAGCAGGCTGGCAAGATGCCTGCTGAATGGCTGATCGGCCCGATCCAGGCTGACAGTATCCTGGGCATCGGCCCAGGCACGGTAGAACAACAGAATGAGTCGATGATGGAACAGGTCGGCAAACGCCGCCAGCGTGCCGTCGCCGTGATGTATTGTTCGCTCCCTGACATATTCCGTCAGATGCAACGGCAGTGGGCCGTTGGGTCCGAACAGGCCGAAACTGTAGATGGAGATCGAGGCCGGTCTGCCGGGCGCGGGCAGCGTTGCGCCCGACAGCGTGGAAGGCGCAAACGCCATGTGAGGCGTCTGACGCAGGCGCAGTGGCTCATGTCGCGGCGTCGCGGCACGGCCCAGACCCTTGGGCAACTGGCCGCGCGCGTCCACCCAGCGCAGGACATGAAACAGGTCGTGCGCGTAGGGACGCTCGGCAAGTTGTTGCCAGAAATGTTCCGGTAAAGGAGTCGCGTCTGTTTTCACAGGCTGCATCGCTCAGATGACCGGCCGTGAACCGGGCTGCGCCGTCCACCGCGCCACCTCGCCGCGCTGCAGGGTCGAGAGCGCCAGTTCGGTCAGCGTATTGATGGAGACATGTCGGGAAAAATATCGATTCAGAACGGCACCGAACACATATGGGCTAGCGCCGGAAAATGCCGTTTCATCCACTTGCAGGTCTATCTTTACCGCGCGCCCGATCTGCGCCGGACCGGGCCTGGACAGGCGCCGGTATACCGGCGTGCTCTGCACCTGCCGCAGGCCGGCGATCTGCCTGGCCATGACCGGACCGGCAGATGCGGCATACACGCCCAGCAGCTCACGCAAGGCCCGAGCACTCTCGCCGGCATCGGTGTCAGACAAATCCAGATAATTAAGTCCCAGATGGCTGATCAGACGCCAGGTTGCCGCACCGTCAGCCAGCGCCGGCCGTGGGCGCGATGGCCCCTTCAGCACGCGGATGGCGGTGACGGGCGCGGACACGCGCAAGCTCAGATCGTTGCCGCCGCCCCGCGGCAACAGCAAGGGCAGATCACGGTTGGTACACAACGTCTCGACGCTCAGGTGACGCAGCGTATCGGAGAACGGCGCCTCCTGCCTATCCACCAGCGACAGAAACGTTTCTCCTCCTGTATAGGCGGTACGCGTACCCGACAAGCGCGCTGCGTCCGACAGCACGCGCGGCTCGCGCCGCAGGGAGTAATAGGCGCCGTAATCTCCGTCATCGTCCGAGACCGAACGGTAAAAAGGTCGAAATTCTTTGGCCTGACCCGAGGAGGCATGCCCAGTCACGCTGATCACACTGAACACTTCATAATCCAGCGGCCGGGTACGCTCCACGACAACGTGATAGTCGTACTGGCGAGGCGTGACCACGATGCGGTCCGCCCGCCGCGGCGCCAGGTTGATGACCGGCGCACAATGCAGCGCGAGATGCTCGGCGTTTATCACGCCTTCGAGCTCAGGTGCGCTTTGCGTGAGCAGCAGGGTCAGATCGAACGCCTTGGTCTCTGCCTCACGTGCAATGCCCTGCAAGTGCGGTTTAAGGCCTGAGATGCTGAAAAACAGAAAGCGCTCCGGAAAAGCAAAATATTCCTGCAACAGGCGGTACCCCTGGAATACCCTGGCATCGGCCGGCAGCAACGCCTGTCCGGCCTCAAAACCTTCGTGACGTATGGCTCCGGCGTCCAGCCGGCCCAGATAGCCTGTCGGCCTTTGCGTGCCGTGGCACAGTACCGCGTGGCAGTTCCCCGCGACAAGCTCGAGCAATCGGGTCATCTGCACGTCCTGCCCATTCAGAAAGAACACCAGTTGGTCCAGGTCAAGCTCACTGAGCAGCGCGCCGCCGCATACTTCTATACGCAAGCGCAGCGCGCTGCGTACCGGCGTGGCGCGTCCCCCCAACCCCATCCGTGCCAGCGGCAGGTCAACCGGCGGTTCAGTCAGCGCAGCACTGACGACACGTAAAGGCCACAGCATCAAATCATGCCCGGTCGTGAATTCGCTGCGAGTCTGCTCCCCCGGCGCCAGCCCGCCGCGCAGCAGCGTGCCGCGCGGCAGACGAAAGCCTTTCGCTAGCGCGCCTTCGTTCATGCCTGGCTGGAACTGCACCACTGCCATCGACGGCATGGGCGCGAGGTAGTTCGGCTGGATGACCTCCATCAGGCGCTGGGAAAAACGGGGAAACTCGGCATCCATTTTCATCTGGATGCGTGCCGTCAGGAAACTGAAGCCTTCGAGCAGGCGCTCCACATAGGGATCCGCCACGTCCGTGCCTTCCATGCCCAGGCGGCCCGCCACCTTGGGATACTGGGCCGCGAACTCGGCCCCCAGCTCGCGCAGATAGGACAGCTCGCGGTTGTAATACTCCAGCAAACCCGGATTCATGCCTGACTTCCCGCATCGGCCAGATCCATATGCCCGGTTTCCAGATCGATATCCGTGCGGAACAGAAACTCCTGGGGATAAGGCACGCACCACAGCATGCCTTTGATGCGTAGACTGACAATATTGTGATGCGCCAGTGCCTCGGTGTCGGTCTCGCAGGCAACAGCCAGGGTTTCGGGAAGTATGCGGGGCTCGAACAGGATGATGGCGTCCAGAATCGTGTTTTCCAGATCAGACCAATCGATTTCCGACATTCTTTTGCCAGCCATGGCGCGCACACCGAAATTCAAGGTGGACGACTGGATATGCGACAGATGAGCCAGGTCCCGGGTCGACTCGATGTTGACTGTATTGAGCAGCCAGCGCAAATCCCTGAGCACCGCTCTGCGCAGCTCGGCATGCGTCATGAGACCGCGGCTCTGGGTGTCGCCGCGGCGCTGCGGCGCTTCGTCAGTCAGCCGGTCCAGCAGCGCCGGCTGCAGTCTGTCGCGCATGCCCCGCAAAGCCTTGCTCCGGGGCCGGATATCCAGATGGCCGGTGTTTCCCCTGGAAAATGGACTGAACGCCATGCCGCTCCTTGTCTAGCCAATAAAAACGCAGGGCGCAAGCGCCCCGCCAAAAGCGGACATGTGCCTGCCCGACTCAGCGGGCGGGCACGACCGCGTCCCTCAGACCTCTTTGTTCTGCTTGATATCCCAGGCGACCAGGCTTTCTGCGCCCTTGCCGCCGCTGTCCGTCTGCTCCCAGTACTGTTGCTTGACCTTGGCGGCCTGGAACGCGTAATTGACCAGCACCATCTCGGAATCGGTATCGGCGGCAAACTGCACCGATGTGACCAGTACTTCTTCCAGCGTTACTTTCGAGTATTCAATCTGCGTGCCGCCTGCCTTGCAGGTCGACAGCTCTATCTTGGCCAAGTGCTTGCCGCTGGCGCAATGCTTCATGACGGCGGGCGCCGCCTTGTCGATGCGCGCCACCACATGCAAATCATTGAAGTTGGCTTTGCCTGTGCCACCGCCGCCACCGCCGGCCATGGAGCCTGGCTGCGTCGCGCCCCAGGAGAACGACTGCACATCGCTCCAGTCTTTGTGATTGGCATCACGGGATTCGCCACTGGCGCCTTCGATCTTCATAAACATATCTACAGCCACGAAACTCTCCTGTCTTAACGATCTGAACGATCTGGATGAATGATGAACACGATGCGTGTACTAGCCTTCGTTCTGCTTGAGCGAGGGCAGCTTCGAAACCAGCCTCAAGGACACCGTCAGGCCTTCGAGCTGGTAATGGGGACGAAGAAAAAACTTGGCAGCGTAATAACCGGGGTTATCCTCGATTTCCTGGACCTGCACTTCGGCTGCCGCCAGCGGCTTGCGTGCCTTGGTTTCCTGTGACGAGTTGGCCGGGTCGCCATCTACATAATTCATGATCCAGTCATTCAGCCACAATGCCATCTCGTCGCGTTCGCGAAACGATCCGATCTTGTCCCGGACGATGCACTTGAGATAATGCGCAAACCGGCAGCAGGCAAACAGATAAGGCAGACGGGTAGCCAGCCTGGCATTCGCGGTTGCATCGACATCGTGGTATTCGGCGGCCTTCTGCAAAGACTGGGCGCCAATGAAAGCGGCGAAATCGGAATTCTTGCGATGCACCAGAGGCATGAAGCCGTTCTTGGCCAACTCGGCCTCGCGCCGGTCGCTGATGGCGATTTCTGTCGGGCACTTCATGTCGACGCCGCCGTCGTCCGTCGGAAAGGTATGACAAACCATATTGTCGACGGCCCCGCCTGACTCGACCCCGCGAATGGAAGTACACCATCCATACTGCTTGAACGAACGGTTGATGTTGACCGCCATGGCATAGGCCGAGTTGGACCAGGTGTAGCGGTCATGGCTGGCCCCGTCCGTCTCTTCCTCGAAATCGAATTCGTCCACCGGACTGGTGCGCGCGCCATAGGGCAGGCGGGACAGAAACCGTGGCATCGCCAGTCCGACATAGCGCGAGTCCTCAGACTCACGCAGGCTGCGCCATGCGGCGTACTCGGTATTGGTGAAAATGTTGGTCAGGTCACGCGGATTGGCCAACTCTTGCCAGGTATCCATTTGCATGACATCCGGCGATGCGCCCGAAATGAAAGGACAGTGCGCCGCCGCGGAGATTCTGGCCATTTCGCCCAGCAACTCCACGTCCTGCGGGCTGTGGTCGAAGTAATAGTCTCCCACCAGACACCCCAGAGGCTCCCCGCCGAACTGGCCGTATTCTTCCTCGTACACACGCTTGAAGATCGGACTCTGGTCCCAGCCCACACCTTTATGGCGCTTCAGCGTACGGCCCAGTTCCTGTTTACTGATGCACATTACACGGATCTTGAGCAGCTCGTCCGTTTCTGTGTTGTTGACCAGATAATGCAAGCCGCGCCATGCACCTTCCAGATTC
Source organism: Pusillimonas sp. (assembly GCA_048270225.1). GTDB lineage: Bacteria > Pseudomonadota > Gammaproteobacteria > Burkholderiales > Burkholderiaceae_B > Allopusillimonas. The sequence continues at coordinate 600,935 of JBLWTG010000001.1, read as the reverse complement.
TGAAATGACGCATGATGCATGACCAGATTGATCTGCTCGGACATTTTCCGGTCTATCTCGGCAATGATTTCCTGGATGGCCTGGTAAGCGTCCGAAGACATTGTTGCCGTATTTTCAAGCGCCTGACGCGCCAACGTCTGGACAGCCTGTTCAACCGCGAGGCGCGCCTGGTCTGTCTTGGGCTTGAATTCTTTCTGCAGCAACGCGGACAATTCGCTGGCGTCTGCATAGCTGGGAGCCTGCCGTTCGGCGGCCTGTGCCTGTGCGCTCATGTGCTGCCTCCTCTCAGGGTTGATCGGCATTGATGCCGACCGGGTTATGGTTGTCGTCGTCGTGGTCATTACCGACTGGCCTGGCGGCGCTGCCCGCCGTAGCTGCGCCATTGGGCGCAGCAGCCAGGGAGTCGAGCAAGGCGGGATTCTGCAACACCTGGCTGATCAGCTCCTCTGCGCCCGTCTTGCCATCCATATAGGTCAGCAGGTTCGCAAGCTGCGTACGCGCTTCCAGCAGCGTATTGAGCGCATCAACCTTGCGCGCCACGGTCGCAGGCGAGAAATCATCCATACTGTCGAACTCAATATCCACCGGCAACTGCCCTTCTCCGGTCAGTGTGTTCGGTACATGGAAGGCAACCCTCGGTTTGATGCCTTTCATGCGATCGTCGAAATTGTCGATATCGATATCCAGGAATTTGCGCTCGGCCACTTCCGGCTGCGGTTCAACAGACTTGCCCGCCAGATCCGCCATCACACCCATGACAAACGGAAGCTGTATCGTGCGCTCGGCCCCATAGATTTCAACGTCGTATTCGATCTGCACGCGCGGCGCGCGATTGCGCGCTACGAATTTCTGTCCACTCTTGTTCGTCGCCATGCTTTACTCCTTGCTCTGATTCGGTAGATTGATCGGACTGCGCGGCCCATGCCCGCGCTCAGTCCCGCCTGGGCATCCAGGCAGCGAACTGGTCAACGCCTTGCGGGGCAAGGTCCTTCAGCATTTCATGAAAGTTGAGAGGCACAGTCTGCTGCACGCGCCTGATCAGAAAGGGTGCGGGATGACTGGGCTCGTGATGCTCAAAATACCGGCATACCTGTTCCAGGGCCAGCATCGCATCGTCCCGGGTATGGATGCCAAGCGTACGCCATGCGCCTGCAGCGGACGGTACGTCCGCCGCCTCGTGGCCGCCCGACTGCGCCGGCATGCCATCCCGAGTGAAGGCGCCTTCCTGCTGCGCGGCGCCGACATCGTCAACGCCGGCAGCTTCGCCATGAAGCGCGGCATCTTTCAATGCAGCGGCGATCACCGCCAGCGTGCGGGTCAGTCCTGAAAAATCCGGCACCCACTCCGGACCCGCGCGCTCAGCCATCATCTGCCTGATCCGCTCAAGCGCCTGCACGATGCGCGGCAATGCGACGATCTGCGCGGCATTTCGCTTTGCAGCATGCCGCAAGGCCTCGACCAATCGCGGCCGGCCACCAGGGTAACTCTCCGCTTCGCCGTGACTGCCTTCCAGCAAGGCCTCGGCGCCACGCACCGTGATCTGTCCGTGGACATCATCCAGCAGACAGGCAGCGCGCACTGTTCGCGCCGTGCCTTGCGCATCCGCCAAGGCCATCAGGGCATTGGTGCGCGGCATGGGATCACGCTCTCCCTCGATATGCAGCGAAGGAAAAAGATGATCCCAGCGAGCGTCGAGCACATCGGCGATCAGATCGAGGCCTTCGGCGTAGCCCGGCAGGCCATCAAGCTCAGCCCTGGCCTGCGTCCACAGCACCAGCACCCGCAGGTCACAGGTACGTTCGCACAACTCGACGGCCTGGCGCAGCACCAGCGACCAGTCCGGTACTTCCGCCGGAATGATCGTGGCGCCGAACTGCTGCTCCTGGCGGGCTACAGCGGCCTGCTGCAGCGCCAGGAAAGCCGGACTGTACTCAACATCCTCGCCGCATGGCGAGGCTTCGTCGAATACAACAAAAAGGGAAGCGAGGTCTTTCATCAATCTCTGTCGGAACCAATCCTCGGCGGCATGCACCATGCATGTCCACGCCCCGGTTCGAAAGAAATTCTATGCAGCGACGATGTACGCTATATGACAGGTTCTTTTCCTTACACTCTTTAAGAATGTGTTGCGCAAGGTGCGCAAGCTGAGCATCGTTCCGCAGCGCCCTCAGCAGGCCTGCCAGACAGCAGACCCTAGACGTCGGAGCGGGCCAGCCCTTCATCCTGAAGGATGCGCAGGCACTCGGGCCCCTCCTCCTCGTCGCTGTCAAAGATATCCTCGCCATCCAGCATGTAGGCGCGCAGCAGATAGTTGATGGCTTTTTCATCGCCAAGCTGGCGTAACGCCTTGCCCAGCATGTAATACACAAAGGGATTGTTCAGGCCATCCGTGGTATTGAGCGCATCCATCAGCGCATCCCGGGCCGCCGGATAGTCCTGCATCTGATAACAGGCGTCGCCAATGGAAGCCGAAAGCCAGGTCGCCGCTTCCCAGTCGGTACGCGGGGTCGGCAACAGCGCGTAGGCCTCTCGCCAGACTTCGCACGCCTTCGCGGGGTTGCCGCCATCCAGCAGATCATTGCCTTCCTCGGACAGAGTCTCTATGCGTTCGTACAGTTCGTCAGGTAGTTCCATGTTTTCTCTCTCTATGCCCTTTGGGCAGCCTGCTGCGCAATGCCCCGGGGCGGGCGGTCATGCGGGAGTGCCTGCCCTGTGAAGATAGAACGACAGGTATTCCGGTTTGCTTTCCTGGAAGGGGCGGCGATTGTACTGTCTGAACAACTGGTCAAACAGCCTGTAGGCCTCGTCGAACTCGCCGGCCTCGTAGCTGACCGTGGCCGCCAGAAACTCCGTATAGGGATTAGGCTCGGGGCCATAGGCCTGGCGCGCCAGCGCCAGCCATGGACGGGCTTTGGCTGGCTGCGCCGTATCCCGATAGAACTCAGTCAGGGCCACAGCCAAAGACGGTGCATAGTCATAGTCGAGTTGAGGTTGCGGAATCGCGCCCCATGCCGCCAGAAAATGCTTTTCGGCGGCCAGGATATTGCCCTGCTGCAGGGCCTGGCGACCCTGCGCGCTGTGCTCGGCCAATACGCTCATGGCGTCGGCGGGCAGGTCTTTGATCTCGTTCATGGCGCTCCTGTATGGCGTGGCCGGCTATTGATGGGCATTTTCCCGCATACCGCCGCCAGTTGCCAGCCCTGATCTGTACACATTATTGCGTCGTATTATTTCATCTGAATGTTTGCCCGCCAAGCACATGGGTTTCATGGTGCCGGCGGACGATAGCCCTGGCCTATACGGGCGCCGGCCGAGCGGTTCAGGCTGTAGTGGTCCAGCCGGTAATTCTTGGGATCCAGCATCCATTGCCTGACCTTGGGCGATTTGGGTCCAAGCCGGTAGCCGGTATTGTTCCACCACCTGACAGCGTCAGTCTTGTGTGCCATATCCGCCTCCCGAAGGGGGTACCACTTGTTGTCCGTCCCCTTGAACTCAGGCTTCCCACTGACAGGGTTGTCGCGCATGGTGCCTTCCTGCCGCATGCGGTCCTGCACCTTGCGGCCGGTGGGAGACTTCTTGCCTGGCGTCCTGCCCATATACTTCTCGCGCAAGCTCGGCTTTCGTGGCGCGGGCCCCTTCCCTTCGGCCGTTTTGGCCGTTCTGCCGGTCCTGGCTGTTTTGCCGGCGCCACCGCCAGAGCCGCCCTTGCTGCCGCCTTTTGCTGCGCCCGCCCCCTTGCCCCCTCGCGCCGCTCCGCCGGCGCCGCCCGCACCCAACAGCAGCACCTTGATCTGGCTGGGCACCACCCGCGCGCCCAGCGTATTGCAGCGATTCTGCACGGCCAGTCCCGTCAGTCGTGTGGCCGGAATACATTTGAACAATACATTGGGCACGCAGGTAATATGCCGCGCAGGCCCCATGACTGATGGCGATACCAAGCCCAGCGCCAGCCCGGCGTTATCGCCATTGGTCATGGGTATGGTAGTCAGCAGATTGTGGGCCGGCATTCCCATCAGCAGAATATTCCAGGCATTGGGAATACCCATGGGCCCCAAGGCAAAATTGGGATACGGGATCGGCAACAACGCAGGCGGGGTCTTGCAGATATCCGGAAACGCCAGGTCCAGACCCATCAACTGACAGTTGGCAAACATGCGGGCGTCGTCCTCTCTTTAATGTGGTCCGGCATCGTGCGCCGTTGGCCGCGAGGCCGACCAGCGCTCCGCCTCGAACAGCGCAGCATCCTGCTCCAGCACGCCCGCACGACCGCTCCAGCGCGCGCCCACCGTAACAGCGCGATGCATTTGCGTGCGCATGTAGCGGCAATCGCGCAAATCCGCGTTGCGCAGGTCGGCATAAGAAAAGTCCGCATACGTCAGATCAGCGTAACGAAACGATGCCTGCGCGCAGCGCGCGCGGTGCAAAATGGCCTGTGTCAGATCCGCGCTCTCGAAAACCGCCTGCTCAAGGCTGGCGTCCACCCACAGGCTTTGCGCGAAGTGCGCGCCGCCGCAGCGAGCACCATGCAGATCAGCATGCGCGAATATCGTGCGCGCCGCCTGCGCGCCGTCCAGCCTGGTCTCGCGCAGCGAAGCTCCCTTGAAGCCGGTCTGGGTAAGGATCGCATGCCGCAGATCGCAATAATCCAGCTTGCACTCGGTCAGCTGGCAGCGGGTCATGGTCTGATCCGCCAGTATCTGGCCAGACAGATCAAGCTCTGCCCCCACCACAGAAGTCCAGCGGCTGCGAGCCAGATCCGCCTTGGTCAGGTCGGCCCGATAGAGCAGTGAACGATCCAGACTGGCCTGCGCCAGCCCGACCGCCCCAAGATCGCATTCCGAGAAACTCACGCGGGAAAGCCTGGCTTCATCCAGTCGCGCCCCCGACAAATTGCAGCGCACAAAGTGACAGGTATCCAGCACCACGCCCGACATATCCAGATCCTCCATCCCGCACTGCGACCAGGCCATATCCCGGGTTGCGCCCACGCGCAAGGTCGCTCCGCCCGCCTCGCAACGCTCGAACACGCAATAATCCAGTTTCGATCCGTCCCAGCACGATGCCTGCAAGCGGCAGTTGCTGAACCTGCTGTCCCGCCAGTCCTGCTCCAGCAGCCTCATGCCACGCAGATCGCAACCCACCAGTATTGCACCGGCATAATCGCCGAGCGGCAGGGCCATGCCGCGCAGGTCCAGGCCTTCCAACGGCTTGCCCTGCTTGATGCTGTCCTGAAATTCCTGGGGCGTCATTGACCTTCCTTCTCCTGGATGCGAGGCAGTGTCTTGGCCCATTTCACATACGCGCCGCCCGTGCGCGTGCTGGCATCCATATGGCTTTGCGAAATGTCCGCCCTGAACAGATTTGCCCCGCCCAGGTCGGCAAACCTCAGATCACTTTTGGACAGCAATGCGTCGATGAAATCGGCATCACGCAGATCGGCGCCCGTCAGGTCGCTGCCCATGAACAGTGATGCGTTCGCGTCAACCCGCCGGAAGCTGCTTTCCCGCAGACTTGCGGCGGACAGATCGCTGTTCCGTATCAAGGCCTGGTCAAAACGCGCGCCATCCAGACTGATGCTGCGCAGACTGCTTTCGTGCAACAGCGCGTGCGAAAAATCCGCAGCCTCCATATCCGTTAGCGCGGCGCAGCAGGTTTCCAGCCGGCTATGGACAAAACTGGGTGGCGTCAGGCACAGACTCTGCACCCAGGCGCAAGATGTCAGCGTAGCCTCGCCGTAGTCCACTGCATCCAGGCTGCAGTCCAGCCAGATGACACGGCGCAGCGACGCGCCGGCAAACTGCGTGCGCGTTATCCTCGCTTCGCGCCAGAACGTCACGTTCTCCAGCCGGGCCTGCGCGAAGCTGCAGTCCATCACATCGAGATCGGCAGCCGTACAGTCCTGCAGCGTGGCGTTATCGAAGCGGCAGTGTGCAAACACACTGCTATCCAGCACCGTATTCCTGAAAGTCGTCCGCTCAAAGTCGGCGGCCTGGCACAGGGCCCCGCCCAGGTTGGCGCCGGACAGGCAGGCGCCGGAAAAATCAGTGTTGTGCAGCGTTGCCCGCGTCAATACTGCATCGGTCAAATCAGCATCTGCCAGACACGCTCCCGACAGATCGGCGCCTTCCATCCAGGCCTTGCGGCAGCGGGCGCCAGACAGGTCCAGCCCCGACAGGTCTATGCCTGTCAGGTCCAGGCCCGACAGATCACGGCTGCCCTGCATCAAAGCCTGCACCCGCCGGCGCATGCGCACGCTGCGCCCGCCCAGCGCTGGCCCGGCAGGCGCCTGCAGGTGCGCACCATGCTGATACAGCCGGGCAAGATCAGATTGTCCCTGGTCCAGCATGGCACGTATCCTGTCTGGCTTCATGAAGTGGGCAGACTCCCCTGCGGCTTCGGACTCCCGCGCAAGCTCCATCATCATGGATGCACCTACATCCCTGTCCAGCCTGGGCGGACCGCCGGGCGGCAGCGTATCCATGCCTTTGAGCAGCGCATCCACGCCGGCGCTCGATTCGGGAGTTTCCTTGAAGGCGTCCCGCAGCCTAGCCTCAGCGTCGCGTCGCTTCCGGAGCATGCTTACCGTCAGCTCTCGCGCCCTACGGCGGGCGCTGCGCGCCAGCATGGGCATGTCATCCAGGCTCTCCAGCGCCGGTGCGACCGCTTCATCAAACCCATAGTCGGCTGTGTCATGCCCGGCAGCCTGCGCCTGCGCCAGCATGTCACGCTTCTGTTCTTCCGCGCGACGACGCTGATTGACCACGCCCGGTCGGGACATCAATCCATCCTCATCCGGTACATCGCCACGCAGGGCCTGCAAGGGAACCAGATCACGGTCTCTCAAGGCATAGAGCGGTCCGCTGCGCAGCGGCAGGCGCTGTCTCAGGACGGCGTCGTAGTGCGATAGCTCCCGCGCCTGTCCCGCCACCTCAAGGGCCGGCATAATGACATTGAGGTCGCTGGCATCATCTTCAGATGTTTCGACGCTGCCATGAAACACCAGCAGTACGCATTCCTGTTCGGGAAAAAACCAGATCGTGGTGTGACGCATCCCTACCGCTTCAAGCGTCTCGCTATCCTGCCGGCGAACAAAACAGCGCGCCACCCATGGCGGCAGGTGGCCGCGCAGACAAGTCTGCTCCGGATGCATATTCCATATTTCGTAGGGCGCACCCGGCTCGAACGCCTCCTGCTCCCGCAGCCACTGGTCTTCGGATGCGGCATTGAAAAAATATGGATCAAGCGTATCGGGCAGACCTGGAAAGGCATTGTCCAGCCAGTCCGGCGTATAGCCGCCCATCCGCCGGAACCGTTGCGGTCGCGCCGGCGGCACGGGTCCGAACGACGCCGGTTCACCCTGCTGCCCTTCTCCCACGATATGCTGTGACAGCGGCTCCACATTCGGCAACGGCCATCTGCCACCCGCGTCGCGTCCCGCTCCCTTGCCCACGGGGTTCTCCGGCACATCGGGCCCGCCAAAGGTATGGCGCCAATCCAGCCTGACGCCATCGACGGCGCCCGGCGCGCTCGCGCCGCCGGATGCCAGCCAGAAACGATCACCGCTGACGCGCAGTGTCTTTTCCATGCCGGCTACACTGATGCGCACCGCGCATTGTCCCGGCGTTTCCGAGCGAAGCGCATACGCGCTGCCCGATGCGAGAAACTCGGCGCACGGCTTGGGAATACCCAGATCCAGCACATTATCTTCTTCCAGCATCTCGCCTGCGATGCGCCACAGATCAGCTTCGGGCGCGAGTTCGGGCGTGTCCCCCAGTCTGGCCATTGCCATGACGGCCACGCCCAGCCGGCGCTGTCGGCGCAGGGTGTAGGGCCGGGTCAACAGGCTGAGCGTCAATGGCTTGATGATACGCATGGCCCGCTACCTGATCTGGACCGGGGACCGCACGCGGTCTATCGCTGTCAGCGCCGGTTTTCCGGCCGCATACAGAAGATGAATCACCTGACCCGACGCAAAGTCGGGCAACAACGGATCCTCAATCCATGCATCCAGCGTTGTCTCGCGCGGCCCCGTCTCCGTGTTCATCAGCACAGTCAATACGACGCGTGTGCGGCGTGTGGTTTCGGATTCCGCGGCGCCAATACGCCGCAAAGCCTGTACCTGCCCGCTTGCGCAGCGCACATCGTCGCGTCCGGCAAGTGCTGCCGCATGCCGCTCTTCAGGTGCAGGCATATAGCCATGGATGGCAATTCCTGCGCAGAAAATCGTGAATGCAATGGCCAGGACGATGCCCCACCCTGGCACGCCATCCCTGGCGAACCAATAGACAAACCATGCGCAACACAGCAGCGCAAGGACCGTCCCCTTCAGGATGATTGCAGCCTCACGCGTCATGACCACGCGCCATAACCAACTCGCCTGCTGCGACATCAAAAGAAAACATTCAGGTTTCTGCCTATCATGTGTGGACCTCCCATGTTCAGCGTCGCTGCGGCGGTATAGGCCTCCATCACGGATTGCGTAATCCTGGTCGCTCCATTGTCATTCTTGAAATCGTAGTAATCCAGCTTGACAGCAGCCCACTGGAAATTGACTCCATATACCTGGCCTCTCAGGCCCCAGGCATCGGCCGACACGCCCACCACCGAGAACCGCGCCGGCGTACCCTTTGCATAACTGGCCTGCCAGAACGAAGTGGGGCCGGTATTGTTGACGGTGTACGAGGGCGTCGTCACGGTCATGCTGGTGTCGGCATTGAGCGCATAAGCGCCAGTGATCGTCTCGGTCAGGGTGCCGTCCAGGGTGCTGGTGGTGTCGCCGGTGACGGTGTTCGTGACGGTGCCGGTCATCGTATCGGTGACATTGCCGGTAATGGTGCGCGTCACATCGCCAGTCGTTGTCTGCGTCACGTCACCGGTAATGGTTTCATCCACAGTGCCGGTCGTGGTATCGACCACCGGGCCGGTGATGGTACGCGTGACGTCTCCCGTCGTGGTCTGCGTCAGATTGCCTGTAATGGTTTCGTCAACGTCGCCGGTAACTGTCTCGATCACATTGCCGGTAAAGCTGCGGGTTTCATCGCCCTGCACGGTTTCATTGACTGCCCCCGTCACTGTGCGGTCGGCACCTGCCATAAACGTCTCTGCTTCATGGCCCTGCGTCGTACTGCTGCGTGCGCCCATCACAGTCAGCGTATCGCTGCCCTGTATCAGCGTTACCCGGCTGCCATCGACAGTATGCAGTTCATTGGCCTCCACTTCAGTCGTCAGATCCCGCTCGGCATGCAGCCAGATACGCTCCAGGCCAGCCCTATCCTCGAACATCAGGGCATTGGCGGCGCTGCGATCGCCGTCCTTGCTGCGACTCAGAAAACCGCTTTGCGTGGCGTTGCCGGGCAGATCCCAGGGCGGCATGTTCGAAGCGTTGTAGACGCGTCCGATGATAATGGGCCGATCGGGATGGCCGCCGATGAAATCGACAATGACCTCATCATCCACACGCGGCAACTGTATGCCGCCAAACCCGCCGCCAGCCCATGGGCTGGACACCCGCACCCAGCAAGAACTGTTTTCATTGGTCTTGCCATAGCGATCCCAGCGGAACTGCACTTTGACGCAGCCAAAGCGATCCGTCCAGATCTGCTCTCCCGGCTTGCCCACCACCCGTGCCGTCTGCGGTCCGTGCGTACGCGGCAACGGCGTGCAGCGCAGCGGCCGATACTGCACAGCGGACGGCAGCATGACAAAACGCGTCTCGAACTGAAAAGCCATTTCATCATCCGATGAATAGCCCTGCTCCTGCATGTGATAGCAGGCTTTGCGTATCAGATACTCCCGGTTCTCGACCAGGCGCGGATGATTGCGCAAACTAACCAGATAACCCGGCGCAAGCGCCCTGCAGTTGCTATGGCCCAGCACTTCCATCTGGCTGGCCTGCAATGCCTCCAGGCGGACGCGCGAATACCGCTCGCCCTGGTCCGGCTCGGTATAGCCGCCCAGCCACTCATAGACTTCCAGATCGCCATGAGAATATGCGCCGGGATTGCTGCGCAAGGCATCCAGGCTGGCCGAAGGCTTCTTGAAATCGTAATCAACCGTCGCAAACTTGCCCGGCGTCACCTGTTCTGCCGGCTGCCAGCTGTCGATGTATTCCTTGCCCGGCTGTACCACACGGTCCGGGCCATAGTAGGAAATATCGGCCAGCCCCGGAAACGGTTCGTGCTGGGCCACATCATCGGTAATGACCAGCGTGTGCCGGCCATCCTCATGTCTGAACCAGTAATAAATGCCCTCGTGCTCCATCAGGCGGCTGAGAAAGGCAAAGTCCGTCTCCTCATACTGGACACAGTACTCCCAGTTCCGGTAACTGCCGCTCAGCCTGAACTCGACCGGGTACTCGTATTCCGACAGGACTTCACGGATGACATCAGGCACCGATTTTTCCTGGAATATCTTGCTGTCCATGGTCTGCGTGAGATACCACAGCCATGGGCGCACCGTGGCGCGATATATATAGTGACGCGATGTGGGTGTGGCCCGGCCTACCAGTGTGCAGCGCGTCACCTGGCCGTTCAGGCAACGTGTGTCAGACAGACCACGATCTATGCGTACCGTCACAGACTGGCTCAGCAACTGCTTCAGATCAAGCATGTGCGATTCGGACACCATGTCGATCTCGAACTCGAACAGCGTGGACAGTGCTTCCTCTCCACTCAGCGAGCGGAACAGCAGCACACCGTCAGGCAGCGGCGTACTGATTTGGATGGTGCGGTTCATCGGTTTTCCTCATCAAGCGCGGCACATCAGCCCATGTGAATCTGGTCGGCATCGACCTTGACCAGATGCTGGCCGGTTACCAGCGTATTGTCGGCGTGCAGCCTGGCCGTATGCTCAGCCTGATAATCCAGGTGCGCGGCGCGCACCTGCTCAGTCTCGCGTGTCAGTCGAAACACGCTACGGGCAACCTGGGAGACACGATCGGCAATGATCTCGCAGGCATGCAGCAACAGCGTGGCACTGCCTACTGTCCACCTGGCGCGCGCGCCGAGATAATCAAGCTCGCGGACGGCAAGCTGGGCATGCCGGGTGCGCAGGTCCAGCGCTTCGCTGTGCAGATCCAACCGCTGCTCGGCCCTGAGCGCCATCGCACCCATGGCCGACACGGTCACGTCGCCGTTGGTCGACGCCATCTGCAGATCGCCCTTTACTTCCAGCCGCGCCACGCTGGCGTCGGCCTGGCGCACGATGGCGATCAAGTAAACCTGCTCCGGCACGGGCCCACAGATCAGGGCCAGGTCGCCCACGCCTGGCTGCAGCAGGCAGCTGGCGGCCTTGTCGACCTGCCAGTCGCTGCCTTCGCAGTGCACCGTGATCCGTCCATCTTCCCCAATCTCGGCGACCTTGCCCAACAACTGCACGGGGTCGTAGCGTGGTGGTGCGTGCATGCTGGCAACAGCCCCAGTCATTCGCGTCTCCCTGAGTGACGTACCTGTTAAGTTACGCCACTGTAGGAAGGGGCCGTCTCAGCTTGATGACAAGTATGTTTTTTTACTGTTCTTACTTTTTGATTCAATGCGGCTGTATATTGTCAAGCCAGTCGTCCAGACTATCTGCGCATGACGGCATGCGTCATTGCCACCGCATCGCCGCCCACCTGACCTTGCCCCAGGCGCCCTGGACCCACACTTTCGCCAGCCCTCGTCCGCTGGGGGACGGGCCGGCCAGCGCGCTGCATCCTATAATCCCCAGCTTGCCCTCTCTATCCGGATCCCTGACATGCAAGAAGACGCCAACTACAGCCAGCAGTCTGTGCCTGTTGCCGCCCGCAAGAACGCGCTGGCCCTGAGCGCCGTCATGCTGGGGCTGACATTCTTTTCCGCCAGCATGTGGACCGGCGGCGCCCTGGGCACAGGGCTGAGCTTTGACGATTTTTTCCTGGCCGTGCTGGCGGGAAATCTGATGCTGGGCGTGTATACCTCGGCCCTGGGCTATATCGGGGCCAGGACAGGCCTGTCCACCCATCTTCTGGCGCGCTACTCCTTTGGCATCAAAGGTTCATGGCTTCCCTCGGCCCTGCTGGGCGGTACCCAGGTAGGATGGTTCGGCGTCGGCGTAGCCATGTTTGCCATCCCCGTCGCCAAAGCAACAGGTTGGGACACCAATATACTGATCGCCGTATCGGGGCTCCTGATGACTGTCACCGTCTACTTCGGCATCGCCGGCCTGACGCTGCTGTCGGCAGTGGCCGTCCCGGCAATTGTCGCACTGGGCAGCTATTCGGTCTGGCTGGCCGTGGGCGAAGCGGGCGGACTTTCCGCGCTGCGCCAACTGGTTCCCGCCGAACCCATCCCCTTCGCCACCGCGATCGCGCTGGTTGTAGGCTCGTTCATCAGCGCCGGCACTCTCACAGCCGATTTCGTCCGATTTGGCCGTAGCGCGCGCATGGCCGTGGTGATCAGCATGGTCGCCTTCTTTCTGGGCAATTCCCTGATGTTTATTTTCGGCGCCGCCGGCGCGGCGGCAGTTGGCCAGGCAGACATCAGCGATGTCATGATCGCACAGGGCCTGCTCATTCCTGCAGTCATAGTGCTGGGCCTGAACATCTGGACGACCAACGACAATGCCCTCTATGCATCCGGGCTGGGCTTCTCGAATATTACCGGCCTGTCCAGCCGCACCCTTTCCACGATCAACGGTGTCATCGGCACACTGAGTGCCCTGTGGCTGTACAACAATTTCGTTGGCTGGCTGACCTTTCTCTCGGCCGCCATTCCGCCCGTGGGCGGCGTCATCATTGCGGACTATCTCACCCGGCGCGGCCGCTACGATACCTTTCCCGCCAGCGATTTCGCCACGATCAACTGGGCGGCCATTGCATCGGTCTTCTGCGGCATCGCGTGCGGACACTGGCTCCCTGGCGTCGTGCCGCTCAACGCCGTGCTGGGCGGTTTTTTCGCCTACGTACTGATCAACCCCGTGCTCGCCGCGCGGACCTCGACGGCCCTCGGCGGCAAGTAGTACACGGCAAGGCCCATGCCGGACATCGCCGGCAGCAAGGGCCCTGTCTTATCTCATTCGCCACACAGGAGATGCTGATGGATGCATTCATGCAAGCCGCGCTGGAAGAAGCGCAAACCGGTCTGAACGAGGGAGGCATTCCCATCGGTTCAGTCATCGTGCATAACGGCCGCATTATCGGCAGGGGCCACAACCGCCGCGTGCAGCAGGGCAGCGCCATCCTGCACGGCGAAATGGATGCCTTCGAAAACGCCGGCCGCCAGCCAGCGCAGGTGTACCGCGAATCCGTGCTCTACACCACACTGTCTCCCTGCTCGATGTGCACCGGCGCCATATTGCTGTACGGTATCCCGCGCGTGGTGGTCGGCGAAAACCAGACCTTCATGGGCGGCGAAGACCTGCTTCGCGAAAAAGGCGTCCAGGTTGAGGTGCTGCAGGATGAAGCCTGCATCGGCATGATGCGTGACTTCATTGCCAGCAAGCCGGAGTTGTGGAACGAGGATATCGGAGAGACTTCGGACTCATGACGGGCCCGGGTCCGGCGACGCCGGGCCCGAACCTCGTCAGGCCGGCCGGGTCAGGCCAAGATGCCCGCGCAGCGTGGATTCCGCATACTCCCTGCGAAACAGGCCCCGCTGCTGCAGCACCGGCACCACTTGCTCGACAAAATCTTCAATGCCCCCCGGCAGGGATGGCGGCATCAGATTGAAGCCATCGGCGCCCTCGTTCATCAGCCAGCGCTCCATCTCATCCGCGATGCGTTCGGGCGTACCCACCATGGTGCAATGGCCGCCACCAGCCGCAAGCCGCCCCAGCAGGCCGCGCACCGTTGGTCGCTCGGTCTCGATAATGCGCAGCACCGTGGCATAGCGACCTTTGGGGCCTGTAAACGCCTCAAGCGGCGGCAGTGCAGGAACCGGCCCGTCCAGCGCCCAGCCCGTACAATCCTGGCCCACATACATGCCCAGCTGACGCAATGCATCCTGCGACGGCAGCAATTCATCCAGCTCGCGCTGTTTGGCCCGCGCCCCGGCTTCGGTCGAGGCCACATAAGTCACCAGGCCAGGCATGATGGGTACCGCCGCCCTTCGCCCGGCCTCGCGCACACGCCGCTTGATGTCGCGATAATATTCCTGCGCCGCCTGCAGGTCATAGGCCACCGCGTAGATGGCTTCGGCACGGCGCGCCGCCAGATCCCTGCCCTGCTCCGAAGCGCCCGCCTGGAATAGAACAGGATGGCCTTGCGGCGGGCGCGGCACCGTCAACGGTCCATCGACCAGAAAATGCTCGCCCTTGTGGTGGATGGGACTGACTGCCCCCGGCGCCACATAGGCGCCGGCGCGATCATGCGTCAGCGCATCGTCACGCCAGGAATCCCAAAGCCGCAGCGCCGCATCAATGAACTCCTCGGCGCGCCCATAGCGCCAGGCATGGTCAGGCATGGACTCATAACCATGATTGCGGGCTTCGCTGTCGAACATGGAAGTAACCACATTCCAGCCCATGCGGCCATGCGAAATATGGTCAAGCGAAGCCATCATGCGTGCCGCGTGAAAAGGAGTGAAAAAAGTGCTGGATACGGTACTGATCAGCCCGATGCGCTCCGTGGCACGACTCATGGCCGCCATGGCAGTGAGCGGCTCCAGAAACCAGCGCGGTCCGTCGGCCAGGTTATCGCAGGAATGGCCGTCTGCAAAAAACACGGCATCCAGTTTGCCGCGCTCGGCCACCCTGGCCAGCTCCTCGTAATAGGCAATGTCGCCCAGGCGCTGCACGCTGGACTGCGGATGCCGCCATGCCGCGCGGTGATGCCCACAGCCAAAAATAAAAAGATTCAAATGCAGCATGCGCTTTCTGTCTGGGCTGTCGCCCGCTCCTGCCTGTCCGCTCATGACATCGTCCTAATTCTTGACCAGACCGCCGTCAACAACCAGGTTCTGCCCGGTGACGGCCCGCGACCACGGCGCAGCAAAGAACAGAATGGCGTCTGCAAACTCATCGGGCGTGGTGACCCGGCGCAGCGGCGTACTGGCCGCAATAAAATCAAACACCGCTTCGGGCGTGGCCGCCGAGGCATCGGTCGTGCGCAGCAGGCCGCCCGACACCATATTGACCGTAATACCCTTGGGCCCGAGATCATGGGACAGTGTCCGGGTCAGGGACAACAGGGCTGCCTTGGCAGCGGTGTAATCGTGATAAGGCACGACAGGGTTCTGGAACAGATTTGTGCCGATGTTGATAATGCGCCCGAAACCCGCCTGCTCCATATCAGGCACGGCTGCCTGAATGGTATTGAGGGCACCGCATACTACGCCTTCAAGCTGCTGCGTCATATTGGCCCAGGACAAGGTGTCGGCATGCGGGCGCTCATCTCCGTTGAAGGAGAAGGCGGGCAAGGCGTTATTGACTATCGTCGTGACAGGCGCGCCAAAAGCCTGCTGCGCCTGCGCGAACATGGCAGCCACCTGGTCCGGCCGTGTTACGTCCGCCTGTACGGCAATGGCCCGTCCTGGTGCAGACGCCGCCAATTCCTGGGCCCGCTGGGCGCTGTTCAGATAGTTGATGACCACCCGCGCGCCCTCGCGCAAAAACGCCTGCGTCAGGCTGGCGCCAAGGCCGCGCGCGCCGCCGGTAACCAGTACGATCTGCTGGTCGACGGGAATAATGGGAAAGTCTTTCATGGACATGCCTTCTGGTATTGGGCTCAGGCATGCCTTTGCGGCATTGCCGCAGGCCATCAGGCAGACATCCCTTCGCCAGTATTAACTGGAGCAGGTTCGACGGGTTTTATCTCAGCCAGTGGTTGTTGCCGCCGGCACCCCGTGTCGTGCCGCACACCTTAGCATACTCTGCCCGCCCGACGAAAGCCCGCGATCCGTCCGATTGACAAGCGGGTGCCGGACTCGTAAGCTTGCGCCTGTGTTTCTGGGGGAGTCCTGCCGGGCTGAGACTCCGCGCCATGCGCGGTAACCCTTCGAACCTGATCCGGGTCATGCCGGCGAAGGGAAGGAAGCTATCTGCAGTTCTGCATCCCGTCTTTTCCCTTTCCCGCATGCTCCCATACGCCAGGAGCAAGGCCAAGCGCCAGCGCCTCTCACAACAAAGGGAAAGCAGTACATGCACGCAAGCTCGACTATCGTATGGTTACTGGTATTCGCAGGCGCATTCGCCCTGTCCGGCATGTGGTATTCACGCCGTGACCGCGGCAGTCTTGAAGACTACGTGATTGCGCGCAACAGCCAGAACGCCACAGCCACCATGCTGACGCTGCTCGCTTCATCACTGGGCGCCTGGATCCTGTTCGCACCGGCACAGGCCGCCACCTGGGGCGGCCTGGCAGCCATCATAGGCTATGGCCTGGGCGCCATGTCCCCGCGCCTGGTCATGATCCCGCTGGGACGCCGCATGCGCGAACTCATACCTGAAGGCCATACGCTCACCGAGTTCGTCATCCTGCGCTTCGGCAAGCCGATGTATGCGCTCACGCTGCTGATCATGATGTTCTATATGTTCATCTCGCTCACGGCGGAAATCACCGCCATCTCCAAGCTGGTGGCCCTGCTTGCTCCCGTCCCGCTGTGGATGACTTCCGCTGTCGTGATGGGATCGACCTTGCTCTACACTTCCTATGGCGGCCTGCGCGCGTCCATTTTTACCGACAAGGTGCAAATGGCCGTGATCGGGCCCCTGCTGATCGCCCTGGTGGCGCTGGGCTGGCAGGCGACAGGCGGCATCGCCCCAGTCCTGTCCAGGCTTTCTGAAAAAGCGCCCGCGCTCATCAGCCTCTCTGATCCGGTGGGCATCAAGGCGGGCCTGACGTTCTTCGTAGCCATTTTGCTGACAGGGCTGTTCCATCAGGGCAACTGGCAACGCGTCTACTCCGCCAACACCACGCGCAGCATGCGACGCGGCTTTCTGATCGGCGGCCTGCTGGCCGCGCCGGTCATCTTCATCATGGGCCTGTTCGGGCTGGCCTTTGTCGGTCTGGGCACTGGCACCGACAGCTCGGTTGCCCTGTTCAGTGTGCTGCTGCCGCATATTCCGGCCTGGTTTGCCATCGCCCTGATTCCTCTGGGACTGGCGCTGGTCATGAGCACGGCGGACACCGCCATCAGCGCCGTCTCCAGCATTATTGCCGTCGATGCGCGCAGACTGTCGCCCGGCCTGCAGCGCAACACGCTGATGAGACTCTCGCGCTGGCTGGTGTTCCTGCTGGCCATTCCAGTCATGATTGTGTCGGCGCAGGGCTATAGCGTGCTTTACCTGTTCCTGCTGGCCGATCTGCTGTGCTCTGCCGCCGCGTTCCCCGTTTTCTTTGGCCTGTTCAACCGCCGCCACAGCGGCCCCATCGCAGTGACAGGCACGGTGTGCGGGCTGATCGCGGGCCTGTGGCTGTTTCCCGCGCCGGGCGCCAAGCCCGAGCATCTGCTCGAGTCGTTCCTGCTCGCCGCACTGGTTCCCATCGCAGTCACCGCCCTTCTGCTGCGTGTCAGGCGGACGCACACGCACTTTGACTTCGCCATGCTCGGCCGCGCCGTACGAAGCCTGGACGACTGACACAACGGCCATTCCCGAGGCGTCCCGGGATGCCGGCTCAGACAGGCCATAGCCGCTGCCTATATACTTATACGTTTTTGCCACGGGCAAATATCCTTCACGGGAGTTTGCCTTTTGGGCTTTCCGTGTGCCTCGCCTTGGCGCAGACGTTTTTCACCAAGGAGCATCCAGACCATGCAAGGCCTGCACCTGACCGCAGATCTATACCTTTGCGAATGCAATCCCGCGCTGCTCACCCAGGCAGCGCCCCTGGCCGACCTCTGCCGCGAGCGTACGCTGGCGGCCGGCCTGACACTTGTTGCCGAAAAATGGCATACCTTCCCGGACTTCCAGGGACAACCCGGCGGCGTCACAGGCATGCTCCTGCTTGCCGAATCCCATCTGGCGCTGCATACCTGGCCTGAACGCAGCGGCGTGACCCTGGATGTCTACGTGTGCAATTTCATGGAAGACAATTCCGCCAAGGCCATGCAGCTGCTCGACGATCTGCTCGAGGCATTCATGCCCGGCAAGGTTCAGCGTGAACGTCTGTTGCGCGGCGATGAGCACGGCCCCGGCGCTTCCGGCGAGCTTATCCTCGAATCCACCGGACCTGGCAGTGTCTACGGCTTTCGCTTCCCGCGCCGGATTCTCTCCCGCACCACCGCCTGCCAGCAGCTCGAGTTGCTCGAGTCCGAGGAACTGGGCCGCACGCTCAAGCTCGACAACCACTTCATGACGTCCGAAGCAGACGAATTTTTCTACCACGAAGCGCTGGTGCACCCGGCTGCCATGGCGCACCCCTCGCCACGCACAGCGTTGATTGTCGGCGGCGGGGACGGCGGTGCGCTCGAAGAACTGCTCAAGCATTCAACGCTGTCGGCCGTGACGCTGGTCGAACTCGACGGCGAGGTCGTAGACGTTTCGCGCGAACATCTGCAGTCCATACATCATGGTGCGTTCGACGACCCGCGCGTCACGCTGCATATCCAGGACGGCGCGCAATACCTGGCTGATACAGACCAGCGCTTCGACCTGGTGCTGCTGGATCTTACCGATCCCGAAACACCAGCGGGCCCGCTTTATACGCAGGCCTTTTTCGCGCAATGCCAGCGCGTGCTCCAACCCGGCGGCGCGCTGGTGCTGCATCTGGGCACGCCGTTTCATGCCCCTGAACAGGTGCGCGGGCTGGCTGCCAGCCTGGCTGGCGTTTTCGCCGGCGTCCATGCCTATGGCCTGCATATCCCGCTCTACGGTACATATTGGGCGCTGGCCATTGCATCTGACAGCCTCGATCCGCGTGCGGCGGATGCACAAACCATACAGCAACGGCTGCAGTCCCGCGGCATAGGCGCCCTGCAGTACTACAACCCGGAAGTACACGGAGCACTGTTCGCCTTGCCTAACTTCTACCGGGCCCTTATGCCGGGCTGACAACAAAAAAGAGCTCGCGGCTCCCCAGGGAACCGCGAGCCCAACAACCTGACCAGGGTAGGTCAGGCAGCACTGGCTGGCATCCGTCCGGCGCCACCGCGCGACGGCATTCAGTCTCTACCCTAGACCCTGGCTTCAAAAGCCGTCAAGACGATATCTATCCAGACGTAACACAGGCACGCAGGCGCGTCACGCACGCTACATCTCCTTAACAAACCGTCCGTCTGGTAACACGTATAGACAAGCCGCCAACAGCGCCGCCGCAATCCAGCGGGCCCAAGACAGACAGGTCGCGCAATATCCCGCGCTGCTGGTAAACTGTATATAAATACAGCCTATACCGCGTCAGCCTTCCCGTCTTCGCCCCTCATGCCCTCGTCCGCCCTGCCCAACCCCTGGTATTACCTGGACAATTTCCAGTTTGTCCTGCGTTGGGTCGCGCAGCGGTATACCGGCCTGCTCAGCCCGGCCGAGCGCGCGTTCATTGACGATTTCCTCGCGCTTGAGCGGCCTTCGCGGGCCCTGCTGGTCCGCATGATCATGCGCAAGGGATCCCTGTTTCGGGCCGGCAAGCTTCACTATGCAGAAATTGGTTCGGTTTCCCTCGCCATCGCTCCGCTACTGGCCCTGGGCTGGGTGCAGGACCAGCCCGAAATCCCGCTTGAAGACCTGTTCCGCCTGCTTACCCGCGCAGAAACCAGCCAGCTGTTTGAGCCCCTGCTGGCCCGCCAAGGCCTGAAGGCCGCCACCAAATCAGCACAGCTCAAGCATCTGTTGGCAGACAATCCGTCTGCACGCACGCTGGCTGGATGGCGGGCCTATGCCGCTGCGCCAGCCGGCGCGTGGCCGGTACACCCTGCCTCCGGATCCACGCCTCCCGGCGGCAGCGCCACACCGCCGGCACCGCTGTTGCAAGAGCCCCTCTACCAGACCCATGTGCTTGCGCTGTGCGATCGCCTGCGCCTCATGTTTTTCGGCAACCTCAGGCAAGACTGGAGCGAGTTCGTGTTGGCCGACCTTGGTCTGTACACCTACGAAAGCGTACAGTTCCCCGACTCGGCCAGGGCCTTTTTCACACGCCAGGAAATCGACGATTACCTGCACCTTCACCAGTGCCGCGAAGCGCTCGATACTGCCCAGGACGATGCGGCGCGCGACAACGCACTGAACGCGATTCCGGCGCAGCCTTATTCATCCGGCTGGCTCGAAAGCCGCCGCGCCCGATTGCTGTTTCATGCGGGCCAGCATTGCGAGCGGCAAGCCAACTGGGCGCGGGCGCGAGACTGCTATGCCGCCAGCGCCGACCGCAACGCCAGGGCACGGCATATCCGCATGCTTGAACGCCTGGAGCAGTACCCGCAAGCCCTGGCGCTGGCCCGGGCAAGCCTGAAGCAGCCCGGCAGCGAAGCCGAACAGCAAGCCGTGCTGCGCATGCTGCCGCGCCTGCTCAAGCGTTGCGGCCAGACAGTCCCCCGCCGCACTGGCCAGGCGCCTGCGCAATTGATCCGCCTCGACCTACCCGCGCCTCCGCTCCCCATGCGTATCGAAGAAGAGGCCCGTAGACATCTGGACCAGCCGGATGCGCCGGCTTACTACGTCGAAAACACCCTGTTCAACTCCCTGTTCGGCCTGTTGTGCTGGCCTGCGGTCTTTGCAAGTGTGCCTGGCGCTTTTTTCCATCCCTTCCAGCACGGGCCGGCCGATCTTCTCCACAGCAGCTTCCTCCAGCAGCGCCGGCCGCTCTTCGACGATTGCCTGGCGCAGCTTGGCAACAACAGCTATCAACAAACGATTTTGCGCAACTTCCGCGACAAGCATGGCTTGCAGTCTCCCTTTGTCGCCTGGAGCGCGCTCAGCCCCGAACTGCTCGCCCTGGCGCTGGCCTGTATTCCAGCCAGTCACCTGCACGCCCTGTTTTCCCGGCTGCTGAGCGACATCCGCGAAAACCGCTATGGCCTGCCCGATTTGATCCAGTTCTGGCCCAACGAATCCCGTTATCGGCTCATCGAAATCAAGGGTCCGGGCGACCGCCTGCAGGATAACCAGATACGCTGGCTCGCCTATTGCAATACCCACGGCATCGATGCCCAGGTGTGCCATGTGCAGCGCCCGGTCCCTTCATGAACTACACCATTCCCGTCCGCGCACTGTGCGAGTTCGCCGCCAGACGCGGCGACCTTGACCTTCGCTTTACGCCGGTGCCCACTGCCCAGCAAGGCATGGAGGGCCACGCCATCGTGCGTGCCAGGCGCAAGGACAATTACGAAAAAGAAGTCTCCCTGAGCGAGACCATCGCGCTGGGCGACAGCGGTCATGCGCTGATCGTGCGCGGGCGCGCCGACGGCTACGACCCGCAGCTCAGACAGCTCGAAGAAATCAAAACCTATCGCGGCGCGCTGGAAGCCATGCCGGACAATCACCGCGCCTTGCATTGGGCCCAAGCCAGGGTATACGGCCATCTGCTGTGCCGGCAGCGCGGGTTGGACAGACTGCGCGTAGCGCTGGTTTATTACCATATCGACGAACGTACCGAAACCATGTTCACCGAAGAGCACAGCGCGGCAACGCTTTGCGCAGCGTTCACGCGTCTGTGCGAACAGTTTTCGGACTGGGCCATCAGCGAAACCCGACATCGCGACAGCCGCAACCATGTCCTGTCGGCCCTGGATTTTCCCTATCCTGCCCTGCGGGACGGGCAACGCAAACTGGCAGAAACCGTCTATAAGGCCACACTGCAAGGCCGTTGCCTGCTGGCCCAGGCGCCTACCGGCATAGGCAAGACCCTGGGCACCCTGTTTCCCATGCTCAAGGCCGCCCCTCGCAGCGAGCTGGACAAAATCTACTTTCTCACTGCCAAGACATCGGGGCGCCGCATGGCGCTGGACAGCCTGACGCAACTGCTGGCGGACCGCCCCCCTTCAGTGCTGCGCGTCCTGGAACTGGGCGCGCGCGAAAAAGTATGCGAGCACCCCGACAAAGCTTGCCATGGCGCGTCCTGCCCCCTTGCCCGAGGGTTTTACGACAAACTGCCTGGCGCGCGCCGGCAGGCAGTCGACCATGGCTGGCTGGCCCATGCCGCACTGCGCGATATTGCGCTGGCGCACGAAATATGCCCCTACTGGCTGGGCCACGAACTGACTCAATGGGCCGACGTCATCGTGGGTGACTACAACTATTACTTCGACACCACTGCTATGTTGCGGGGGCTGGCGTCAAGCCGGCAATGGCGCATCGGCCTGCTGGTCGACGAAGCACACAATCTGCTCGAGCGTGCACGCGACATGTATAGCGCCGCGCTGTCCACGCAAACCCTGCACGCCGCGCAACGCACCGCGCCCGCCGGCGTCAAGCAATCGCTGGCCAGCCTGCTGCGCGCTTGCGGCAACGCCTTGCGCGATCAGGAGCAAGACTACCAGGCCTACCCGGAGATCCCCGCAAAACTTCACGGCGCCCTGCTCAAGACCAGTGCGGTACTGGCTGACCACGTCAATCAGCAGCCCCCGCAAGACAATGACGCAAGCATGCTGCAACTGCATTTCGACCTGCTGCATTTTCTGGCGCTGGCCGACAGTTTTGATACCCACTCCGTATTCGACGTCACAATGTCGCAGCGCAGCCAGAAAGCGCCGTCGCCCGCCGCGCGCAGCGTGGACACCGTCATGACCGTGCGCAATGTGGTGCCCGCGCCCTTTCTGCAGCCAAGCCTGGCCCTGAGCCACTGCGCCGCCCTGTTTTCAGCCACACTGGCACCTTGGGATTTCTACCGGGACACCCTGGGTCTTCCGCAAGACACTGCCTGGATAGACGTAGAGACTCCCTTCAAGTCCAGCCAACTGGAGGTGAAAATCGCCCGCGGCATTTCCACCCGTTACCGTGACCGCGAACACTCCGTCGAATCTATCGTCCGCCTGATGCGCGATCAATATGACAGCCAACCCGGCAACTATCTGAGCTATTTCAGCAGTTTCAGTTATCTGGACCAGGTGGCCACGCACTTTATCACCTGTTTTCCCGACATACCTGTCTGGACGCAATCTCGCGGCATGCACGAGGCCGATCGCAACCGTTTTCTACAGCGGTTCACCCCCTCGGGCAGGGGCATAGGCTTTGCCGTGCTGGGCGGCGCCTTCGCCGAAGGCATAGATCTGCCCGGCGAGCGTCTCATCGGTGCTTTTATCTCCACCCTGGGCCTGCCCCAGTTCAACGACATCAACGAGCAGATCAAGCTGCGCATGACCCAGGCCTTTGGCGCGCAGCGGGGCTACGAGTACGCCTACCTCTACCCGGGTCTGCAGAAAGTCGTGCAGGCGGCCGGACGCGTGATACGCGGCGACAGCGACCGCGGCGTCGTGCACCTGATCGACGACCGCTATGCCCAGGCACGCATCCGCGCCCTCTTGCCCCGCTGGTGGCTGCTTTAGGACGCGGCGGCCGACAGTGTCCCCGCGAGCCGGGCTTCCCGGATCGGCAAACTGATCAGCGCCGCAACAAGCGCCAACGCGGCGTCCGCCCACCACATCCACTGGTAATCCCCTCTCATCACGACTGCGATGCCGCCCAGCCAGGCGCCCAGGAATCCGCCTATCTGATGACTGAGCAGCGTGAAGCCAAACAGCGTAGAGAGATAGCGTGTCCCGAACAGCTTGGCCGTCAATCCAGCCGTGGGAGGCACTGTCGCCAGCCATGTAACGCCCAGCACCGCAGCGAACACATAAAAGGTCCAGGCCTCTTTCGGCGCCGCCATATAAATCAGAATGGCAATCGCGCGCGAAGCATACATATAGAACAATATCGACTTCATGCGCACTCGACTCCCCAATGCGCCGACGGTCAGGCTGCCGAATACATTGGCCAGCCCGATAATTGCCAGCGAGGTGGAGGCCACGGTGGCGCTCAGACCGCACAGGCTCACCTCATTCGGCATATGCGTGACCAGGAACGCAATGTGGAAACCGCAGGTGAAGAAACCAGCCTGCAGACACCAATAGCTTCTGTCGCGAGCCGCGATGCGCAATTGCTGGCGCAACGGCATATGCTCGTGATCGTCTTGAGTCTTCTGGGATGGGCGGCCTCGCAACCACCAGGCCATCGGCGCTGTGGTGAGCGCCACAACCGCCATCATCCACATAGCGTGCATCCAGCCGAACGCCGACATCACTGCCTGATTCAAGGGAGCAAAAATAAACTGCCCCATGCTGCCGCCCGCATTGATTGCGCCTGAAGCAAAAGAGCGGCGCTGCGCGGGGATGTGCTGCGATGCTGCGCCTATCAATACCGAAAAGCTGCCTGCGCCTGCACCCGCGGCGCTCAACAGGCCAATGGTGAAGATAAGCCCCCATTCGCTGGTGACCTGTGTCGTCAGTGCCGAACCGGCGGCGAGCATCAGCGCGCCGATCACGATGACACGGCCGGGGCCCCACCGGTCAGCCACTGCGCCGAATACGGGCTGTGCCGCGCCCCATACAAGCTGCGCAATCGCCATCGCAAAGCTGATGGCTGTAATGCCCAGCCCAGTATGGGAGTTCAAAGGAGACATGAACAACCCCATCGATTGCCGCGCCCCCATGGTCACCATAAGAATGGCTGCAGCCACCAGAATGAACAGCCAAGTGCGTTGCTGCGTCATGCTCGCTCCCCAACGTCCGGCGTGGATCGAGGAACCCCAGCAAGCACGGCAGACTGCAAGGACTGAATCCACGGCGTGCCGCCGATCGCGCGCGTCAGTAGTCCCGCACCCACCATCGCCGCGAAAAGCCGCATGACTTCGGCCTCCGACAAGGCCTTCTCAGGACCCGGCCCGGAAGGTGTCGAGGCCGCTTCGTGAAACTGGCGGAATAATGTTTCAGCGCCTTCTTCGTATACGTCCGCCGCCTTTGCGTCAGCCGGCAGATTGCTGACCTGCGACGCAAAGGTCAGCATGGGGCAATTCGCCTCCGGCGCGCGCTGCCTGAAATAATGCCGAACAAGCGCAGCCAGCCCCGAGCCCGTCTCTACGGATGGATCGTTGCATACACGCGCCCACGAACCAGATGATTGCGTGAATGCGAGCGCAAAGGCCTCGTCGACCAATGCCTCCCTGGACTCAAACTGCTTGTAGAACCCGCCAGGGGTCATGCCGGCCGCTCCCATGATGTCTGCGATAGACACATTCTCCACACCATGCGTGCGAAACAGCCTGCATGCAACAGCGACAACCCGCTCGCGGTTCTGCTCCGCCTGCGCTCGCGATGCTCTTCCCATTTTTGCTCCTTCGGTACATATAGACCCCTCTACCTCGGGCGAACGTTGGCACGGCAGAAACCCCGACTTGAGCGAGGTCACCATGACAAATAGATTATATATAGAATCTATTTGTCATGTAAGCAGTCGACAAAAAAACACCCATGCCAAGCATGGGTGTTTCGCTACAACCGAACTGCTTTCGGCGGGGAGACGCGCGACGAGCAGGGTGAACGAAAAACGGTTGAGACGGTTTACTCCTGCAGGTCGCAGGTAAAAAAGGTGTCAAGCAGCCCGGCGACGCAACGGTTCAAAAGCGGGATCACAAGTTTCTCCTGACGTGTTTTGTTGCAGCGGCTCGTATGGTCCGTCCGAAAAACGTACTGTCAACGAAAGCAAAACCCGGTGTTCAACACTGCATTTCCCAACGCCTATGGCAACCAGATTCTTATAAAAATCAATAATATGCCGCGTTAATCAGGGCCGGATCGCAACCTACCTCGTGGCGCCGGCTGCTCAATGCTGCCCCATGTCCCCTGAAAGGTGACTTTTTCTATTTTTAATCGTTATATCTATACTCTCACATGCTGGCAAGCTTGCGCAAGCATGTTGCCCGATTCCAGCCCCCGCACCCTTAACGTATCCGCAAAGATTGCCGTCAGCCATTGGCTTAACAATGTATATCTTCCAGCGATGGGCCATGTGTACGGGCAGGCTGACCGCCTGACGATGTACACAGCACTACGCAGGCAGGCCACCCTCCTGGCCAAGCATCCTTCCAACGGCCATAGCGGGTCTGACCCCATTGAGCAGATAGTCAAAAAGCTCGCGCACCGAACGGATAGCGTTGCCAAAGGGCAGCTTCTCCGAGCCCCGGAAAAACAGGCCGCGCCGGATGTCCCCGGCCAGCGCAAACGCCAACTGCGTATCGATGCAGAACTGGCCATGTCTGGCAATGCCATCGCGCAAGCCGCAAGAGGCCAGGCAGTCAAAGCCTACGGTGCAGGAGCGCGGCCTGGCAATACGCTGCAGCTTGGCTTCTTTTTCCAGATAATTGGCCAGCCAGGGCGTGCGCACGGCGCGGGCCGGCAAGCCGGCAACGCTCATGAAGGTCACGATGTCCTGAGGGTGGGCCTGGACCAGCACCTTCTTGAAATCCGGATGGGCGTCTCCTTCTTCGGTCACGGCAAACGCGGAACCCAGCTGCACGGCTGCCGCACCCTGCTGCAGCAGCTCGCGTACCTGCTCGTGCCGATGAACGCCACCGGCGGTGATCAGCGGAATATTTTCCTGTTCAAGGCCCATCTCCTTGAAAAGCTGGCGCGTACCATCGAGCACCGCCGGAAAAGCGAAATTGGGATTATCCAGACTGCCGGCGTCCGGCGCCCCCAGGTGGCCCGCGGCGAACTTCGGGTTCTCGATGACAATGGCATCGGGCAGACGATGCTTGCGTATCCATTTTTTGAGTATCAGGCCGATGCCACGCACATCCGACAAAACAGGGATGATCGCGACCTTGGGATAGTCCGCCGTCAGGTCAGGCAGATCCAACGGCAGGCCTGCGCCCACCACAAGCGCGTCGGCTTCGCTTTCGCAGGCCTGCCGCACATATGCCGCATACTCAGACACAGCCCGCATGACATTGACCGCAATCATGCCCGCGCCATTGGCCATTTTTCTGGCGGCGCGTATTTCGCGATCCAATGCCACCAGATTGGCGGCGTCGATCAAGGCCTTATCGCGCGACTTGCCGGTTTGCGCCATGAGGTCCGCATGATGACGCCGAAGATCCACGCTGGATATCGTACCCAGCGCGCCCAAGGCAGCCACCGTGCCGGCCAGGCGATGCGCGGAGACGCCCACGCCCATCCCTCCCTGCACGACAGGCAGCAGCGCTTTCCCCTTCAGGCGGAATTTATTGAATGCGGTATGCAGCACGATAAGCGTCCTTGAATGAATTAGATCAGCCTTGAATGGCCGGAAACCGTCGACGTGGCGAGAAAGCGATCGAACACCATGCACGCGGCCCTCACAAACAGTCGTCCTTTGGGCTTCACGATCAGCCCACGATTCTCCCGTCCAAGCAGACCAGCCTCGAAAAACACCGCCAGCTTTTCCAGTTCAGGCGCAAAATATGTTTCGCACCGCACGCCATGGCGTTCATCCAGTTCGTTGAAATCCACCGGCATGCTGCACATGAGCTTCATAATGACCTCGCGCCGCAAGACGTCGTCCCCGCTCAGCTCAAGCCCCCTGGCTATCGGCAGCCTGCCCTCGTCGAGCATCCGGCAATAGGCTTTGACACTGTGAGCCGACTGGCTGTATGCAGCGCCCACCTTCCCTATCGCCGATACGCCAAATCCCAGCAGGTCGCATTCGGCACGTGTGGTATAGCCCTGGAAATTGCGCTGCAGACTGCCATCCAGGCGCGCGCGATTCAGCTCGTCGTCCGGCTTGGCGAAATGATCCAGGCCTATATATACATAGCCGGCCTGCAGCAGACGCCGCAACGCCATCAGGAAAATCTGCAGCCGGGTTTCCGCAGAAGGCAGATCCTGGCCGCGAATCAGACGCTGCGCCTTGAAGCGTTCCGGCAAGTGCGCATAGTTATAGAGCGCAATACGATCGGGCGACAGGCGCTCCAGCGCGTCGAGCGTGCGAGAGAAACTGGCCAGCGTCTGCCTGGGCAGGCCATAGATCAAATCAACATTGACAGACTCGAACCCGCAGTCCCTGCTTGCCCGCAAAGCCCGCTCGACTGCCTCCAGCGGCTGCACCCGGTTCACCGCGGCCTGGACCTGCGGGTCGAAGTCCTGTACGCCGAAACTGCTGCGATTGAATCCCAGCCCCGCCAGCATGCTCAGCGTGGCGTCGTCGACGGTACGTGGATCAATCTCAATGCTCAATTCTGCATCAGGCGTAAACTCGAAGTGACGGCGCAGGGAAGACATCAGACTCGTCAGCTCGCTCCCGCTCAGAAACGTCGGCGTTCCGCCGCCCAGATGCAATTGCACGGTTTTTCGGTCCGCCCCCAGGTGAGCACAGGTCCTGTCCATTTCGATATCCAGATACTGCAGATAGCTTGCCGACCGACCATGATCCTGGGTGATAATCTTATTACAGGCACAGAAATAACAAAGCGACTCACAGAATGGCAGATGCACATAGACTGAAAGCGGCGGATTCACGCTGTTGCGGGCTCGCCGGGCCAGGCAGTCGATGTAAGCCTGCTCCGTAAATTCGCCACGGAACCGATCTGCCGTGGGATAGGAGGTATAGCGAGGGCCCGGAACATCAAAGCGGCGTACCCATGCTTCGGAAAACTCGATATCAGGAAAACTCACTGCTCCATAATTCTGGGGTCCGCTCAAGGCATCCACAGTCTGACTCCGATAAAGGCGCGAAACCCGCAGCCATGGCCTGCGCTCACGATTCGCGCCAACCCGGAATCATTGTGCCGCCGGCAGGCGAATCTCCCTTTGACCCAGATCAAACAAGGATGAATACACCTTATGGCAAAAAAACCGTTTACCTGTCAATTTGCTGAACACAACACATTGTATTATTGAGGCCAGGTTTCATTCATCCACGCACTGCCCCTCGCCGATGTCGCTCGTTCTCATCATTGCCCTGCCCTTTATCGGGAGCATTGTCGCTGCCCTGCTGCCTTCGAACGCCCGCAAGATCGAAGCATGGCTGGCTGGCGCGGTCGCCATTGCCTGCACGCTGCTCATTGCATTCCAACTGCCCGCGGTCCTGAACGGACAGGTCGTCAAGCTCACGGGTTCCTGGATACCGGCGCTGGGGCTGGACTTTTCCCTGCGCATGGACGGCTATGCCTGGCTGTTCGCCATGATTGTCGCCAGCATGGGCGCCCTCATCGTGCTCTATGCGCGCTACTATCTGTCGCCGCAAGATCCCGTGCCCCGGTTTTTCGCCTTTTTCCAGGCATTCATGGGCTCCATGCTGGGCGTCGTCTTGTCAGGCAACCTCATCCAGCTGGTTGTATTCTGGGAGCTCACCAGCCTGTCGTCCTTCATGCTCATCGGCTATTGGTATCACCGCCTGGACGCCCGACGCGGTGCGCGCATGTCGCTGGTCATCACCGGCATGGGCGGCCTGTGCCTGCTCGGCGGCATGCTGATGCTGGGGCATGTCGTGGGTAGCTACGACCTCGACCAGGTACTGGCTTCTGGCGACCTGATCCGCGCGCATCCCTGGTACCCCACCATACTGATACTCATTGCGCTGGGCGCGCTCAGCAAGAGCGCACAGTTTCCGCTGCATGTATGGCTGCCCAACGCCATGGCCGCCCCCACGCCGGTCTCCGCCTACCTGCACTCGGCAACCATGGTCAAGGCCGGCGTATTCCTGCTGGCCCGCCTGTGGCCGGTGCTGGCCGGCACCACCGAATGGGCCTGGATCATCGGCACAGCGGGGTTGCTGTCGCTCACACTGGGCGCCTATGCCGCCACCTTCCAGTCCGACATGAAAGGCGTGCTGGCATACTCAACCATCAGTCATCTCGGACTGATCACCCTGCTGCTGGGCTTGAACAGCCCGCTGGCGCTGGTGGCGGCGGTCTTTCACATGATCAATCACGCCACCTTCAAAGCTTCGCTGTTCATGGCGGCCGGCATCGTCGATCACGAAACGGGCACACGCGACCTGAACCGCCTGTCCGGCTTGTTCCGAAGCATGCCCATCACCGCCATGCTGGCCATTGTGGCGGCCGCTTCCATGGCCGGTGTCCCTCTGCTCAATGGCTTTCTGTCAAAAGAAATGTTCTTCGCCGAAACCGTCTTCGTCGGCGACAACTGGTACAGCCGGGTCGGCCTGCCCGCCGCCGCCGTCATTGCCAGCGCCTTCAGCGTAGCCTATTCCCTGCGCTTCATCGTTCAGGTATTTTTCGGCCCTCCACCCAAAGACCTACCGCGTGCGCCGCACGAACCTCCCCTGCGCATGCTCATTCCCAGCGCCATCCTCGTGCTGGCCTGCCTGGTGGTCGGCATCCTGCCCAGCTTTACAGTCGGCCCATTCCTGGCAAGCGCCGTGCAGTCCATACTTGGTCCCGACACACCCACTTATGACCTGCGTGTCTGGCACGGCTTCAATCTTCCGCTCGCCATGAGTTTCCTCGCCCTGCTGGGCGGCATGTTGCTGCTCTGGCTGCTGCGCCGCTGGCACCGTGCTCAGCCCGGCCGGGCACCGTTCATCTACAGGCTGGATGGCCGCCGCAGCTTCGAAGCCTTGCTCGAAGGTCTTGATACCCTGGCCTCCTTTCTGCTCGACTGGGTGCGTTCCCCCCGACTGCAGCCGCAACTGCTGCTGGTCGTTGTCGTGTCTTTCGGTGTGGCCATGCTTCCCCTCATGCCCGGCGGCTGGATGAACTCGCACATCCACACCACGCTCAACCCCTTCTTTGCACTGATGTGGCTGGCGGGCGGCGCCTGCGCCATCGGCGCGGCCCGCCAGGCCAAATACCATCGCGCCGTCTCGCTGATGCTGGCCGGAGGCGCCGGGCTGGTCACCGCCCTGACATTCGCCTGGCTATCCGCCCCCGATCTGGCCCTCACCCAACTCGCCGTGGAAGTCGTCACCATGGTGCTCATTCTGCTGGGCCTGCGCTGGCTGCCCCCGCGCGTACAGGGCGACGACGAACCCGCGCCGCTGGTCAGTTTTGCGCGGGCGCTGGTACGGCGCTTCCGGGATCTCATCATCGCAGTGATCAGCGGCGCCGGCATTGCAGCCATCGCCTATGCCATGCTGACTCGACCGCGCCCCCCGGGGATATCCTCCTTCTTTGTCGAACAGGCTATCCCGCTGGGCGGCGGCGCCAACGTCGTCAACGTCATCCTGGTAGACTTCCGCGGCTTTGACACCTTCGGCGAAATCACCGTACTTGCCGTTGTCGCGTTGACGGTCTATGCGCTGCTGCGTCGATTCAGGCCGCCTCCCGAGAGCATGGCCCTGCCCAAGGCCCGCCGCAAATCACTGACCGGCACCAGTCTGCTGTCCACGTTCTCCGAGCCCGACCCCAAGGCCGACATTCCCGAAGGCGTAATGATGGTGCCCGCCGTGCTGGTGCGCCTGCTCCTGCCTCTGGCTGTACTTATCTCCCTGTACTTCCTGCTGCGAGGCCACAACCTGCCGGGCGGAGGGTTTGTGGGCGGCCTCATCATGGCCACTGCCATCATTCTGCAGTACATGGTAGGCGGCATCATCTGGGTCGAAGCCAGGCCGCGCATTCATCCTCAGCAATGGATAGGCGTCGGCCTCCTGGCCGCCGGCACTGCGGCCCTGGCCGTGTGGTGGCTCGACAAGCCTTTTCTTTCGGCCATCAGTTGGGACATTCTGCTTCCCGTGATAGGCCACATACATCTGTCCAGTGTGCTGCTGTTTGACGCAGGCGTCTACATGCTGGTGGTCGGCACCACCGTACTCATTCTGGTTGCCCTGGCCCACCAGTCACTCCGTCTGTATCGCAAACCTCCAACCACCGACACAGGAATCAATTGATGGAAGTGGTCCTCGCTCTTGCAATAGGCGTATTGGCCGGATCCGGCATCTGGCTGCTGCTTCGCCCGCGCACTTTTCAGCTCATCATGGGACTGACACTGATTTCCTATGCCGTGAATCTGTTCATCTTTGCCATGGGCCGCATCACAGTCGACGCTCCGCCAGTCATCAATCCCGATCTGGGCGCAGACCCCAGCCTGTATGCCGACCCCGTGCCGCAGGCGCTGGTACTCACCGCCATCGTCATCGGCTTTGCCACCACCGCGCTGTTCCTGGTGGTGCTGCTGGTCTCGCGCGGCCTGGCGGGCACGGATCACGTCGATGGCCGGGAGAACCGTTCATGAACGGCTGGATGCACCATTTACCCATTCTCCCGGTCGCCGTGCCGTTTATGGTGGGCGCCGCCATGCTGCTGGCGGGCGATAGCCGCAAAACCAGGCTGATACTCAGCGCTGGCTCCCTTCTTATCCAGCTTGCGCTGGCCGTGACCCTGCTATGCCTGTCATCCGGCTATATTGCCAACGACTGGCCCGATGGCGTGGGCGTCTATCTCCTGGGCGACTGGCCCGCGCCTTTCGGCATCGTCGCCGTCGTGGACAGGCTCTCGTCCACCATGCTGTTGCTCACCGCCATTCTTGGCGCCGCCACATGGATCTACTCGACAGCGCGCTGGGATCGCTCGGGCGTCCACTTTCACCCCTTGTTCCAGTTCCTGCTCATGGGCCTGAACGGCGCCTTCCTGACCGGCGACCTGTTCAACCTTTTTGTGTTCTTCGAGGTACTGCTTGCCTCGTCCTATGGGCTCATGCTCCACGGCTCGGGCCAGGCGCGCGTGGCCGCCGGCCTGCACTATGTTGTGGTCAACCTGCTGGCTTCCTTCCTGCTGCTGATCGCCATGGCCATTATCTATGGCATCACCGGCACACTCAATATGGCGGATCTGGCGCTGCGCGCCGGGCTACTGACGGGAGGCGACCGGCAACTGTTCGAAGCCAGCGCAGCCATACTCGGCATCGCCTTTTTGATCAAGTCGGCGGCGTGGCCGCTGAACTTCTGGCTGCCGGCCGCTTACGCAAATGCCTGCCCGCCGGTAGGCGCCATGTTCGCCATCATGACCAAGGTCGGTATTTATGCCTTGCTACGTATTGGCTCCCTGCTGCTGCCCACCGGTGCACCGGCCGCCTTCGGCGGTGAATGGATGTTTCCGCTGGGTATGGCAACACTGGCTTTCGGCGCCATCGGCATGCTTGCAGCACCCCAGATCGAACGCCAGGCCGGCTATTGCGTCATCATGTCCTCAGGCACACTGCTGGCAGCTCTGGGCATGCCTGGCGTAACGCTGACCGGCCCCGCCCTCTACTATCTCATTACCTCTGTCCTGGCGCTGGGCGCCCTGTTCATGCTGCTCGAGCTTATTGAACGCACTCAGTCTTTCGGCGCCGACATGCTGGCCGTCAGCCAGGAGGCCTTCTCCCTAGAAGACCCGGAAGCCTCGGACAGCTCGGATGATGTCATCGGGATTGCCATACCGGCCGCCATGGCCTTTCTCGGCCTGTCCTTCATCGCCTGCGCACTGCTGATCACCGGCCTGCCGCCCTTATCGGGATTCGTCGCCAAATTCTCCCTGCTGATCGCCGCGCTTGAAACGTCCTCCACCGACAACCCCTCAATGGCAGCCTGGTCGCTGGTTGCCGGAATGCTGCTCTCAGGGCTGGCCGGCATTATCGCGTTCAGCCGCAGCGGCATCCGTCTGTTCTGGAGCACCGAAGACACCATCACGCCACGCCTTCGCATCAGCGAGGCCGGCCCCGTTGGCGTACTGGTGCTCGCCTGCGTCGGCCTGGCGCTGTGGGCGGCTCCCGTCATGAACTATCTTGATGAAACCGCCCACTACCTCGACAAGCCAGAAATCTATATCAATGCAGTGATCTCCCAAAACCCCATCCGCAATGTCCTGCCGGGAGGCTCCCCATGAAGCGCCTGCTGACACCCCTCGTACTGCCAGCAGTGCTGCTTGCACTCTGGCTATTGCTCAATGACAGCCTGTCAGCCGGGCATATCGCCCTGGGCCTGCTGCTGGCCGTTTTGCTGGCCGGCGCGCTGGCCGCGTCCCGGCTGCGGCCCTTGCGCGCATCACCGCAACGCCCCCTCGTCGCGCTCAAGTTGATCGGCCAGGTTGGCTGGGACATCATCAAGTCCAATATTCAGGTCGCACGCATCATCTGGCAAGACAAACACTCCGATGCCACACCAGGCTTCATCAAGATCCCCCTGCTTCTGCGTGACCCCCATGGCCTTGCTGCCCTGGCCTGCATCCTGACCTATACCCCAGGCACCGTGTGGTCCGAATACTCCGACAAAGACGGCATGCTCACGCTGCACGTGCTGGACCTGAAAGACGAACAGGCGTGGCTGGACATCGTCCAACTGCGCTACGAACGCCCATTGCTGGAGATTTTCAGATGAATGACTCTGCCATGCACATTCTTGTTTACTGGGCCGCCAATTTCGCCCTTGGCTGCTTTGCGCTGGCGCTGGTCCTGGCGGCCCTGCGTCTGTTGCGCGGCCCCACCGCCGCCGACCGCGTACTGGCGCTCGACACCATGTTCATCAACGGAATGCTGATACTGCTGGTGCTCGGACTGCATTTCAACTCTGAGCTTTATTTCGATATCGCCCTGCTGATCAGCATGTCTGGTTTCGTGGGCTCCGTGGCCGTGGCCAAATTCCTGTTGCGAGGCGAGGTCATAGAGCCATGAGCGAACTGTTCGTCGCTATTCCGGTTGCCCTGCTTCTGGTCGCCGCGGGCGTGCTCACGCTGACCGGCTCATTCGGCCTGTTGCGCATGTCGTCCTTCTTCCAGCGCATTCATGCGCCGACGCTGGGCAACACCCTCGGCGTGTTCTGCGTGCTGGTGGCCACCATGCTGCTCGCCAGCACCCATGAACACCATCTGGTCGTGCACCCCATACTGATCACGATTTTCCTGTTCATCACCTCGCCGGTCACCGCCATGCTGCTCATGCGCGCCGCCATACGACGCAAAGCGGAGGCCATGCAAGCACGCGACGACACCATTATCGCTGCCGGTCCCAGCGATCCCCAACCCTCCGACAAACAACACCGCACCGGCGCGCACATCCTGCCCGTCGAGGCCACAATCGCGCCCGAGGAAAGGTCCGTTCCCCCTCAACCCGCCCGGAACACCGACGTCTGAAACCGCAGGCCTGTCGAACGGATATGTCCTGTTACATCCATGGTCTGCAGCCTCTATATACTGTAGTCATTGCGCTTCCCATCCGGAAGCCTGATTTCGAAAAGGAGCAGGTTCATGCTATCTCCACGCACCATATCCTCTCGACTTCTACTGTGTACGCTGACGCTGGGCGCCTGTGCCACGGTCAATGCCCAGGCCAGCACCGGCAACAGCGACGCAAAGGCCCGCTACGAAGCCGATGTGGCCCGCTGCAAAGCAGGCCAGACAAATCAGGACGAAGCAACCTGTCTGCGCGAGGCTGGCGCCGCGCAGGAAGAAGCCAGCCGAAACCGATTGACGAACAAAGATTCGAATTTCAGCCAGAATCAGACAGACCGCTGCAACAGCCTGCCAGCCACCGAGCGCAGCGACTGCATGAAGCAGATGTCAGGGGCCAATACCAGCACGTCCGGCAGCATCAGCAGCGGCGGCGTATTGCGTGAAACCACAATCACCGTGCCGCCTGGCACGCCGGGCTCAACCACTACGACTGTACCGGCCAGCCCGGGCGTCTCGCCTGCTACCCCCGCAACCACTGCGCCGAATGCAGCCGATTCCGCAGTCTATGGCGCACCCGCTGCACCTGCCCTGCCATCCAGCCCAGGCACGGCGCCATCGGGCACCTCGTCCGGAGCGCCGGTTCCGGGCACAGGCCTGGCACAATAAGTATCGGCGCCAGCGCTACTCCTGCCGGGTCAGCTTGGCGCCGATGCGCGGTCCCGGAAAAACAAGCGTTACCCGCGTACCTGGAAACTCGGGGCGGCTGGTCAGATTCCACCAGGCCCCGTGAGCGCGAGCGATCTCACGCACGATTGCCAGCCCCAGTCCGGAACCTTCGGCGCCGGCCTGGGGCGAACGATAAAAGGCCTCAAACACACGCTCCGCATCTTGCGGGCTAATGCCTTTTCCATCGTCCTCCACACTGAGCGACGGAGGATTCGCGGCCACCTTGAGCTTGACTGAGCTCGCCCCTTCGCCATAGCGCAGGGCATTGTCAATCAGATTGCTGAGCAGCTCCTCGAGCAGCAACCCATCGACATCAACCCACACAGGCTCGACCGGGGCCTCCATCTGAATATCCAGTTGACGGGCACGCGCGGCGGGGATCCACTCTGCGGCACTTACCCGCACCCACTCAGACAGGTCCGTACGTACAAAGCTGTCCTGAGGCCGCGTGGATGAATCCGCCCGAGCCAGCACCAGCAGTTGCTGTCCCAAGCGGATCATGCGATCGGTCACTGATTTGATGCGTTCTGCCCGCTCACGCACATCCTCGGGCAGCGAGCGCGTCAGCATCAGTTCGGATTCAAGCTTCAGGCCGGTGAGCGGCGTGCGCAACTGGTGTGCCGCATGTCCGATGAAGCGTTTTTGCGCCTGCATGGAATCGTCCAGGCGCAACAGTAAATCGTTAAAGTGCGTAACCAGGGGAGCAACTTCGGTCGGCAGGCCTGTGACGCCTAGCGGTTGCAGATCATCGATGGATCGCTGATTGATTTCGCGAGAAAGACGATTGATCGACGCCAGCCCCGAGCGCACACCCGAAATCAGTATCCAGGCAAAGGCGGAAACCAGGAACACCTGGCCGATGACCATAGTCCAGAAAATATCACGCAGCAGCCAGACTTCCAGCGTCATTTTGCGTGTCATGATCCAGGTCACCACCAGGTCGATCAGGACCAGCAACACCACAGCAGGAAACAGGCGCAACACCAGGTGACGCGCAAGAGAGCCTGGCGGCATCAGCACACGCCAGAAACTACCCTGCTGCACTTTCCACATCAAGAAGGTAACCGAAGCCGCGCACCGTTTGTATACCGGCGCCCGTGCCCTCCAGCCGCTTGCGCAGCCGGTACACATAGACTTCGACAGCGTTCTCGCTGAAATCCGCATCCCATGCCGACAAGGAATTGACGATCTGCCGCTTGGTGACCACACGGCCCGCACGCGCCATGAGCATTTCCAGTACGGACAGTTCGCGCACGGACAGCGCCAGGCGCTCGCCATGGACACGGACTTCGCGGCCGACGGAATCGAACACCAGAGGACCTGCCTCGATCAGCGGCTGAGCCTGTCCCGTCCGGCGTCGGCCAAATGCCCGTACCCGGGCAGCCAGTTCGGCCAGCTCGAAAGGCTTGGTGACATAGTCGTCCGCGCCGGCATCCAGCCCCGCCACTCGATCCTCAACCCCGTCGCGGGCGGTGAGGATCAGCACAGGAACCTGCTCATTGTTAGCGCGCAGCTTGCGCAAAATATCAAGCCCGCTCTCGCCAGGGAGATTAAGATCCAACAACAGCAGATCGTAACTCTGCCCGGCGACGGCGCCGACCACCTGTTCACCATCAGTGAGCCAATCTACGGCGTAGCCCTGTTCCATCAGGAACTCCTGCAACGCATGGCCCAGTGTGGTGTCGTCTTCGATAACTAGAACTCGCATGGCAAGATTCTATATCGAACTGGAACATTCCGGCAGATATTGCTCAACAAGACAGCAGGCAGTTACAAATATGAATGCCAGCTAAACGGCGCATAATCCCGAAAAGAAGCCGGCGACCACAGGCCGCCGGCTTCTTTGTCACCGCAGGAGCAAGTTGATCAGGGCTGGGCCCCGGCCGGTGCGGGACTGGCACCGGCTTCCGATGATGTTGTGTTCGGACCTGGCCGGGTAACAAACCCGAGCCGTTTCATGCCCGCGCCCCTTGCTTCGCTCATGATGCGCGCCAGGACTTCATAGCGCGTATTCAGGTCAGCACGAATGCGCAGTTCCGGCTGTGGATCCTGCTTGGCTTCGGCCGCGAACTGTGCCTTGAGCATGTCGAGGTTGGTGGGCTTGTCGTTCCAGTACAGGGCGCCGTCGGCGTCGATCGCCAGATCGATGGACTTGGGCTCCTGCTCGATGGGCTTGGCGGTTGCCTGAGGGATGTTGACCTTGATCGAATGGCTGAGCAGCGGCGCGGTGATGATGAATATCACAAGCAGAACCAGCATGACGTCGATGAGCGGCACCATGTTGATTTCGCTGACGGTATGGCTGCCCGCCTTGCTGTTGAAGCTTCCGAAAGCCATTTAGTTTCCTTTGGAGGCGGCAAGCGTCACACGACGCTCTTTACCTGTCCATTCGAATGCCTGCTGGCCCGTGGACAGGAAAGTAAAGAGATCGTGGGCAAAGGCATCCAGGCGAGCCAGATAGACCCGATTTCCGCGCACGAAACCATTGTAGGCCAGCACCGCCGGGATGGCGACGGCCAGCCCCAGCCCGGTCATGATGAGCGCTTCGCCGACGGGGCCGGCAATGCGGTTGATGGTGACGCCATCGACCGACATGCCTATGCCGACCAGCGCGTGGTACACCCCCCATACCGTGCCGAACAGTCCCACGAACGGCGCAGTGGATCCAATGGAGGCCAGTACGGTGAGCCCGTTTTCGAACTTGGCGGTTTCTTCGTCGATGACCTTGCGGATGGTGCGCGTCACGAACGCGCCCGTAGAGCCTTTTTCCTCAAGTTTGAGCGCACCATACTTGGCATGATGGTTCTGCGCGTGGATGGCGTGGCTGGCCAGATGCGCAAACGGTTCGTTGGCGCCGTGCGTGCGAATTTCGTTCTCGACCTGCTCGAGCGAGCTCGAAGCCCAGAACTCGCGCAGAAAGAGATTGGACCGAGTGCGTATCCGCCAGTTGGTGAAGGACTTGACGAAGATCAGATACCAACTGATCAGCGACATGAGCAACAATATGCCGAACAGGGACTTGCCCACCAGGTCGCTCTGAGAGATGAAATGCAACATGCCCGTCGCGGCCGTTTGCTGTGCCACCGCGACGGATGCTGCCTCTGCGGCTGCGGGCGTCGCATCGCTTACCTGGGCAAGCACATGCGCTGCGCTATTGAGTAAATCGAACATTCGTCGGTCCTATAAAACAAAGTCAAAAGGGATGTCGGCCATGGCCTTGTAGGCAATGCCGTTTTCTGTATAGGGCTTGAAGCGCGCGGATCGAGCCGCCTTCAGGGCAGACTCATCCAGCCGCTCATAGCCGGAGGATGACTGCACCGTAGCATTCAGTACCGAACCCGACGGCGAGATCAAGACGCGGACCACCACGCGCCCCTGCTCTCCCCGGCGCTCTGATGCGCGAGGATAGACAGGTGCCGGACGGCGGCCAAGGTAATCGACCTTGCCTATCATTCTTGGACGATTAGGATCCACCGGCTGGTTGGGTGCCTTGGGTGCCGCGGGCGCAGTTGCCTGACCTGACGGCGCCGTTTCCTTGATAACCGGCGCGGGCTTTACAACTGGTTCGGGCTTGGGTTTAGGCTTGGGCTTGGGCTTGGGTTTAGGCTTGGGCGGCGGCGGAGGCGTAATGGCCTCTGGCTCGGGCTCCTCGACGACAGGCTCGGGCTCTGGTTCGGGCTCGGGTTCAACGACCGGCTCGGGTTCGGGCTCCGGCTCAATGACAGGCTCTGGCTCATGAGGCTCGACAACCTCTGGCTCCGGCTCGGGCTGCGCAATCTCCTCGGCGGGCTCTTCGGCAGGGGCTGCGTCGACGACTTCGTCGGCAATCTCTACAAAACGCACCTCGACTGTTTCAGGAAGGTCTATTTCTGGTTTGGGAGGGGATGCGATGATAGCGGCCAGAACTGCAAGATGCAGACCCAACGCGCCGAGGGCGCCAGCCACCTTGACAATAACCAGGCGTTGATTTGCTTGAACACGAAAACGCGACATGAATCCAGCGGTGAAAAGTGGTTGCGCAGTGAGTGTATACCGCACAGCCCGCTGCAACTTAAGCGCCAAATAATATCATTAATGCGAACCATTCGCAATTATGATTAGCATTAAAGTGTAAAAAAATTCTTGCGACCGCTTCCGAACCGCCTCGTCCCCACGCAATGCGCGCAGACGCATTGCTTCCTGGGCCTTAAATGGAAACGGCCGATCGCCAAGGCGATCAGCCGTTTTTTATTCGTGGTGCCCAGGAGAGGACTCGGTCACACGGGCGCGACCCCGGCCGGGCATGCAGGCCCGGCCTTTCTCGTCCCCGCGCAATGCGCGCAGGCGCATTGCTTCCTGGGCCCTTAAATGGAAACGGCCGATCGCCAGGGCGATCAGCCGTTTTTTATTCGTGGTGCCCAGGAGAGGACTCGAACCTCCACACCTTGCGGCACATGGACCTGAACCATGCGCGTCTACCAATTCCGCCACCTGGGCGCTTGCAGCACATTACCGGTAAGGCACCGTGCGTACAGCATTCTCTTGAACAGAGAGGCGGAATAATAACAGACTTTCCATCCACTGTGGCACCGAATGGATTTTATTTCGACAAAGTGTCCGTCCTGTGCACTGCCACCCCATCTTCCCCTCCCCTCTGCTCCCGCGACATCCCGTCCGCCCGCCTTTTCTCTCCCGACATCAGCGTATTTTCGGGTAATCCCTTATGAAAAATAACTTTCACCAATAACATAATCATGTAAATTAAATATCTTCCATACTCTACCGCCGAAAGCACTTAGACCCAGGCATTGCGGACCACCACTTACGTGACCAGACAAATATCCTCAGGCACCACTGCCGCATCGACCATCGCAAGCAGAATTGCCAGCACCATGCCCGTCCTGAGCGCCTCGCACCGCCGCATGGCCGATTACGTGCTGGCACGGCCGTTCAAGGTTGCGATGATGTCCATCGATGAATTTGCGCACGAATGCAAGGTATCCACCGCCACCGCCAATCGTTTTGCGCGCGCCCTTGGCTTACCTGGGTATCCGCAGTTTCGTGCAGAGCTGGCGCGAGGCTTTGAGGAAACGCTGGAGCCCATCGAACGTTTGCGTCTGGAACGGGGAAAATCCGCCAGTGCCGCCGACATCATCGCCGCTTCGCTTTACGAGGATCAGCGCAACTTTGAACTGACCCGCATGTCGCTGAGCGCCGAGCAATGCGAGCGCGCTGTTCAGGCTGTGCTTAAGGCGCAACGCGTATTCATTATCGGCTTCGGCTCCAGCGGCTTTCTGGCCG
Organism: Pusillimonas sp.; assembly: GCA_048270225.1. Taxonomy (GTDB): domain Bacteria; phylum Pseudomonadota; class Gammaproteobacteria; order Burkholderiales; family Burkholderiaceae_B; genus Allopusillimonas. Next base: position 559,990 of record JBLWTG010000001.1, on the reverse strand, counting down.
GTCTGCTCCAGCGGGGCTTGAGTCTGCATTGCACCATGGTCGAATCGCTGGCCGGCCCCGGCGGTGTCTCGCACGCTGCGCGTGAGCTGTCGCGCATCACGCCGGACGACCTGGTCATTGCGATTGCTTTTCCTCGCTATCTGGCGGACACCGTCACACTGGCCACTGCGGCCAAGGCGAGACAGGTCACGGTGCTTGCCCTGACAGACAAGCCCAGCTCTCCACTTGCCCCGCTGGCCGATATCTGCCTGTATGCACACAGCCAGCGCCAACTGCTGTCCAACTCCGAGACTGCAGCGCTGGGCATGATAGAAGCCTTGTCGGCCGCGGTGGCGCACCAGTCCCAGCATTCCGTAACAACAGCCGCCCTGCTCACCGAATCCGTGATGCCGTGGCTGACACACAGAGAAAAAAATCATGACTAAGTCTATCCTGGCAATACATGGCGGAGCGGGAGCAATCGCGCGCGCACAGACGACACCTGCCGTTCGCCAGCAATACGAAGATGCACTGCGCACAATACTTGCCAGCGCTGAACGCGTGCTCAGCCAGGGCGGGCTGGCCTTGGACGCCGTCACCGAGGCCGTGCGTCTGCTGGAAGAATGCCCCCTGTTCAACGCAGGCTACGGCGCTGTCTTTACCAAAACCGCCGAGCATGAGCTGGACGCCGCCATCATGGACGGACAAACGCGTCGCTGTGGTTCCGTGGCAAACATCAGCACCGTGCGCAACCCTGTACTGGCGGCCCGCGCAGTCATGGAGCACAGCCCCCATGTTTTCTTTGTCGGCAGGAGCGCAGAAGCCTTTGCACGCGAACAAGGCCTGGAATCCGTAGAGCCGGCCTACTTTTCAACGCCCGCGCGGCGAGCACAGCTGGAAGCTGCCCAGCAATCCGGAAAGGAAACCATCACGTTGGACCACGATGCAGCGTCGGCCACTGCACCTCTGGACGAGCGCAACAAAATGGGAACCGTTGGCGCCGTCGCGCTCGACCAGCATGGAAATCTTGCCGCGGCCACTTCCACCGGAGGCATGACAAACAAATGGCCGGGCCGTGTTGGCGATAGTCCCATTATTGGCGCGGGATGCTATGCAAACAACAACACGTGTGCCGTCTCGACAACGGGCAAGGGCGAAGCTTTCATCCGCGCGGTCGCCGCGTATGATATCTCGGCGCAAATGGAATATGCAGGCCGCTCGCTGGAACAGGCTGCCCATCAACTCATACACGACACGCTGCCAGCACTGGACGGTGCGGGCGGACTCATCGCCGTCGATGCCCATGGCAATGTGGTCATGCCGTTCAACACAGAAGGCATGTATCGCGGCTATGTCGTTTCCGGCCAGACTCCGTTTGTCGCCATACATCGATAGCAGGCCAGAACCTGGATCCAGCCGGCATCGGCGCCGCAGCGAGTCCATCGTGCAGCATTGCCGCAGCACTCTGGACTGATGATCATTATTTTTACGGATAAATCCACCTGATGAAGGCTGAGCACATCGCTTCCACCGAGCTTGAAGCAACCCGGGTATTACGCGTCCACGACCTGAGCGTACAGTTCAAGGGAACTGAACGCACCATAGACGCCGTCAAGCATCTCTCGTTTCATGTAGACTGGGGCGAGACGCTCGCGATTGTGGGGGAATCAGGCTCGGGCAAATCCGTGACATCGCTGGCATTGATGCGTCTGGTCCATTACGGCGGCGGAAAACTGATTAACGGTCAGATGCTGCTGCGGCGCCGCAACGGCCAGGTTCTCGATCTTGCCTCAGCTACCGGACCGCAACTGCGCACCGTGCGCGGCGCAGACATGGCGATGATTTTCCAGGAGCCCATGACCTCGCTCAATCCCATCTTTGCGGTGGGAGACCAGATCGCGGAAACTCTATGCCTGCATCAAGGCATGAATCAGCGCCAGGCGCTGGCCGAAGCGCTGCGCATGCTGGATCAGGTTCGCATTCCCGACGCCAGGAATGTGCTCGGACGCTATCCACACCAGCTTTCGGGCGGCATGCGACAGCGCGTCATGATCGCCATGGCGCTGGCCTGCAAGCCCGCCCTGCTGATTGCCGATGAACCCACGACAGCGCTGGATGTCACCATACAGGCGCAAATTCTCCAATTGATACGCGAACTGCAGCGCGAGATGAACATGGGCGTCATCTTCATCACCCATGACATGGGCGTCGTCGCTGAAGTCGCGGACCGCGTGTTGGTCATGCTGCGCGGCGACAAAGTAGAGTCGGGTCCAGCCCAGCAGGTATTCGACCATCCCGAGCATCCATACACGCGTGCACTGCTGGCCGCTGTACCGCGTCTGGGTTCCATGCGCGGTACCCAGGCACCGGAACACTTTCCGATTCTGTCGGCCAACGCCAGCGCCTCGGACGCAGCCGCGTTTGCCCTTGCGCAGCGCGAAACGCAGACCGCCAGATCGGGCGGTGCCGCCCATGGATTCAGCAATCAGGCCGCGCCACACACTGCAGCGGAACTCGCCAAGCAGAGTGAACCTATACTCAGGGTGCGAGATCTGTGTACCCGCTTCGACATCCGCACCGGCATCTTCAGCCGTGTCACAAAACGCGTACATGCCGTGGAAAAAGTCAGCTTCGACCTTTATCCCGGCGAGACGCTCGCACTCGTTGGTGAATCGGGCTGCGGCAAGTCCACCACCGGGCGTTCTCTGCTACGGCTGGTCGAAAGCCAGAGCGGCGACATCGAGTTTCAGGGGCAGCAGATTACACAGATGCGTGGAGCCGCCCTGCAGACCTTGCGCCGGAATATACAGTTCATTTTCCAGGATCCCTTCGCCTCCCTGGATCCCCGCATGACGGTCGGCTACACCATTATCGAGCCCCTGCTGATACACAAGGTCATGTCGCACGACGACGCGGAAAAGCGAATGCTTTGGCTATTGGACAAGGTCGGCCTGCCGCCCGATGCCGCCCAACGCTATCCGCACGAATTCTCCGGCGGCCAGCGCCAGCGCATCTGCATCGCACGCGCCCTCTCCCTCAGTCCCAAGGTCGTCATCGCCGATGAATCCGTCTCCGCACTCGACGTTTCCATTCAGGCGCAGATCGTCAATCTGCTCATCGATCTGCAGCGCGAGATGGGCATCGCCTTTCTTTTCATTTCGCACGACATGGCAGTGGTGGAGCGCGTCAGCCATCGGGTGGCTGTGATGTATCTGGGCCAGATCGTCGAAATGGGCCCGCGCCAGGCAATATTCGAGAACCCCCAACATCCCTACACCAGGAAACTCATGGCAGCGGTTCCGATTGCGGACCCCTCCCGCCGTCATCTCGACCGCAAACTGCTGGTCGGGGAAATTCCCAGCCCCATACGGCGCGTTGGCGACGAGCCTGTCGTTCATCCGCTGATCGAAGTGGCGGCTGGCCACTACGTAGCACAACATCAATCCGATGCGTCTTTTTAGTTATACGGAGGTCCAAGCATGAAAAGCTTCAAGATCAGAAATACAGTGTTGGCAATGGGTCTGGCCACAAGCTTGTTCGCAAGCCTGCCCGTCATGGCCAGCGAGGATGTAACCGTGGCGGTCCAGATTGCCCTGGACTCGCTCGATCCCTACAACACCAACTCCACGCTATCGCAGGCAGTAGGCAAGAGCTACTACGAAGGTCTGTTCCAGTTCGACAAAGATCTGAAAGTGCAGCCCCTGCTGGCGGAAAGCTACAAACCCAGCGAAGACGGCCTGAGCTATACCATCAAACTGCGCGATGGGGTCAAATTCCAGGACGGCACGGACTTCAACGCCGATGCAGTCAAGGTGAATATTGAGCGCGTACTCGACAAAGCGAACGGACTGGCACGCTATAACCAGTTCAGTCGCATAGAAAAAATCGATGTCATTGATCCGCTGACCGTCAAGATCACGCTGAAGGAACCTTTCTCCGCCTTTATCAACTCGCTGGCCCATCCTTCGGCCATGATGATATCCCCTACGGCGCTGAAAAAATGGGGCAAAGATATTACCTTTCACCCCGTCGGCACAGGGCCTTTCGAGTTCGTGGAGTGGAAGCCCGCTGAATACCTGAAGGTAAAGAAATTCGATGGCTACTGGAGAAAGGGTTATCCCAAGATCGATACGCTGACCTTCCGGACTGTCACCGACAACAATACGCGCGCTGCCGTAGTGCAGACCGGCGAGGCGCAGTTCGCCTTCCCGCTGCCCTTCGAACAAGCCAAGCTGCTGGAAAAGAACGACAAGCTGGAGGTTGTGGCCGCGCCCTCCATTATTGCCCGTTATATTTCCATGAACGTGCAGCACAAGCCTTTTGACGACGTGCGCGTGCGCCAGGCCATCAACTACGCCATCAACAAGCAAGCCCTGGCCAAGGTCGCCTTTGCCGGCTATGCATTTCCGTCCCAGGGTGTCATTCCCCAGGGCGTAGCCTTTGCAAAGAAGATGGATCCCTGGCCCTATGATCCCAAGAAAGCCAAGGAGCTGTTGAAGGAAGCCGGCTATCCGGATGGCTTCAAGAGCACGCTATGGTCTGCCTACAACGACGGCACTTCCGCCAAGGTAGTACAGTTCCTGCAGCAGCAGCTGGCTCAAGTCGGCATCAAGGTATCGGTCGAACTGCTGGAGTCGGGTCAGCGTGTACAACGCGTTCAGACGGCGCCAGATCCCAAAACCGCGCCCGTCCGCATGTACTACGCAGGCTGGTCCGCATCGACCGGTGAAGCAGACTGGGCGCTGCGCCCCTTGCTCGCCACCAGCGGCTGGCCACCCGTGTTCAACAACACCGCCTATTACTCCAACCCGAAGGTCGACGAGGATATCAAGAACGCCTTGCTGACCACTGATGAAGCAGAGAAAACCAAGCTCTATGCAAGCGCCCAGGATCAAATCTGGAACGATGCGCCTTGGGCCTTTCTGACCACCATCAAGCTGCTGTCGGTGCACAGCAAGAAGCTGACCGGCTTTAACGTTATGCCGGACGGTTCCTTCCAGTTCACGGATGTCGACCTCAAACCCTGATAAGGGACTCCTTGCGCAGCGGCTGTGTCTGACCGACCGCCGCTGCGCAACCTGCTGCCATGTTCACATATATTGTCAAACGCTTACTCGGCATGATCCCCACCCTGCTGCTCGTCGCAGTCGTGGTGTTCCTGTTTGTACACGCCCTGCCCGGCGACCCCGCCAGGCTCGCCGCCGGTCCCGAGGCAGACCAGGCCACCGTGGAAGTCGTGCGCCATCAACTGAAGCTGGATCTGCCGCTGCCCCAGCAGTTTGTCCACTACATTGAACGCCTGCTGCATGGCGATCTGGGCAACTCCCTGCGCACGCGACGTCCGGTCTCCACCGAAATCATGGAACGCTTCATGCCCACCATGCTGCTCACACTGACCAGCATGATCTGGTCAGTGGTGTTTGGCCTGATCGTCGGCGTGATTTCCGCAGTATGGCGCAATCGCCTTCCTGACCGTGTCGGCATGACCGCGGCCGTGTCGGGCATTTCCTTTCCCGCCTTCGCACTAGGCATGGTGCTGATGCAGATATTCTCGGTGCAACTGGGCTGGTTTCCCACCATGGGTGCGGGAACCTGGCAGCATTACGTGCTGCCCTCCATCACACTGGGCGCCGGTGTTGCCGCAGTCATGGCCCGCTTCACCCGTGCTGCCTTTATCGAAGTCATGCAGGAAGACTACGTGCGCACTGCGCGGGCAAAAGGCCTGGCCGAACGCATCGTCATCGTCAAGCACACCTTCCGCAACGCCCTGATTCCGGTCGTCACCATGATGGGCCTGCAATTCGGCTTTCTGCTGGGCGGCTCAATTGTGGTCGAGGCTGTGTTCGCGTGGCCCGGCATGGGCAGCCTGCTGGTCGATGCGGTCAACCAGCGCGACTATCCGGTTATCCAGGGCCTGATCCTGCTGTTTTCGCTGGAGTTCATCGTGATCAACCTGATCGTCGATGTCCTGTACGGCCTGATCAACCCGACCATACGCTACAAGTAAGGGCACGCCATGACACAAGCAACCTCCCTCAACCCGGCGCCGCCCCGCTCCCAGGCGCCCGTACGCACGCCCATGCGCGAGTTCTGGCGCAAGTTCCGCAAGCAGAAACTGGCGATGTGGGCCGGCATTTTCATCGTCCTGCTCATCGTACTGGCTATTCTCGCACCTCTGATCAGCCCCTATGATGCCGAGAACTTTTTCGACTATGACGCCCTGAACAGCCCGCCCAGCTGGATGCACTGGATGGGCGTGGACTCACTCGGACGCGATATCTTCAGCCGCGTGCTGATGGGCTCGCGCATCTCGTTGGCGGCCGGCTTTGTCTCGGTGGCGCTGGGCGCGCTGGTCGGCACAGTACTCGGCTTGCTGGCAGGCTATTACGAGGGCTGGTGGGACCGCATCACCATGCGTATCTCGGACGTATTGCTGGCATTTCCCGGCATCCTGCTGGCCATCGGGGTCGTCGCCGTCCTGGGTTCCAGCATCGTCAACGTGATTATCGCAGTCGCGGTGTTCAGCGTGCCTGCTTTTGCACGCCTGGTGCGCGGCAGCACCCTGGCCATCAAGAACATGACCTACATCGAGGCGATGCGCAGCATCGGCGCTTCAGACGCGGTCATCATCTTTCGCCATATCCTGCCGGGCACCATATCGCCCATTGTGGTGTACGGCACCATGCGCATCGGCACCTCCATCATCACTGCCGCCAGCCTGTCCTTCCTGGGCATGGGCGCGCAGCCTCCCACGCCGGAATGGGGCGCCATGCTCAATGCTGCGCGTTCGGACATGCTGCTGGCCCCGCATGTGGCCATCTTTCCTGCACTGGCGATCTTCCTGACTGTGCTGGCCTTCAACCTGCTGGGCGACGGATTGCGCGATGCGCTGGACCCCAAGATCGATCGCTAGACCAGACCACGCCCAACGGACTACATACGTATAGATACTCAATGCAGGACACTCATTACTTCGAAGCACCTCGCGTCGGACACCTTGCGCCGGGCCAACACAATCGCATCAGCGACGTCGCTGGTGTCACCGTTGGCCACGCCACGCTGGCAGACGGCGACATCCAGACCGGCGTGACCGTCATCCACACACATGACGGCGATCCTTTTCTGGAAAAAACGCCTGCCGCCGTCACCGTCATCAACGGGTTCGGCAAAAGCATAGGCCTGATTCAGGTGCGCGAGCTTGGCGTCATTGAAACGCCTATTGCGCTAACCAATACCTTTTCCACAGGCGATGTGGCCACGGCGCAATTGCGCCAGGCCGTCGCGCAGCATCCGGAAATCGGCCGGGACTGGCCCACCGTCAACCCTCTCGTGCTCGAATGCAATGACGGCTATCTGAACGATATCCAGGCATTCGCCGTAGGCCAGGTGCACTACGACCAAGCCTCCCAGCATGCGGCTGCAGCGTTCGCCCAGGGCGCCGTGGGCGCAGGCCGCGGCATGTCTTCCTTTCATCTCAAGGCAGGCATAGGCTCGGCCTCGCGCATTGCTGTCTGCGCGCAGACCTCATATACCGTTGGCGCGCTGGTGCTATCGAATTTCGGCCGGCTTCCCAGCCTGACCGTGGCTGGCTATCCCCTGGGCCGGGAGCTGGCGCGCAGCGCATTTTCGGCCACGCCGGGTGCACTGCACGAGCAGGACAAGGGCTCCATCATTATCGTACTGGCTTGCGACGCTCCCCTGGACTCGCGCCAGCTCGGACGCCTGTCGCGGCGCGCCGCCGCAGGCCTGGCACGCACCGGTTCCGTATATGGACATGGCAGCGGCGATATCGCGCTGGCATTCAGCACGGCGTACCGTATACCGGCACTGACGCATACTCCCATGCCTGGCATTCCCTGTCTGCACGAAACCCTGCTCGACCCCCTCTTCGAGGCAGCGGCGGAAGCCACGGAGCAGGCCATCATCAATGCCTTATGGGCAGCCGTGCCGGTAACGGGCCGGGACGGCCACGCCCGCCGAGCCATCAGCGAACTGTTGCCGCAATGGCGCGAGCGGCTGCCCCCGGCTGATGCAGAACCGACCCTGCTGCGTACCCCGCAGGTCTGAGCCGTCCGCGTCTATCGTACAGCGGGCCTCGCCACAACACCGTCTCTTGGAGTAAGCAATGAAAGTCCTGATTTCTGTCGATATAGAAGGCGTTGCTGGCGTCACACACGTCGAACAGGTGCGCAGAGGCAATCCAGAATATGAACGTGCGCGCGCCTGGATGACCGCCGAAGCGGATGCCGCCATTCGCGGCGCGTTCGAGGGCGGTGCAAGCGACGTCCTGGTCAACGATTCGCATGGCGACTTTCGCAATCTGCTGCTCGATCGCCTGGACGAGCGGGCGCAACTGGTCACCGGCAAACCCCGCTACCTGGGCATGATGGCCGGCGCCGAACAAGGCTGCGATGCTGTACTCCTGATCGGCTACCACTCAGGCGCGGGTACACGCGGCATCCTGGCGCATACCATCAACAGCTTTGCCTTCCGGCGCGTCAGCGTGAATGGCATGGAACTCAATGAGGCCGGGCTCTACGGTGCCCTGGCAGGCGAATTGGGTGTACCGGTCGCCCTCATGACGGGCGACGATGTCTTTATCGCCGAAACCCAGGCCCGCTTCCCTCATGCAGTGACAGTACAAACCAAGCAGGCGCAAGGCCACTCAAGCTGTATTTCCCTGTCCCCTGCGCAGGCCTGCAGCCGGATACGCAAGGCTGCTGCCCAAGCCCTTACCCAGGTGAAGTCCATGCGTCCGTATCAAATTCCAGGCCCGGATTTTCACTGTGAGCTTGCCACGCAAACCACCGGGCAGGCCGATCTTTTCTGCCAACTGCCAATGCTGACACGGCTCGACGCCACGACCCTGTCGTTTGACGCCGGCAGTGTGAGCGATACTGTCCGCATCCTGAACAGCCTGTCGGCCATGTCGTTCATGTTACGGTGAACGGACAGACACAGGGCGAGAAAGGCCTATGCGCACAAGGCAGAGAAATGGCAAGGACGGCAACCAAGCCTGACTTAACTGTTTGCGCCGTCGTGCATCCTCAGTTCGAGCGCCCCCAGGTCAATGGACGGCACGCAGCGTAAATTCACTGCATACATGGTTGAACCATCAGGCTTTGCGCCTCTGGCAAATGCCTCAATGCCGCAGTTCGGGCAAAACTGATGATCAATCTTGTGCGTATTGAACTGATAAGTGTGAAGGTCCTGCTGGCCTTGCGTTACGGCAACCTTATCTGAGGGAAAAAACGACAGCAGAGCCCCCCGACGCCGGCAGTGAGAACAGTTGCAGCTGATGGCCTCGGTGGGCGGCGGTGCGTCGACCGTGAACTGTATGCTGCCGCAATGACAGCTTCCTTCGAATGACATAAGCGTGCTCCTTGGGCGTAGTTAACGAAACTCCAGATCACCAGTCTACAGCGGCCATCCCCATTTTTCACGATTTCCCGTAAAATAACTCCCCGCCCTTGCCTGGCGCCACGGTGCGCTGCCGGGAACATCTACGCTGGCGCCGTGCCGTTTTTTTTGCCCGTCACACGACTGGAAAACCTATGCCGAACGATCTCGAAGCCTTGTTCCAGGACCTGGAAACACATGGCTGGGCGGTCAAGGATCAACTTCTCCCCGGGCAGGTAGTCATGCAGCTCTACCTGGCCAGCAGGTACGCCTGGCGCCAGGGAGGCTTTCATGATGCACATATCGGGCCTGCCGGGCAGGCAACACGAAATCCATCCATACGCGGAGACGCCATACACTGGCTGGACCAGGACAGCGCCGGACAATGCCAGGGCTTCCAGACATGGGCGGCAGATCTGCAGCAGCGCCTGAACAGGCATTTTTTCCTGGGCTTGCGCCGATCAGAATTCCATTTCGCCCGATACGATCAAGGCCAGGGCTATGCACAGCACATCGACCAGCACCGGGGCCAGCCCCACCGCAAGATTTCGCTGGTGCTGTATCTGAACAGGACATGGGCACAGTCGGATGGCGGACAATTGTGCCTTTACTCCCCCAACGACCATACCCGTGAGATCTATCGCGTACTGCCCCAGTTCGGGCGCATTGTGCTGTTTCGCAGCGACCTCATGCCCCATGCCGTCATGCCCTGCAAACGGCCCCGCTGGAGCCTGACCGGCTGGTTCCGCAACGATGAACTGCTGATAGACAACATCGTTGCCACGCCCGCCGCCAACGATGATCCCTTCCCTGGCGCCACGCCTTCCGGCGCAGCGGCCTGAAGGCGACAGCTGTCATCATCTGGCGCGCTACAGCAGCATGCCAGCCGGCAGGGGGACCTGCAGGATCTCCTTGAACAACACGTACAGGACACCGATAATCACCACGCCACTAACGGCATAAACTGCCATGCTGCGCAGCGTCCATCTGTCGTAGTTGGCGACCACCAGCACCAGCGCAAAACATATCAGGCTGGTCACCAGAAATCCTATGTGGGTAAAAGCCAGTGCCCACAGCAGCATAATGGCGAACATCGAGGCCCGGCGGAGCACAGACCCACCCGCTTCAGCCTGAACCGGCACGGACTTGCGTGCACGCAGGATGATGTACAGCACAGAAAGCAACATCATCAGCGTGGCAATGGTACGCGGAAACACCGATCCGAGCGGCGAATAATCCGCAGACACCCACCAGATCACGGCGCCCAGCAGGAGAAACACCATGCAGGCAATCAACCCGCCCTTGTCCCACTGCCGGGCCTGCGTCCTGTCTATCATGATGGATCTCCTTTCCTGAGACGCATTCTGCCTCGCAGCAGCGGATACAAGAGCGTGACGAGCAGCAGAACGATAATGGCAATGCTCAAGGGGCGTGTGAAAAACTCCGCAAGCACATTGCCACGGGCATTGCCTATGAGATAGCCCTGCACGAATCCCGACTCTGCAATACTGCCCAGGATAAGGCCAAGCACAATGGGTGAAGACGAAAATCCCAGCCTCGCCAGGCACCAGCCCAGGCCGCCCAAGGCCACCATGAGCACGACATCGTTGGCATTATTATTGACGGCGTAGCTACCCAGCACAGTGAGAAAGGCGACCGATGGCGCGAGCACGGCCTTGGGCACGGCAACCAGCAGCCGAAATGCATAGCGCCCAAAAAACAGCCCGACTGGCAGCATCAAAATCGTTGCCAGTATCAATCCATACATGAACGTAAAGACAATGTCGCTCTGCTGGGTAAACAGCTGCGGCCCGACCCGTATGCCCTGTACCAGCAACGCGCCCAGTATGACTGCATCGGGCGGCGTGCCGGGAATCCCCAGCACCAGCGTCGGGACAAACCCGCCGCCCACCGTCGCATTGTTGGCTGACTCCGTGGCAACCACGCCATCGGGTTCGCCGGTGCCATAGCGTTCAGGCGTTTTCGATGCGCGGCGCGCTTCAGAATAGGAAACCAGCGAAGCGATAGAGCCGCCCGCGCCCGGCAAAATACCCACAACCGTCCCGATCACGGAACTCTTGATGAGATTGGTCCTTCCCTTCCAGCACACGCTGAACGCCTCGGCCAGTCTATAGCCCGCACCATGCCGCCCCATCGTCATATGAGGATTCGGCGTCGCCACCAGATCAATCAATACAGGTATGCAATAAAGCCCGATCAGGGCGGAAACGATATCGAGCCCACCCAGCAGCGTTTGCGAACCTCCGGTGAACCGGACGTCGCCGCCCACCTCGGCCAGGCCGACCATAGACAAAAGCAAGCCGATGCAACCGCCGATGGCCGCCTTGATCAGGCTGCCTGAAGCCAGGGAAGAAATCAGCGTAAGCCCGAACATCGCCAGCCAGAAATACTCAACCGGACCAAAACGCAGCGCAAACCGCGCCAGCGGAGGCGCCAGCAGAATCAGGCACACAGCCCCCACAAGTCCGCCAAACACCGAGGCCAGACAGGCCAGCGTCAGCGCCAGATCACCATCTCCCTTCTTGGCCATCGGGTAGCCGTCAAAAGTCGTCGCGATCGCTGAAGGCGTGCCTGGCGTATTCAGAAGAATGGCGGCATAAGCGCCGCCATAAATGGCCCCCGTGTAGATTGCTCCCAATGCAATCAATGCCGTGGCCGGCGGAGCGCCAAAGGTAAACGGAACCAGCACAGCGACCGCCATGGTCGCCGTCAGTCCCGGCATGGCGCCGATGACAATACCAGCGCTGACTCCCGCCAGCGCAATCAGGAAATTGATCGGGGACAGGACATCAAACAAAAACTCGAAACCAGACATGCTCCTCCCTGTACCGGGTTAAGGGATGCTCCTGCCACGTAACCGCAGTCGCTCAACGCGGCTTTATCCCGAGATCCTTTGCAGCGGCCTGCATTTCCGCTTTGTTTTTATCCATAAAGGCCTGCATCTTGTCTGGCCCGATGTCTATCATGGTGAAGCCGCTGCTTTCCATCTTCTTGATGAACTCAGGATCGGCGTTGATCTTCCGGATGATGTCGGCCAATGCAGCCTGCTTGTCCTGCGGCGTTGATTTAGGCACGGCCAGGCCGCGATAGACACCGCCGACCAGGTCGTAGCCAAGCTCCTTGAACGTCGGGCAGTCGGGAATCGCCGGATGCCTTTCTTTCAGGGCTACCGCAAGGCATCTGACCTGATCACCCAGCTGCAGCTTCACCGTCGTATAACCCCATGACGCGTTCACCTGACTGCCGAGCAACGCCGTATTGACGGCTCCGGTGCCCTTGAACGGAATATAGGCAGTCTTGATGCCCGCCATGCTGTCAAAACGTGCGTGTGCCAATGCGTTGCCGGTCTTGGTTCCGGTACCGCCCATGGTGATGCTGCCCGGGCTTGCCTTGGCTGCACTGACAAACTCTTTCAACGTCTTGTATTTGCTGTCTGCGGGCACCAGCAACGCGTCCGGCGTGTAATGAAACCAGTAGATCACCCGCAGATCATCGGTCTTGTAGCCCACGTCCTTATCCATGGGCTGGAGAATGATATGCGGCAGATTGGTGCCCATAATGGTATAGCCATCGCCCGCCATATTATTCAGCTGCGACCACCCCGCCGCGCCGCCGGCGCCCGCCTTGTACTGAATGGCAATCGTCTGCCCACTGTATTTCTTGAAGAATGGCTCCTGTAGCCGCGCGGAAACATCGGACTCGCCCCCGGGCCCGAAGGGAATAATGTAGTTGATCGTATGGTCCGGAAACTTCGCCAGGGCAAATGCCGGCGCACAGAACAGCAGTGCGGCCAGCGAGCGTCCCAGGTAACTCTTGCGCATTATGTTTTTCATAGTTCTGTCCTATTTATATAACGTGCTGCGTTTACCTCCAGAAATCCGTCTCTCCCGAGATGATTGGTATCGATAATATCGTCCAGATACATCCATGTCAATCAAGTGATATATATGATTTAAACAAGCTTATGCCTTCATGCATCGCAGAAATAAATAGCCATCATCGAAACATTTAATTTGTGGATATTGCCCAGCTTGTATATCTTATGGCTGTGCTTTCGCATCAGGCCGCCTACGACATGCACGACGTCTACGCCGCCAGCCAAACCAACACTCAACTCAAGGGTTCATGCCATGAATACCTACTACGCCCCTCATGGTGGCCATCCCGCACAAACCGAACTGCTGACAGACCGGGCAATGTTCACCGAAGCCTATGCGGTCATTCCGAAAGGCGTCTATCGCGATATCGTCACCAGCAACCTGCCATTCTGGAACGACACCCGCTTGTGGGTGCTTGCAAGACCACTCTCGGGTTTTGCCGAAACCTTTTCCCAATACATCGTCGAAGTCAGTCCCGGCGGCGGCAGCGACAAGCCCGAACTGGATCCGAACGCTGAAGGCGTACTGTTTGTTGTCGAAGGCGAAATCAGTCTGACGCTGCAGGGCTCCGAGCACACGCTCAAGCCTGGCGGTTATGCGTTCATTCCTCCCGGGTCCGCATGGACACTGCACAACACCAGCAAGGAAGCGGCCCGCTTTCACTGGATACGCAAACACTATCAGGCAGTGGAAGGCATCGCGCTGCCCGAGGCATTCGTCACCAACGAACAGGATATCGAAGCCGTGCCCATGCCAGGCACACAAGGACGCTGGGCCACTTCGCGTTTCGTGGACCCCAACGACGTCCGCCACGACATGCACGTCAATATCGTCACGTTCGAGCCTGGCGGCGTCATTCCTTTCGCTGAAACGCATGTCATGGAGCATGGCCTCTATGTGCTCGAAGGCAAGGCCGTCTATCGTCTGAATCAGGACTGGGTCGAAGTGGAGGCAGGCGATTTCATGTGGCTAAGGGCCTTCTGTCCGCAAGCCTGTTATGCGGGCGGCCCTGACCGATTCCGTTATCTGCTGTACAAGGACGTGAATCGCCACATGAACCTGCTGCTGAACAGCCCACGCTGAACAACTCGTGCCCGAGCCCTGAACGGGCCGGGCGCTATCACTTGCGGTCAAAGGCGCTCCTTCTCCAGCATGCGGGAGAAGGCAGCCGTCAGACTCTTGATTACAGGGTCCGCCGTGGGGCGATGAATCAAAGCGACATCCATCGTATCGATGGGTGCAAATCCACGTTTGGCATTCAACACGACATGTTCGCGCGTGACCGCCCTCGCGGGCAGGATGCTGATACCCAGCCCGTCCGCCACGGCAGCCTGAACGCCGTTCAGACTGGACGTCGTAAAACTGATCCTCCAGCGACGCCCCAGACGCTCAATGGCGCTGATCATGTCATTGCGATAGAGCCCACGCGGCGGGAACGCAACCAGCGGAATCGGATCCTGATCCACCGACGGGTTGCGCAAACTATCTATCCAGCACAGCTTTTCCGGCCAGGACGCGACAGTCTCGCGGCTGTTACGCCGCTGCTTCACCAGGACCAGATCAAGCTCGCCATTGTCGTACTTGTCGCTGACGTCCCGACTCAATCCTGAAGTAACCTCCAGCTTCACCTCCGGATGCATGCGATTGAACTCCGCCAGCATGTCCGTGGTGGCGCCCGCCGCAAAGTCCTCAGGTACGCCGAGACGTACAGTCACCGCCACAGCGGCGCCGGCAAGCGCTTCCTGCATCTCGTCGTTCAGCGCCAGCAGGCGCCGCGCATAACCAAGCAGAATCTCACCGGCATCCGTCGGCTGAATATGCCGGTTACCACGAACCAGCAGCCTGTGACCAGCCAGATCCTCAAGCCGCTGTACCTTCTGGCTGACCGTGGACTGTGTGGAATGCAGCCTTGCCGCGGCAGTCGTGAAGCTGCCGCAATCCACGACCATGACGATCGCCCGCAACAGATCGAGGTCGAAAAGCACTCTATTCAATTTTTCACTGACGGCCATGGGCTTATTTGCCTTTTGAATGTATAGATTGCTTTTACCACTGCGCCAGCGGATGGACAAATGGTCACAGCAGCGGACCAAGTGCGAAGCGGTTGCTTGGGAGGTGATTACTCCTTGCGCTGAATTATCAATGAATCTTCATGGCTGCTTTTTGTATGATTGTTGACAATCTGACAGTTGACAATATAGAGTGGCATCATAAATAAAAAAGGAGAGACAAAATGCTGATAGTTTCGCTATTACTAAACGGACTAGTGCTTGGCTCGATATTGCTGCTATCAAGCTTGGGGCTAACTCTGATCTATGGTGTGGGTCGAGTCGTCAATTTTGCCCATGGCGCATTATTCAGCCTGGGTGCTATGTGCGCTGTGTGGCTGGCAACGCTGGGATTACCCTTCTGGCTGGCCCTGACACTCTCCACACTGATTGTCGGCATCCTCGGTGTTGTCATGGACTGGAGCATTCTTGCTCGAATCCGTGATCGTCCCATGGTCGATAGCCTGCTGCTTACATTTGGCGTTGCCATGCTGATCACCGGCGCCTTGTACGAAAGCGGAGGCCGCCATTTGCAGATACTGGTGCCACCAACCGCCCTGGCCGGGACCGTGCACATCCTGGGCACAGCACTGCCACTGTATCGAGCATTCATCTCCATCCTGGCCATTGCGCTGGCAATCGCACTGCTGCTCTTTCTGAAAAAATCTAAATGGGGCTTGCGCGTGCGTGCCGCCAACGACAACGGCGAAATGGCAGCCTGTCTGGGCATTAACCGCAACACGCTCATGCACTCCGTCGTCGGGGTCAGTGCTGCGCTCGTTGCCATCTCGGGCGCAGCCGCAGCGCCCATCTTCAATGCTTACGCAACCGTCGGCGACAAAATCCTCATCCTTGCATTTATGACCGTCATTCTGGGCGGACTGGGCAGCTTGCGCGGCGCAATCGTGGCCGCCTATGTCGTCGGCATGATCATGGTATTCGGGGAAGCCTACTCGGGTGGGCAAGCCGCCCTGCTCGTGCTCTTCCTCCTTGTCATGGCGATGCTGATCTATTGGCCTCGCGGCTTTTTCGGCGAAGGAAGAACGGAATGAACACGGAAACCATCATGCCACGTACCTTGACCACTACCAACAAACCGACCGGCACAAACTGGCTGCGTATCGTCAGCCTGTTCTTCGCCGCATTGGGGGCCGCCGTTCCTCTATTCGTGCTGGATTCGCCTTTTATTCTTGTTCTTGCCTCTCACGCCGTCATTGCAGCCATCGTGGCCATCAGCCTGGACATGCTAACGGGCAATGTAGGTCTGCTTTCTTTCGGGCATGCCGGTTGGTTTGGATTCGGAGCCTACGCTGCTGGCATACTGTCGCAAACCGTGACGACGGAAATGCTGTTCATCGTCCCGCTGACGATTTCACTGGCCATCCTGTTCTCATGCGCAGTAGGCCAGATCTTGGTCAGACAAATAGGCAAGGCATTCGCTATTCTTACACTGGCATTTAGCCAGGTCCTGTATGCGCTGGTATTCGTGTTCTCCCATTACACCGGCGGTGAGGATGGGCTTCAGGGTGTTCCCATTCCGACACTGTTCGGTGTCCAGCTGGCTGGCCCACAGGCTTGGTATTGGCTGCTTTATACGTCGTTACTTGCCTCGCTGGCCTTTGCTCTTCATATACGAAGCACTCCCTTGGGCAAGGCCTGGCTGGGCATACGTGAAAACACCGAACGCGCCTACTTCATCGGCCTGAATGTCAATCGGCTCAAGCTAATTTCCTACGTCATTTCGGCTGCGATGGCGGCGTTTGCAGGAAGTCTGTTCGTGCTGTTCAACGGAGCAACGTCTCCGGAAATTCTGCATTGGTTCGAGTCGGGAAAAATACTCATGTATGTAGTTCTGGGCGGCATCGGCACCATCGTCGGTCCGGCCCTGGGCGCTGTCGTCTTCACCTTCGCCGAAAACTACATCAGCAGCTATACCGATGCCTGGCTGATCTATTTTGGCGCCCTGTTTATTGCCATTGTTATCGTCGCGCCAGGCGGCATCCTGGGGCTATTGCGACCAATCTGGAATCACATGACTCGGCATGGTCAGCGGGGGACATCATGATCTTGCAAACCAACAATTTGTCCAAAAGCTTTGGTGGCCTAAAAGCCGTGTCCGATGTATCGCTGGGCATCCAGCCCAATACGATCCACTCCATACTAGGCCCCAATGGTGCAGGCAAGACCACCCTTTTCAACCTGGTCACTGGTGCCATACCACCCGCGACGGGTACCGTGCACTTCAACGGCAAAGAAATCACAGGATGGTCGCCCGACAAATTAGCAACCATAGGTGTAGTCCGGACCTTCCAGCGCACGAGTATTTTTCATCGCTTGTCCGTGCTGGAAAACGTATCTCTGGCCATACGCTCACGCCGGGGCCTGAACTACCGCGCCCGCGTCTCGCAAGATGTCAATGAAAGCGTCAATGACGAAGCCTTCCAATGCCTGCAAGACGTCGGCCTTGAGAAACGCAGCGACGTCATCGCGGACAACCTCGCTCATGGCTACCAGCGCGCTCTCGATATTGCCATTGGCCTCGCCCTGCAGCCCAAACTCATCCTGATGGACGAGCCCTTGGCCGGCATGTCCCGCGGAGACCGGGACGGCATCGGCGATCTGGTGCTGAAACTGCGCGACGAACTCGGGCTGACGATAGTCATCGTCGAGCATGATGTCGGCATGGTCATGAAGCTTTCAGACACGATCACCGTCATGCAGAACGGAAAGGTCATCGCTCAGGGCAGGCCTGAAGCCATACGCGAAGACGAGAATGTAAAGAAGGCCTATCTTCATGGGAGTTTTGCGACATGAGCAACGTCCTCGAGCTCGAGCGTGTCTCGGCATTCTATGGGTCCAGCCAGATCCTGCAAGAGTTGTCATTACGAGTCGAACAAGGCAAAGTCGCCTGCCTGCTCGGACTGAACGGCATGGGCAAGACCACTACCTTACGCACCATTATGGGCCTGGTCGGCCGCATTGAAGGCCGCATTACGCTTAATGGCATGTCGCTTTCGGGCCGGACGCATCGCCGTGCACGCATGGGTGTCACCCTGGTCCCCGAAGATCGAAAAGTCTTTGCCAGCCTAACGGTTGAAGAGAACATGACCGTCTCCATGCACAGCACCGGCAAGAGCAACGATTTTAGTATTGCCGACGCTACAAAGCTGTTTCCACGCCTGCAAGAAAGGCTGGCGCAAAAGGCAGGCACACTCAGCGGCGGCGAACAGCAGATGCTGGTGGTGGCACGCGCCATGCTGGCCAACCCATCTTACATTCTGCTTGATGAACCCACCGAAGGCCTTGCGCCCGAATACGTGGACGCCATCAAAGCATCCATCGACGCAGCGCGAGATCGCAACATCGGCATTGTCCTGGTCGAGCAAAGCCTGCCGCTGGCCATGGCGGTGGGCGATATTTTCTACGTCGTTGAAAATGGCCAAGTGACTTTCGAACAGGACCGGCAATCCGTGATGCTCGACCCCGATGCGCTCGCCAGTATGCTCACGGTGGAGTAAATGATATGGCATCGATCCAATCCCACTACGACGACGGCGTACAGATTCTGACCATCAGCAATGAGGCCAGGCGCAATGCCTTTACTCACCAGATGACGCACGATCTGGGCAGCTACTTGCAAGCCGCCGAGCACGATTCAGCAGTGAAATGCATTGTCATCACAGGGGCAGGCGATATCGCGTTTTCCAGTGGACACGATCTGCGCGAAATGCTGGACGACCGGGACAATGCGTCCGACCCTGCCGCCAACGCACCTTTTCTCATGCCGGCCACGATGCGCACACCAACGATCGCTGCCGTGAACGGCTATGCATTTGCTGCCGGCTTCATCCTTTCCATTTCCTGCGACCTGAGAGTATGCGCTGAAAACGCCAGCTTTAGTGCACCTGGAGCACGTATCGGCCTGCTGCCCATTGGCGGTCAGCTAAGCCGCCTACCCCAGATCATGCCTCGCGGCATTGCCCATGAGATGCTGATTACTTGCAGAGCAATGCAGGCCGCAGAAGCATTCCGCATCGGCTTCGCCAACTGCCTGGTTCCGCCCGGCAAGACCTTGCAGACTGCACTGAACATGGCCAGAACTATTGCCACCCATTCGTCCACCGTTATCAACGCAATAAAGACCGGTCTGGAAGTATGCGCCAGGGATGGCACGCAAGCGGCCGCCGACTACGAATGGGAGGTCGGAAGACAGTTACAAAGCGCACCCGACGCTGAGGAAGGCATGCGGGCCTTCCTAGAAAAGCGCCCTCCCAGCTTTACGTAAGTTCCCTCTACTGATGGCAATTTAGCAGAACTCAGATCACGACTTTCCTAATGGAGTATATAAGAATGAGAACCGAAATCGAGTCCAAGAATCTTTTACAGCGCTATGGATTCGCCACGACCAATCCTCACCTTGCCATCGATGCGGATCAGGCCGAAACCGTCGCAGGCCGCCTGGACGGCCCTTTTGCAATGAAGATCGTTTCTGCAGATATCGTTCATAAAGTTGCGGCTGGCGGCGTGCGGCTTAACATCTATGCGCATGACGCACGGCGTATCTTCACCGAGATCATGAATACCTGCCGGGCGTCCAGTCCAAACGCGACAATAGAAGGCGTATTGCTTGAGGAAATGATTTCTGGCGATGTGGAAGTCTTTCTAGGCGCACGGGTCGACCCACAATATGGCGGCGTAGTACTGCTGGGCCTGGGCGGGTCCAATGTAGAACAGGGCGTGCCGCCCATGGCGGCGTTAGCGCCGATTGACGAAGACCATGCTCGCAGCATGATCAACACGGCGATAGAGAAGAGACTGAAGCAGGACCTCAGCCCGGCCGCAAAAAAAACACTCGTCGAATACATAATGGCGGTGGCTGGTCCCAACGGCATTCTGGCGCAAAGCGTAGTCAGCGAGCTGGATATCAATCCCATCATCATCAACGGTGACCGCTGCATAGCCGTCGATGCCGTTGCGCAAGACCTGTCAGGTGATCTGAAGAGCAAGGTCTATACAGAGGTCCAAACTCAGGCGGCCATCGCCAGCAGAAAAGCCAGGCTTACCGGGATGTCGGCTTTGTTCGATCCGGAGTCGATCGCTTTCATCGGCGCATCGACATCGCCCAACAAGCTGGGTTATCGCAGCATAAAAAATCTGCTGGACTTCGGCTATGCGGGCAAGATCTACCCCATCCACCCGTCAGCCGACGCAATCTGCGGCTTGAAAGCCTATCCTTCCATCCGCGATATTCCTGGGCCTGTCGATCGCGCCTATGTCGCCGTCGGCGCCAGCCACGTACCAACCATGCTGGAGCAGTGCGCCGACAAGGCCGTAAAGGTCGTGCAAGTCCTTACTGCCGGATTTACCGAATGGTCGGGCAGCGGGCACCAGTTGGAAGCAGCAATACAAGAGGCGCTGTCTGGCACCGATATGCGTATGGTCGGCCCCAATTGCATAGGCACGTTTTCAGCTTCCAGTCGGATGGCCATGGGCGCTGCGCGATACAGCCCCACTCATCCAACGGGTATCACGTTCATTTCTCAAAGCGGCACATTCGCTGGCGATGTGGTGCGCCGCGCGCAGGTACAGGCTATCCCGGTAGCTCGCGTGCTGTCAGCAGGCAATTGCTCTGACCTGGATCTTGTCGACTATCTGTTGTATTGTGAAAGCGACCCAGCGACCACACTAACTGCCTTCTATACCGAATCTATCAACAACCCCGGATTGTTTTTCCGTGTGGCCGAGCAAGCGCGCAAGCCTATTGTGCTGCTCAAGGGCGGTACGACCGAGCAGGGTTTGACAGCAGCAAGCAGCCACACCGCAGCCATGGCCACCGACAAGGCGCTCTGGGACGCCGCCATCAAGCAAGCCGGCATATTGCAGGTCGACAGCATTGACGACCTGATGGATACGCTGCTGATTCAGAGTGCACATTCGACCCTAGTGGGTAACCGCCTGGGTATCTTCGGTTCCGGCGGCGGTGTCAGCGTGACGTCCAGCGATGCCGCATCGCGAGCCGGCATGGAAATCCCGACCCTGGCAGGCAGCACGTGCGAGGCCCTTGAGCGCTTCGGCGTACCAGGGACCAGTGTCGCAAACCCCATCGATATTCCGGTGTGGGGCCTGCGCGACGGCAATCGCCTGATTCTTGCTGACATCATTAATCTGCTCAAGGCGGATCCTGGTCTGGACAGCATCATTGTGTATATCGAGATGGGCTCCATCATGGACTTTGCCGATGACGAGAACGATGGCCGCCGCCAACTCGAAGAAATCTGCGTCTCGGTAGCGGAAGCCAGCCACAACGGCCCCAAAGTGAGCCTTACCTTACGCAGTACCGGCGATCAAACCCAGGATGACTTTGTTCGCGAGCAGCGCATCAAACTACTACCTCAAGGAATCGCAGTCTTTTCATCGACAGCACGAACCGTCCGCGCTCATGCCAAACTATACGAGTTGTCGTCCAAACAAGGTAGGTATTCAAGTGAAAAACGAATTAAGTGCTGATGAAGCAAAGGGGCTGCTGGCGGTTTTTGGAGATCCAGCCAAAGTAACCTGGACTCTGCCGGAGCAAATCGCCAATCGGCTGGGTGAGGACATCATTCGTGGGGTCTTCGCTCCTGGTCAGCCGCTAATGGAAGTGATGCTGGCAGAGACCTACTTCCATGTGAGCCGCGGGCCCGTGCGCGAGGCATTACGTATTCTGGAGAATGAAGGCCTGGTGCAGATCAGGCCGCGTCGCGGAGCCATTGTCACAGAACTATCTGTCGCCAATATCAAAGAGATATTCGACGTTCGGGCCGTGATGTATGGCTTCGTGACATCGGAACTGGCCACGAACCACACCGACGCAGTGCTCGCTGCCCTGGATGAAGGCACAGGCATCATCATCTCGGCTCTTGAGCATAACAACGTCGACGAGTTCCTGGCCGCACTGTACCGCATGAGCATGTACCTGCCCGAAGTCAGCGGCAACAGTTATGCCAGGAAAATTATCGTTTCACTAGGACGCCAGACACTGGCCACCACGCGAAGAGTCATGATGATAGACGAAAACCGTCGCATCTGGACTGACAACTGGACATCCCTGGTGAAGACGGTAAGGCAAGGCGACACACGCCTGGCAGATTGCGCCGGCAGAAAACTGGTGCATGACGTCTACAAAGGAACGATGGAGATCCTTAAGTCGCAAAAAGCTGCAGTCCCCACTCATCAAGGCAACAACAGAAATACACAAACAGCATAAAACACCACAAACCGGAGACAACAATGGCCTTTACCAATACAGCAAATAAGCATCTTCCCTGGCACCGCATCTGTACCGCCTTGTGCATGGCGCTGGCGCTGCAAGCCAGCCCGTCCATGGCCGCTGACGATATCACCATTGGGGTGCTGGTTCCCACCACAGGTGGCCTGGCACCCTTGGGTGTCGACATGAAAAACGGCTATGAGCTGGCTGTCAAAAATGAGCCAACAGTAAAGGGCCAGAAAGTCAGGTTAGTGGTCGAAGATAGTCAGGCCAACGCGGCTGTGGGTTTAAAGAAGGCCCAGAAGCTGGTGCTTCAGGACAAGGTCAAGCTCCTGATAGGCGGTGCGAGCAGCGCGGTGGTCCTGGGTGTTAATGCCCAGGCGGCACGCCTCAATGTTCCGCTGGTGACCACAAATTCGCAAGCCGTTCAAACGACTGGCGATCAGTGCAGCAAATACTTGTTTCGCACCAACCCCAATGATGCAATGGTCGGCAAGGCCAATGCCCTGTTGATGCAAAAGAGACCTGAACTGTTGCAAAAGAAGTGGTTTGTCGTATTCCACGATTTTGTATGGGGACAAAGCAACAAAGCTGAGTTCGCCAAGATCCCCGGCATCAAGATTGTTGGTGAAGCTGGCCGCTCGATGGGAACTGCCGATTGGTCAAGCGCCATTTCTCAAATTCAGGCGAGCGGTGCCGACGCGATATACCTTGCATTAGCGGTAGGCGATGACATGCCTGGCTTCATCCGGCAGGCGCGCAGCTTTGGCTTGAATCAGTTCATGCTTGCGCCGCTTGGCATGCCCGACTCCATGCTGCAGGCATTGGGTAACAACGGCGTCGGCATGATATCGGGTGGTTTGTTTGCCTCGTGGATGCTGGAAGACCAAAACCCTGAAATGGCGCGCTTCGTCAAAGAATACGTAGCTGATTACGGTATTGTCCCCGGCCCGCAGGCAATCCAGGCCTATGCCGGCATGCGGCTTACCCTAGCAGCCATGAACAAGGCCGCCTCGCTGTCGGCCAATGACATCATCCAAGCGCTGGAAACCACGTCCATCGACACCGTCATCGGAAAGCTGACGATCCGCAAAGAAGACCATCAGGGCATGGTTCCAACATATCTCTCCGAAGCCGTCAAATTACCCGCACCCAAGTTCGGCACCACAGTGGGCTGGAAGGTTCTGGAAACACTGCCTTGGGACGCAATCAGTATTCCATTGGCTCAAACTGGCTGCAAAGGACTGTAATTGTCTGACAACGCCAACACCCGCTGGATGAACGGGCCGGGCATCTTTCATCAGAAACCACTCTCAGTCACGCTGATTATTCTTTGCCAGGTTGCGTGTATGACCTTGTGGTTTTCAGCCTCGGCAGCCGTTCCCAACCTGATCAGCATCGGGCAACTAACCGCAGAACGCGGTTCGCTGCTCACAGGTGCCGTCCAGATCGGCTTCGTATTCGGCACCCTGTCCAGCGCCTTTCTGGGGCTAGCTGACCGTTTCGATCCGAGGCGCGTTTTTGCCGTGTCAGCGGTGCTGGGAAGCGCCATCAACGCGCTCATTCT
Organism: Pusillimonas sp.; assembly: GCA_048270225.1. Classification (GTDB taxonomy): domain Bacteria; phylum Pseudomonadota; class Gammaproteobacteria; order Burkholderiales; family Burkholderiaceae_B; genus Allopusillimonas. Next base: position 535,849 of record JBLWTG010000001.1, on the reverse strand, counting down.
GCTGGTAGGATTCAACGATCCCTGGACCATTCCTTTGCGGTTTATGACGGGCGTCATCATGGCTGGCATTTATCCAGTAGGCATGAAGTTGTCTGCCGGATGGGCCCAACGCAATATGGGACTGATGATAGGCTCCCTAGTTGGAGCCGTTACGCTGGGCTCAGCACTACCCCACCTGTTTACCTCACTGAGCGATCTGGATTGGCGCACGGTCATCGGCGCCGCATCCATCAGCACCCTGCTTGGCGCAGGCGGCATCCTGCTGATCGGATTGGGCCCTGCACACCGCAGCGCAGGGCGCTTCCGCCCAGCGGATGTGGCAACCATGCTGAAGAAACGCTCAGTCCTGCTCGCCAATGGCGGCTATCTCGGCCACATGTGGGAGCTATACGCCATGTGGACCTGGATAGGCGCATTCCTAGCATGGGGGCTGCAGCAAGGCGGCACGGCAACATCCACGCTCGATCCAGCGCTGTTGACCTTTCTCGTGGTAGCCAGTGGCTCGGCAGGCTGCCTCGCAGCGGGCAAACTAGCCGACCGCTATGGCCGCACAACCATAACCATGATTGCAATGACCATCAGCGGCACATGTGCGGCTGTCATTGGCTTTACGCCTACTGCAGGCCCTCACTTGATGCTGATCGTCGCGATTATCTGGGGAATCACCATCGTGGCTGATTCGGCTCAATTTTCGGCTGCTGTGGCCGAACTGTCCGAACCTGCGCTGGTTGGCAGCATGCTTACCGTTCAGACCTGCCTGGGATTTCTGCTGACCTCCATTGCCATTCAGTGCGTGCCTGTCATGGTGGAATGGCTTACATGGCGCTATGCCTTTATCTTCCTGGCCATTGGCCCATTTCTGGGTGTCCTGTCCATGTGGCGTTTACGGCGCCAGCCCGATGCCGCCAGCCTAGCCAATGGCCGTGGCTGAGCTTCAACAATCTCTCTTTTAGAGACGGAGAATTACATGCATTACGAAAGCCTTTTGTACGAGACTATCGGAGACGGTATCGGCATCGTGACCTTTAACCGCCCCAAGCACGCGAATGCCATGAGTCAATCGATGCTGAAGGAGCTTGAGCATCTGTGTGGGCAAATGGAGCAGGACAAAGACCTGAAATGCGTAATCGTTACCGGTAGTGGTCCGGCGTTCAGTGCAGGCTTCGACCTTAAAGATCAGGCCGCAGCCATGCCTCAAGGTGTCGCCGAGTGGGTGCCGCTGCTCGAAAGCGATTTCAAGGGCATCATGTCGTTCTGGAACTTGTCCAAACCCTCGATCGCCGCTGTCAATGGCCCCGCCTTGGCTGGTGGCTTCGAGCTCATGCTGGGCTGCGACCTGACAATTGCAGCTGACACCGCCGTATTCGGAGAGCCTGAGCTCAAGTTCGGCGCCGGTATCGTGGCCTTGCTCTTACCCTGGTTTGTAGGCCCCAAGATCGCTCGGGAAATGATCTATATGGGTGAAGACAACCTATCGGCGCACAGGGCTCTGGACCTGGGACTAATCAACAAGATCACGCCGGCGTCCGATGTCTTGGACACAGCACTGAGCTATGCACGCAGAATTGTCCAAATGGATCCAATGGTGCTCGGCCGTACCAAACAGGCGCTGAACCGTACCTACGAGATCATGGGCATGCAGCATGCGCTGCGTGCTGCACTCGACATTGACATCATGATCGAAGGCGAAGGCTCTCAGCTCAAACGCGATTTCCTGCAAGTCGTCAGGAGCGACGGTTTAGGCAAAGCACTAGCGTGGCGCGAAGCCCGTTATGCAACATCCGAATAGTACGCGCGTCTTGCCGGCAGACACCCGCCGGGCGCTAACTCTGCTGGCGATGCTCACGCTGAGCCGTGCCAGCGTAGCCTTTCAGTTCCAAAGCGTAACATCACTAACCGGTAGCCTGAGCGGAACGTTGTCATCCAGCACGTCAAGCTTTGGTCTGTTGCTAGGCCTCTATATGGCGCCTGGCGCTGTCGTTGCCATGGCCAGCCCCGTGCTTGTCAGGAAACTCGGCGCCAGCACGACATTGTTTTTTGCGCTGATACTGATGGCGCTGGGACAGGTTCTCCTGATGCAGACACCTTCGCAAGAAATCGCCTACCTGTCGCGCCTGGTGGCCGGCACCGGTGGCTGTGTCGTCTATATTGTTACGATCGACCTGGCCGCGCGCCTGTGCAACGCAGGCAGAATGCCGGGAAGAATGGGAGTTATCGCAGCCAGTTGGCCGCTCGGCAATGCGCTGTCTCTGGTGCTGCTCGGCCTCCTGATCAGCATTCCGCTACCCAACATCGCCGGCTACTTGCCAGCAGCGCTGGCCATCGGCGCGGCCTTCCTGACTGTTTGGGCGTTAAGGCCGCAAGGTAGGAGCAATACTCCCACGACCTCAGGCAGTCCCGCCGCAGCGCCAGCACGTGGTATTTCACTGCGCGAATGGCGGCAAGCACTCCAGGCGAGCTTTATGCCAGGCATTGCATTCACCCTGTACAACGTCAGCTTTATTGTTTTTACCAGCTTCAGTCCAGAACTACTGCAAACACAAGGCTATACCTTGCTGGCTGCCTCGAATATCGCCAGCCTTCCCATGTGGCTCTTTGTACTCTCAGTCCCTCTGGGAGGGCTGTTGGCCGGAAAATCGAGGAACAAAGATAGATGGCTGGTCGGGTTTGGGTGCTTCGGCGCCAGCGCATGCATTCTGCTTTCGCATCTTTTCCAGGACAAAACGGCATGGTACGTATTGGCCGGAATGATAGGCGGCCTGCCGACAGGGGCCATGCTTGCCAGCGCAGACCGCAGTCGCCACGATCTGTTTTATCCAACCTTGTTCTTTATTTTCTTCATCCTGTTATTGGCCATCCCGCCAATAGTCGGCGCCACCATAGAGATAATCGGCGACATGCGCAGCGCCCTAGCCTTTTGCGTCGTTATGCTAATCGCAGCCTTTCTGTTTTTTATCAAGGATACGTCAGCGTGAAAGCTCTACTCTGCTCCAACCTGGGTCCCATCAATACCCTATCGGTCAAGGATGTGGCTACACCCATTATCGAGAGCCATCAGGTTCTCGTCACCGTCAAGGCAGCATCCATCAATTTTCCCGATGCTTTAATCGTGCAGGGCCTATATCAGCTCAAGCCCCCGCTGCCCTTCTCGCCAGGCTTTGAACTCAGCGGCGTCATAACAGAACTCGGCGCTGACGTGATCGGCTGGCAGGTCGGTGATCGCGTCATGGCATCAGTAGATTATGGCGCATTTGCAGAGCAATGTGCCGTAGACGCCCAACGACTGATCGCTCTGCCCTCAACCCTTAGTTTCACCTATGGTGCGGCACTCACGCTGACCTATGGCACTGCCCTGCATGCCCTGAAGGACAGGGCCCACACAAAGACATCTGATACCGTACTCATTCTAGGCGCTGCCGGCGGCGTGGGAACTGCCGCCATCCAAGTCGCCAGGCAGCTTGGTGCACGCGTCATCGCCGCCGCCTCGACCGACGAGAAGACAGCCTTGTGCCGCGAATTGGGCGCCGACGAGATCATCAACTATACGACCGAAAGCCTTAAGGACCGCATCAAGGCACTGACAGGGAACAAAGGCGTGACCGTAGTCCTGGATTCCATAGGCGGTGAGCATAGCGAAACCGCGCTACGTGCGCTTGATTGGCGCGGGCGCTTCTTGGTCGTAGGCTTTGCCGCTGGAACAATTCCCTGCATGCCACTGAATCTTGCCTTGTTGAAAGAGCGTGAGATCCTCGGTGTATTCTGGGGCGCCGCAGCCAGCAGAGAGCCTGCCCAACATCAAGAAAACATGCGGCTATTACAAACCTGGCTCGATGCAAAACACATCGCGCCTGTCATTAGCGAAGAGGTAAGCCTGAACGGTGCCACCGCTGCGATGGAACGTATGGCCAATCGCGAGATCACGGGCAAAGTGGTTATTCACATTGCTGACTAATCAAAAATGTACACAGTTCGTGGTGTGACCTGTCCGGGAATTTCCTACAACTGATGGGTCTTGAGCCAGTCCCGAAGCGCATGATTCATTCGGGTCTGCCACCCTTCGCCTCCGGCCTTAAACGCCTGGACGATATCGGCGTCATAACGCACAGTCAGTTGCACTTTTGGGGCGTCGCTCTTTGGACGCCCTACCCGTTTGAGCTGCTTAAATTCATTTTTCGACAACTCATAGGTGTCCGGATCAGACCTGATTCCGGCATCAATCGCAGCATCTTCTTCAGGCGTCGGCAGTATCAATCCCTTTTTAATCTTCGACATAGTTCTTTACCTCTCTGCTATTGGCCTTGCGCAGACTGATGATATGCATCGTGTTGCGTCGCTGCGTGAACACCACACAGTAGAGCCTGTTTTGAATCACGCCGTATCCAATTTCACGCAGCTCGCCGTAATCTCGCCGAGTATCCGGCTTTACCAACACCGACGACCAGTCTAGCTCACGAGCCAGTGACAGCGACACGCCATGCTTGGCCTGATTCGCTTTGTCTTTGGCAGGATCAAAGGTGATATCCATTTATTTATTGTAGCTACATAAATAGAGGAAAACAAGAAATCGAACGCCTATCCTGGACCGCAAAAGACTAACAGTTGCTTCTTGCGACAGGAACGCCATCTGCAGGTTCTACCGCCACCTGAGGTCGGAATGCTTGCCTGCTAACGGTCATAATCAGCTTGGACATGCTCGCTGTAGGCGCCGACACACACTCCGATAGGCGCATAGCTAGCTGGGCGGTGATGCCTGCGCATTGCCATTGATACCCGCCTGCGCGGCCAGAATGTAAGGAACAACCGTGAGTGAAGTGAAGATGCCGGAACCGGCTGCGCTTGTATCAGTCCCTGCATCCAGGGATATCAATGATCTAGGGATATTCTGGCGCAGCAAATCAATTGCGCCGATGGTAACGCGCACCCGCATTAGAGGGGTAGGAGATGCTGGACGCCGCCGATCTTACAAGCGCGAAAACTCAGGGGCAGCGTCGCCACTAGGCGGCAGAAGGATGCTGGCGGCGAACTGCCCCCAAAAATTAACCCGAGTGCGGGCGCTTGCCGGGATTTTTCTTGTGGTGGATATGCGCGCCACGCTCCTGGCTCACACGTTGGCCGCGGCCTTGTGTGGTAAAGGTCGCGCCCTTGGGAACGGCGGGAGGGGGAGTGCGCTTGCGGTCGGCTTCAGTAACGATTTTGTTGCCCATGGAAATCTCTCTAGTTTGGTTGAGCTTGCTATTGTTACACATTCGCTCGGTTTATTCTTGGCAGCAGGAAACAGGCAGAGGGTTGCACGTTCTAGTCGTGCAGGAAAGGCCATCACATAGGCGGCGGCGTGGAAAGCCGGAGTAACGCCCGGCCCGCCTATGTGATGGCAGCCGCATGACTGAAACTGGTCTGCTGTGAAGTGGGCCTCCGACACTTGATGAACTCATATCGCGCCGCGTCGCCGCAATGGAAGACCGGCTCAAGCGCCCTCCTCGGCCCAGATCCACTGAGCGACGAAAGCAGAAAGTCCTGAGCAAAATACAGCAACGGCCACCGTATGAGGTCTTGTCGCACGAATTCAGCGTGCCCCAATTCTGCAATGACTTCATCGACCTGATTCCGGAAGAACGCTTTCCGTGGGAACTATGCCTTGATCCAGAAGCTTCTCCAGTCGCTCTGCATATGCATCGCCCTGCGCTTCCGATTCGAACGTCTTATAGATAGGTTTATCCAAAACCCCGGCACGCTTGAATATAAACTCTCAGGGGCCATTTGAGCGCCGCCGTTTGCCCGCCATCCTCGCCTCGCAGCAGATTAACAATGGGACGTAGATTGGTTGATATCAAGCCCTTTTGGTTTGGTTCAGGCTTCCTGTGACGCTTTTCCAAGTTGGTTTTGGGCATTAAAAAAGGCGCTTAGATATGATCTAAACGCCTGATTTAATAGCAGCTTTCGTGGTGGGTGCTACAGGGTTCGAACCTGTGACCTACGCCTTGTAAGGGCGCCGCTCTACCAACTGAGCTAAGCACCCGACGGATATAAAAACCAGCGGGCCACTACTGCTACGCGACAAGGGCGAAAGTATATCGTATTGTCTGAACTGCCGCAACACGAAGGCTTTCACCCTTCCAGCAGTTGCCCGGCAACCGGGCCGCGCCAACTGCTGGAGCCGGTCTGTTAGTTGACGGCGTCTTTCAGTGCCTTGCCCGGGCGGAACTTAGGCACACGGGCCTTCTTGATCTTGATGGTTTCGCCGGTACGGGGGTTACGGCCCGAGCGAGCAGCGCGTTCGGAAACGGCAAAGGTACCGAAACCGACGAGCGTTACCGTACCTTTCTTTTTGAGCGTCGTCTTCACGGCGCCGATGAAAGCCTCAAGCGCGCGGCCAGCATCGGCCTTCGACAGATCGGCTTTGGTAGAGATATGTTCGATAAGCTCTGTTTTGTTCATTTAAGGAATACCCCTAGAAGATTGTTTTGACCAAAACTGTCCGGAGACAGGCTTGGCTTCTTGATTGAAAAATACTGCCCACGATGTGTACATCGCGTAATACCCACAAGCGACAATGTGGGCGCAATCAGCTTGCGTTTCCGCGCTGACTGGCTAACGCGTATTAAGCCTTTGAATAAAACGCGTGTCAAGTGGGAAAATGCTGAAAACCCGCATATTTACTCACTTTTCTGGAGTTCTACAACACCGGATTGATTTTTTCCAAACTTTACATTCCGGCCTTCCAGGCCTCCATTCGCACCGCCCCGACTAGCTGCGCGACAGAGCCTGGTCGAAATCGCCAGTCAGGTCCTGCACATCTTCGATCCCGATGGAGACACGCAGCAGGTTATCGGATATACCCATCTGGGCCCTGCGTTCGGGGCCCATTTCATAATAAATGGTGTGGGCCACGGGCAGCACCAGCGTGCGGTTGTCACCCAAATGTGTTGCCAATACAAGCACCTGCAGGCGGTTCAGGAACTCGAACACATCAATGCCCTCGGCCAGTTCGATGCCCATCAACCCACCGTAGCGGCCGCCAAACAGTGTGCTGGCCCGCTCGTGCTGGGGATGGCTGGCAAGCCCCGGATAGTGCACCTTGGCCACCTTGGAATGGCTGGCCAGGTGCATGGCCAGCGCGAGGGCGTTGTCACATATCCGCTCCATGCGCAGGGCCAGTGTTTCTGCCCCCGTGGCGTGGCGGTGGGCGACATCCGAGGACAGCGTTCCGCCCATATCCCGCAGGCCTTTCTTTTTGATCTGCGTCAGGCCCCAACCTGTCGATTTACCTTTTTTATAAGGCTCTGCGATATTCGGATATCCGGCCCAATCGTACAGACCCGTATCGGTCACCGAGCCGCCTAGGGCATTGCCATGGCCGCCGACATGCTTGGACAAGGCGTTGACCACGAGCGAGGCGCCAACGCTCACGCCCTTGAAAAGAATCGGCGACGTAAGGGTGCCGTCCACAACGTAAACCAGCTTGTGTTCGCCGCAAAAAGCGCCAATACCCGCAAGATCGGCAATCTGGGTGCCGGGGTTGGCCAGGGTCTCGGTAAACACCATGCGAGTCTGCGGGCGCAAGGCGGCGCGCACATTGGCCACATCTGTGGCATCGACGAAGCTGATCTCCACGCCCAGGCCGGCCAGCGTGCCCAGCAGGCTATTGGTGTTCCCGAAAATATGCTGGCTGCAAATGAGATGATCGCCGGCCTTGAGCAGTGAAAAAAAGGTAGCGGTCAAGGCTGCCATGCCCGTGGCAAAGGTGACGGTACCCGCCCCTTCTTCCATCTGCGTCAGCTTGGTTTCGAGCGCCGCCGTCGTGGGCGTGCCCTGGCGAGCATAGGTAAAACCCGGCTTGCCCTGAAAGACAGCTGCGAGTTCGCGTGAATCGCCGAAGGCATACTCGACCGAAGTATGCAGAGGCATATGAATGGCGCCATGCTCGGCATTGCTGCGCCGATCCGAATGCACAATGGTAGTGGTAAAGCCGTTTTTGGACATGCTGAGTCGACCGAAAAAGAAACGTGGAAACTGGACTTGAATTAACGACTATTGTCAGAAGTAGACTGGCGTTGGCGAACGGTCTCGTAAAGGCACACTGCGCTGGCGACACTGACGTTCAGGCTTTCGACTGACCCGAGCATGGGAATATGAACGAGTTCGTCGCAGGTTTCGCGCGTCAGGCGGCGCATGCCTTCGCCTTCGGCGCCCATCACCCAGGCCATGGCGCGCCGCGCATCGGCCTGGTGTATGCCTTCGCTGGCCTGGTCATCCGTGCCCACCAGCCACACATCGCGTTCCTTCAAGTCGCGCATCGTACGGGCAAGGTTAGTGACCATAATATAAGGAACGGTTTCCGCCGCGCCGCAGGCCACCCGCTGCACCGTCTGGTTCAGACCGACCGCGCGATCGCGCGGCGCAATGACGGCATGCACACCGGCGGCATCGGCGGTACGCAAACAGGCGCCCAGATTATGCGGGTCGGTGACGCCATCCAGAATGAGCAACAAGGCTGCTTGACCCTGGTCCTCCAGAGTATCCAATACTTCGTGAACATCGACCGCCAGCACACGCGACTCGGCAAGCGCAACAACGCCCTGATGCCGGGCGCCGTTCGCCAGGCCATCCAGCCTGTCTGACGGGACGGGGCGCGGACGCACATTCGCGGCCTGGGCCTGCTGGATAAAGTTCTGCATGCGCTTGTCGCGCCGCGAGGCCTCCACGTAGAGCTCTTTGATGGATTCGGGCGCGTGGCGCAAACGGGCGACTACGGCGTGAAAGCCCGCCAGGACCTGATGGGAAGACATGCTGTTCCTTATTAATAGCTCAGGATGGCATTGTAATCCCGCGCAAGCACGCTACGCCCTGTCGCCAGGCAAATGCCACGCGAACCAGCCATAACAGGCAGCAAATCCGGCGGGGCGGGCCGAACAGACCGCGTCTGCGCCCCGCCTCCTGCCCTATCGGCGGGTGCGCCCCCGTCCCGACGAGCGCGGCGCCGTCTCCGCCTTGGCGCTGCGCTTGGCCTCCGCCCTGCGCTGGCGCGAAGTACCTTTGAGCGCAGCAGGCTTGGTCGGCGCGGCACGCTTGACTTTGCGTGGCGGCTGCGGCGAAGTGTCCGACTCCAGAGCCGCTTTCAACACTTTGAATCCCGTGCCCTTGACGAGCCTGAACTCAATGCGCCGGGCTTCCAGATCCACACGGGATACCTGGACCTGCACCGGGTCTGTCAGGCGATAGCGCATGCCCGTGCGCTCCCCACGCAGCTCATTCATGGATTCGTTGTACTGGAAGTAATCCGATCCCAGCTCTGAGACATGGACCATGCCTTCGACAAAGAGTGTGTCCAGTGTGATGAATATACCGAAGCTGGCCACGCCCGTGATCCTGCCGCTGAAGATCTCGCCCACTTTTTCTTTGACGAACCAGCATTTGAGCCATGCCTCGACATCGCGCGAGGCATCGTCGGCACGTCTTTCGCGGGCCGACAGCAACAGACCAAGCTTCTCCCAGATGGCATGCTCACGCTCACCCTTGGGCAAGGCGGCCACGCCGCTGATGTCCTCCAACTGAGGAATATAGCGGCGCTTGGCCAATACCCCCTTGATAACCCGATGCGTGAGCAGATCGGGATAGCGACGGATCGGAGACGTGAAATGCGCGTAGTGCTCGTAGGACAGGCCGAAGTGGCCGACCTGCTCAGGACTGTATATCGCCTGCTGGAACGATCGCAGGCACATTGTCTGAATAATTTCGTAATCGGGCCTGCTGCGCGCCGACTTGAGCAACTGGGCATAGTCTTCGGTGGTCGGATCATCGCCGCCTCCCAGCGACAGCCCCAGATTGCGCAGGTAATCGCGCAGGGACCGAAGTTTTTCAGGCGTGGGACCTTCGTGGACGCGATACAGACCGAGGCGCTTATTGCGCTTCATGAACTCAGCCGCACAGGTATTGGCAGCCAGCATGCACTCCTCGATGAGCTTGTGCGCGTCATTGCGGGTATAGGCCTCAATGCGCTCGATCTTGCCCAAGGGGTTGCAGACGATGCGCGTCTCGACCGTATCGAACTCGATGGCGCCGCGCTTTACCCTGGCTTCTGCAAACAACTGGTAGAGCTCGTACAGGTCTTGAACCTGCGGCATGACCCCGAGCATCGACTGCCCGGCCGGGCCCGATGGCTGCTGCAGCGCAGCCCAGACGTCGCTGTACGTTGTGCGGGCATGTGAATGGATGACCGCCTCGTAAAACTGGTAGGCGGCAACCGTACCCGCTTTTGCGCCGGTAGCGGCAATCACCATGTCGCAGACCAGCACCAGCCTGTCGACCTCGGGATTGAGCGAACAAATGCCATTGGAGAGCGATTCGGGCAGCATGGGAATGACGCGCCGGGGAAAGTAAACGCTGGTGCCCCGATCGAAGGCGTCGTCGTCCAGCGCATCGCCCGGCGTCACATAGTGGCTGACATCCGCGATGGCGACCAGCAAGCGCCAGCCTTTGCGGCGGCGTTTTTCCGAGCCGAGTTCAACCGGCATGCAAAACACCGCATCATCGAAGTCGCGCGCGTCTTCGCCGTCTATCGTGATAAACGGAACATCCCGCAGGTCTACCCTGCCCTTGATATCGGCCGCCCCAACCGTGGCGGGGATCTGCGCAGCGTGTTTCAGCGTCGCCTCGGAGAACTCGTGAGGCACATCAAATTTGCGCACCGCAATCTCGATTTCCATGCCCGGATCGTCGATCTCGCCCAGCACTTCGACCACCCTGCCCAGCGGCTGAATATGCCGGGCGGGCTGGCGCACGATCTCGACAGTGACCACCTGGCCATTCTCGGCCTGGCCGGTATCGGAAGCCGGAATCAGGATATCGTGCTTGATGCGCTGGTCTTCAGGCACCACAAGATAGGCGCCACGCTCTTTCAGGAAACGCCCCACCAGCTTGTTGGTCCGACGCTCAACCACCTCGACAATCGTAGCCTCAGGCTTGCCGCGGTATTCACCGTCCGGCTTGGCCAGCACACGATCTCCGTGCAGCACCTTGAGCATCTCGCGCGGCGCCAGGAACAGGTCCGGCCCGCCGTCATCACGAAGCAGAAAGCCAAAGCCATCGCGATGCCCCTGTACTTTGCCGGCAATAAAAGCCAGCTGGGTATTGAGCAGCACCTGCCCTTTGGGGTTGAAGATGATCTGACCATCACGCTCCATCGCGTTCAGCCGACGCTCAAAGCCTACGGACGGGAACACCGTGCCCAGCGCCTTCGCCAACGCCTTGGGAACGATAGGCTTGTCCGAAGAACGCAGGTGCTGAAGAATGGCCTCCCGAGTGGGTACCTCAGGATCGAAATCCGGCGGCAAGTCCTGTTGCCTGGCGGCGGCGTCAATGTTGTCGGACTCTGTTTTCGATTTTTTGACCAAAAGTGATTTCCATTCTTTAAAAATTTGGTTTATACTTTGCGCCTCTTAAAGTTGTAAGCGCAATACGCAGCGGTACTCAGTAAAGCGTTAGCATACACTTTATGCCCAGGTGGCGGAATTGGTAGACGCGCATGGTTCAGGTCCATGTGCCGCAAGGTGTGGAGGTTCGAGTCCTCTCCTGGGCACCACGAATAAAAAACGGCTGATCGCCCTGGCGATCGGCCGTTTCCATTTAAAGCCCAGGAAGCAATGCGCCTGCGCGCATTTATTTTTCACCTGGTGGCTCGTCGGTTACCGCGCGCGTTTCAGGCCTGATCGGCCCGGTAACCGTAACAGGCTGGGTGGTGTGCAGCGCAAGATCCGCCTGCCGAAGCTGGCTCAAAATCTCGAACATCAACTCGCTGCGAACACGGGATGCGTTGCGAGGCGAATTGACGCAGCACGAGGCTGAAAACGCCAGGCTGGTTTCATTAAAGCCATCCAGCATTACCGAGGGCGCGGGCTTGTCCAGTACATCCCGCTGCTGCACCATAGCCTCCTGCATGATATCGCGTACCGCATCCGCATTCACGCCCACGGCCATGTTGAACTTCAAATTCACCACGCCCAGGGGATTGGCCATGGTGACATTGCGCACCTTCTTGGTGATGAACTCGGAATTGGGCACGATCATCGTGGAACGGTCGAACATTTCAATCTCGGTCGCGCGCGCACTGATCTTTCGAACATTTCCTTCGGCGCCATCCAGGCTGACCCAGTCTCCCACCTTGATGGGGCGCTCAGCTACAAGAATCACCCCCGATACAAAATTCTGCACTACGGCCTGCAGGCCAAAACCGATACCCACCGACAGCGCGCTGATGACCCAGGCCATACGCTCCAGCCCTATGCCCAGCGAAGAAACCGCAATCACGAGCACCGCAAAATAGGCGAGATACCCCAACAGGTTCGCCGTTGGGGTGCGCATGCTTTCGTCCAGGCGCGTAACAGGCAAATACTGGTGCGTCATCCAGGATCTGAGCACCCTCACCGTGTATGAACCGACCAGCAGCACCGTCAAGGTGAGCAGGATGGCTGCCGGCTTGATGGACACTTCTCCGACCTGAAACCCGGCGGTCAGAAACCCCAGACGTCGCTGCAGCCAGTCACCAGGGGCTTCGCCGAACGGCAACAGCAGCAGCGTAATCGCAAACAGAATAAGCACCAGACGCAACGAACCCGAAAGCAGGACCAGCAATTGGCCGCGGATACGGGCCTGCTGCTCGTTGATCCCCTGCGCATCGATTTCCTCCTTGAGCCTGGCAACGAGACTGTCGAAGATATCGGCAACCAGCACCACCAGCAGATAAGTGGTGCAACCTACCATGCCCAGCCAGATAATCTCCTGAACAATCAGGCTGCTGAACGCCACAAACCCCAAGAGAAAAGCGGTAAGACTGGCCGCAATGACCGCCACCAGTATGGAGGGCGCCATGCGGGCCCAGGCAGACGCCGGCAGCGCCGGCGCATCATCCCCAGGCGCCTGCCGCGCCAGCTTTCGTACGCTGGAGCGCAGCTTCCAGGCCGCAAAGCCCACCAGAATGTTCAGTATCAGGGTCATCAGCCCGTTGACCAGCACCGTCGTGCTCAGCGTGGCGTTGATCAGCTCCAGCAGGCGTTGCACAATCCAGGCCAGGGCAATCGTGACAGCAAACAGCGTAGGCAGCCAGGCGAGTTTCCTGGCCAGCCTGTCCGTCATCCGGGGCAGGCGCCAGCTTGGCCGACGAGGAGATAACAGGACCGTACCCAGGCCCGCGACAAAGCCTGCGAAATAACACGCGGCTACAAACTGCCTCAGAAAGGTATCCAGTGAATCCTCGATACTGCCATCCCAGCGCGCTACATGCAGCATGAGATAGGCGAGCAGGCCAGGCACCAGGGTATAGAGCACAACCGTCAACACCGCGAAAATGGAACGTCTCAGGCGCGTGGGCTTGGTATGGCGGACGGTGAACGCCGCCAGCCCCCGCCGCGCCGTTTCCCCGCATGCCAGCAACGCCAGCGCCAGCGCGATGACCGTCCACCATGTACGCGCCGGCACGGCATTCATATGGCCGGCAAACTGCCCCAGCAGATCGGATAGCCGCGCCACGTCCCGCGGCGCGTCACGCCGTGTATCGCGCCAGAACTCATCCGTCAGCATCGATTGCGATCGCCTGCCCAGTTCCGCCTGGAAACGCACGCGCCTGAGCTGCGTCACATTGTCCTGCCCCTGGCGAGCCTCCACGCCCAGCAGGCGTGCCAGCTTGACCTGAGCGTCAAGCGTAGTCTGGCGTTTGGTCAACTGGGCGCGCTGCTGGGCGATGTCCGGCGGCTCCTGTACGTCCGGGGCTGGCTTGCCCAATTGACTGAGCCCGGCCTGGACGCTGGCCAGCTCGGGGCCTTGCTGCGCCACAATAACGTCTGCGGTCGATTGCGCATCCTGCAGGGTCGTACGCATGAGGGCAAGCGTCGCATCGTCGACATCCTGGGTATCCCCTTGCAAACGATCCTGGATTTTCTTGACGGCTTTCTGCGTTTTGTCGAGCACGCCATCGACATCCTCGATGACGTGCGGCGCGGCCTGGGGGGCCCCGTCAGCGCCCTGGGCACAGGCCGGCATGCCGCCCAGGCCCATCAGGAGGACGACAAAAAGCACAAAAACAGAACCTATCCGGGAAACGCGCTTCATGCATTGAGATAACGAACCAGGGAAGTGCAAGCTTGACACATTCGCGAACCGCTTGCCAAGCGCCAGGCCGTCACTCCCCTCACACAGCGCTTTCACAACCCATGCCGGAAGCAGCCTCACCGCTCAGGGTATTGCCTGTCTGGAATACTTATATGATAATAATTCTCATTTCTTTTTATCATAAAAGGAACGCTTTCATCATGCATACCACTCGCCGACGCTTTTTCCACTATCTGCCCGGCGCCATCCTGGCTCTTCTCCTAGCAACAAGCCATGCTTTCGCCTCAGCGCACGCAGCCTCACCGCGACCGCTTCAGGTTGTCGCCACCACAGGTATGCTGGCTGATGCCGTCAGCCATGTCGGCGGCGACCGGGTCAACGTCACTGCACTCATGGGCGCTGGCGTCGACCCCCACCTTTATCGCCAGACGCTCGCCGATGCCGCGCGGCTCAAGAATGCCGATCTCGTGATCTATCACGGGCTGCATCTCGAAGCCCAGCTTGCCGAATTAATGCACGACCTGGCCCGCCACAAACCCGTCGTCGCACTTGCTGAAACCCTCTCCAAACAGGACCTGCTCGCGGACGAAGACCATCCCGGCTTCTACGACCCCCATGTCTGGATGGATCCCGACCTCTGGCAGAAAGTAGTCCTGGCTGCTCGCGATGCGCTCTCCAAGGCCGATCCCGACGGGCGGCCAGGCTACAACGCCCGGGCGGCCGATTACCTCAAAGCCATTCAATCCGCGAACACGCGCATCAAAGACATGTTGTATTCGGTGCCCGCCCACCATCGCGTACTGGTCACCGCGCATGACGCTTTTCGCTATTTTGGACGCGCCTATGGCTACGAGGTGCTTTCCATCCAGGGTATTTCCACAGAAAGCGAAGCCAGCCTGCACCAGATCGAGCAACTCGTAAGCACGCTGGTGCAGCGGCGCATTCCCGCAGTCTTTGTCGAATCCTCCGTCCCCGAGCAGCACGTGCGCGCTCTGACCGAGGGCGCGGCAGCACGCCACCACAAGCTTGTCATCGGCGGCGAACTCTACTCCGACGCCATGGGTCGCCCCGGCACGCCCGAAGGCACCTACCTTGGCATGATAGAACACAACGCCCGCGTCATTTCCCAGGCCTTGACCAGATCATGAGTGCGCTGCTGCGTATGCTTGCCCAACGGTGGCAAGAGCCATCCCAGGCGGAGCAGTCCACCACAGATAGCTGCGCAACAGCCCTGGACATCAAGGGCCTGACAGTCAGCTATGGCAGCGCACCGGCAGTGTTTTCGGTGGACTTCACCCTTCCGGTGGGCGCCATGGGCGCCATCATCGGACCAAATGGCGCAGGCAAGTCCACCATGATCAAGGCCCTGCTGGGTATCGTGCCCCATATCAGCGGCGATATCCGGGCCTTCGGACAAGCCGTGCCAGAAGTCCTGAGCCGCATCGCCTATGTACCGCAACGTGCTGCGATCGATTGGGATTTTCCTGCCACCGCGGAAGATGTCGTCAGCATGGGCCTGTACCGGCAGACAGGGTGGCTGCGCTGCTGGCGTCGCCCGTCCCGCAAAATACTGAAAGACTGTCTGGGCCGCGTGGGCATGGAAGATTTCGCCAGTCAGCAGATAGGTCAATTATCCGGCGGACAGCAGCAACGCGTGTTCATGGCACGCGCCCTGGCCCAGCAGGCGGATCTCTATGTACTGGACGAACCTTTCGCCGGCGTCGACGCCGCTACTGAACGCACCATTGCCCAGGTACTCAAGTCCCTGACAGGCGAGGGTAAAACCGTACTTTGTGTTCACCACGACCTGTCCACCGTGCCCGACTATTTCGAGCATGTCCTGCTGCTGAACATCCGCCACATCGCCGCCGGTCGTGTGCACGATGCTTTTACACCCGAGCACCTACAACAGGCCTACGGCGGCAAGCTCGCCACAGTGCAGCTGGAAGGACTGGCGCATGCGCTCGCTGCGCACGCGCACGGGCCGTCGCCGGTCATCACGCCATGAGCCTCCTCGTCGATGCAATGTTGCTGCGTGGCGGCTATAACACCGCGGTCGTATGCGTCGGCTCGGCAACGCTGGGCGCCGCAGCGGGAACAATCGGCAGCTTCGTGCTGTTGCGTCGTCGCTCCATGGCCAGCGATGCCGCCGGGCATGCCACGCTGCCCGGTCTCGCGCTGGCGTTCATCATCCTGGCACTGACCAGCGGGGACGGCCGCTCGCTCCCTGCCCTGATGGCTGGCGGGGCCGTCAGCGCAGGCCTGGGCCTGATTTGCATACAACTGCTCACCAGCAGGACGCGCTTGCGCGAAGACGCTGCGATAGGCGCCGTACTGTCTGTCTTCTTCGGCGCAGGAACCGTGCTGCTGACCGTAATACAAACCATGCAGACCGGCCGACAGGCAGGGCTCAGCAGCTACCTGCTCGGTTCCGCGGCAGGCATGCTGCGCCATGAAGCCGAACTTATCGCCCTGCTTGCCATGCTCATCGCCGCGGTTGTCACGCTCATGCACCGTCCCTTGACCACGCTCAGTTTCGATAAGGAATATGCCCGCCTTCAGGGCCTGCCTACCGGTCTGCTTGATCTTCTCCTGACGGCCCTGCTTCTGGTACTGGTTGTCACCAGTTTGAAGGTTGTGGGGCTTGTTTTGAGCGTCGCCCTGGGCATCACACCGGCCGTGTCGGCACGCTTCTGGACCAACCGCGTACACGTCATGGTTCCTGTCGCCGCAGCAATCGGCGCGGTCGGCGGATACATCGGCGCGGCCATTTCCGCCACCGCACCCCAGTTACCCACGGGAGCCGTGATCGTACTCATTCTTTTCGTTCTGTTTTTGCTATCCCTGCTGCTGGCGCCTGCACGCGGAGCCCTGGCGACGGTATTCCGGCATCAGGCCTACCGGCGCAGAGTCCATCGGCGCCAGGGGCTGCTCGCACTGTTTCATGGCGAGCCCATCTATGATGGCCTGACACTGCGCCTGATGCGACGCTCAGGCTGGATACGACGCGATGCTGTCCCGACACCCGCCGGCCTTCATGCGGCCCGTGCCGCCTGGCACGATGAAACACTCTGGGCACTGCACCTGTCGCGCCATCCCGAAGACGCCGCCGCGCTTGAGCATCATCGCGTCCAGCCAATATCCCGCGTGCTTCCCCCCGATGAACTGGTCGAACTTGAGCAGGCTCTGCAATCGTCCGTGCAGGCATCGGAGCGCGCCGCATGACAACAACTTTCATCCAGCTCAGCCTCGCCCCCATGCTCATTGCCCTGCTTGCTGGCCTGGCCTGCGCCCTGCCGGGCAACTTTCTGGTGCTCAGGCGCCAGAGCCTGATCGGCGACGCAATCAGTCATGTCGTACTGCTGGGCGTGGTCGGGGCATTCGTGATCACCGGCTCATTGGCCGCAGGGCCCATGCTGGCGGCCGCCGCGTGCTCAGCCATTCTGGCCGTCGGGCTCATCGACGCCATACAACGATTGGGCAGGATAGAGCCAGGCGCAGCCATGGGCGTGGTCTTTACCGCCATGTTCGCACTGGCCGTGTTCTGGCTGGAGCAATCACACAGCAGCTCCGTTCATCTTGATGTCGAACACGTTCTGTTCGGCAACCTCGAAAGCCAGCTCTGGCTCGATGCCACCGGCTGGTCCTCACTGATCGATCCCACCGCCCTGCGCACCCTGCCGCCCGCAATTCCCAGGCTGATCTGGACCAATATCACCCTCACTGCGCTCATCGTCCTGTTCTGGCGGCCTCTGGCCGTCAGCACATTCGATCCGGGCTTCGCGGCCAGCACAGGCGCCAGGCCACAAATGCTGGGCATAGGCCTGTTGTCTGCAGTTGCACTCGCCACGGTATCGGCCCTGCTGGCAGTCGGCGCCATTATCGTCGTGTCCATGCTTATCTGCCCGGCGGCAAGCGCCCGGCTTGTCACCAACCGGCTGTCAACGCAAGTCATACTCAGCCTGGCCTTCGCGGCCACAGCCACGACCGGCGGCTACATGCTCGCCGCCTGGGGTCCCCACTGGCTGGGTCAGGATTTCAGCGTCAGCGCGGCAGGCATGATTGCGGCCGGCAACGGCCTGTTGCTGCTGGCCGCCAGCCTGTTCGGGCCCTGCCGCCGGCGTACCGGATAATCCGCGCTGAACCTCCGATCATAAAGGGCAGCATGCAATGATAAAATTTTGCGCTGCTCATGGAGTCTCTCATGCATCAAACGGGTAAACAAAACCCCATCGTCCAGTTCATCAAACATGGCAGCCTGGTGCTGCAAATACTGATCGGACTCATTGCCGGCGTACTGCTCGCCATCCTGCTGCCCGGGCTGGCTGCCAAGGTCGCCTTGCTGGGCGACCTGTTCATCAATGCGCTTAAATCCGTGGCCCCCTTGCTGGTGTTTGTACTGGTCACGTCCTCTATTGCCAACCACAAGCGTGGCCAGCAAACCAGAATGGGCTCCATTCTGGTGCTTTACCTGGCGGGGACATTTCTGGCTGCACTGGTGGCCGTGATCGCCAGTTTCGCCTTTCCGTTGACCATCGCACTCAAGCCTGGCGCCGAAGCACTCACGCCCCCGGGCGATGTCGCCGAAGTGCTCGGTACGCTACTGAACAATATTGTCGACAACCCCATCACAGCTCTTGGCAATGCGAATTACATAGGCATTCTCGCCTGGGCAGTCGGACTGGGCCTGTGCCTGCGCCACGCTCATGGCTCAACCAAGACATTCATGGGCGATATATCGCAGGCGCTTTCACTCATCGTGCGCTGCATCATCCGTCTGGCGCCCTTGGGCATTTTCGGACTGGTTGCCGCCACCGTGGCGGAAACCGGCTTCGACGCGCTGATGGGCTATGCCCATCTGCTGGCGATGCTGATCGGCAGCATGTTGTTCGTGGCACTGGTTGTCAATCCCGCCATTGTCTTCATCAAAACGCGCCACAACCCTTATCCGCTGGTCTTCACCTGTCTGCGCGAAAGCGGCATCACAGCGTTCTTCACGCGCAGCTCCGCCGCCAACATTCCCGTCAACCTCGCCCTGTGCAAAAAGCTGGGCCTGCCCGAAGACACCTACTCCGTCTCTATCCCGCTAGGCGCGACGATCAATATGGCCGGTGCCGCCGTCACCATTACCATACTCACGCTTGCGGCGGTCAACACACTGGGCATACAGGTAGATTGGCCCACCGCATTGCTGCTCAGCCTGCTCGCCGCAGTATGCGCCTGCGGCGCCTCGGGCGTGGCGGGCGGCTCCCTGCTGCTGATCCCGCTTGCCTGTAGTCTGTTCGGCATACCCAACAGTCTGGCCATGCAGGTGGTCGGCGTGGGCTTCATCATCGGCGTCCTGCAAGACTCGACCGAAACCGCACTCAATTCTTCGACCGACGTACTATTCACGGCCGCCGGCAGCTATAAGGATCGCGTTATACCGGAGCAGACCTAGCCAGGCCGCCCTGCTCCGGGAGGCGTTGCGCCCGTATCAACCGGCCGCGCGCCTGGCCGCCTGCTGGCCTGAAACACGTACAATGCCAGCATTCACGCTCCGGACATTGCCATGACCATTATTGGAACACCGCTCTCTCCCTCAGCCACCCGCGTCATGCTCCTGGGTTCAGGCGAACTCGGCAAAGAGGTCATGATCGCCCTGCAACGCCTGGGCGTGGAAACCATCGCCGTCGACCGCTACGATAATGCGCCGGGCCAACAAGTCGCCCATCATGCGCATACCATCAGCATGAGTGATCCGGAACAGTTACGCACGCTGATCGAATCCGAGCGGCCCGATATTGTCGTACCCGAGATCGAAGCCATTGCCACGGCCACGCTCGAGAGCCTGGAGGCCGAAGGCTCTGTCCGCGTCATCCCCAGCGCCCGGGCAGCTCGCCTGACCATGGATCGCGAAGGCATACGCAGGCTTGCGGCAGAAACACTGCACCTTCCCACAAGCCCATATCGCTTTTGCGATTCGCTGCAGGAATTGCGCAGCGCCATCGACGATGGCATTGGTTATCCCTGCGTGGTCAAACCGGTGATGAGCAGTTCGGGCAAAGGCCAGAGCAAACTCGATGGCCCACAAGACGTCGACAAAGCGTGGCATTACGCCATGGAGGGCGGGCGTGTCAGTCACGGACGAATTATCGTAGAAGGCTTTGTCGACTTCGACTACGAAATTACACTGCTGACCGTGCGAGCCCTGGGCGCCGACGGCAGCACCGAAACACACTTCTGCGAACCCATCGGGCATGCGCAGATTGCCGGAGACTATGTCGAAAGCTGGCAACCGCAGGCCATGAACAACGCGGCGCTGCGCAAGGCTCAGGAGATCGCGCAGGCGGTCACCCAGGATCTCGGGGGCTTGGGGGTATTTGGCGTTGAGTTCTTTATCAAGGGCGAAGATGTGTGGTTCAGCGAAGTAAGCCCCCGGCCCCATGATACCGGCCTGGTTACCATGATCAGCCAGTGGCAGAGCGAGTTCGAATTGCATGCACGCGCCATACTGGGCCTGCCTGTCGACACGGCATTACGCAGCCCGGGCGCCAGTGCTGTCATTTATGGTGGCGTCGAGGCCGCTGATGTCATCTATGAGGGCGTGGATGATGCGCTGCGCGTGCCGCACACTGAGCTCCGTTTGTTCGGCAAGCCCGAGAGCCACGTGCGCCGTCGAATGGGCGTCGCCGTTGCGTACGACAGCACAATCGACGCCGCGCGGGAACGCGCACGTCGCGCCGCCTGCAGTGTAAAAATCAGGCCCGCTTCCTAACCCGCCGTTATTGCCCGTGACCTGCGGGCTGCTTTGCAGTCTGTATTGCGTCCAGAGCGCGTGGCTGATCCACCAGCACACATTGCTTGCCTGTACGCTTGCAGTGGTCCCGCACCCGCCAAAAGGCATTGTGGCTGACGCATCCCGTCTGGCAGATGACCAGATCTGCCGCAACCAGACTTGCCTCAAGCCCAGCCTCATCTGTGTCGTCGGCGCCGTCGTGCTGCAGAAAGCGCCCGCCGGCCGTTTCGACAAACGCCCTGGCCGCACCCGCCGTGGTTTCGTCGCGACCTACACACAACACTGATCTCGCCGTCGCCGGCACAACGGAAGGCAAAGACTCGACTGCGGTCGGAAGCTTATATCTGGGAAATCCGGAGATATGGAGCCACTGTCTCGCATTGCGTTCCCGCAACAGGCTTTGTATGCGCTCGGCAAGGCGGTTGACATGTTGTGCCAGCGCAAACCGCCGCGGCAGATCGGGCTGGGCAGCCACGAGGCGGGCATGGTCTTCGCGCCCCCAGGCCAGAGCGGTATCCCGCAGCATGACCTCGCCGCGCAATTGCATGACCTGGGTTTCAAGCGCCTTGATGCGCGCGGCCTGCCTTGCCAGGGCTCGGCTGCATCGCAGTTGCGCCCGCCCGTATTCCGTCAACAATGCCTGATGTTCGCGCCGCAGATTGCGCCATTCAGTGGATGTCATGACCATACATGCCTACCTCGCTGCGATATCCTGGTTAAGCCGCATCATCCATCCATCAACGGCATGTAAAATTATAAATGAGAATCATTTATTTATTTTATCGCATTGCCTGCCCTAAGAGGCGGCGCTTGCCAGGCACAGTGCTTGCCCTGTTTCAGGTCCACTACACGCCAAGGAGATGGACATGACCAAAACTGAGAGCCAGCCTCAAAAAACCCACGAAAAGGATCCGTTCAAAGCGGTCGGCAAAGTGGTTGGCCCCTATGATCACGATCAGGTGCACCCAGGTCCTCACGCTCCCAACCGCGAGCCTCCTACGCGCAATCAGCCCGAAAACGGCGACTCCGATCAGAAAACGGGGGGAAACCAGAATCCCGGGAGCAATGTTTAGGCTTCTGGACGGAGCTTGTTCCAGAACCCGGAATCAGGGGATGCCATCCATGGCACAACATCGCTGCGAAAAGTCCGATGGCGTCGCGCCGGGCTCTCCATCATTAAAGGGGAGACAGCGACAGGCTCTCCATCATAAACGGGGGACAGCGACATTCATTAAACTAGTTTTTGCGAAGAAACACGTTTAATGGAGCGAATGCCGATGTCCCCAATACATTCTATCTTAGGGATTCGAGATGTAGTGATTGACCGAGTCGAACGCGGTCGAGAGATTCATGTGTAGGCCAGACCGGCCAAGCGCGGAGCTTGATGAATGTGCTGATCCCTCGGATAACGGGAAAAAGCCTGTCACGTTTAGGCCATACCAAGCGCCAGAAAAGAAAATAGCCGCGTGATCTGCGGCTATAAACACTTGATACTACAGAGAATTCTTGGTGGCGCATCCCTGATTCGAACAGGGGACCTGCGGATTATGATTCCGTCGCTCTAACCGGCTGAGCTAATGCGCCAAAGAGCGCTAATATAACATAAATTTTTCGGCCGTGACAACGCCGCCAACTTGCCAGACGCATCCTGTCTTGCTTGTTGCCCTATGTTGCACCACCCCAGGGCACACCCGAGTAAAATCGGCCGGAATCGCTGCTAGGGTCGCATGCGCCCCGCACTGCCTCCCCAGGCCATCTACCGTCCATGGCGGCAACCTGCCTGCGGAGTACCAAATGATGTACACCCGTGCCGGATTTCCCGCGCCACCCAGGCCGTGCATCGCGATACAGGTAATTGGCCCAAGGCCGGTTGAAATAACAAGGAGAAACTCGTGAGTCAGTCAGTCAAGATCATCGTCGGCGACTGGGCAGCTTGCCAGCGCGACGCCATGGCCATCAGGCAAGAAGTCTTTGTCGAAGAACAGAATGTTCCGCCTGAGCTCGAATTGGACGCCGAAGACGAACGCTGCGTTCACGCCATCGCTTACAACGAAGAAGGCCAGGCCATCGGCACCGGACGGCTATTGCCCAACGCCCATATCGGCCGCATCGCCGTGCGGGCCGACTATCGCGGCAGCGGCGTAGGCTCCAGGCTGCTCGACGCGCTGGTCGACGAGGCACGTCGTCGCCGCCACATGGAAGTGGTGCTCTCTGCGCAGACGCATGCAAGGGGGTTTTACGCCCGTCACGGTTTCGTTGCGGAGGGTGGCACTTATATGGATGCCGGCATCGAACATGTCACCATGCGCCACGCGCTGACAGCGTAGCAGCGGCATTGGTCGAAGGCCATGCGCTTCTGACACGCTCGCCCAAATGCCAAAAGGCCATGCATACCTGAACTGACCCCCAGAAGTTGGACAGTTAAAGGTTAAGGGCTTAAGGCCTGAGTTCGGAATTGCACCGGACTCAGGCCTTTTTTACTGATGCCTGGCACGCATCGCTGAAAGCCAGGCCTATGCCGCATCTCCATGGCGTTCAAAAACAAGAGCTCCGCCGCGCAAAGCCAGCATCACCTGCCCACCCACCAGATCATCAGACCTGATACATGCCCGCAGTGTGGATACTGCCTCCTCCTTCTGGCGATCAATGACACTTGGTTCTACAACAACCGTTGTATGGCCATCATTCAGATGCAGCACGCATCCTGCTTCCAGGTCATCGTAGGCGACAATGCGCCCTTCTATGCCCTTGTTGAGCTCACCTACAAACTTGCCGTAGTTCATGACTAACCTCCGTTTGCCTAGTGTGCATACAGCCACAGCTTAAGAGAGGTTGCGCAGCGGGGCATCCCAATTGACTGCAAATTGAATCTGAGCGTAACTGCGGCGGCGCCCCTCAGCATTGCGCGTATGCGCAGCACCATGGCACGGGCTCCGAAACAGGCCAGGCAGATGGCCGGCGGCTTTCTGTTAACCAACTGTTGCAATTGCCGCAAGGCGAGGTCAGCCAGCAACGCGGCATCGACGTTCCACTGACGCCCGCCGCATGCATCACGGCAAATCGCAGACTATTCGACGGCAGGCCTTCAATCAGCCCGCCTGCCTTGAAGCGCTCGACCAGCACATTGCAGCGGGCTGCCATCTGGCGCATCAAACGCGAACCCTCAGGCCATTCCCGAGAATCCCTTCCAGAGCATATAGATCGCCAACAGGTAAAGCATGGAAGCAAAAACGCGTTTGAGCATGGGCACGGGCAGGCTGTGCGCAGCCTTGGCGCCCAATGGCGCAGTGAATACGCTGCCGCCAGCGATCAGGACAAGTGCGGGCAACCATATATAGCCAAAGGAATGAGGCGGCAACCCCTGCACCGAGGTGCCGGACACGATATAGCCCAGCGCATTGGTGATCGCGATGGGAAACCCCAGCCCCGCGCTCGTGGCGACAGCTGTATGGATAGCGACATTGCACCACGTCATCAACGGCACGCTGATAAACCCTCCGCCCGCGCCAACCAGACCGGATATCATCCCGATGGCAGCCCCCATACCCAACTGCCCTACCGTGCCCGGCATTTCACGGGATGCCGGTGGCTTCTTGTTCAGAAACATCTGGGTCGCAGAAAACGCCACGAACACGCCGAAAAAAATAGCCAGATAAACGCCCTTGAGCAGCGAGAATACGCCAATACTACCCACCAGGCTGCCGATAATGATGCCCGGCGCCAACTTGGCAACGATGTCCCAGCGCACGGCGCCGCGCTTGTGGTGCGCGCGCACGCTGGATATGGAAGTAAAAACGATGACCGCCATCGATGTGGCGATCGCCATCTTGACGGCAAGACTACTGTCTATGCCCTGGCCCGACAGCAGGAAGGTCAGGATGGGCACCATGATCATGCCCCCTCCTATGCCCAGCAGGCCGGCCACAAAACCACTGCCCAGGCCGATGATCAGTAATTCGATGAAAAGAGTTGTGTTCATAGACAAAATATAAAGAAACCTGCGCCCGCGTCCCGTACGCGAAGCTGTTGCGGCCATGTTGCCAGCCTTTCCATGATTTGGTCAACCTTTAAGGCCTTATTTATCAAAATTGGTGTATATTTTCATAAATTGGTTAACCAATAAGGATAAACATGACATTCCGGCAAGATCATTCCATTCTTGCGGAGCAAACGGCTTGCGAAACGTCGCCTGCAGCGCTCGACGATGCGCTCACCGCGCTCATAGACAGCGGCGACTACCAGCCTGGAGACCGCCTGCCAGCAGAGCGGGCGCTGGCTGCGCGATACGGCGTTACGCGGGGTGCCATAAGGTCGGCTCTGGGTCGCATCGAAGGCCGCGGTCGCATTATCCGTATTGTCGGAAGCGGCACTTATGTTACGGCGACGGCGGCTATTTGCCCCCCCGTCCGCGCAGCCCGTGATGCCAGCCCACAGGAAATCATGGAAGCCCGCATGCTGATCGAACCACAACTGCCCCTGCTTGTGGTTGCACATGCCAAAGGCGCAGACCTGGACCAGATACGGGCGGCCATGCTCGGCGCCGAACAGGCAGCCACACTGGATGAATTCGAAACCTGGGACGGGCGTTTTCATCAGGCCATTGCCGACGCCACGCACAACAGCCTGGTCATCGAGATCTACCAGATGGTGACTGCGGCCCGCAATATCGCAGAATGGGGCGCACTCAAACGCAACAACGCCACCCGCGAACGGCGGATGGAGCGCGAAGCCGAGCACAAGGCCATTTTCAAAGCACTGCAGTCGCGCGATGCGGCCGCAGCTCAGCAGGCATTCGATTTGCATCTGCACAAGGTGCGCCGCAACCTTCTGGGCTGAGGGCGCTGCGTGTTGCCGCTACCTTACCTCCCCCCCTTCCAGCAAGGCGCTTGCCCAGCAAGATCCCCTGACGATTGCGCAGCATGCCCTCATTGCTCCGTTTGTGCCGAATTGATGCAGGAATGCCGGAAGCAGGAAGCAGGAAGCAGGAAGCAGGAGGCAGGAGGCAGGCATTATCCGGGTAATGCAAGCCACAAAGTTGAAATATGGCTTAAAAAGCGACCTTTAAGCCAGATGTTTACTGCCTGTATACACGAATATAAATCCTGGTATAAGGGTTTTAACTATCTTACAAATTGTTGACTGCCCAACCTCATTAGCCTATAAAAGTATCCGCAGTACAGACTTAGTCATCGTTGCAACACAACACATAAGGCTATAAAAGCCAGGAGACAAGGCAATGAACAGCAGGTCAAGCAAGCAGGGCTCGCCCACTCAAACCATGACGGCGCGCCGCCGTTTTCTCGGCGGTGCGGCTGCCGGAACCGCCGCGGCCATGTCCATGGGTTTCCCCTCCATCGTCAAAGCGCAGGGGGTCGCCAACCTCAGATTCCAGAGCACGTGGCCTACGGTAGATATCTTCCACGAATACGCGCTTGATTTCGCCCAGAAAATCAACGACATGACTGGCGGCGAACTCAAGATCGAAGTACTTCCAGCCGGTGCGGTCGTCCCCGCCTTTGCACTGCTTGATGCTGTTTCCAAGGGCACGCTGGACGGCGGGCATGGCGTGCTGGGGTATAACTACGGCAAGCAGAACGCCCTGGCGCTTTATTCATCCGGCCCGGCATTCGGCATGGATGCCAATATGGTCCTGGCCTGGCATAAGTATGGCGGCGGCAAGGAGCTGCTGGTCAAGCTGTACGATGAAATCGGCGGCAATGTCGTATCGTTCCTGAGCGGTCCGATGCCGACACAGGCTTTCGGCTGGTTCAAGAATCCGATCACCAAGACCGCAGACCTGAAAGGCCTGAAGTTTCGCACCAACGGCTTGGCCATTGATTTGTTCACGTCCATGGGGGCAGCGGTCAACGCACTGCCCGGCGGAGAAATCGTACCTGCCCTGGATCGCGGCCTGCTCGATGGCGCAGAGTTCAACAACGCTTCATCCGACCGCTTGCTGGGATTTCCCGATGTGTCCAAGGTCTGCATGCTGCAAAGTTTTCATCAGTCGTCCGAAACGTTCGAAATCACCTTCAACAAGGACAAGTACAACGCCCTGCCGGACAAGATGAAGGCAATCATCGCCAATGCCGTCGAAGCGTCATCGGCTGACATGTCATGGAAGGCGATAGACCGCTACTCACAGGACTACATCAAGCTGCAGAAGGAAGACGGCGTCAAGTTCTACAAAACACCTAACGCCATTTTGCAGGAACAGCTCACCACCTGGGACACCATCGTCGCCAAGAAAGGCGAGACCAACGCCTTGTTCAAGGAAATCGAAGCGTCACAGCGCGCATTCGCCGCGCGGGCCGTGTCGTGGGACATGGACACCAACAATAACCGGCGGATGGCCTACAACCATTATTTCGCCAAAAAAAGTCCGACGCAAAGCTGACGCCCACCCTCTCGCCGAGTAGCAACGCACCTCTCCGGCGTTGTCTTGGGGCACTATAGCCTCCCGCTATAGTGCCCAGGGGACTCTTTTCTTTTTCCAGCAGGGTGCCACCAACCATGCAAGCAATATTGCTCACCATAGACCGGGTCAACACCTGGATAGGCCAGGCGTTCGGCTGGCTTGTTCTGGCGCTCACTGTCTTTGTTACCTACGAAGTGTTCTCGCGCTACGCATTCTCGGCGCCACACTCCTGGTCGTTCGACGCCATGAACATGATGTACGGCACACTGTTCATGATGGCCGGCGCCTACACCCTATCCAAGAATGGGCATGTGCGCGGTGACGTGCTGTACGGATTTTTCCCGCCCCGCCTTCAGGCCGGGCTGGACCTCACGCTGTACATCCTGTTCTTCTTTCCAGGCGTCATCGCCCTGGCATGGGCCGGCTATACCTATGCGCTGGAATCCTACATGATCAACGAGCACTCCACGATCACGGCTGACGGCCCGCCCATCTACCCGTTCAAATTCATCATTCCCTTTGCGGGCCTGACGCTGCTGCTCCAGGGGTTTGTAGAGGTGGTGTACTGCATACGCTGCCTTCGGCAAGGCGCCTGGCCCAGCAGGGCAAAAGATGTGGAAGAAGTCGATGTCGACAAACTCATGGATATGGTCCACGTCAAGTCTGAAGACATCGAAAAGCTTGACGCTATTGTTACCGACGAAGCGCGCAACAAGAGGAGCCCGTCATGAGAAAGGAAGTCTGGTTCGGGCTCTCCATCCTGGTTGCCATTCTGATTGCCCTGTTCATGCTGATGCCAGCGCCCGCCGACATCACAAACGGGCACCTCGGACTTCTGATGCTGGCGCTGATCGTCGTCACCATTATGCTCGGCTTCCCAACGGCTTTCACGCTGATGGGCATGGGCGTCATGTTCACTTATCTTGCCTATCGCGGCATGGGTCCGGAAATTGCGATTGAACAGACACTCGATCTCATGGTGTTGCGCACCTACGCCGTCATGACCAACGACGTGCTGATCGCGGTGCCCTTGTTCATCTTCATGGGTTATCTGGTCGAACGCGCCAATCTGATCGAAAAGCTGTTCCACAGCCTGCATCTGGCAATGGCGCGCGTGCCGGGTTCGCTGGCCGTCG
This sequence comes from Pusillimonas sp., assembly GCA_048270225.1. Taxonomy (GTDB): domain Bacteria; phylum Pseudomonadota; class Gammaproteobacteria; order Burkholderiales; family Burkholderiaceae_B; genus Allopusillimonas. Next base: position 507,417 of record JBLWTG010000001.1, on the reverse strand, counting down.
CCACGATCATCACCTGCGCCGTGTTTGCCACGGCGACAGGTATTGTCGGTGCAGTCGTGACACTGATGGGCCTGCTGGCCATGCCGGCCATGCTCAAGGCTGGATATAGCATCAGGCTGACAGCTGGCTCGATCACGGCCGGCGGATGCCTGGGCATCATGATTCCGCCATCTGTGTTGTTGATCGTGTACGGCGCCGTAGCCGGCGTTTCCGTGGTCAAGCTGTATGCCGGCGCATTCTTTCCAGGGCTTATGCTGGCCACGCTTTATGTGGCCTATGTCATGATCGTCGCCAAAGTCAGTCCCAAGTCGGCTCCTCCTCTATCCGAGGAAGAACGGCGCGTCACCCTGCCTGAGTTCGCCAGGACGATACGCGATACGCTCAGCAAACGAGCCCTGCCCGGCATGATCATGGCGCTCAAAGGCCGCCGCAACGCCAGCGTCCCCACCAGCATCATTGTCCGTCACATGATCATTGCGCTATTGCCAGCGCTCTTGTTCGCAGCGGCCATGGGCCTGACCTACAAAATAGTCACCCAACCGATTCCTGTGGCGGAGCAAGGACTGCTGCCCATGGGGCTGGGCAGCAGCTATCAGGAGTCGTCAGGCGGCCTGCAAGACCCGGAGGCATATATAGGAGGCCTGCAGGAACCTCCCGGCTCGGGACTGCAAGAGCCTGAAGATTCGGCGGAAGGTCTGCAGGAGCCAGAAGGTGCGGAACCCGCCGCGGTGCAAGATATGGACAGCACAGCCACCACTGCCGCTCCTGAAGAAGCCATCGCCCCTTCTGCGCCCATGTCGTTCTGGATCACGCTTGCTATTGGCGCCGGGATACTGCTTATCTACTATACCTTCCTCAGCTTCGCCCAACTTGAAATATTCAAGATGCTGCTTAGCTCCTTCTTCCCGCTGGCCATTCTGATACTGGCCGTACTGGGCAGTATTGTCTTCGGTTTTGCCACGCCCTCCGAAGCAGCGGCCATGGGATCTTTTGGCGGGCTGCTGCTGGCGCTGGCATACAGGCGGCTGAACCTGCCCATGCTGAAGGAGTCGGTATATCTGGCAGCCAAGACCAGCGCCATGGTGTGCTGGCTGTTCGTGGGCTCCAGTATTTTTTCTGCAGCCTTTGCGCTGCTGGGCGGACAAGAGATCATCAACACCTGGGTGCTGGGCATGGACCTCACGCCCATCCAGTTCATGATACTCGCGCAGATCGTGATTTTCCTGCTGGGCTGGCCTCTGGAATGGACGGAGATTATCGTGATCTTCATGCCCATCTTCCTTCCTTTACTGGCGCACTATCAGATCGATCCGCTGTTCTTCGGCTTGCTGGTCGCGCTGAACCTGCAGACGGCCTTCCTGTCTCCGCCGGTTGCCATGTCGGCCTTCTATCTGAAGGGCGTGGCGCCGCCGCATGTCACGCTGAATCAGATTTTCGCCGGCATGCTGCCATTCATGGGCATACAGATCATCGCCATCGTACTGCTGTATCTCTTTCCCGCCATCGGTCTCTGGTTGCCCAAAGTGCTGTATTGATGCTGCGGTCCCTGTGACGCAAAGTCTGGCCTGTCTTTGCGTCACAGGAATTTCAGGCGCTTTCCGTCGCCTTGCCCGCCCACACCCTAAAACTCCTCCCTGCAAGACCGTTAACAGCGGGGAACAGGGGGAAGGAGGCGCCCGCTCATCAACGAACGGGCAGCCCCATGCGAAAACAAGCGACCGCCAAGGCAGCCGCCCTCTCCCTGGACACCGGCGAATCTCTTACGCCATACATAGTCCTTTCAGGAGTTATCCATGTCTGTCATCAACACCAATACCCTTTCGCTGGTTGCTCAGGGCAATCTGCTGAAATCGCAATATGCCCTGGGCAGCGCCATTGAGCGCCTGTCGTCCGGCCTGCGCATCAACAGCGCCAAGGACGACGCCGCCGGGCAGGCCATTGCAAACCGCTTTACCGCCAACATCAAGGGCCTCACCCAGGCAACCCGCAATGCCAACGACGGGATATCTATTGCGCAGACCACCGAAGGCGCGTTGAACGAGATCAACAACAACCTGCAGCGCATCCGCGACCTCTCCGTGCAGGCTGCCAACGGCACAAACTCCGCTTCCGACCTGCGCTCCATCCAGGACGAAATCGGGCAGCGCCTGGATGAAATCAACCGTGTATCGGCGCAAACCCAGTTCAACGGCGTGCGCGTGCTGGGTCCGGACGCCGGCAAACTGTCCATCCAGGTCGGCGCCAACGACAGCGAAACCATCGACATCCGTCTGAAAACCATCGACGCCAAGATGCTGGGCCTGTCCACCTTCAACATCACCGGCCCGGTCCAGCACGCCGACGGCGAGGTCACCGTGGATGCAGCCGCCGCCAATTTCCAGAAGGCGTTTGGCGAGACCACGCAGGTATCCAGCAGCACCTTGCTTGACAGCGGTGATGTTGGCACTGCGCTGGCAGCACGCCTGGGTATAGATGGTTCGAAACTGGTCATCACCGAAAACACCCAGGTTGACGGCAATGGCAATTGGTTCGCAAAATTCACCATCACCACTGAAGATGCCCAGGAGCTCACCAACCTGGCAAACAACGGCATCAAGGTAGAGTCAGGCGTGGCCAAGGATCTGTACCTTGCGCTGGACCCTGGCAAAGCCAACCTGGAAACCGCCGGCGCAGCCAACTTCGCCGTTGATGTCGCCAAGCTCAACCTGACAGACCTGCGCGAAGGCCGTACCACTGATGCCCTGCAAACGCTGGACCTGGCGCTCTCCATGGTTGATGAACTGCGCGGCGAGCTCGGTGCCGTCCAGAACCGCTTCGAGTCCACGATTGCCAATCTGAACAACACGGTCACCAATCTGTCTGCGGCGCGTTCGCGCATCGAAGATGCCGACTATGCCGTCGAGGTCTCGAACATGACGCGTGCACAAATCCTGCAGCAGGCCGGCACCTCGGTGCTGGCCCAGGCCAACCAGGTACCTCAAACCGTACTGTCGCTGCTGCGCTAACCTGCAGGCCGCGCCTAAACCAACAGGGCGTGGCCCGGTCCAAACGACCGGGCCACGCCCTTTTTCCTTGTCTTGCCTGCGGTACAGCGCTGCCTCACCAAGAACTATCCTCCGAGCGGTCACCTCGCGGCATGGTTGCGCTAGAACATAGCCTGCAGTGCCGACTCCTCCATTTCGTCCTCCAGCTGCTGGCTTGCCAGGGCTGCGCGTATCCGCGCGATGGCCTGCGACCTGATCTGGGAAACCCGTCCTTCTGTCACGCCCATGACGGCGGAAATTTCCCGTTGATTGAGATCCTGTTCGAACAACAGCGACAACAACAAGCGTTCCCGTTCTGGCAACGCTTCAATCGCATCAATCAGTGCCTGGCGCATACGGTGGTTGATCAACTGATTCAATGGATTACCCCGCCACTGCGCCATCTGCGCGGCATCCCCCGTGAACACAGGCTCAGGAGACCGATCAGCGCCTGGCGCGGCCAGATCCTCGTAGTGAAACACCTGCACACCGCAAGCGCCTTCCAGCATCTGGCGGTAGTCGGCCAGGGTCACCCCCATCTGCCTGGCAATCTCGGTTTCGCTGGGTGCCCTGAGCAGCTTCTGGTTCAGAGCGCCGATAGCTTGCTCTATCTGCCTGGCCTTAGTCCGCACTGAGCGCGGCAGCCAGTCCTGGCTGCGCAGTTCATCCAGCATGGCCCCTCGTATGCGCGTGACCGCATAAGTCTCGAACTGTGCGTCCTGCATATACTGATAGCGGCGCAAGGCATCGAGCAGCCCCAGCATGCCTGCCTGGACGAGATCGTCCAGCTCCACATTGGCCGGCAATCTGGCCGCCAGTTGCAAGGCCAGCCTCCGGACCAAGGGAGCATACAGCTCCGGAAGATGCTCGTCGGTGCTTGGCATAGGCGTGAATCGCTGACAGAAATGGAAATTTCATTGTCCGGCGGCAAACCGTCCCATGCTCGGCAGAGCAGTGCATCAATTGTCACGCTGTTCCAGCAATTACCGCAGGATGCGGGATAAAGCTTGCGCCACCTCTGTCGTAAAGCCATACCAGATGACATACCCGCATTGCGGTCAACAACAACGGAGCGATATATGGCCATTTCTTCAATAGGCGCAGGTTCAGGCCTGCCTCTCGACACACTGCTGACTGACCTGCGCAAGGCCGAAAACAGGCCTCTCGCCCTGATCGAAGGCCGGGCGACCTCTGTGCAAAAAAAACTTGATGGCTACGACAGAATACAGGCCGCCTTGCGCGCCTTCCATGGCGCTGCACAGGCACTGGCAAAGTCCGACACACTGGGCGCGCTGCGAGCAGATTCCCCTGGCGAAGCGGTGTCCGCCACGGTTTCTGCGGGAGCAACTCCCGGACAATACAGCATCGACGTACAGCAACTGGCGTCGCACCAGACGCTCACCAGTTCCGGCCAGGCAGATCGAGCGGCCACGCTCTGCGCCGGAGGCGTAATCATTACTTTTACGCTCACCAATGGTCAATCGCGTACGGTCACCCTCGCCCAGGCGGACACCAGCCTGAACGGCATTGCCATGGCGATCAACAATGCATCATTGGGCCTGAACGCCACGCTGATCAACGACGGCAGCGCGTCCCCCCATCGTCTGCTGCTCACCACGAGCGATTCGGGCAGGAGCAATGAAATCCAGAACATCTCCGTCACCCCCCTCGACGCCGACTCAGATATACCCGCCCTGCAGGCGCTGCTTGGATTCAACAAAGGCGTCGCCGGCGTGCTTGCCGAAACGCCCGCCCGGCAAGCCAGGCTCAGCGTAAACGGCATACAGATAGAAAGCGACAGCAATACCATCAAAACCGCTATTGAAGGCCTTACGCTGACGCTGCATAAGACAACACCATCAGACTCACCTGCCGCCTTATCGCTGACGCGCGACGACACTGCAGCAATCTCGACATTCAAGGATTTCGTCGCCACCTATAATGCTCTGCAAGATACCGTCAAGGCACTTACCGGCTACAACGCCCATCAACAGACGCCCAGCGCCCTCGCGGGTGACAACATCACGCGCCATATACCAGACAAAATACGCCGCGTCCTGAATGACCAGCCTGACGCCGCCGGCCGGCTCACCTTGCCACAGCTGGGCATCACTACACAGCCGGACGGCACACTCGCCATTGACGACGTAAAGCTGCGTCAAGCGCTGAAAGAACGCCTACCCGAGGTGAAGTCGCTGCTGGGCGGCGAACAAGGCCTGGGCGCGCGCATAGCCAGACTTGCCGACGGCTACCTCAAACCCGATGGTGTCATGGCGCGCGCTACAACCTCCATGGCAACAACGCTGAAGTCCCTGGACAAGCAGTACGACGCCGCAGCAGCCCGGATAGATGCCAGGATGCAAACCTATCGCAAACAGTTTCAACAACTGGACGCCATGATGGCTCAGATGAACTCTCTGAGCCATTATCTGGCCCAGCAACTTTCACTGCTGGGGAATTCAAGCAAGAACACATGACACAGGCAACAGACCACATGGGCGTGATCGCGCGGCAAGCCGCGCAGTCCTATACGCGCATCGGACTGGAAACCCAGGTGCTGAGCGCAAGTCCCCAACAAATCATCACGCTGTTGTTTGATGGCGCCTTGACAGCCATGCTACAGGCTCGCCTGCATCTGCAACAAGGCAATATCTCCGACAGAGGGCAGGCCATTTCCCGGGCCATAGACATCGTGGAGTCAGGCTTGAAAGCCGGCGTGAACGACAAGGCAGACGGCACCCTTGCCTCCAATCTGATCACGACCTACGACCTGGTTGTCCAGAACCTGATGCTCGCCAATCTACGTGCCGATATTCAGAAACTGGATCTGGCGGTACAACTGCTCACCAATATCAGCGAAGCCTGGAAAACGGCGACAGGCGTATCGGTTCCTTCGGGACCGCCCTCGACAACATAGTTGCACCGCGCAGAAACAGAGACGCTATGATGGACTCCATGATTCCTCACTACCGCGCCATCGCGGAACTCTCTCACCGCATGCTCCATGAGGCACGCAAAGACCGATGGGAACAGGTCATGGTCCTGAGTCAGCAATACAGCGTTGCCATCGAACGCCTGCGCCAGCACAAAATGCTCAGCCACACGGATCGCAATGCCCGGCGCGATTTGCTCACACGCATTCTGGATAATGACGCACACCTGCGCACGCTGGCCGCTCCAGAACTGGACAGGCTCAGCAGGCAGCTGGGACAGCTCGGAAAGGGGCAGCGCATGCTCAAGGCATACCGTCGACACTCATCCCCATCATAGCGACCTGGGGCAGGATAGCATCGGCCTGGATCGGGCATTCCCGCCCAGGCCGACGCGGCAAAGCTCACGCGCCGCAGTGAATATCACCAACTACACCGGCATGCTGGCGATTTCCTGATAAGCAGCAACCAGCCGGTTGCGTACCTGTACAGTGGCGTTAAAGGCAAGGCCCGCCGTCTGCATATCGATCATGACGTCGTTCAGGGCCACATCGGGCGTCCCAAGCTCGAACGCACGCCACTGTGCCGCCGACTTGTTCTGCAAGGACGAAACCCGGTCCAGGGAACGGGCCAGCTCCGTGGCAAATCCATTTTTTGCAAGGTCGTTTCGGCTATCGGCCAGGGCAGGCAACGCCAATTGCTGCGTCATCTGCCGCATTGCGACAAGCGTGTTTTCTATGGCTGGGATTTGAGACAGGGACATAGCGCACCAGATGAAACTGTAAAAACGCTACTGTAGCGCGTCGACGTTCGCGCGGAGTGCTTTATCTGGCGTGGAAATTCGAGGCATATCAAGGATTAGGTTCAAGTCCGATATCACTTAAAAGGCCCTCAAAATCCGTTCTGTTCAATGCTTGCCTGCATACATCCGGAGACAATAATTTCGGACTCAAATACATCATTCCTCCCACATGCCTATCCCCTCGACCAGCTGTATTCCCTATTTATCCAATCCATGCCACAAGCCTGGCATACGGGGGCAGGAATGAACCCCGCGGCAAGCATAAGCGAAAGGATGTCGGCGCTAGCCCACCCAGGGGACTGGCCGCGCGCATTGCAACTGATTGGCGCATCGGCAGCCATCGCGCTGATTATCATGCTGGTGTTATGGGCACGATCTCCTTCGTATCGCACCTTATACGCCAACCTGCCAGATCGCGACGGCGGCGCGATCATCACTGCGCTGACTCAGATGAATATCCCATATCGCCTGTCCGATTCCGGACAGGCGATTCTGGTGCCTGCCGACAAGGTACACGAAGCCAGGCTACATCTGGCGCAGCAAGGCCTGCCGCGCAGCGGCGAAGCGGGTTTCGAGCTGCTCGACAAGACCCGCCTGGGCTCCAGCCAGTTCACTGAACAACTCACCTATCAACGCGCGCTGGAAGGTGAGCTCGCCAACACCATTCAGGCGTTGCACCCCATACAGTCCGCCCGGGTTCACCTGGCCATGCCGCGCGAATCGCTGTTTGTCCGCGAGCGGAAAACGCCAACTGCATCCGTCTTGCTGACACTACATCCTGGACGCAGCCTGAGCGAATCCCAGATTCAGGCGATCACCTGGCTGGTGTCCTCCAGCATTCCTCACCTGCCCGCGAACGACGTATCAATCGTCGATCAGAATGGGCGACTCCTGGCTGCCCCCCATAGCGAAGCAGGCGTGGATACCTCCCGGCAGCGTCTGATCGATGATATCGAACAGCGCACGGTACAACGCATACTGACACTGCTGCATCCTCTGGTAGGGCCGGGCAATGTGCGCGCTCAGGTCAGTGCCGATATAGACTTTTCGCAGCGTGAGCAAACGTCCGAAACCTATCGTCCCAATCAGGCCCCAGACCAGGCCGCGATACGCAGCAAACAGACCAGCTCATCCACACAGCACAATATTGCTCCGCCGGAAGGCGTGCCGGGAGCATTGAGCAATCAGCCCCCGCCCAACACTATTGCTCCCATCGACGCGCCACCCGCGCCGTCCCGGAACACAGCACAGGCCCCACCGCAAGACGGTGCAAACAACTGGTCCACGCTTTTCAGCGTGACCAGCCAGGGTATGGGCTCGGCAAGAAGCGACGCCACCATCAACTACGAGCTCGATCGCAGCATCAGTCATATCAAGAACCCGCTGGGCACGCTGCGACGGCTATCGGCTGCGGTGGTAATCAACTACCGGGACGGCGAGGATGGCCCCGAGGCCTTGCCCGATGAGGAACTTCATAAACTCAAGCAACTGGTCGAACAGGCCATGGGCTATGACGCCGAGCGCGGTGATACGCTCAGTCTCGTCAACAGTCTGTTCAGCGACACCGGACCGGAGAGCCTGCCATTCTGGAACAACCCGGTTTATATCGACCACGCCCTGCAGGCCGCGCGATATCTGCTGATCCTGCTGGTGCTGTATCTGATCTGGAGGAAAATCGCTCCACCGCTGATGGAATACCTGAACAAGCCCAAGCTACAAGCGCCGCCACCGGCACCGCAGGAAAACGAAGAAGAGCTCGCACGCAACAGCCAGGAGGCTGCCGACCGCCTGGCGCGAGCGCTCAGCCGCTACGAAGACAATCTGACGACTGCGCGCAGCATGGCGCAACAGGACCCTCGCGCTGTCGCCATGGTGTTGCGGTCATGGATGGAGAATAACAATGACAACGATTGATACCGGGCTGGAACGTTGCGCCATCCTGATGATGTCGCTCGGAGAAGACGCTGCGGCCGAGGTGTTCAAATACCTGTCGGCACGCGATGTTCAGCTGATCGGCGGCGCCATGGCAAGCCTGCGGCATATCACCCGCGCAGATGTCGATGCCGTGCTCGAAGAATTCCGGCAAGAAGCGGACCAGTTTCTGTCCGTAAACCTGGGCTCGGAGGAATACATACGCTCCGTACTCACCAAGGCGCTGGGCAGCGACCGGGCCGCCGGCGTGATCGAAGACATTCTCGATAATGTGGAGGGCAACAGCGGGATCGACGCGCTTAACTGGCTGGAGGCTGCCAGCGTTGCCGAACTGATCAGTAATGAGCATCCGCAGATCATCGCCACCATACTCGTGCACCTTGAACGTGATCGCGCTTCTGCAGTGCTGGCCTTGCTGAACGAACGGCTGCGCAACGATGTGGTGCTGCGCATTGCCACCTTTGGCGGTGTGCAGCCCACTGCCCTGCATGAGTTGACCGAAGTGCTCAATGGTGTGTTGTCGGGACAGGGTGCGAAGCGCAGCAAGATGGGGGGAGTACGAACCGCCGCTGAAATCCTGAACTTCATGAGCACGGCAGAAGAAGACGCCGTCATCGCCAGTCTGCGTGATCTGGATGCCGACCTGGCTCAACGCATCGTTGATGAAATGTTCGTGTTTGACAACCTCATCAACGTCGACGACATGGCCATACAGACCATACTCAAGGAAATCGACTCCGCGGACCTGGCTATTGCCCTGAAGGGCGCACAGCAGGAACTGCGTGAGAAATTCTTCCGCAATATGGCCAAACGCTCCGCCGATATGCTGCGTGAGGACCTGGAGGCCCAGGGCCCGGTCCGCCTGTCCAAGGTTGAGGACAGCCAGAAGCGGATTGTGCAGATCACCCGCCGATTGGCCGAATCGGGCGCATTCAATCTAAGTGGGCTGAGCAATGAAGAATATATCTGACCAGTCAGCCCGAAGCGGGCCCGCACTACCCTGGTCTCCCTGGCAGCCCATGGGGTTTGACACCCGGACACCGGCACCCCACGGCCAGGACACCGATTTCGCCAGCCTTGACAATGCCGTCCCATCGGACGCAGGCGATGTTCGACGTGACCCGCACGCCCCCGATGCAATCCCCGAACCTGGCACTCAGCATACAGAGGGTGCGGACGAGGAAGAGAGGTCGCAAGCGTATGCCGAGGCATATGAACTGGGCCTGGCGGAAGGCATGACAGAAGGCCGAAGCGCCGGGTATAAAGCAGGCTATGACACAGGCTACGAAGCGGGACTGCTTGATGGACGAGACAAAGGCGGCGCACAGGCACACGCGGAAATCACACGCCTGAAAGCGCTGTCTGACGCCTGCACGGCCGCCCTGGACAAGTTAGAGCATGAGGTGGGTGAGGCATTGGTCAACCTGGCCGTGCATATTGCCCGCCATCTCGTGCGCAATACCTTGACCATAGACAGGAAAGCCATTCTGGCTATCGTGGGCGAGATACTCGCTGCCCACGAAGGGCAACAGGCTTTACTGACCTTGCGCATGCATCCGGATGACGCCGAGCTGGTGCGGCGCCACCTGAACGACACGCTGTCAACCGGATCCTGGAAGCTACTTGCCGATGAATCAGTAGAGGCAGGCGGATGCCTCGCAAGTTCGGTATTCGGAGAGGTCGACGCAACGCTATCGACACGCTGGGAGCTTGTTCTGTCTTCTCTTGACCATTCCCTCGACGCCACGGAAGCCATGCCGCATGACCGCAGAGCCCCCATGCCCCACGAAAACTGCCGACAAATCAGATGCTGACCATCCGCTCAGTGACGGCCCTGCGTTCCGTTGGCGGACGCTGCTGCATACCCAGGCCCACCGGGCAAAGTCTGCGCAAACCTGGATCAGGCACGGACGCGTCACCCGGGCCACTGGCCTGGTGCTGGAGGCGAGCGGGTTGCAGCTGGCTCTGGGAGCGGCCTGCCGCATTGAGCTATCGGCCAGCAATAATCTCTGGACTGAAGCCGAGGTGGTCGCCTTTCATGGGAAAACACTTTACCTTATGCCGCATGGCGATGTTTCCGGTCTGGCGCCGGGCGCCCGCGTACTTCCCGTTGCCGCCCCGGCATCCCCTGACAACAGCGCAAAGCCGGGGCATCCACCGTTTCCATCGTCACGCCGGCTGCCGCTGGGAGATGCCCTGCTGGGCCGAGTGCTTGATGGTGCGGGGCGCCCGCTGGATAGCCTGGGCGACCTGGATCACATCGAGTACGGCACACTTTCCGCTCCCATACTCAATCCACTGGTCCGGGCACCAATCGATACCGTGCTGGACGTCGGTGTGCGCGCGATCAATGGCCTGCTTACAGTAGGAAGAGGCCAGCGCATCGGTCTTTTTGCAGGGTCTGGTGTCGGTAAAAGCGTGCTGCTCGGAATGCTTGCCCGCTATACACAGGCCGATGTCATCGTTGTGGGGTTGGTAGGAGAACGCAGCCGCGAGGTCAAAGACTTTATCGACCACAACCTTGGCCCTTCAGGCCTGCGCCGCGCCATTGTCGTGGCCGCGCCCGCCGACGTATCTCCTCTGCTGAGGATGCAGGCCGCAACCTATGCCACGCGGCTGGCGGAATATTTTCGCGACCAGGGCCGCCACGTACTGCTCATCATGGATTCGCTCACGCGCTACGCCATGGCGCAGCGTGAAATTGCACTGGCAGTAGGAGAGCCGCCGGCAACCAAAGGCTATCCGCCGTCGGTATTTGCCAGGCTGCCGGCATTGATAGAGCGTGCGGGAAACGGCGCACAAAGTCATGGCATGGCAGCAGGTTCAATCACTGCGTTCTACACCGTCCTGACGGAAGGCGACGATCAGCAGGACCCTATCGCCGACGCCGCCCGCTCCATTCTGGACGGACATATTGTCCTGTCCCGCAAGCTGGCTGAGTCCGGCCACTATCCTGCCATCGATATTGAAGCGTCCATATCGCGCGTAATGTCCGCTATTGTCCCGTCCTCGCAACTTGCACTGGCCCAGCAGTTCAAACGGCTTTTGTCTGTTTATGAACGCAATAAGGACCTGATCGCGGTCGGTGCTTATGCGTCGGGCCACGACGAACTGACTGACGACGCCGTCGCCAAATACCCCGCACTGGCCGCCTATCTCAGGCAAAACGTCGCCGAACAGGTCAACCATGAAGACGCCGCGGCAGACCTGGCGGAACTGCTCGCTCCAGGCCTGTCCCACGGGCAGCTGGCATAACGGCGAGGATCAATGAGCAAGTACACCGCCCTGAACTTCCTGACCGAACTAGCCCAGACGCATAGTGCCGACGCCGGTCGGACTCTGCGCCAACTGGCGGACACGCGGCACAACGCCCAGCGACAGCTGGACTCGCTCAGGGAGTACCAGCAGGACTATGCCGAACGCCTTGCGCACTGCCTGCGTACAGGTTCGTCCGCATCAAACTACCAGAATTTCCAGCGCTTTATCGCCACTTTGGAAACAGCCATCAAGCAACAGAATAGTGTGCTGGACAGCCTGGAGCACAAGCTGTCCGATGCACGTTGCCACTGGATCACGCGGCGGCACCGATTACGCGCATATCAGGCGCTTCTTGCACGGAGGCAACAACAGCAACAGTTGAATACCCTTCGCGCTGAACAAGGCATGTGCGACGAAGCGTCGGCAGGCCTTCACCATCGTCGACATTATCATGAACTCTGAACAGGCCCTGTCTATGAATATCCATGCAGCACGCTTGATACGCACGCGAGACAATGGACAGCCGCCTGCCGAACACGCGCAAGACAACATCAAAAGGGAGGACAACCCCAGTTTCGCCCAAGCGCTTGCTCTACAACAGCTCATGTATCCGGCGCAGATACAGTTTCAAGACATTCCACCCCAAGCAGGCATCTCGCTGCTCGATCCCCCCAGCACGCCACCGGCACACACGGCGTCGGATCCGGCAGAGCCATTGCCCGTGCAGCAGCCATACACAGCGTGGAACACGCTACGCGTGGCGACCTCATCGATCGACGCCGCACCATCCGCAATCAGCCCATTCTCGCCTGAGCCTGTCATCACTCACGACAACGCACGGCAACCCGGACCGACACCGCCCTCACCGAGGCCTCATGATGCGTCAGACATATCAGCCCTCCCGGCTCCTCAGCGCGAGAAGCAAAACGAGCCGCAGCTTCCCGCGATCCGGAACACCGCCATCCATCTGCTACGCAGTAACCCGACGCCCGTCGGGAAAAACGTTGAGCCGCCGATGTTGTTGGCTCCGCCAGTACAACCGGTATCCGGCGACGCCATTGAGGATATGCCTCATCCATTCCAGGAAACCTTTCCTGTTGTTTCCGCAACCGTAGACACCGCCGAGGTCCCGATCAATGAGGATCAGCCCAAGCCCACTCTTTCTGCACGCGTGGACATCCCTTCTTCAGGGGAGACTTCAATCTGGAGTTCAGCGCCGCCGGCAACAGGCTCCACATTCGCCAACGCAGTTTCCGGCGGCAGCGTATCCATCGCTTCTATGCAGCCCATCAACATCCCGCTCAACCACCCTGAATGGCCAGCCGCCCTGAGCGCCAGATTCCTGCATATCGTCCGAAATACCGATCAGGGGTCGCATACAGCAGAACTGCGGATTCATCCTTCCGAACTTGGGCCGTTGCGCATCGCCGTGAGCGTAACCGACAACGTGGCGCAGGCAGCTTTTTTCTCGCCCCATGCCGCCGTCCGGCACGCATTGGACCAGGCCTTGCCCCAGCTCCAGCTGCTCATGGCGCAGGCTGGCATCTCTCTTGGACAGGCCAGCGTCAACGATCAGCAGCACACAGGACAGCTCTTTGGACAACAGGAGGATCGCAGTGGCCCAGACCCGGGACCAGACGAGCAGGCCGCTGCGGACCCCCGCGCTCATCCCTCATCGCGCCAGGATGCCCAGGACGGCCTGATAGACATTTACGTCTGAAGCGGTGGTGCGCAAAGACTAAAGCAATCGCTCATTCTCCGTCCTTTTCTTCCGGATTGACTTTGCAGCCTTGGCTCACAATGAGGCATCGGTGAACCTGTTCATCCACCTGTTTCATCCCGCATCCAGGCTGCAGAAATCACCCACCTCACACGCCTACCGGCCATGCCTCAGAATCAATCAAGCAACACCATCAGGGCTATCAAGTTCATTACGTTCATTGCCATCACCGCGGCAGCAAGCGCGGGCGCTACGCTGGCCTTCAGAGAATATGTCGGGCCAGCCACCGCTACAGCGCACGACACCGCCAGCCCGCCGTCCGCTTTGCCGGCGCCCATCTTTCTATCATTGGACCCGTTCACCGTCACACTTGCAGGCGAGTACAAAAGCCGCGTGCTGTATGTCGCCATGACGCTGCGTTTGGGAGAACACGCATCAGCGGCCATGATCGACACCTATATGCCTGAGGTCAGGGACCGTGCGCTGCGGCTTCTGTCCCAACAGAATGCGCAGGACATACAAACGCCAGACGGACGACAAGCGCTGGTCGACGCTCTGCGCAGCGAACTTGCCTTGCCGTATACCCAGGAATCACAGGGTCCGCGCATCGTCGACGTGCTGTTCACCGCCTTCGTGATTCAATAATGTCTTATCAAAGCCCGCTTTCCCAGGACGAAGTCGACGCGCTGCTGGCCGGCGTCACGGGCGAAAGCCCAAGCAGCGCAAAGGAAACCGCCAGCAGCAGTGGCGTGCGCTCCTACGACCTCGGCTCGCCAGACCGCGTCGTCCGGCACCGCATGCAGACCCTTGAGCTCATCAACGAGCGGTTTGCACGCCGCCTGCGCGCTACCCTGCTGTCGTTCATGCGCCGCAACGCAGACATCACCGTCGGCAATATCCGTATCCAGAAGTACTCCGAGTTCGAACGCAACCTGCCCGTTCCCAGCAATCTGAACATGGTCAGCATGAAACCCTTGCGCGGCGTTTCGCTCTTTACGTTCGATCCGAAGCTGGTATTTCTGATCATAGACAGTATGTTCGGCGGCAACGGACGCTATAGCATCCGCATAGAAGGCAGAGACTTCACCACGACGGAACAGCGCATCATCCGGCGACTGCTCAATCTGACACTCGAAAGCTACGCCTCCGCCTGGGAGCATGTATATCCCCTGGAGTTCGAATATATACGCTCCGAGATGCACACCAAGTTCGCCAGCATCACCAGTGGCAATGAGATCGTCGTTGCTACATCATTCAATATTGAACTGGGCGCATCAGGCGGTAATCTGAATATCTGTCTTCCCTATTCAATGATAGAGCCTGTGCGCGATCTGCTGACCCAGCCGCTACAGGAGATCAGCACTGGCGGCATCGATCAGCGCTGGACGCAGCAGCTGACACGCCAGATCCGCAGCGCCGACATTGAACTCAATGCCGAATTCGCCAGGCTGCACACCACGGTGTCCGGGCTCCTGGCGCTGCGGGTCGGCGATGTCATGCCCATTGACATTCCTCCCACCATCGTCGCACACGCTTGCGGCGTACCGGTCATGGAATGCGAGTACGGCACCTTCCACGGCCGCTATGCGCTGCGCGTAAGGCGCAAGTTGACTATGTCTGAAACAGAAACTTCCTGAAAAAAATGACCAACACTTCCAAAGACACCGACGACAAACGCAAAGACCCCGACATCGGGAGCCCGCAGCATGAGCGCGGCAACCCCGAAGCCAGCCCGGCCACCACTTCGACGGAACAGGCTGATCCGGCGCCGACCGACAAGATATCCGTCGACGACTGGGCCGCAGCACTGAATGAGCAAAACTCGGCTCAAGCGATGAAACAACAGGCCGGGGCGGATCAGTCCGCCGACGATTTTTTCAGGCCACTCATCCATCAGGAGAGCACCACTATCGCGGATATCGACATGATCGGCGACATTCCGGTGCAGCTTTCTGTCGAGCTTGGGCGCGCCCGCCTGAGCATCAAAAGTATTCTGCAGCTTGGACAAGGATCCGTGGTCGAACTGGACGGGCTCGCGGGCGAGCCCA
This sequence comes from Pusillimonas sp., assembly GCA_048270225.1. Taxonomy (GTDB): domain Bacteria; phylum Pseudomonadota; class Gammaproteobacteria; order Burkholderiales; family Burkholderiaceae_B; genus Allopusillimonas. Next base: position 491,704 of record JBLWTG010000001.1, on the reverse strand, counting down.
TGGACATCTTCGTCAACGGCTACCTCATTGCCCAGGGGGAAGTGGTCGTCGTCGATGAAAAATACGGGATACGCATTACCGACATCATTACGCCCGCGGACCGGATCAACCGTCTGAACAGCCGGCGCTGAAGCCATGGGTGAATATGATTTCCTGAAACTGGCGGGCAGCCTGATTGCCGTCCTGGCGCTCATCGCCGTGCTCGCCGGGCTGGCCCGGAGGCTAGGCAAACGTACACCTCGGTCCCCTTCCAGCATAAATATTCTCGACACCCGGAGTGTGGGGCCCCGGCATTCGATCATGACGATCAGCATAGATGGCGTACGGCTTGTCGTCGGAATCACTCCACAGATGATATCCATGTTGCATATATTGCCGCGCCCCCGGGCGGCAGACGAGCCGGCCATCGAGAACACCGCGCCTGGGCTCGACACCCGGCCGGTACAAGCCCTGGAGCACCCCTGAATGCGAGGTGCCCGCATTCTGCTTGCCGCCGGGCTACTGGCCCTTCTGGGGGCAGCACCGCAGACGCAGGCCCAGCTCGCCCTGCCGGCGCTGACCTCCACAGCTGCCGATGGCAGCAGTCAGACATGGTCTCTCAGCGTACAGACGCTGGTCATGCTGACCATCATGTCTTTTCTGCCGGCCATCTTGATGATGATGACAGGTTTCACACGCATCATCATTGTGCTGGGCCTGTTGCGCAACGCCATAGGCGCCGGCGCGACCCCACCCAACACAGTCTTGATCGGAATCGCCCTGTTTCTGACTTTTTTCTCCATGTCGCCAGTGCTGGACCGTATCTACGCAGAGTCCTATCAGCCGCTGAGCACAGGCGCCATCGCCTTTGAGCAAGCGCTGGAGCGAGGCGCCGCGCCGCTTCATGAGTTCATGCTCCGACAAACGCGTGAAGCCGATCTGGCCCTATTTGCAAAAATGGCGGGTACGCCGGATATCCGGGAACCCGGCAGCGTGCCCTTGCGTATCCTGATTCCGGCATTCGTTACCAGCGAGCTGAAGACCGCCTTCCAGATAGGCTTCACTATCTTCATCCCGTTTCTTATCATAGACCTGGTCGTTGCCAGTGTGCTCATGGCACTGGGCATGATGATGGTCCCTCCGGTGACTATCTCCCTGCCTTTCAAGCTGATGCTTTTCGTATTGGCGGATGGCTGGCACCTCTTGCTCGGTTCTCTTGCCCGAAGCTTTTACCAGTGAGGCCCGACATGAATGCCGAAGCAATCATGACCATGACTTACCAGGCGATGAAGGTGGCGCTTATCCTGGCCGCGCCCGCCTTGCTGGCCGCACTGATCGTCGGGCTGCTCATCAGCATCTTTCAGGCGGCCACTCAGATCAACGAAATGACGCTTTCGTTCATCCCCAAACTGCTGGCGGTCGGCGCCACGCTTGCACTGCTCGGCTCCTGGCTCATCGGAACCATGGTGGACTATATCCAGGCACTGCTGGAGCAAATTCCCGGGATGACCTCCTGAACGACAGGAATCAATATGCTCACGCTGAATCTCGCCCAGATATATGACTGGATGAATGCTTTTCTGTGGCCGTTCTTTCGCATTCTTGCCTTGATCAGCGTGGCGCCCGTGGTGAGCGAATCCAGCATCCCGATGCGGGTCAAGACAGGCCTTGCGGCCATGATTGCCGTGACAATCGCGCCGACGCTTGCGCCCATGCCTCAACTTTCCACAGGATCGTTCGCTGCACTCGGGCTAGCCTGTCAACAGGTACTGATCGGTATTGCGCTCGGACTGGTCATGCGCATCGTATTTGCGGCGATAATGGCCGCTGGAGAGTTCATAGGCCTGCAGATGGGGCTTTCTTTTGCGTCGTTCTTCGATCCTGCCACAGGAGCCAATACTGCTGTCCTGTCGCGCATGCTCAATGTGATGGCTATATTGCTCTTCCTCGCGCTGGATGGCCATCTGTATATGCTGGGCGGCCTGCTGCACAGTTTTGAAACGCTGCCGGTAAGCAGTGGGCCGCTGGATCGCAATGGATGGGGTGTACTGCTTGAGTGGAGCAGCCGGATCATTGCCTCGGGCCTGATGCTTGCGCTGCCCCTGGTCATCCTGCTGCTCACCATCAATCTATCGCTGGGTATTCTGAACCGCACTGTCCAGCAATTGTCTGTCTTCGCGGTGGGTTTTCCGATAAGCCTGATGGCGGGACTTATCTTCCTGGCCATTGTGCTGCCTCAGTCCATGCCGTTTATGGCAGACCTGTTCACTGAGGGATACGGCACAATGGCCCGGCTCGCCAGAAAGCTGGCTGGCCTATGACAAGGTCACGCGCTGCCCGGCTTCGGACTGCAGCAACTCCGCCTTTTCCGGCATATCAATGACATCGTGAGTTCCAATGCGGAATACCGCTACGGCGTCTGCAAGCCGCGTCGCCTGCTCCTGCAAAGAACCAGCTGCCGCCGCGGCCTGCTGGACCAACGCAGCATTCTGCTGCACCACCCCATCCATTTCCGCGACAGCCCGGTTGACCTGATCGATACCCTCGGACTGCTCTTTCGACGCCGACGAGATTTCCCCCATGATGGTGGTTACCCCCTGCACAGAACCGACTACTTCACCCATCACACGCCCCGCCTCGCCTGCCTGACGGGCGCCGGCCTGAATCCGGCCTTGGGATGCCTCGATCAGAAGCTTGATCTCCTTGGCGGCCTGCGCGCTGCGCTGAGCCAGGGAACGCACTTCTCCCGCCACGACGGCAAAGCCTTTGCCCTGCTCGCCTGCGCGTGCAGCCTCCACCGCGGCATTCAACGCCAGAATATTGGTCTGAAACGCAATTCCGTCTATAACGCCGACAATCTCGGCCATCTTGCCTGAGTCTTTGGATATTTCATCCATCGCCCCCACGACCTCCGAAACCGCCTGCCCCGCCCGCGATGCCACGTCCGATGCGCTCTTGGCCAGGGCATCGGCGCGAGCAGCGTTCTCGGTGTTCTGGCGCACGGTACTGGCCAACTCTTCCATGCTGGCCGCAGTCTGCTGCAACGAAGCTGCCTGCTGTTCGGTGCGACTGCTCAGGTCGGTATTGCCCGCAAAAATCTCCTGCGAACCCAGGCGGATCTCGTCGACGCCCTGGCATACCGTTCCTACCGTGCGGGTCAGGCTGTCCTGCATCCGGCGCATCGCTTCGTATAACTGGCCGATTTCGTTACGAGCGCCCGGCTCAATGCGCTGCGTCAGGTCGCCTCCCGCGATACGGTCGAAATGTCGACCCGCGTCGATCAGGCGGCGAACCACAACACGCCTGAACACCATCAGCATGGCAAGCATCAGCGACACCCCAAGCAACAGCGCTACGCCTATGGACAACTGTGCCAAAGACAGCGTGCCCCGCGCTTCTTCGAGGAGCTCAGCGTATATACCGCTGACGTGGCTGGAGAAGGATTCCACCGCCCCCTGGAAGGCGGCCGCACGCGCAATTCCATACTCGCTGTTGATATAGTAGAACGTCGCATGATCGCCGCCGCGCAGCGCCTGCACCATGGGTTCAATGCTGTCTTCTATATAAGGCCTGTAGGTGCTGACAACGCCTGTAATCAGCCGCCTGGCATTGACCTCGTCGGTACTATGCTTGATGAAATATTCGTACTCTTGCCTTATGTCGCCGATATCCGATTCGACATTGTTCAACATCGTCATCGCGGCATCGCGCAGTTCGCCGTTTTCCTGCTCGTCGGCCTGTTGCAGATAATTGGCGGACACCAGGAGCAGCATCCGGACATTCATCATGTTTCTGCCCATCGCCTGGATACGATTGGCGCGTTCGCTCTGCCGTTCGATTTCCTCTATATCGGCCAGGCTTCTGGACATAGACCATGCGCCGAGGGCACCCACAGCCATCAGCAAGCCCATAAAGATTGCCAGGACGAGCATGAGTACAGTGTTTACCTTGGCGTTGGCCAGTTTGGCCGGTGCGCTCATTCTGCGCTTCTTGATTTTTTCACCCATCGAAGGGCTGGTCAGTGAACTAGACATCTTGGAATCTGTAGTACGTTTAAGGACTGATGCTGGGTTAGAACTCGACCCACTCGTCGTCCCTGGCGGCAGGCGCTGTGGACGAACGCGCGGGCGTCGTGACATAGGATGGCTTGGTGGATGCAATGGCTTTTACGGACGCCGCACCGGTCTTTCCACCAGCCGCCTGCGAGGACATGCTCAGCGCGGCCCGGTCCGTTCCAGCCGGATGATCGACATCGCGCCGGGACACCAGCGAAGGCTCCGTGATGTCAATCACCTGAGCCTCGGTGATCTGGTACTGGGCAAGCGCACCACCGCTTCGGGCAATCTGACTGCGCAGCCCCTCGGCGGCTGCGGTCGCCTGCTCGACCAGCCCGGCGTTCTGTTGAGTGACCATATCCATCTGGGAAACCGCCAGGTTGATCTGATCTATGCCTGTGGACTGCTCTACCGTCGCTGCGGATATCTCGCCCATGATATCGGTGACCCTGGCCACCGACTCCACAACTTCGTGCATGGTGCTTCCGGCAAGTTCTACCTGCACCGCGCCCTCCGAAACGGTGCGAACCGAATCTTCGATCAGCGCCTTGATCTCTTTGGCCGCCTGAGCACTGCGCTGGGCCAACGCTCGGACCTCGGAGGCCACCACCGCAAAGCCCTTGCCCTGCTCTCCTGCCCGCGCAGCCTCGACGGCAGCATTGAGGGCGAGAATATTGGTCTGGAACGCTATGCTGTCTATTACGCCCACGATATCGGATATCTTACGGGAGCTTGCCGATATACCGTCCATCGTGGCGACGACCTGCGCGACAGCCTTCCCACCGCGCTGCGCAACATCGGATGCTGCACATGCGAGCTGATTCGCCTGCCTGGCATTCTCGGCATTCTGGCGCACCGTGCCCGACAGTTGCGCCATGCTGGCCGCGGTCTCCTGCAACGCCGTGGCCTGCTGTCCTGTGCGACTACTGAGCTCGCCATGCACTCCGGCCAACCGATCAGCGCCAGACTCCATGGCTTCGAGCCCGCGCCGCAGTTCGCCTACCGACACGCCGAACCTTTCCTGCAGACGCGCAACGGCCCTGAGCAACGCAGCCATTTCGTGTCCGGCATCCGTATGAAATCGCTGCGTCAGATCTCCCGCAGCTGCGCGCTCGACATGCTTTGCCGCGCGCCGCATGGGAGAAAACAGGCCACGCGAAAGCATGGAGGAGGCCGACAGGCCGCTTGCCGCTCCGACCAGCAGCAACACTGCGTACAGCAGGCGCGACACCGCGTGCTGTTGTTGCAGCGCCTGCACGGACACCGCGTCTTCGCTCAATGCTGACGCCAACGCCAGATCTGCATGGCGCTGATCATGCCAGCCTATGGCCACGGCAGCCAGCACACATACACATAACAGCACGAGGGCTGCCGTCACACTACGCCTTAGCGGAAATCTATAGACACTCATCATTGGTTTCAATTCAGGTTGAACAGACTGGAGGACTGAATTCTCTTGAACGCGAGCGTGGCGGCCTCAAGCGCCGACAGTCGCAACTGAAGCTGCATGGAGGCGCTGTAATAGTCCAGGCCCTCGAGGGCAGTCAAGCGCAGCGAATACCCCATGCTGCGCTGACTGCCATTTTCATCCAGCGCGTCCAGCTCGTTCAGACGCGCCCCCACTGAGGCCCGCACGGTAAGAATGTTGTCGTAATGACTGTTGATGCGCTGTATTGCGCTGGCCAGGACATTCCCAAATTGCGCGACAGCGCGGTCGTTTCCTTCCATGGGACTGGAAAGCGCTGCAATCACGCCATCCAGCGTGTCGAAAATGTTGAATGCCGTGGTATCCGCGCCCAATGGCTCGACAAAGAAGGTGTCTCCGCTTTCGGGGGCACCCGACAGGGAGATCTGCACGCCCCCGGACAGATCGAGTGAGTTTTCGCGGTCGGGGTAGTAATCGCAATCCGCGCATACCTCGACCAGATCGCCCTCTCCCTCCGCATAGTCCAGACGATAGCTGGTGGCGTCATTGAACGTGATCACGAAATAACGCCCTGTCTGGACCGACTGCGGATCGGTAATCATGGGCTTCCCGATAAGCCCGGTACCAGCGTTGTCCATGGCAGCCCGCGTAAGATACGCACTGGCTCCCGGCGCGGCCCGTTCCAGGATGTCGCGGCCTGTATCGCTACCCGCAATGCGCCGCGTTGGATCTGCCTGGATATCGCGCTGTACGTTGTCGCCACGGTAAACAATGCGCCCCGCTTCCTCCTGAAAGGCAGCGACGTCTCCAAGCGAGCCCGAAAACAGATACTGCCCATTGCCGTCTGTGGCGTTGGCAAGTCCAAGCAGGCTGTTGCGCCCCCCTGCAAGCACATTGGCCAGGGTCGCGCGATCCTCGTCGGACAGCGTACCATTGCCGGCCTCGATCAGGCTGGTCTTTATGCTCTGCAACAGAGACGTCATGGAAAACAGTGTATTTTCCTCCACGCCCAGATTCCGTCGGGCAACACTGCGATTCTCGGCAAAACGCTGATTCAGCGCTTGCGACTGACCGAGGTTAACGGCCTGCGCGGCGGCAAGCGGATCGTCGGCGGGCGTGATCATGCGCCGCGTACTGCCCAGCTGCTGATACAGATGCATGAGCCCAGACTGCTGGCTGTTGATGGCATGCAGCCCCGTCTGGTAGAACTGACTCGAACTAACTCGCATGGCGGATATCCTGAGGTTCGTGTTGAAAGAAGCCGGTGCGCATCAGGTGCGCAATCCCAGCAAAGTGTCGAACAGCGTAGAGGCGACCGCGACCAGCCGCGCCGCTGCCTGAAACTGCTCCTGGTACCGCTGGATACTGACGTACTCTTCATTCAGGTCCACGCCGGACACAGACTGCTGGGCCGCCTGACTTTGCCGGATCAGCGCATCCTGTGCCCTGGCCTGGATGTTGTTTTTCTGGGTGAGCACGCCCACCCGGTTCACAATCTGGGAAAAGGCTTCGTTCAGGCTCATCGCGCCATTGCCCAGGACCTTGCTCGTCTGAAGCTGCGCCAGCGCCAGCGCAGTATCGCCATTTGCCGTGCCGGTATCCTGCGCTGCGGCGGCAATCAGCGCAGGATCCGTGATGGCGACTGCCAGCGTCGCTGCGGCGTAGCGAGTGGGCTGCACAAGCCAGCTGTCTCCGACGGCGGCCTGTTCTTCGTCAATGATGAAGTCAATGCCATCGACACTTCCCTGATTGCCGCTGATGGCAGTGACCACGCCGCCAGGCAGGCTGGTAACGGTAAAACCGTCCTGTACCCGCACGATCCGATAGTCTTCGCCCGTCAACGCGTTTTCATCCGTATAGTTTGAGGAGACGCCACCAGATCCGGTGTTGGCCAGATCAGGAATGGCCGTTATCGTACCCACAGAAAAAAAATGCTCGCCCGGTGTGCCCATGAGATCAAACCCGGTGCAATGAGTTTCGTTAAATGCCTGAGCAAGACCGACAGCCAGGCGGCCCAGATGATTCTGCACCGGGTCCAGGACTTCGTTGCGGTATGCGAGCAAGCCGCCCAGCGCACCGCCGTTGATGCCTGCCTCGGGTAAATCGGCCAGCATCATGACGCCGTCGCGCTCCTGTACGGAATAGGCGACCACCGTGCGGGCAGGTTCTGAAGGGGAAGGTCTGGCAGACAGCGGAAACACCGTATTGCCGCCCAACAACAACTGGCCGTTGCCGATCACCAGGCTGAACTGACCGTCCTGCTCAACCACGTTCACGCCAACAAGCTGACCAAGTTCCGAGACCAGCAGGTCGCGCCGGTCCAGCAGATCGTTCGGCTCGTGCCCGAAAGCGGTCGCGCGCGCGGTGGCGATCTGTGTGTTCAGGTCGCGTACGCGATCCGCATAACTGTTGATCTGTGTCACCAGCGTTCCCAGCTGCATATTGATGTTGTTGCGCTGCTCACTCAGAACACTGCTTGCGTCATTGATCTGGCTAACCAGGCTGGCGGCACGACCCAGCAGCTCCTGGCGTGCCGCGCTGTCTGCCGGCGCAGAGGCCACCGCGTGCACACCTTCGAAGAATTTCTGCAGGGCTGGGGAAATGCCTACCGTTCGGTCTGCCAGCAGGTTATTGATCTGCGTGATTTCCGCTCCATAGGAAGCAATCGCTGCACCGGCCGTCTGCGCTTTATCCACTTGCCTGGCAAGAAATCCGTCGTAAGCCCGCTGCACCGTGACCACATGCACACCACGGCCGGTATAACCCGCAGCGCCAGGCATTGCACCAGCCGTTTCAACCAGTACCGCCTGTCTGTTATAGCCCTGGGTAGCCGCATTGTTGATATTGTGGCCTGCCGCTTGCAGGCGATTCTGTGCGGCACTCAGGCCGGTAAGTCCAAGACTGGCTAGATTCATAAAGATTTCCGCTGAAACTGCGGCCGAGCTGGCCACCGCATGTGTTGACACGATCGGTCCGATTAACGGCAATGTCCCGCTAATTTTTAGACGCAGAACAATCGACAGCGGTAGTGCGATCCGTCACCGCCAACAATCTCAGCCCGGCTCAATGACTCGCGTCAAAGTAGGACATAATGGATATCAGCTTGTTGGCGTAGTCCGGGTCGGTGGCATAACCCGCATCCTGTATGCGGCGAGCCGCATCCTCTGCAGACGTCGCCTGCATGACCGTTCGATAGCGGGCGCTCTGGCTGATCAGGCGGGCATAATCGGAGAGCGATTCCGCATATGAGTCGTAGACGCGAAAGGCCTGGACCGTTTTCAGCGGCTTGCCATTCACATACTCAGTGGTCATGACATTCGCCACTTTTCCGTGCCAACCTGCACCGGCCTTGATTCCGAACAGATTGAAACTGGTAGAGCCGTCCTCGCGCGCAATCTCCCGCCGTCCCCATCCCGACTCCAGGGCAGCCTGGCTCAGCATCAGTTTTTCTGGAATGCCACTCCGGCGGGCAATCGTCTTCGCCGACTCCATGATTTTTTCAATAAATGCCTGTATGTGCCCAGGCATATGCTCAACGGCCTTGACTGAGCGGAGTCCGCGAATCTTGGCAGGCATTTGATCCAGCAGTGCCTTGGCCAGCCCCAGACCAGGATCACCTAAACGCAGCGCCGTCTGCTCATCGCTCAATGCCTGCACCAGCCCCATCTGCCCGCTACCGTACCCCGACATAGCGACGCTGGCCTGCCGGGCCTGCTTCAGCACCTGCTGGATGAGCAACGCTTCAAATTGCTGCGCGACCTTCTTTCCGTCCTCCTGCCCATGTATTTGCGTGCGAAACGAGGCAAGGCGATGAAAATTCAACGAAGAGATATCTTCGTCAGATGGTCTGGGGATATAGCGTACCAAGGACATACCTGCTCCTAGATGACTTCGAGATCTGCGCGCAGCGCTCCAGCGCTCTTCAGATTCTGCAGTATGGAAAGCAGATCCTGCGGGCTTGCGCCCAACGCATTCAAGGCCTTGACGACATCGGCCAGATTGGCGCTGGTGTGCACCCGCTGCACGCTACCGCCCTGCGCCTGCATCTCGATCCTGGTGCTGTCCGAAACCACGGTCTGCCCGCCACCCAAAGGCGTATCAGGCTGACTGACCTCGGCGCCGCGACTGATGACCACCGAAAGATTGCCATAGGCAACGGCGGCTTCTTCAATTGTCACGGTGCGATTCATCACCACAGACCCCGTCCTGGCATTGATCACCACTCTTGCCCGGGCTGGTGGTCGCTTGATCGCCAGATTTTCCACCTGCGACAGAAAAGCAATCTGCCCGGCCGTATCCAATGGCCCCTGCAGCTTGATGACTCTTCCATTGAGCGCTTCCGCTGTACCTTCACCAAAATGACGATTCAGCGCGGCAAGTACGCTTTGCGCCGTTGCGAAGTCGTTGCTGTTGAGTTCCAGCTTGATCACGCCGTCATGGGCATATATGGTCGGAACGCTGCGCTCTACAATCGCGCCGTCCGGAATGATGCCGCCATTCAACTGATTGACCTGCAGGCTGGCGCCACCGGCCTGTGCTCCCGCCCCGCCCACCAGAAGGTGACCCTGGGCGATGGCATAGACCTGTCCGTCAACGCCCTTGAGCGGCGTCATCAGCAAAGTGCCGCCGCGCAGACTTTTGGCATTCCCCATGGATGACACAACCACGTCCAAGGTTTGCCCCGGGGCCGCCAGGGCCGGGAGCCTCGCCGTCACCACCACGGCCGCAACATTGCGGGGCTGCATGGCACTGCCCTGCGGAAGCGTGAGCCCCAGCTGCGACAGCATATTTGTCAGGCTTTGCTGTGTGAACGGTGCTTGCCTCACCTGGTCGCCGCTGCCATCCAGACCTACAACCAGGCCATAACCGATCAGCTGATTTTCACGAACCCCCTGGATCGAGGCGATATCCTTGATGCGTTCGGCGCAGGCGCCGGAGGCCAGCAAGAAACACAGTGTTGCGGCCCAGGCACGGGCGCTGTGCACAACACAGCACCGCACGCGGCGCAACCGAGCTGTCACGACAAAGGTCGGGCCGCGCATGTAGACGGCATTGTCCCGGGCACTGAAGGCAGAAGCAGATTTCATCTAGAACGGCGCGATATTCAGAAAAAAGCGTTGCAGCCAGCCCATGGCCTGGACTTCATCCATGGCGCCTTTGCTGCGAAAGGCAATCCGCGCATCGGCCACCTGAGTCGACAGCACAGAACCCGATGCTGTAATGAATCGTGGGTCTACAACCCCCGAGAACCGGATATGCTCGCTGCCTCGATTGATCGCCATTTGCTTCTCCCCAGCAATCCGAAGATTGCCGTTGGGCAGCACATCAATCACAGTCGCGGTGACTGATCCGGAGAATACATTGTCGGCCCGGCTGGCGCCCGTGCCCGATGACTCATTCTCTCCCGTCATGTCGAACGCCAGGCCAGTACCCAGTGCACCAGGCAGCAAACCTGGCGCAGACTTGACGCCAAAACCTCCCCGTCCCGTTCTGGCCGTGGTCGTCTGCACATTCTTGGCGGCGTGGGTCTTTTCCTGAATGATGACATTGACGACATCCCCGACATTGCGCGGGCGACGATCCTCGAACAAGGGGAAGCTGCCATGGACAGCGGGCTGGTAGATGGCGCCGTTGAGCTCCGCGTCGGCCCTTGGCGTCGCGTGCGGGACTGCGGTCAAAGGCCCTGTGACCACGGGCTCTGGCGGAAGCAGTGCGCACCCCTGCAACAGGGCCAGCATCAACGTCCCGAGGACAATACGATGGGATTTCATCAAAGCTGGGTCAGGCGGGCAAGCATTTGATCCGATGTCTGCACCACCTTGCTGTTCATTTCATATGCGCGCTGAGTGGTGATCATATTCACGAGCTCCTCGGCGACGTTGACATTGGACGTTTCGGTGTAGTGCTGGAGCACAAGCCCCGCGCCGTCCAGGCCAGGCTGCGCAAAGTTCGCAGCGCCCGAGGCATCGGTTTCGATATACAGATTTTCTCCGGCACTCTGTAAACCGGCCGGATTGACGAAAGTAGCCAGTTGAATCCTCCCCACTTCCACGCTGCTTCCAGCCGCTCCGGGCTGGGTCACCGATACCAGTCCATCTCGCGCAATCGTGATGGTGAGCGCGTTATCGGGAATGTTGACGGACGGCTGCAAAGAATATCCCCCGGCTGTCACCAGTTGACCGTTCTGGTCAACCTGCAGACTTCCATCGCGAGTGTAGGCCAAGGTGCCGTCCGGCATTTCAACCTGCAGGAAGCCATTTCCCTGTATGGCGATATCCAGGCTGTTCCCGGTGTCCTTCAGGTTTCCCTGCGTATGGATGCGCTCTGTGGCAATGGTGCGAGCACCGGTCCCGATCTGCAGGCCCGAGGGCAACTGCCCGGCTCCGCCGGCCTGCGCACCGGGCTGGCGCAGCGTCTGGTACATCAGGTCCTGGAACACGGCGCGGCTGCGTTTGAAACCCGTCGTGTTGACGTTGGCCAGGTTATTGGAGATGACATCCATATTGGTCTGCTGTGATTCCAGACCCGTCTTGGCGATCCAAAGAGAACGTATCATTATTTTCCTTTCCTGCTCGGCGCGACACCGCGCCCGTATACTGATCGTGGTTCAGGTCACTGAGAGTATGGTATTGGCGCGCTCGGCATTCGAGTCCGCATTCTGGATGGCCTTCATCTGCATTTCAAAATGACGCGCATTGCTGATCATGCCGATCAGCGCAGAAGCGGCATTGACATTGCTTTTTTCCAAGAAGCCCGGAACGATACGTACCCGGGCGTCGTGGCCGGCTGCATTGCCGTCGGCAAGCCGGAACACGCCGTCGTCGCCGCGCACTATATCCATAAAGGATGGATTGACCAGCTTGAGCTGCGCCACCGGCTGTATTTCCACGGGTCCAGGCCCCGGGCTGCGCACAGACAGCGACCCGCTCTCGGACAGGACAATCGCGCTGTGTTCGGGCACGACAACAGGCGCGCCATCCTCGGACAGCACTGGCCAGCCCTCGCGCGTGACCAGCATTCCCTGGTCATTGACTGAGAACTCTCCTGCACGGGTGTAACCCTCGCCGGATGCCGTCTGCACGCTGAACCAACCCGAGCCGGAGATGGCCGCATCCAGCGCCTTGCCTGTTTCAGACAGTGAGCCTTCGAGCAGACTGCTGCCCGGCGTCGTCATTGCCGTGGATACCCGGGTCGGTATAGTGCCTGTGCCCGTCACCGGCACCGAGCGATAGATGGCCATCTGCTCGCGAAATCCGGTCGTATTGATGTTGGCCAGGTTATGGCCGATAACGGCCTGCTGCTCAAGAATTCGTGCGGCGCCCGAGGCCGCGGTATATATCATGCGATCCATGTGGCCAGGCCTAGCGCATTGAAATCAGTGTCTGGAGCACCTGATCCTGGGTTTTGATCGTCTGCGCATTGGCTTGATAAGTGCGCTGCGCAATAATCATATTAACCAGCTCCTGGCTCATATCCACGTTGGACTCCTCCACGGCCTGACCTTTTATCATCGCCATGCCATTGGATCCCGGCGTACCCAGTATTGCCTGCCCTGACTCGGACGTTTCAACCCACGCATTGCCGCCTACCGGCTTGAGTCCTTGCAGATTGGCAAAGTCCGCCAGCACCAGTGTTCCGATGGCCTGAGTCTGACCATTGGTATAGCTTGCGACAATGGCTCCATCGCCCGCAATTGACATGCTGGCATACTCCCCTGTGGCAAAGCCGTTCTGGGTGAAGCTGTAGCTGAAGTCGCCGCCGAACTGAGTCGACCCCGCATAATTGATCGTAAAGACTAGCGGCTGTGCAGGAGAATTGGCTCCACCGATATCGGCCACAGTGAACGCCACACCAGCCGCTGGTGCGGTCATGCGGCCAGCCGGATCAAAGACCAGGGAGACAGGATCCGCATCCTGCGTGAGAGGATTTCCGTTCAGGCGGTAGTGAATGTCCCAATGACTCGACACCCCTGCGGTTCCCGCCCTTTTCACAAAATACTGGGTCAATTGGTGCGCATTGCCGAGACTGTCGTATACATTGACCGGAAAGCTATGGGTGTAGCTGTCCGCATTGCCTGGCGCAAACGCCGTCTCGGCCGGAATGACGGCTGCGTTTGCATCCACATTCACGATCGATGTAATGACGCTGGTCGCTTCGGGTGCAATGTTTCCGGCCGGCACGCGCACTGGCTCGGGCGTCGTGCTGCCCTCCAGATACCCTGTCAGCCTGTGCCCCTGCGCATTGACAATATAGTGGTGCCTGTCGGCAAGGAACTGGCCGTTGCGGGTGTACAGCACGCTGCCATGGGAATCGACGACACGGAACATGCCTTTAGCGCCGTCTATGGCCATGTCGAACTGATTGCCCGTGCCGGACACCGTTCCCATCGCAAAGCGCTGGCTGATGCTGGCCACCTGGGTTCCCAGGCCTACCCGGGAACTCGCATACACATCGGAGAACGTCGCCGAGCCCGCCTTGAACCCGACCGTCGCTGCGTTTGCGATATTGTTGCCGATGACGTCCAGCGATTGCGACGCCGCCTTCAGGCCGCTCAGCCCTTGACCAAAACCCATGATATACCTCGTGTAATACCGATAAATACTTTGACCATGCCCTTGTTCCGGGACATGGCGATTGTGCCGCCCACTGCAGGGCAATTGCTTTCATGCCCGGCTACATGATCTTCCGGATATCCTGAAGATCATGCGTGCCGGCCAGCCCCAGGCCTATCCGTGCGCCGCCTGGTCCATAGTTCACGCTGGACACGGTGCCATAGGTGAGCGGTGTGACCGGCACCGGCATTCCGCGTTCGCTCACGGCCTGGGCCTGGATGAAGTAGGCGCCATCGGGCAACTGGACACCGCCCTCTCCCGTGCCGTCCCAGCTCAGCGACACCACGCCGGCGGCCAGCGGCCCAAGCTCCTGGTGATGCACTGCCTGACCGGACGCATCAAGCAGGGTGACGACGACCTGTTCAGCCGCAGCAACGACATCGATGCCAAAAGGCATGGCCTGGCGTATATCGCCCTGCCCGCCGAGCGCGACCTTGCTGCCCGGAACCAGGACGCCTTTGCCGATCAGGCCCGCCGCCTGCATCGACTGAGACTTATCTAACTGTCCCGATAGCGACTGCAAGGTGCTGTTGAGCTGCGCGATGCCATGGACGGTGGAGAGCTGCGCCATCTGGGACGTAACCTGAGCGTTGTCCATGGGGTTCAGCGGATCCTGGTTCTGCAGTTGCGTCACCAGAAGCGTCAGGAAGCGATCCTGGATGGCATTCGCCAAATGAGACGGGTTCGCGCCGAGCGTGACCGGCGTAGCGCCCGACGCAGTATCAACTGAACTGATTGTGGTCATGGTGCTGCGCCCTCATGCAGTGAAGTGTTGCGCGTCACGATGCTACTGCCCAATGGACAAGGTACGCATCATGAGGCTTTTCGCCGTATTGATGACCTCTATATTGGCCTGGTAGGCACGCGATGCGGAAATCATGTTGACGGTTTCGGCCACCACATCGACATTGGGCATGGCTACGTAGCCTTCTTTATTGGCCAGGGGGCTTGAAGGCTCGTACACCATGCGCGCGGGCGAAATGTTTTCCCGGACCGCCACGACATGGACACCCCCCACCGATCCGGCCTGATGACGGCCTGGCGCGGGCGCCATCTGGAACACGACCTGTCTGGGCCTGTAGGGAGTTCCTTCAGGCCCAGCAGCGCTATGGGCATTCGCCATATTGCTGGCGGCAACATTCATGCGCTGAGACTGCGCCGTCAGCGCAGAACCGGCGATCTGAAAAATACTCATTGAAGTCATATGCTTACAGTTCTGAAGAGCGGTTACTGCTGCAATGCCGTCATCATGGTTCTGATACGGGCTGAAACGGCTGCAAGGCCTGCCTGATAGCGCAAGGCGTTATCGGCAAACTGCACACGCTCCACGTCCATGTCCACGGTATTGCTGTCCATGCCGGGTTGCAAAGGCTGTCGGTAAAGCAACTGCGTCGGCTCCGCTGCGGATGCACGTGCCGGGATATGCCGGTCGGAAGTCAGGCGCAATACCGTCTCCGGCAAACGCATCGTCGCACCCGACATGGCCGCCTGAAGCGTGGCAGCAAAGTCGAAATCCCGCGCCTTGTAATGAGGGGTATCCGCGTTGGCAATGTTTGCGGCCAACACCTCCTGACGATACTGACGCAGGCCTATCGCCTGCCGGTGAAAGCCAAACTCGTCGCCTATGCGGTCTATCATTTTGCTGCCCTGCTCATGTGTGGCGTCCATCTCGTGCAGGCTTGCGCCCGCCTCAACATATGCCGTGAACCAGTCACGTCATCGATGTCAGCATGGTAGAGGGAGCAGGTCTCGTATAAATCTGAAAACAAGCGTTCAATGAACAGCCTGTTTCGACATTGCCGACGCGGTACAGGCCATAGAATGGCCTTCATGTTCAGGCTTCCCGTCCTTGTGTTGTTGCTGCTGACGGCATTTCACCGCACGGTGCAGGCCACGGCGCCCCTCCAGGCTCCCATCCGGCAAGACCCCATCGCCGTGGTCGACGCCATCGAACGCTTCATACAGGAACAGGCCGGCGTGGCGTCCGACAAGCTCGACATATCTGTTCAGCCCCCGCGCGTAGCTCATCTTCCCGCCTGCAGGCAGATTCAGCCATATTTTCCGCAGCGCCAGGGCCTGCGCGCCCGCCTTATCATTGGTGTTCACTGCACGGCGCCCCATACCTGGACGGCCTTCGTGCCTGCTGTCATCGCCCTGCAAGGCTGCTATTACGCGGCCGGCAGGACAATTCAAGCAGGCGAAACCATCAAGCGCGAGGATCTTGTCCTGCGTAAAGGGGATCTGCTCAGCCTGCCCGAAGAAACGCTGCTGAATATGCCTCAGGCGCTCGGCATGGTTGCAACTCGGCGCATAGCCGCAGGAACACCGCTAAGCATGAGATCACTGCGTGACCCCATATACATACAGCGTGGACAGAAAGTACGCACCCGCATACACGGTCAGGGGTTTGTCGCGACAGGAGAGGGGCGAGCCCTTGAAAATGGCGGCGCGGGCTCGCACATCCGGATACGCACCGGCGCGGGCAAAATCATCAGCGGCGTAGTGGTGGATACCCGTACTGTGCAGGTGCACATGTAGCCATTAAACTATTCGCATATCATGTCGTAACAGGCTTCGAAGAAACGCGGGTCCATAGCCACCATTACGGAGAATATTGTTGAGCATCAAACTTTCCCTTTTCCCGCCAATGGCATGTGCTTACCGAACCCAGTCGCCCGACGCGGCCGCGCACACAGACATGCAAGCGGGCCGTGCAACCCGGTCGGGCAAGCCCGTTGTCGAGCTCAGCCGCGCCGCCCGTTGCCTGGCCAGCGGGCAACCAGCAAGCAACGATATCGATCAAGCCAAGGTACTGGCCTTGCGGGAGGCCCTGGCCTGCGGCCAGTTCAGCATGGATTCCCCACGCATCGCCGATGGCTTGCTGGCAACGGCCTGCGACCTGCTCACCTAGCCGTAACGCATGAACAACGTCGACCTCCTGTACGCTCACCTTTGCGAAGAAAATCGTCTGCTGGCGCTATTCATCGAAACGCTTGAGCAGGAGGCGCTCCTGCTGTCCAGTCTGCCTGACATCAACGACCTGAAAGCACTCACGAACAAGAAAAACCAGCAAATCGAACTGTTATTGACTGCGGATGAAAAGCGGCAAGCACTGCTCGCTCAATGCGGATTCGACATTGGCGCGCAAGGCCTGGCGCAGGCCGCAGACAAGCATTCGTTCCTGAGCGGGCCATGCGCAATGCTGCTTGAATTTTCTGCGCGGGCCAACGCGCTCAATACCGAAAATGGCACAGCTATCAGCAGTTATCTGGCGCACCACAATGAGGCACTGCACCAGATTCAGCTGGTGAATGGCGAAGGAGGTCTCTACAACGCCCAGGGGCGCCGCACTGTCGGCAAGATGCGTCCGCGCTGAGCGGCCATTCGCCGGATGCTAGTGCTATCACTGCAACGCTCCGGCTCCCACAAAGACCGACATCTTCAGCACGCTTTCTTCAGGAATTTCCGCGCTGGATAGCACTACCAGCTGCGGGAAGTGATGGCGCAGGAAGCGCGCCAGAGATGCCCGTAGCATGGGTGCAGTGACCATTACCGCAGGATGGCCGCTGGCATCCTGCTGCAGCACGGCACGCTTGACCTCCTGCAGCAGATTCTCCGCCAGGCCTGGCTCCAGCGCCCCACTCGTCGCGAATGCCTGTGTGAGCACCTGCTCCAGTCCGCTGTCCACGCCAATGGCGTGAATGTCCTGATTGCCGGGGAAGCACTGCTGCACAATGGCACGCCCCAGGGAGATACGCGTCAATGCCAGCAGCTCGGCGGCATCCGGCCCGACACCCCCGGGGTTTTGCGCAGTCAGACGTGGCGCGTGTTCGGCAACCGTCTCAATGATGCTATGGACATCCCGGATCGGAACGCCTTCGTCCAGCAAGCCCCTGAGCAGTTTTTGCAGTTGAGTAAGACTGATGGTCTTGGGAATCAGGTCCTCCACCAGCTTGGGCGCTTCGCGCCCAACATGATCCATCCATTGCTGAACCTCCTGGCGACCCAGCAATCTCGCGCCATGCCGATGCATCAGATGATTCAGATGGGTTGCCATGACAGTGCCCGCATCGACAACCGTATATCCGGCGACCTGGGCCTGCTCGCGCAAAGACACGTCTATCCAGACCGCCGGAAGTCCAAACGCGGGATCGATCGTCTTTTCTCCGGGAAGCTCCTGCGTGACACCACCAGGATCTATCGCCAGCCACTGGCCCGGCATCGCCGTACCCCGTCCCACTTCGACACCGGACAGCAGAATGCGATAGTCACCAGGCCGCAGTTCGAGGTTATCCCGAATATGCACAACGGGCGGCAGAAAGCCGACATCCTGCGCGAATTTTTTGCGCAGGCTTCGGATGCGAGGCAGTAGCTCACCGTTCTGAGCATAATCGACCAGGGAAATCAGGCGATAGCCTACCTCCAGCCCCAACAGGTCCACCATTGACACATCGTTCCAGCTGGCCTCTGCCGCAGCCGTCTGCGCAGCAGCCGCGTGCGACGTGGACTGCCCCGCCTGCCTGGCGGTCTCGGCGCGGGCGCGCTGAAGCAGCCACCATCCCAGACCCGCAAGCATCGCCGCCAGCAGCAAGAAGGCGATTTGCGGCATGCCAGGTATCGCGCCCATGGCGGCCATGATGCCTGCCGTAATAAACAGCACGCGAGGGTTGGAGAACAACTGACTGAGCATTTGCTGGCCGACGTCCTGTCCGGTCGCCACACGCGACACCACCACGCCCGCTGCAGTCGAGATGACCAGCGCCGGAATCTGGGCGACCAGGCCATCTCCTATCGTCAACAGCGTGTAGGTCCGGCCAGCATCTGCCAGGCTCAGATCGTGCTGCGCCAGGCCGATGACCAGACCGCCGATCACGTTGACAGCCATGATCAGCAGACCCGCTATCGCGTCGCCCCGCACGAACTTGCTTGCGCCGTCCATGGAGCCATAAAACTCGGCTTCCTGGCTTATTTCAGTACGCCGGCGCCGCGCCTCGTCTTCATTCACCAGGCCTGCATTCAAATCGGCATCAATGGCCATCTGTTTGCCTGGCAGGGCATCGAGCGTAAAGCGGGCGCCGACCTCGGCAATGCGCCCCGCCCCTTTGGTAATCACCATGAAGTTGATGATGATCAGAATAAGGAAGACAACAACGCCAACGGCAAAGCTTCCCCCAAGCAGAAAATGGCCAAATGCCTCTATCACCTGTCCCGCTGCGTTCGGCCCCTTGTGCCCATGCATCAGCACAACGCGGGTGGAGGCGACATTCAAGGCCAGACGAAGCAGCGTGGCGAACAGCAGCACTGCAGGGAAAGCGGTGAAATCCAGCGGCTTTCTGGTAAACATGGCTACCAGCAATATCATGATCGACAGCGAGATATTGAAGGTGAAAAGCAGATCGAGCATGAACGGCGGCAGGGGAAGAATCATCATGGCCAGCACCATGAGGATAAGCACCGGCCCTGTCATCAGTTTCGCATGCGAGGCGCCGTTGTCAGTAAGCGCTGAGAATAAAGCCTTCATGTATTAACCGCCTTGCGTCAAATGGTCTGCAGCCGCCGAAGCCTGCGCCGGATCCAGCTCGGCAGGAACATGAAGCGCCTCGGGCGAGCGCGGCTCGCCGGCCTCCCCCCGCTCCCATCTGCGCAACTGGTACACCCAGGCAAGAACTTCCGCCACCGCGGCATACAGGGTGGCCGGAATTTCCTGGCCAAGTTCGACATGATGGTAAAGCGCACGCGCCAGCGGCGCCGCGTTCAGCACAGGGATACGGTGCAGCGCACCGGCCTGGCGGATACGCTCGGCGACTATCCCCGCGCCCTTTGCGACCACGCGCGGTGCGGCGCCCTCTCCTTCGTGGTACGCGAGCGCCACGGCATAATGAGTGGGATTGGTCACGATGACGTCGGCGCCAGGCACCTGCTCCATCATCCGGCGGCGCGCCAGGGCGCGCTGCTGTTGACGCAATCGGCCTTTTATCAACGGATCGCCTTCGCTTTCCTTGTTTTCCTGCCTGACATCTCTGTGCGACATGCGCAGTTTCCTGCGATGGCTGAACAGTTGCCAGGGCACGTCGATCAGGACCGGCAGTACCAACGCGGCAACGATCAGGGCGCAACACCACGCCGCCAGCAGCATGGCCGCCGCCAGGGCCTCGTTTTGCCCTGCATACATCAGCACCAGCATCTGATCCACGCAACGACCGATGCCCCAGGCCCCCAAACCTCCAATAACAAGCACCTTGGACAGTGTCTTGAGCAGCTCCATCATGGCCTGCGCGGAAAAAATCCTGCCCATCCCCTTTACAGGGTTGAGCCGCTCCAGTTTCGGCCGCAAGGTTTTGAACGAAAACAGCAAACCGCCCAGCATTGCCGGCGCGAGGAGGGTCGCCACCAGCAGGGCCAGGAAAAACGGCGCCAGGGCCAGGCAGGCATCCAGCACCGAGGTTTCGCCACGTTCGAGCATGAGCGCTGCATCAGCACTCATGCCAGGCTCCAGCCACAATGCCGAACGCATGATGCCAGTCAGACTCTGGTGCAGATGCCCCGCACCCATCCACAGCACGGCCAGGCCTGTCGCCAGCAGCAACAAGGTGCTCAACTCGCGAGAGCGCGCCACCTGGCCTTCCTCTCGCGCTCTTTCCAGGCGCCTGGGCGAGGCCGGTTCGGTTTTGTCGAGATCGCTGTCCTCCGCCACGCACTAGAATCCGAGGCTGGCCAGCAAATCATCCACCTGGCCCTGGTTGGTCACGACATCGGTCTTGCCTTCGGGTCGCACTTCGGGTCCATTGAGCAGCGATGAGGCTTCTTCCCGCCGCTCCAGCGGCACGCTATCGATCAGCACCTGGATGAGCTCGGTCTCTATGGTTGAAATGACGCCCAGCATCTTCGTGATGACCTGGCCGGTAAGATCCTGGAAGTCCTGCGCCATGATGATCTCCATCAACAGATCTTGCGTCTGCTGCGCCTTGTCCGGCACATCCGCCAGCAGTGCGCATGTGTCGTCGACGATAAGGCGTGCTTCAGGCATGTCGATCGGGGTCTCGAACCATTCCTTCCAGCGCAGCGCAAGGCCTTGAGCATCGCGCTTGAGTTCTTCCTGCAACGGCAGCGTGCGCTCCGCGGCGTTAAGGACCCGGTTGGCGGCCTGTTCTGTCATGCTCGCCACATAATGCAGCCTGTCCCGGGCATCTGGAATGGCGTAGGCTGCGTCCTTGATCGCCTCATCCAGCCCCAGCTCGCGCATGCTTTGTCTGAGCATCTGTGTTACGGACGCAATTCGGTGTATGAGATCGGCCTTATCCGAAACCTGGTCATCCGATGCTGGTATCGAGTTGGTATCCATGACGTTTCCCTCACGCGCAAAGCTTTTCAAAAATTTTGTTCAGTTTTTCTTCCAGCGTGGCGGCAGTGAAGGGCTTGACCACGTAGCCATTGGCGCCCGCCTGCGCCGCGGCAATGATGTTTTCCTTCTTGGCTTCGGCAGTGACCATGAGTACTGGTAATGCGTTCAAGGCCGGATCGGCCCGTATGTGCCTGAGCATGTCCAGTCCATCCATATTGGGCATATTCCAGTCCGACAGCACGAATTCAAAGTTTCCGTTACGCAGCTTTTCCAGCCCTTGCGCACCGTCCTCCGCCTCGTCCACGTTCTCGAAGCCCAGGTCTTTCAAAAGATTCTTGATAATCCTTCGCATGGTCGGAAAATCGTCAACCACCAGAATTTTCATCGTTTTCTGTATCACTTCTGCTCTCCAGTCAATATTCAGTTGCCCGTCGTACTCAGGACTTATGGCCTGATGCCCCTGCTGCCGCCAGGATGCGCTCGCTCAGCTTTTCAATCGGCACCGCCTGATCGGTTGCGCCTATCATCAGCGCCTCTCTGGGCATACCGAATACAACGCAGGTGGCTTCGTCCTGAGCCATCGTGACAGCGCCTGCCTCCTTCATCGCCAGCAAGCCAAGCGCGCCGTCTTTTCCCATGCCGGTCAGCAGTACGCCCACCGCGTTGCGGCCTGCCACCTGGGCGGCGGAATGAAACAACACGTCAATCGAAGGGCGATGGCGGTTTACCGGCTCACCATCGTCCAGCGCAATCACATAGTTCGTTCCCGTACGCGCCAGCCTCATGTGGGTGGCGCCGCCGGGCGCCAGATAAACATGGCCTGGCAGCACAGGCTGGCCATCCTGGGCCTCATGCACCGACATTGCACACAGGCCATCCAGACGCTGGACAAAGGATCGGGTAAAGCCCGCCGGCATATGCTGGGTGATCAGGATGGCGGGACCGTCCGCCGGCAAGGGAGCGAGAACCTGCCGTATGGCTTCAGTTCCACCTGTCGAAGCGCCTATCAGCACCAGCTTTCCGGTGGCCCTGAATGCAAGCGACAGCCTGCGCGCCGGCGCGGCAGCAGGCATGCCTCCCCGCCGAGGACGGGCCTGGGCGGCAGCCCTTATTTTTTCGGCAATCAGATCACTGTACTCAAGCAGGCCATCTCGCAGCCCCGCCCGCGGCTTGGTAATGAAATCGACCGCGCCCAGTTCCAGCGCCCTGAGCGTGGCCTCGGAGTTGCGCTCGGTCAACGATGACACCATGAGGACTGGCATGGGCCGCAATCGCATCAATCGTTCCAGAAAATCCAGACCATCCATGTTCGGCATCTCGACATCCAGCGTGAGGACGTCCGGCTGATGCCGCTTGATGAGCTCTCGGGCGACCAGCGGATCGGGCGCCAGGGCAATGACTTCCATGTCTGGCTGCTCATTGATGATCTGCGCCATGACACCTCGCGCCAGCGCCGAATCGTCCACGCACAGCACGCGTATTGTCTTGCCCTCTTTGCGGCCGGGCGGCGCAGCAGGCGTCGATAATCGACTCATCGTCTCACCCTGTAGACAGTCTTTCCAAGCAGACAAAAGGATTTGGTCAAATAGGTGAAATTCTCCGAATGCCCTGCAAACAGGAGCCCTTCTGGCTTCAGGCGTTCTGCAAAACGCTCAATGATGCGTGACTGGGTGGACTTGTCGAAATAAATCATCGTATTGCGGCAGAAGATCGCATCAAAGGTCTGGTCTGGCCACTGCGGCGACAACAGGTTCAGTCGGTCGAACGCTATCATCGCCTGCAGCGACGGTTTGACCCGGACACTGCCCGCATGCCGTCCCCTGCCCCGCAAAAAATATCTGGCGAGGTAGGCGGACGGGATGCTTGCAGTCCTGTCGCTGGAATAGATGCCCTGCTGCGCATGACTTATTGCCTGGGTATCGATATCGGTTGCAAGCACCGAGACGTCATCGCGATCTCGGGTTCTCGCCTGGCACAGAGTCATGGCAATGGAGTACGCCTCCTCGCCGGTGGAGCAGGCACAGCTCCATACCGATACGGGCGAATTTCGCCCCGAGACATATCGCGCCAGCATGTCGAAATGATGAGACTCTCGAAAGAAAGCGGTGTGATTGATGGTAAAGGCATTGACGAAGCATTCCCACTGAGGGCTTTGCGTATCGCGCTCGAGCATGTCCAGATAGGCGCTGGCGTCCGGCAACCCCAGCTTGCTGGCGCAGACCTCAAGCCTGCGTTGCACCATGTCGCGTTTATGCATGCCAAGCACAATGCCGGTCTTGCGATGCAGCATTCCGGCTGCGCGCCCGAAATCGTCGGAGCGAGCCGGTCCGGCAGGCGGCGCCACAAGAACAGGGGCTGGCGAGAGCATGCTCAGACGCATCCAGGCATCAGCACTGGGCACATTCCATCAACGCCATCTCGTCGCTGGTCATCAACTTTTCGATGTCGACCAGCACGAGCATTCGATCATCCAGCGTGCCTATGCCCGTCAGGTGTTCTGTGGAGAGGGTCGTGCCGAACTGGGGCGCCGCGCTGATCTGGGCCGGCTGGAGCAGCAGGACATCGGACACGCCATCCACTACCACACCCATCGCCCTGGATTCCAGGTTGAGAATAATGACGACCGTCTCGTGCCCGTACTCAACCTTTTCAAGTTTGAATTTGATGCGCATGTCGACAATCGGCACAATAACCCCCCGCAGATTGGCAACACCCTTGATGAATGGCGGCGCATTGGCAATGCGCGTGACGCTCTGGCTGTCGTAACCGCGAATCTCCCGCACTTTCAGGATGTCGATTCCGTATTCCTGGGTGCCCAGCGTAAACACCAGGTACTCCTGGCCTTCGGCGCCAGCGGACCCGCTCCCGGGCTCCAAGGTGGTAAGCATGTATATCTCCGTATTGCCAAGAAAATATCAGTACACGACTTTGTCGCGCGAGAGCTGCATGAGCGCAAAGACATCGACGATCAGCGCCACACTGCCATCCCCGAGGATAGTGGCGGCCGATACACCCGGAACCTTTCGGTAGTTGGCCTCAAGGTTCTTGACGACAACCTGGTGCTGTCCGATGAGACGATCCACCTGCAGTGCGAATCTCGTATCCTCGGCCTGCAGGATCACGACAATGGAGCGCGTCACATCGGCCTGGGCCTGCGCGACGGAAAACACATCGCGCAGTGCGACCAGGGGCAGGTATTCGCCTCGCACGAACAGCATGCTTTCGGTGTCCGATATCTGGCGGATTTGATCCGGCAAGGGCTGTATGGATTCGGTGACATGACTGAGCGGCAGAATGAATGTTTCGCCGCCTACCCCCACGGACATGCCATCCAGGATCGCCAGCGTCAGAGGCAGAATGATTCGGGTGGTCGTGCCGCGGCCAGCCTGCGAGGACAGCTGTATATGCCCTCCCATGCCCTGGATGTTGCGGCGGACCACATCCATGCCGACGCCGCGCCCCGAAATTTCGGTGACCTGCTCGGCGGTAGAGAACCCTGGCGAAAAAATGAGCTGCCAGAGTTCTTCGTCCGGCGTGCTGTCGCCGACCTGCATGCCCAAGGAACGTGCCTTGCGCAGGATGCGCTCCCGACTCAGGCCCGCGCCATCATCGGTTACCTCGATAATGATGTGGCCACCGTGATGCTGGGCGGATAGCAGCAGATTTCCCTGAACAGGCTTGCCAGCCGCGCGACGCGTTTCAGGCGGCTCTATGCCATGATCGATGCTGTTACGCACCAGATGCGTCAACGGGTCGATAATCCGCTCTATCAGGCTTTTGTCCAGTTCTGTCGCCTGGCCTTGAGTCGTCAGCCTGATGTCTTTTCCAAGCTTTGCGGCGCTTTCACGCACTACGCGCGGAAACCGGCTGAATACATAATCCATAGGCACCATGCGTATGGACATGACGGCATCCTGCAGGTCGCGCGCATTGCGCTCAAGCTGCTCAATGCCATTGAGCAGGCGGCCATGCTGCGCAGGATCAAGCATGGACGATGTCTGGAGCAGCATGGCCTGGGTAATGACAAGCTCGCCGACAAGATTGATGATCTGATCGACCTTCTCGACACCAACGCGCAGCGTGCTGGACGAGGCTGTCTTGCCGGGGTCTTTCGATTTGGTCCCGGCATCCGTCTGCTGTACTGCCGGATTTGGGGAGGCAGCAGGCGTTTCCTCTTGCTGCGCCGCATCGGCTGGCGGCCCGGAGGCAGGTACGCCATTGGCCTGAACCACGCAAGCGCTTTCTCTTACCGGCAACGGCTCTTCACGCACACAGACCTGGTCTTCGTTGACGATGAAGCAGCATACCGCCGAGATGTCGGCAGTGGACGCGCTCGTACTCAGCCATATCGCCAGTTGTCCGCCTGAGCGTTCCTGGTGCAGGACGTCGCCCAGCAATGCCATTTCGCTGGCCAGCGCCTCGGCGTCCTTATCGTCTATTCTGGAGAGGCGCACACATACCGTCAGGCCCTGCGCCGTCGAGGACAAGGGTGTCTGTCCATGCGTCCCCGGAAGCGCCCGCGGACGTGCTTGCGCGGGCGCCGCCGATGAGTCCTTGCCATCAGCATCCGGCAGCACGGTTGGGCCCGCCGCTGCCTCAGGCGCCTGACTCAAACCGCGCGCCCGGCCTTCGCCGCCCTTCTGCTCCTGCGCCAACGCCCGCAATTGTTCACAGATGCGCTGGCAGGCCTCGGCATCGGGCTCCTGGCCATTTCGGTAAGCAATCACTTGATCGGTCAACACATCCTTGGTTTCCAGAAATAGGTCGATGATTTGGGTCTGCAGCGGCAATTCACCCAGTCGGGCCAGATCGAGCAGGTTCTCGAGCAGATGCGTGGTTTCCGCCAGCATCCCAAAACACCCGAATGTTCCGGCGCCTCCCTTTATGGAGTGCGCCGCGCGAAATATCGCATTGAGCTGATCAGTATCCGGCTGGCTGGGATCCAGGCTGAGCAGTTGCTGTTCCATGTCGGCCAGCAACTCGTCAGCCTCGTCGAAAAAGGTTTCAAAAAACTGGCTCAAATCCACGCCCGTGCTCATGCCTGCATCCTTGTCACTGGGAATTGCCGCCAGAATCCTGCGCAACAGGCCGCAACGCAGGATTCAGGAGTTCACTCAACCTGGCACGGGAAGCAATGGATTCGTTCTGTTGATCGATGCGCCGTTCGGCGTGCCGATTCAGGACAACAATACTGATTCGCCGGTTAACGGCCGCCGCAGGGTTTTCTTTAACCAGACTTACGGATGATGACAGGCCGACCACGAGCTTGATCTTGATCTCGTCCATGCCACCGCTGACCAGTTCTTTGCGTGCGGCATTGGCGCGGTCAGCGGAAAGCTCCCAGTTGCTGTACTCACGCTCTCCGGTCGCATACTGCAGAGAATCCGTATGGCCTGAAATACTGATGCTGTTGGGCAAACTGTTGAACATGGGGCCAAGCTGGCGCAGGATATCCTGCATATAGGGCTGCACCTGTGCACTGCCTGTGGCGAACATCGGCCTGTTCTGCCTGTCGATAATCTGTATCCGCAATCCGTCCGGCGTCATGTCCAGCAACAACTGGGGCCTGAACTGACGCAGGATGGGATCTGTCTGGATCAGGCTTTCCAGATCGGACTTCAGATCTTCGAGACGCAGAACGTCGTACATGTCGGCGTCCTGCTCCAATCCGGCGCCGCTGTCGTCGCTTCGGTGCAGGGGCTGCGTATTGGGAATCACGCTGGGTTCTCCTCCCGGAATAGGATTACGCGCATCGCTCAGGCGGGGGCCGCCGGTAATGGCTGTCATCAAGGGCATGCGAAAATATTCGGCTATTGCCTGCAAGTCGTTACGGGGCACCTGGGACAGTAACCACATGACAAGAAAGAAAGCCATCATGGCGGTCATGAAGTCTGCGTAGGCGATTTTCCAGCTTCCGCCGTGACTGGCTTCAATATTCGTTTTGTGCCGGCGGATGACGATGCGCGGTTCGGATTTACTCATGCCGGTGGACTACGCTTTCTTGTCTGCGACGCGAGCCTGACGCACGTGCGCCTCCAGCTCCACGAATGACGGGCGCGCATGGGAATACAGTACTTTCCGCCCGAACTCGACCGCCAGTTGAGGCGGATATCCATTCATACTGGCCAGCAGAGTTACCTTGATGCACTCCAGTACCTTGATGGTGGCGCTCGATCGACGCTCGATTGCGCTGGCCAGCGGCGCGACAAAGCCATAGGCGAGCAGTATTCCCAAAAAGGTGCCCACCATGGCTTTCGAGATGAGATCGGCCAGAACAACTGGCGGTGCATCAACCGACGCCAGGGCCTTGATCACGCCCAGCACTGCAGCCACGATGCCGAAGGCCGGCAGGGCATCGGCCACCGCGCGCAATGCATCCGCTGGGCTGTGCTTCTCATGGCGTTGGGTCTCGATGTCCTGGTCCATGAGCGTCTCGATTTCGTAAGCACTCATGTTTCCACTGACCATCAGACGCAAGTAATCGGTGATGAAATCCATCAAACCCTTATCGCGCAGAATCGCCGGATATCCGGAGAAAATCGGACTGGCGACTGGCTCCTCAAAATCTTTCTCGATGGCCATGAGACCATCGCGCCTGGCCTTGTTCAGCAACATATACAGAAGCGCCATGAGCTCCATGTAAAGATCTTTGCTGTAGGGGCTTTTTTTGACAGCCAACGGCAACGCCTGAAACAGCATCTTGATGGATTTGCCGCTGCTTGCCGCCAGGTAAGCACCCAGCGCGGCGCCTGCGATCAGCACAAACTCGAAGGGCTGATACAGCGCGCCCAGATGGCCGCCCAGTGCAACAAAGCTGCCAAACACAGAAAAAAAGACAACCAGAAAACCGATCAGAATAAACACAGACAAACCTTGGACAAATAGCGTGTCGCTATGATCCGTGCTTTCGCGTGATCGAAAGAGAACGACAAAGGGGATTTTCCGGGCCAGCTCCGTATGCTGTAAGTTCTGATTCCCCGCCCTGCGCCTGCAGCGGCCTCTGGCGGGTTTTTCCTGCGCGCGGCGGAGGCTTGCAGATTGCGCAGATGAAGTCTGCCTGCGGATCGTAGGCATGGGCCACAAAACCGCCGCCGCACCGCACACAGCGCGATACCTGCAACATATTGCTGTCGAAGAAGCGGATCAGCATCCATGCGCGGGTAAAGCTTAATACCGGTTCGCCGGCAACCCCATCCGGGCGGCCCGCCGACGACTGTTCAAGATAAAGACGATAAGCCTCGATCAGGACATCCGCTCTGGACAGCGCCAGATGCGTTTCAAGGTACTGGTAGATGCTGTAGAACATGCTGGCGTGAATATTGGGAAGCCATGTCACGAACCAGTCGACGGAGAACGGCAGCATACCCTTGGGTGGGGAGCAGCCCCGGATTTCCTTGTACAGCCGGGCCAGCCTCTCGTAGCTCAGCCCGGTTTCAGCCTGCAGCACCTGCAGGCGCGCGCCCAGGCGGACCATCTTGGACGCCCGTACGATGTCTTCAGCCTCGCGCGTTACGCTTTTGTTAGCCATCCTGTTTACGGGCGACCGCCAGCCATTTCGACGGGGCCGCGCTGGGCAAGCAGTATCGTGGAGTGCGCCTGTTGCAGAATCCCTCCCAGCACATCCTGAGTCAGCGACGACAGCAGTTCGTAATCGTTCAGGCGAAACTGGCAAAGCAGAGAGTTCGAGGCGGAGAGCTTGACCAGCTGAGCGGGAGACAGATTCATGACGATTTTTCCGACATCCAGGCCGAAGCCGAGCCGGAAAGCGCCAGCCGCAAAATTTTCGTGCAGCAGGCGCTGTGCCAGCATGAGATAGGACAGATTGACTTCGTGAATATCGTTTAGCAGCGTATTGTCCGATATAGGCATTTACTCTCCCCGCAAAAACAGAGTTGGCCGGCCATGCTGGCGACAGATGCATTTAAGACGCATAAAAATACTAATAAATACTTTTTGTTACATTGAACGGATAATTGACACTGAAAAATCCT
The DNA here is from genome assembly GCA_048270225.1 of Pusillimonas sp. Classification (GTDB taxonomy): domain Bacteria; phylum Pseudomonadota; class Gammaproteobacteria; order Burkholderiales; family Burkholderiaceae_B; genus Allopusillimonas. The sequence continues at coordinate 462,299 of JBLWTG010000001.1, read as the reverse complement.
TGCTTTGTTCAACAATAAAAAAGCATGCTTTTGCTCCAGCAAGCAATTTGAACTGTGGTTTTTTCGAGTGGGCAAATTCGGCACAAACCGAAAATGAGTAAAAATACTAGCAAAACTTGATATAAAGTAACATGACATTCGTCATCCCTTGCGGGATGCCAGCGCTGCTTGAGGAAAGGACCACGGTATTTTGTGATGCTGAAACAACACGATGAAAACAACGGCGGCAACATGGCCGGACGATGGGCAGTTATCGCTGTCTTGCTGGGCCTGCTGGCTGCCTGCGCCGGCCCCGCGCCGCGCGCCCCGGGCCAGGCCGGCGGGTTTCACGCCGTCTCGGTCGATCCGGCGCAGCGCAGCAATGTGGTGCTCACAGCCATGGGGCTCATCGACACCCCCTATCGGTATGGCGGTTCGGTTCCAGACGGTGGCTTCGACTGCAGCGGGCTGGTCGCTTATGTATTCGGGAATGCTGTGCACGAACGCCTGCCGCACCACACGGCCAGCATTGCACAAATGAGCCGGCCGGTGTCGCGGAGGCAGTTAAAGGCCGGTGATTTTGTGTTCTTCAACACACTGAATCGATCCTACTCTCACATGGGGATTTATATCGGCGACGGCCAGTTCGTGAATGCGCCTTCATCGGGTGGACGGGTCAGGATAGACTCGCTGGACAACCCTTATTTCAAGCGGCACTACGAGTCGGCCGGCACCTTGTTCACGCACTGAACCAGTGCTCGACTACGCTGCAGACCGTCGCCTGCCGCAATCACCGCTTCTGTCGCTTCTGCTTCATCAGCATCCTGGCTTCATGGCTTCATGGCTTCACGGTCTTTCAGACTATGGCCCAGGGTGACCTGACTGACCTGACTGACCGGACTCAGCCGGGCAGGCGCAGGTACTGCTCCGACAGCGTCATAAAACGCTCGAGCCCGGGATCCTGGCCAGGAAGCTCTTCCTGGAGGATTTCCGCCACGCGCGGGGCCAGGTCGCCGGCCAGACGCGCGTCGAGAAAGAGCATGCGTGAACGACGTGCCAGGAGATCTTCGACATTGCGCGCGTACTCGTGACGTATGCCAAAGCGCACCATGGCTTCGGTTAGCCCGGGCGCCAGCTCGACATCCGCGCCGGGCAGCGCCTGCACAAAAGCAGCCTCTGAGCCGTAGGCGCTCAGGCCCGGCGTGGTGGTGATGGACACGCGGCTTGTGGCGCCTTCTCTCGCGCCGATCAGCGGGAAATCAGCAGTACGGGACGGCCGCAGCGGCGTCAGCAGGCCATCCTGGACACAGCGCTGCAGAACGTCTTCGGCCATGGCCCGATAAGTGGTCCATTTACCGCCGGTGACCGTGACCAACCCGCTGGCGCTCACCAGCACGGTGTGCTCGCGGCTGATTTTCTTGGTCGCGCCTTCGTCGCCAGTGGGGCGAACCAACGGACGCAGGCCGACCCAGACGCTTTTAACGTCTTTGCGGGTCGGTGCATGCCTGAGATACTTGCCGGCCTCGCCGAGTATGAACTGGATTTCTTCCGCAAAAGGCGTGGGCTCGCGCGACAGATCGTGACGCGGCGTATCGGTGGTGCCTAGTATGACCTTGCCCAACCATGGCACCGCAAAGAGTACACGGCCGTCTTCGGTCTTGGGCACCAGCAGCGCATGGTCGCCGGGGAAAAAATCGCGCTCGACCACCAGATGCACGCCCTGGCTGGGCGCCACCATCGCGGTGGTGGCGCGGCCCGTGGCGTCGCCGTCCTGGGCCCGGATCTCGTCGACCCAGACTCCGGTTGCGTTGACCACGCAGCGGGCCCTGACCGTGTATGACTGCTCTGTTTCCGCGTCTTTGCATTGCACGCCGGCGACTTTTCCGTTCTCGTGCAGCAGGCCCGTCACGGGACAATAATTGATGAGCAAGGCGCCCTGCGCGGCTGCGGTACGAGCCAGCGCCAACGCAAGGCGGGCGTCGTCGAACTGGCCATCCCAGTATTTGACGCCGCCTTTGAGGCCCTGCTCCTTGACCCCAGGAATGCAGGCGCGGGTGCGGGCAGCGTTCAGAAACTCGGTCGCGCCCAGTCCGGCGCTGCCTGCCAGCGCATCGTAGACCTTAAGCCCCATGCCATAAAAAGGCGCTTCCCAGCACTTGAAGCTGGGCATCACGAAGGGCAAGGGGCGGGCCAGATGGGGCGCGTTGTGCAGCAGCGTAGAGCGCTCGTGCAATGCTTCGCGCACCAGCGAGATATTGCCTTGCGCCAGATAGCGGACACCGCCATGCACGAGTTTGGTGGCCCGGGACGATGTCCCCTTGGCAAAATCGCAGGACTCGAGCAACACAACCGAGAGCCCGCGCAGCGCGGCATCCAGGGCCACACCCAGGCCCGAGGCGCCCCCGCCTATGACCAGCAAATCTGCCTGAGCAAGTCCGGCAAGGGCCGAAAACAGAGCGGCCCGGTCAGGCGCCTGGGGGGATGAAGATGTCGTCATAGGAGTAAAAGCCAAAAAATGCAGCAGCGGCCATCAGTGTAAAACAGAGCGGCCGTCCTGTTGAAACCGCCCTCGTCCGGCCGCCCTGCCAGGGATGATGCGCGCGGGCAGGCGCCATAGTCCTGGCCCGCGCGATTCCGCTACACGCTGCTCAGCGTACGCGGCCCTCCTTCCAGGCGGTCAGCAGCGCATCATAGGCCACGGTTTCGCCCTTGGGACTTTCGTTGGCGAGTTTTTTCCAGGGGGCTTCTTTGTCGCTCAGCCATTTGGATGGATCGCTCTTCTTGTTCAGCTTGGGTGCGCAATGGCTCATGCCGGCACGCTCCAGACGCGCCATGACCTTGTCCATTTCCTCAGCGAGGTTGTCCATGGCCTGTTGCGGCGTTTTTTCGCCCGTGATCGCCGTCGCGACATTCTTCCACCATAACTGCGCAAGCTTGGGGTAATCCGGCACGTTGGTACCGGTTGGCGTCCAGGCAACGCGTGCAGGACTGCGATAGAACTCGATCAGGCCGCCATATTTGTCTGCGTTCTTGGTGAAGTAGTCGCTATGAATGTCGCTGTCGCGTATAAAGGTCAGGCCTTCGATCGATTTCTTCAACGAAGTGGTCTTGGACGTGACAAACTGCGCATAAAGCCATGCTGCCGCGACTTTCTTGGGGTCGTGATTCTTGAAGAAACTCCATGAACCCACATCCTGATAGCCATTCTGCATGCCATCCTTCCAGTACGGCCCATGCGGCGCGGGCGCCATGCGCCACTTGGGCGTGCCGTCCTCGTTCACAACGGGCAGGCCTTTTTTGGTCATGTCGGCCGTGAAGGCGGTGTACCAGAATATCTGCTGGGCGATGTGGCCTTGCGCCGGCACGGGGCCGGATTCGCTGAAGGTCATGCCCTGGGCTTCCTTGGGTGCGTACTTCTTCATCCAGTCTATGTACTTGGTCAGGGCGTACACAGCGGCCGGCGAGTTGGTGGCGCCCCCTCGCGACACGGATGCGCCCACCGGCGTGCATTTGTCATCGGCAACGCGTATGCCCCACTCATCCACAGGCATGCCGTTAGGCGTGCCCTTGTCGGCCGTCCCCGCCATGGACAGCCATGCATCCGTGAAGCGCCAGCCCAGCGAGGGGTCTTTTTTGCCGTAATCCATGTGCCCGTAAATCGGCTTGCCGTCTATGGTCTTGACGTCATTGGTGAAGAAATTGGCAATGTCCTCGTAGGCGGTCCAATTGACAGGCACGCCCAGATCGTAGCCGTACTTGGCCTTGAATTTTTCCTTCAGGTCGTCGCGGTTGAACAGATCCGCCCGGAACCAGTACAGATTGGCGAACTGCTGATCCGGCAACTGGTACATCTTTCCATCAGGCGCAGTCGTGAAGGAGCGCCCGATAAAATCCTTGATATCCAGCCCGGGATTGGTCCAGTCCTTGCCGGCGCCATTCATGTAGTCGGTCAGCGACAGCATTTCGCCATAGCGATAGTGTGTTCCGATCAGGTCGGAATCCGAGATCCAGCCGTCATAGATGGACTTCCCGGACTGCATGGACGTCTGCAGTTTTTCGACGACGTCGCCTTCCTGGATCAGATCGTGATGCACGGTAATGCCGGTAATTTCGGCGAATGCCTTGGCCAGCGTCTTGGACTCGTACTCATGGGTCGTGATGGTTTCGGATACTACGGATATCTCGTCGACGCCCTGCTCCTTGAGTTTCTTTGCAGCATCGATGAACCATTGCATTTCCGCCATCTGCTCATCCTTGCTGAGCGTAGAGGGCTGGAACTCATTGTCTATCCACTTTTTTGCCTCGGCCTGGCCCGCGTAGGCATTGCCGGTTAGCGCGCAGGTCACGGCAAGAGCCAGCGCGGTATGACGAAATAGCATTGCATTCTCCTCGGTAGAACGTTTCCCCGATATTTCTTTGAGCGCCGTACCGGGGGGATGACCGGTACGCACGACAACAGGCTTGTTGATCAGCCCTTCTTTATGACCAGCCCCAGCATGAGCAGCGAGAACACGAAACTGATCCATACACTGGGTTCCTCATCCAGGCTGAACCAATCCATCACGTGCTCGCCCATGCCGAGAAAACCCAGGTTGATATAGGCCGCCAGCAGGAGTCCGATGAACAGGCGGTCGCCGCGTGTTGTTGCGATGGGCAGAAATCCTTTGCGCAGTGCTGTCGGCGAGCGCAGCTCCCAGAGCGTCATCCCCAGCAGCATCAAGGCAATGCAAATAAAGAACACGGCGGTGGGCAGGGTCCACATCATCCAGCCGAACATGACACGCTCCCTGGTAGTGATTCGAAAATGACTTGACTCATACGCGCCCCATGGCAAAGCCTTTGGCAATGTAGTGGCGCACAAACCAGATCACGATGGCGCCCGGGATGATGGTGAGCGTGCCCGCCGCGGCCAGCGTCGCCCAGTCCATACCCGAGGCCGATACGGTGCGCGTCATCGTCGCCACAATCGGCTTGGCATTGACGCTGGTCAGCGTGCGCGCCAGCAGCAGCTCCACCCAACTGAACATGAAGCAGAAAAACGCCGCCACGCCCACGCCGGCCTTGATCAGCGGCAGAAAAATCGTGAGAAAAAACCGCGGGAAACTATAGCCGTCGATATAGGCCGTTTCGTCGATCTCGCGGGGAATGCCGCTCATGAAGCCCTCCAGTATCCAGACAGCCAGGGGCACGTTGAACACCAGATGGGCCAGCGCCACCGCCCAATAGGTATCCATCAGGCCCAAGGTACTGTAGAGCTGGAAAAAGGGCAGCAGGAATACTGCCGGCGGTGTCATGCGATTGGTCAGCAGCCAGAAAAAGACGTGCTTGTCGCCCAGGAACTGATAGCGCGAGAAGGCATAGGCGGCGGGCAGCGCGACCGTCAGCGATATCACGGTATTGAGCGCCACGTAAATCATGCTGTTGATATAGCCGCTGTACCAGGACGGATCGGTGAATATCGTGGCGTAGTTGGCCCAGGTGAAGTTCTGCGGCAATAGCGAGAAGCTGGACAAGATGCCGGCATTGGTCTTGAAGCTCATATTGACCATCCAGTAGATGGGCAGCATGGCGAACAACAGATACAGCACCAGGAACAGCGTGCGTATCCTGAGGGGTTTGCGCCTACTCATCGCTCGGCCTCCTGTCCTGCGTGCCGACACGCAGCATCCAGTTGTACAGGATGAAGCAGAACAGCAGGATAATGAAGAAATAGATCAGGGAAAAAGCCGCCGCCGGGCCCAGGTCGAACTGGCCTACGGCTTTCTGGGTCAGGTACTGACTCAGAAACGTCGTCGCATCGCCCGGCCCGCCGCCTGTCAGAACAAAGGGCTCGGTATAGATCATGAAGCTGTCCATAAAGCGCAGCAGTACCGCGATCATCAGCACGCCACGCATTTTGGGCAACTGTATGTAGCGGAATACCGCAAAGCGGCTGGCGCCGTCTATGCTTGCGGCCTGGTAGTAGGCGTCGGGAATGGAGCGCAGCCCGGCATAGGCCAGCAAGGCGACCAGCGGCGTCCAGTGCCAGACATCCATGAGCAGCACGGTAAGCCATGCCTGAGTGGGATTGGCCGCATAGCTGTAATCGATGCCCATGGCATGCAGGGTGCGCCCCATGAGCCCGATATCGGTACGGCCGAATATCTGCCAGATTGTGCCGACCACATTCCAGGGAATCAACAGCGACAGCGCGACCAGCACCAGCACGGCCGAAGCCCGCCAGCCCGAGGCCGGCATGGACAGGGCCAACAGAATGCCCAGCGGAATCTCGATTGCGAGGACGGACAGCGAGAATCCCAGTTGTCTGAGCAAGGCGGAATGCAATTCTTCATCGCGCATCACGGCAGCGAACCACTCGGTGCCGACAAACACCGAACGGGTGGGAGAAATCACGTCCTGCACGGAATAGTTGACCACCGTCATCAAGGGAATGACCGCCGAAAACGCCACGCACAGGCATACGGGCAGGATAAGCCACCATGCCTTGTGATTGACGGGCTTTATGGATGAACTCATTGTGCCGCCCCCTTCTGGCCGCCGCGGCGGATTGCAATGCCTGGGTTTGTCATGACACCAGCTCCTCATCGCGATAAAAGCAGGTATGCGGGCTGAACAGCGCGAGGCCGGTCTGGCTGCCTACGGCTGGCGGCTGCTGTTCCAGGTCCAGCCGGGCCCGGACAAGATGCCCGCCCAGACGCGCGGTCAATAGCCAGCATGCGCCGATGTTCTGTACCTTTTCCACCTGCGCAGGCAGCACACCGGGCTGCCCTACCGGGGCAACCCGCGTATATTCCGGCCGCAAACCCAGTTTCAGGTCTCCCGCGGGCAAGACTATCTGGGGCGGCGCCATCACCTCCAGGCCCGCGACGGTCAACACGCTGTCGCGGCTGAGCACCGGCAGCAGATTCATGCCGGGCGAACCGATAAAGTGCCCAACGAATGTATGTGCCGGCCGCTCGAACAGTTCAGCCGGGGTTCCCGTCTGCACCACCCGGCCGCGCGACATCACCATGATTTTCTCGGCAAAGGTGAGCGCTTCGATCTGATCGTGGGTCACATAAATCAGTGTCAGCTTGAGCTCGCGGTGTATCTGCTTGAGCTTGCGGCGCAACTGCCACTTGAGCTGAGGATCGATCACGGTGAGCGGTTCATCGAACAGGATGGCCGAAACATCCGGCCGCACCAGGCCGCGCCCCAGCGATATCTTCTGCTTGGCGTCCGCCGACAGGTGAGCAGCCCGATGATCCAGTTGGTGGCTCAGCTCCAGCATTTCGGCGATCTGCCCTACCCGCGCCTCGATCTGCGCTTTGGGGACTTTTCTATTTCGCAGCGGAAAGGCTAGATTCTCGCCCACGGTCATGGTGTCGTAGATCACCGGAAACTGAAAAACCTGGGCAATATTGCGTTCCTGCGGCGTCTGGGCCGTCTTGTCGACACCATCGAAACTGACGGTGCCTTGCGATGGCTCGATCAGGCCCGAGATGATATTGAGCATGGTGGTTTTGCCGCAGCCCGAAGGGCCCAGCAGGGCATAGGCGCCGCCATCGTCGAAAGACATGTTGAGCGGCAGCAGGGCATAGTCGTCATCGCTTTGCGGATTGGGCCTGTAGGCGTGGGCAAGATTCAGATCGATGCGTGCCATCTTCACTTCCTCACTTGCGGTGCGTGCACAAGATTGCCTGCATCATCAAAAACAAAACACGCCTCCGGTGAAAAATACAGGGGCAGTTGGGCGCCGATCTCAAGGTTGTGCACGCCTGGCAGTTGAGCAATCAGATCGCCGATCTCCGTCCTGAGATGCAGAAAAGTATCCGAGCCGGATATCTCGGCCAGCAGTACCCGGCCATCCAGTGCAATGTCGCCATCGCGGCGCTGCAAATGCAACGACACCGCCCGCAGACCGACCGTGACCTCACCCGGCCCCGCTCGGGCATCGTCCATCCTGAGCGGCAGCAGCGCAGAGTGCGGCAACTGCACGCCCCCGGACACGAGCACAGCGGAGCAGAAGTTCATGGGCGGGTCGCTGTACGCCCTGGCGACCTGCAAGGAGCATGGGCGCTGGAACACATCAAGCGCGGGGCCATATTGCAGCACGCGCCCCTTGTCGACGACGGCCGTATATCCGCCCAGCAGCAAGGCTTCGGCCGGTTCGGTGGTGGCGTACACAATCGTCGAATCACCACTGGCAAACACCTGCCCGAGTTCATCGCGCAATTCTTCGCGCAGCTTGTAGTCCAGATTGACCAGCGGCTCATCAAGCAGCATGAGCGGCGCATGCTTGGCCAATGCCCGGGCCAGCGCCACTCGCTGCTGCTGTCCTCCGGACAGCTCTTCGGGCAGCCTGTCGAGAAACATGTCGATATGCAGGCGCTCGGCGAGTTGGCGCACCTGCTCCTGCGTATTGCGCTCACCGCGCAGGCGCAGCGGCGAGGCGATATTCTGCGCCACCGTCATGGAAGGGTAATTGATGAACTGCTGATACACCATGGCGATATTGCGTTCACGCACTGGCGTGCCGGTGACATCAATGCCATCGACCAGCACCCGCCCCGAGGTCGGCCGGTCCAGCCCTGCCATGATGCGCATGAGACTGGTCTTGCCCGCCTGGGTTGCACCCAGCAGCACCGTCACCGCGCCTGGAGCGAGCTCAAGGCTGGTGGCATACAGCCAGGTATCGCGCCCCTCTTTCCGGATGATATCGTCCAGCGCCAACCGCATGGTTCTCCCCTCGGTTTTTTTCTAATTCGTTCTATTTCGGCAATTATCTTTCGTTTCTGACTGAAATTCCCTACTCGAAAACCCTAGGATCGGTTCGTTTTCTTTCGATGTACAGTTTCGGAACTCGATGAAACCCCGACGCTTATGAATCCAAATCCTCGCCAGATCAGGCTTTTGCAGCACATGCATGTGCATGGATCCAGTTCGCTGGACGAACTGGCCCTGCACCTGGACGTCACCGTGCAGACTGTCAGGCGCGATGTTCAACGCCTGGCCGAAGCAGGGCTGCTGGCCCGCTTCCATGGCGGCGCCTCGCTGCCCAACTCCACGACGGAGAATATTGCCTACCACCAGCGCGAGAATCTGAACGCGGAGGGCAAGCTGCGCATCGCGCAGGCGGTGGCCCGAGCAGTCCCCAATGACTGCTCGCTGCTGATCAATATCGGCACGACAACCGAGGCCATCGCCAAGGCCCTCATGCGGCATACCGGGCTGCGCGTCATTACCAACAACATCAATGTGGCCGCCATACTCAGCCGCAATGACCGCTGCGAAGTCATCGTGGCCGGCGGCGTGGTGCGCCCGCGCGACAATGGCATCATCGGCGAGGCCACAGTGGACTTCATCCGACAGTTCAAGGTCGACATCGCGCTGATCGGGATCTCGGGCATAGAAGAAGATGGCTCTTTGCGCGATTATGACTACCGTGAGGTCAAGGTGACGCAGGCGATCATGTCGCATGCGCGCGAGGTCTGGCTCGCCACGGACGCCAGCAAGTTCAATCGCCCCGCCATGGTGCGGGTGGCGAACCTGGCGCAGATAGACCGGCTGTTCACCGACAAGATGCCGCCCCCGCCTTTTACGGACCTGCTGGCACAGGCGCAGGTCCGCTGGGAAGTCGCAGAGAACTTGTGACGCCGTGGCGCTGCCCGTAAACTGCCTGTCAATTCTCCAGTTTCCATTCTGCCATGACCTATATTCTTGCTCTCGACCAGGGTACGTCCAGCACCCGCAGCATTGTCTTCGACAAAGAAGGCGGCATTGTTGCCGTGGCCCAAAAAGAATTTCCGCAGATTTATCCGCAGCCGGGCTGGGTCGAGCACAGTCCGGCCGAAATCTGGCAGACTCAGCTCGATACTGCCCGCCAGGCCATCGACAAGGCCGGGCTCAAGCCTTCGGATATCCATACCGCCGGCATCACCAACCAGCGCGAAACCACGGTCGTGTGGAACCGCAAGACCGGGCAGCCCATCCATAACGCCATCGTCTGGCAGGACCGGCGCGCGGAGGACACCTGCGCGACGCTGCGCGAGCAGGGTTTTGACACCATCATCCAGGAAAAAACCGGTTTGCGTGTAGACGCGTATTTTTCCGGCACCAAGCTCAAGTGGATACTGGACCATGTGCCGCAGGCGCGCGAGCAGGCGCGCAGGGGTGAGCTGGCATTCGGAACCATAGACAGCTGGCTCATCTGGCAACTGACCAAAGGCGGCAGGCATGTCACCGATGTCAGCAACGCCTCCCGCACCATGCTCTTCAATGTTCACGAGAACCAGTGGGATCCAGCGCTGCTGCAGATGCTGGACATAGATCCGTCATTGATGCCGCAAGTACTGCCCTCGGGAGCGGAGTTCGGCGCCATCGATGCCGGGCTGCTGGGCCATGCCATTCCCATCTGCGGCGTGGCCGGCGATCAGCAAAGCGCGCTGTTCGGACAGGCCTGCTTCAGCGAGGGCATGGCCAAGAATACCTACGGCACGGGTTGCTTCATGCTGATGCACACCGGCAGCACATTCCAGGTTTCCCGCAACGGGCTGGTCACCACCAGCGCGGCACAGGTCAGCGCGCAAACAGAATATGCCATGGAAGGCAGCGTCTTCGTGGCAGGTGCTGTTGTGCAATGGCTGCGGGATGGATTGGGCGCGGTTCACAAGAGCAGCGAGATTGAAGCCCTGGCCGAATCCGTGCCGGATGCCGGAGGCGTCATGGTGGTGCCTGCCTTCACGGGCCTGGGTGCACCTTACTGGAAGCCCGACGTAAGGGGCACCATCACCGGCCTGACACGCGGTTCCACCATGGCGCATATCGCCCGGGCGTCTCTGGAAAGCATTGCCTATCAAAGCGCCGCGCTGTTGCAGGCAATGAGCCGCGATGCGGTGGCCGCAGGCGGCACCCCGCTCACCGAACTGCGCGTAGACGGCGGCGCCTGCGTCAACGACCTGCTGATGCAGTTTCAGGCCGACCTGCTGGGCATCCCCGTGCTGCGCCCCACTATCGTGGAAACCACCGCGCTCGGCGCAGCCTACCTGGCCGGCCTGACCAGCGGTATCTATCGAGACAAGGACGAACTGTCCTCGCACTGGAAGGTGGAGCGGCGCTTCGACCCGCAACTGCCCGCGGGACAGGCCAAGGCCCTGATGGAAAGCTGGGAGCACGCCGTGCGCCAGGCCTGCGCCCAATGAGTACCGACCGCAACGAGGTTCACTGGACAGAAGCGGAACACCCACGGACGGCAGCCTGGCTGGCCGACCAGCATGGCCCCGCGCCGCAACGCATCGTCATCGGCGACGACTCCCTGAACGCGGACACCGCTTATCGATTGGCCAGCCAGGGCACCGCCGTGCTGTGGCGCGGGGATTTTCATAATGGCCGGCAACTGCTGCAGGCGCTGGCCCGGCGCATCGATGCCCGCACCGCCCAACACGCCAAACGCAAAACCGCCGGACAGACCGACGCGCCCCCATCGCCCGCCGATGCATTCAATCGTCACCGCCTGCGGCAATCCCAGCGAGCGCACATTCTGAACCGCCTGCTGGTGGAGCTCAGTATTCCGACCAGCGCATCGTCGAAGCTTCCCGCGACGCCCGGCCTGGGCCTGCGGCGCGCGCCAGATATCGGCCCGGCCTGCGAGGCGGCGATAGGTCCTATCTCAGGCCCCGTGCTGCTGCCGTTGCGAGCCCTGCAAGGCTATATCGGCGCGTATGAGTGGCTGAAGAAAGGCATCGCCCTGCCCGGCGGCCAAGGCCGGATACATGTGGGCTATGGCGTGTTTTCACCAAATCGGGGCGAATACCTGGACCTGCTCATGCAGGCGCCGCTGCCCTCCACCCGCCTGGCCTTCGATATCGGCACCGGCAGCGGCGTGCTGGCCGCCTTGCTGGCCCAACGCGGCGTGCAGCAAGTCATCGCGACCGACCTGGATGAGCGCGCGCTTGCCTGCGCCCGCCGCAATATCGACAGCCTCGGGCTCGCATCACGCATCACGCTGTGCCAGACAGACCTGTTTCCGGAGGGAAACAGCCCCTTGATCGTATGCAATCCGCCCTGGCTGCCGGCCAGGCCGACGACCGCCATCGAGCAGGCCATTTACGATCCTGACAGCCGTATGCTGCGCGGTTTTCTGCAAGGCCTGCCTCGTCATCTCGATGATGCAGGCGAAGGCTGGCTGATCATGTCCGATCTGGCCGAGCACCTGGGCCTGCGCGCAGCCGGCTTTATGAGCGAGGCCATCAGCAACGCGGGACTGTGCGTCCTGGACAAGCTGGATACGCGACCACGCCATCCCAAATCGCTGGATGCGTCGGATCCGCTGTACGCGGCGCGCCGCGCGGAAACCACTTCGCTCTGGCGGCTGAGCCGCCGCTAGCTGAACCGGGGCGCCTGCGCCCCGGGAGCGCATCACCTGGCTGCACCGGCAAGTCACTGTGCCTGCGAGCGCTTGCACCGAATACTCATTAAACTATTCCTTTTACGCGTACCGGAGGCTTTGCCCTCATCATGCTGCAAAAAATCATCCTGGCCATTGCCGTCTTCATCATCATTCTGGTCGCGTTGACCTTTGGCGAATCGGTCGCCACTGAAGCCTTCCGCTGGATATCCCGCCTGGCCGGCGTGGTCATCGACAACTTTTCGGATCTGTACTATGCGGCCATTCAGTATGTATCGGCGCACGGCATCAAAGTGCTTATCGCCCTGCTGCTGACCATTCCCATCAGCTACTGGATCATCAAAAACAAGGGCGACGAAATACGTCAACCCAACAGTCAGCGCAAGATCGCCATTGTGCTGGCGATCTTTCTTGGCTGGCTGGGCGCCCATCGCTTTTATCTGGGCCAGACAGGCTGGGGCATCATCTATCTGCTGATACTCTATCTGTTTGCGCCGCTGGCCGTCGTACTCGGCTTCATTGATGCGATACGCTATTTCTTCATGACCGAAGAAGAATTCTCGCCGCGACAAGTCTGATACACGACAACGCCCTCATGTTCAGGCTGGTAGAGCGGCAAACCGCCGCGTCGGAGCATGCGCACTCCGATGAATTCCTGATCGACCTGGCAGGCCGCGAAGGCCCGGTGGCCTGCATCTGGGAAGCCGCTCAGGGACTGGTCGTGCCTCGCACCTATCGGCGCTTTGAGTATTTCCCGCAGGCCTGCGCGCAGTCGGCCGCACGCGGGTGGCCGGTGGCTGTCAGGCTGTCGGGCGGCGGCATCGTCCCGCAAGGGGCTGGCATTATCAACCTGAGCCTTGCCTACCAGGCCGACGGCAAGCCGCTGGATGGTTCCGATCAGGCCTATCTGCTGATCTGCCGCCTGATCAGCCGGGCGCTGCTCCCCTTTGGCATCGCCAGCCACGCCGCGCCGGTCCAGGGGTCGTTTTGCGACGGACGCTACAACCTGGCCGTGGGCCAGGGCGACACCTTGCGCAAGATTGCCGGTACGGCCCAGTTATGGCGGCGCCTGCCGGTGCCGGGCCAGGAGCATCTCCATACCCAGGTCGTCATGGTGCATGCATTGATACTGGCCCACGCGGATATCCAGACGGTCACCGCCGAAGCCAACCATTTCGAGCGTATGCTGGGCAGCGACAAATGCTATGAGCCGGACCGTGCAGCGTCCTTGTTCGATCTGTACACTGCGCCGGGCTGTTCGGCCGCGGACTTTCTGGAGAAATTCAGGGCATCGCTGGCGCACTGCGTCAAGCAGGCAGATATGGCGGACGCCAATCCGCAGCGGCCGCGCTGACCTGCATCCCCCATGCATATTGAATTAAAATCAAATTAACATAACGAGAGGCCTGGCATCATCATCCGGGCCGCCATTGAATCATGGAAAGCAAGACAGCGCGCTTGACCGTGCTCATAGATCCCAACAAGAAAAAGGCCTTTGAGCAACTTTGCGCCAGCCAGGACATCACGCCATCCCAGGTCGTAAGACAGTTGATACGTGATTATCTGACAGAACACGGCGTCAGCTACACCCGCAGCGAGCCTGTGAGCAACCCGCAAATCAAGCGCAAGCCTGAATAGCCCGGAGCGATCCGGCCAACTGCCCGCGCTGGCGCCGAGCCGGCCCGGCATCCGCCGCTAACTGGCCGGCCAGGCCGCCATCGCCTGCCGCACGACCGCCTGTACGCTCGCACAGGAAGCGCCGTCGCGGGTCTGTATGGCCAGGCCATTGAGCACGGTGGCGTAGAAGTCTGCCAGGGCGTGCGTATCGACGTCGTCGGCCAGCTCCTTGTCGGCTTGCCCTTTGCACAGCCGCTGGTAAATTGCCTGACGAGTGCTTTGCCGGTATCCCTGCAGGAAGTCGTCGATGCCCTGATTCTCCCGGGCGCAATTTGTCGCGCCCAGCGCGATCAGGCAGCCGCGCTTCGCATCGGGATCCTCGGATCTCATGCATGCGGCCATCAGCATGGCCTGGACCGCCTCGTAAGCGGTCTGGCCGTTGCGCAAGGCGCTGGTCGCCGCGCCGCCGTCATGGGAAACATAGAACTGTACCGCTTCGCGAAAAAGCTGCTCTTTATTGCCAAACGCGTTGTACAGGCTGGGCGGCGTAATGCCCATCGCGCTGGTCAGGTCAGCGATGGAGGTGCCTTCGTAGCCATGCTCCCAGAACATTTTCATTGCCATTCGCAAGGCAGCGCTGCGGTCAAAATTGCGGGGACGCCCTCTTTCCGCCATGGTGCTCCAATTTATTTAGTGATAACTACAAATTTATCTTGACGACTGAATCCCTTCAATTTTACTATTTTATATCGATCACTACATTAAATGGAAACCACATGCATAGTTTGTCGGGAAAAACCGCTGTCGTTACCGGAGGAAGCCGCGGCATAGGCGCCGCCATTGTGCGCCATCTGACCCAGGCTGGCGCCAATGTTGTCTTTACCTACGCCCGTTCCGGTGAACTCGCGCGCCAGCTCGTCGACGAACTTGAACAGGCGGGGGCCAGGATACTGGCCATCCAGGCCGACAGCGCGGACCCCAGCGCCATCGACGCGGCCATTTCGCAAACGACAGCGCATTTCGGCCAGCTCGACATACTGGTGAACAGCGCTGGTGTTTTCGACGTCAAGCCTTTGGGCGAGTGCACACTGCCGGACTATGAAAAGCAGATGAATATCAACGCGCGGGCAGTATTCGTCGCGATGCGCCGCGCCGCGAAAATCATGAAAGACGGAGGCCGCATCATCAACATCGGCAGCAATCTGGCCGAAAGAGTGCCGCAGGCCGGTCTCTCACTCTATGCCATGAGCAAGGCCGCCGTCTGGGGGCTGACCAAAGGCGCGGCGCGCGATCTGGGACATAGGGGTATTACGGTGAATATCATCCAGCCCGGGTCCACCGATACCGAGATGAATCCCGCCGACGGTCCCCATGCCGCAGCACAGCGCCAGGCCAGGGCCATTCCCGCCTACAACACCCCTGATGAAATTGCCGCCATGGCGGTCTACCTGGCGTCTGACGCCGCGAAACATATTACGGGGACCAGTCTGGTCATCGACGGCGGTGCAAATACCTGATCGCGGCATATTGCGGCGGCCCGCCGGGTATCGATCAAGCCGCGCCTTCGGGTTCATGCCCGGAGGCAGGCCAGCGCATCGGCCAGCGTAGCCTTGACCTGATCCGGACCCAGCGTGTCCAGCAAGCCCATTTTGCGCAGCTTGCCGTATACGCGATCATTGGCTTCGAGCAACATGACGCGCACGCCCCGGCGCTGCAGATCGGACACCACGGCATCGAGCGCCTGCAAGCCGGTTGCGTCGATAAAAGGCACACGCCCCAGGCGAATGATGACCGTGCCAGGATCGGTATGGGTGCCTGCCAGCGCCCGCTGGAACGCGTCGGCAGCGGCAAAGAAGAATGGCCCCTCGACGGTATACACCAGCACATCCTCCGGCCAGCGCTTCGCGTCGTCCAGTCCAAGTTCGCGCCCCAGCATGCTGCAATCCTGCTGGTGCACGGCCACGCTGTCGGCCATGCGGCGAAGGAAATGCAGCATGGCCAGAACCACGCCGATATTGACCGCCACGACCAGATCCGTAAACACGGTAAGTGTGAGCGTGACCAGCAGAATCACGACATCCGCGCGCGGAGCCCGCCGCACCATGCGGACCACATGCCGGATCTGACTCATATTCCACGCGACGACGAAAAGAATGGCCGCCAATGTGGCCAGCGGAATATAGGATGCCAACGGCGCCAGGGCCAGCAGCACCAGTACCAGCGTAAGCGCATGCACAATGCCGGCCAAAGGACTGTTACCACCATTGCGAATATTGGTGGCGGTACGTGCGATGGCGCCGGTAGCGGCAATACCGCCGAACAAAGGCGCCAGCACATTGGCAATCCCCTGCCCGATGAGTTCCTGATTTGAGTTGTGGCGCGTACCCGCCATGCCATCGGCCACGATCGCGGAAAGCAACGATTCGATGGCGCCAAGCATGGCAATGGCAAACGCCGGACCGATCAGCTCGATCAGCCGGGTAAGCGTGATGTCGGGAATCTGCAGGGAGGGCAGACCACGTGGTATTTCGCCGAACATGGTGCCGATGGTTGCCACGCCCTGAAAGCCGGCGGCCGCCTGAAGCAGTGTCATGAGCACCAGCGCGACCAGTGGTCCGGGTACCCTGGCCATGCGCGGTATGCGTGCAGTAAAGATAACCAGCAGCAAGGACAGGGTGCCTATGGCTGTCGTCGGCCAGTCCAACTGCGGCAATACCTGCAGCAGGCTCCAGAGCTTTTGATGAAAATGTCTGCCGGTGACTTCCGGAAGCCCGAAGAAGGCCTGCCACTGGCCAACCCAGATAATAATACCGATACCAGCGGTGAACCCGGTAATGACGGGCAGCGGGATAAACCTGATCACCCCGCCCAGGCGTGCCGCGCCCAGCACAACCAGTATCACGCCGGCCATCAGGGAAGCAATCTGCAAGCCGTCGACGCCATGCTCGGCCACAACGGCGGAAAGAATCACGATAAAAGCGCCGGTGGGACCCGCTATCTGCACCCTGCTGCCCCCAAACAGCGAAACGGCCAGGCCTGCAATGATGGCAGTATAAATGCCCTGCTCAGGCTTGACGCCTGAGGCAATGGCGAAGGCCATGGCAAGCGGCAGCGCCACCACTCCCACGATGACGCCGGCCAGCAGGTTGGCAGGCCACCAGGCACGCGCCAGCAAACCTGCGCGCTTTGCTTCGAGAAAGGCGATCATATATTGACCAATAGTTCAATATTATATGCATCGTATTATAATCAAATAATATCATTCGGAGCGCCTTCCTATGCTGGCGGGCACAGCACTTGCTGAGTCCCTGTGCATGGAAATCTCAGCCATAACAAGGAGCCCGAATGCTTACATTATTCAGTGACCGACACCCGCCGCGCAGGCAGCGCCGGCGCATGAACCGGGACGTCCGAAAGCTCATCGCCAGCTCGGAAGACCTGCTCCACTCCACGGCATCCTATACCGGCGCCGAAGTCGAACGGGCCAGGCTCAGGCTCAGGCAGCAGCTTGATGCGGCGCGTGACGACATGGAGGACTGGCGCGACAGCGCCAGCCGTGCCATGCACCGTCACTATGACGAAACCGAAGAATATGTCCGCGAACATCCCTGGCAGACAACAGGCCTGGTGGTGGGTGTGGCGGCGATCATTGCAGCCTGCCTGATAGGAAGCTCGCGCCGCTAAGCCGATCGTTCCGGGCCGCGTCCGTGCGCGGCCCGCACATAAGGCAATGTTTCCGCATTGCCTTTTTTGTGTTTATTTGCGCAGCAATCTCAGGCTGTTCGCCACCACCAGAAGACTGGCCCCCACATCGGCAAATACCGCCATCCACATGGTGCCAAACCCGGCCAGCGTCAGGGCCAGAAAAGCCAGCTTGATGCCCAGCGCCGCGCTGATGTTCTGGACCAGCACGGCATGCGTGGCACGCGACAATTGGATGAATTTCGGGATCTTGCGCAGATCGTCGTCCATGAGCGCCACATCAGCGGTCTCGATAGCGGTATCGGTACCCATGGCGCCCATGGCGAAACCGATATCGGCACGCGCCAGAGCTGGCGCATCGTTGATGCCATCGCCCACCATCCCGACCACGCCCTGCTGCGCATAGCTTTCCAGCGCAGCCAGCTTGTCTTCGGGCAGCAGGTCGGCATGCGCCTGGTCTATCCCCACCTCGTCGGCTATCCGCCTGGCCACCGATGCATTGTCGCCGGACGCCATGGCCGTGCGCAGCCCCATGCCATGCAGCATTTCTATGGCTTCGCGGCTCGAAGCCCTGACAGAATCCGCCACGCCGAATACCGCCAGCGCCTTCTCGGCCGTCGCCAGCACCGTAACGCTGCGGCCTTGCTCCTGCAATTCGCTTACCGTCTGCCGACCCGCCTCGTCGAGCGTGGCATCCAGCCAGCGCGGACTGCCCAGAAAATAACGCACGCCCTGGATCGTGCCCTGTACGCCGGCGCCCTGCACGGCCTCGAACGCATCCACTTCCTGCAGGATGGTCTTCCCCGAATCACTGTCCGTCTGTGGCGCGGCGATCGCCAGGGAAACCGGATGGTCGGACCTGGCGCCCAGACTGGCCGCCAGAACGCGGCTATGCGCCGCGTCTGCCGAGGAATCCAGAGAAACAAAATCGGTGAGCCCCGGCCGTCCCGTCGTCAGCGTGCCTGTCTTGTCCAGCATCAGCCAGCGCAGTTTGCGGCCTTGCTCAAGATAGACGCCCCCTTTGATCAGGATACCGTGGCGCGCAGCGCTCGCCAGGCTGCTGACCACGGCAACCGGCGTTGAAATCACGAGAGCGCATGGGCAGGCAATCACCAGCAGCACCAGCGCCTTGTAGGCCCACTCTGACCAGGATGCGCCGGACATCAGGAGCGGCGGCAGCACTGCAACCGCCAGCGCGAGCACGCAGACAATCGGCGTATAGACACGGGCAAAGCGGTCGACAAAGCGCTGCGTGGGCGCCTTGCTGGCCTGGGCATCCTGCACCGCACTGATGATGCGCGCCAGTGTCGTATCCCGGAACGCAGCCGTCACCGTGTATTCAAGCTCTGCCATACCATTAATGGTGCCTGCAAATACGCGATCGCCCTTCTGCTTGTCGACGGGCACGCTTTCCCCGGTAATCGGCGCCTGATCGACGGCCGAGCATCCGGATGTGACAACGCCGTCCAGTCCGATGCGCTCGCCAGGCCTCACACGCAGCAGAGCACCTGTGGGAACGCCGGCAGCCGGTGTCTCAATCCAGGCGCCCTGCCCGTCTTCCATGTATACGGTCTGCGGCGCCACGTCCATCAACCGTCCGATGGCGTTGCGCGCCCTGTCCAGAGACTTTTCCTCAAGAGCTTCGGCGATGGCGAACAGCACCATGACCATGGCCGCCTCGGGCCAATGGCCCAGCAGCACGGCGCCGGTCACCGCAATACTCATGAGCGCATTGATGTTCAGATCGCCCCGCAGGATGGAGGCCAGCCCCTGGCGGTACACACCCAGGCCGCTCACTCCGATGGCCACGGCGGCCAGAAGCAGGGACAACCAGTCCGGGCCACCCATCCAGCCCGAGACCTCGGCGCCGATCGCAACCACCCCCGCCAGCGCCAGCGACCACCAGGACGACGCACCGCCTCCATGCGTGTGCGCCGCAGCGCCATGCGAACCATGCCCGTCCGTGCCGCAGCAGGAAAAGCCAAACGCGTCACCGGCAGGCGATGCTTCGGCAGCCCGATGCCCGCAATGACTATCGTGGCCATGATCATGGGCATGGGCATGGCAGCAATCGTCCAGGCGGACGGCGCCGGTAGACTGCCCGGACTGACGTGTGAGCTGGGTTTCCTGCATGGATTCATCTCGCAATACTGTATTCATGGTCACAGTAGACACCTTGTAGCAACTACAAGGTCAAGCGATGCCGCCCCGCACAACAAAAACGCACCACATCCTGGCGGAAGTGGTGCGCTGCGCCCGGCGGCAAGATATCCGGCGGGTGTTACTGCCCTTAGGGGATTATGCTGTCGCTTCGCCTTGCTTGCCGCGCTTGCGGCGAGCAATCAGGGAGCCCAGGCCAACGACCACAATCACACCCACGATTTCGGCGCCCAGCTTGAACATGGTCGAAGGTTCGCCCATTTTCTGAACAATGAAAACGTCCGTGACCAGCATACCGCCGGCGATCCAGCCCAGCAGGCCTGCGCCGAAGGTAACCGCCATCGGGAAACGGTCGATGAGTTTCAGGACCAGCGTGCTGCCCCAGACAATAATAGGTACGCTGACCACCAGGCCGAAGATCACCAGCCCCAATTGATGGGCCGGGTCGGCATTCTGCGCGGCGCCTGCAATGGCAATCACGTTATCCAGGCTCATCACGAAGTCGGCGATGATGATGGTTTTGACCGCGGCCCAGACTGACGCGCCGCCGCTTATTTTGTCGTGTGCATCCTCTTCGGGAATCAGCAGCTTGATGCCGATCCACAGCAGCAGCACCGCGCCGACCACCTTCAGGAAGGGAACGTTCAACAGCGTCAGCGCAAAGGCAATGAGCGCCACACGCAGGCCGATGGCGCCGGCGGTTCCCCACAAGATACCCTGCATGCGTTTTTTGGGTTCAAGATTGCGACAGGCCAGTGCAATCACCACGGCGTTATCGCCCCCCAGCAAGATATCAATCAATATGATCTGAAAGACCGCAGCCCAGCTCATGGTCTGCAAAAACTCAAGCATGTTCTATCCTCATAGCAAGATTCGAATTAAATGAAAATCCGGTCTGGCCGCGGGGAGGCCTGCCCTGCAAGCATCCTTTGTCCGAAAAAAAAGGCCAGGTCCGGTAGGACACAGGCCGCTGCTGTTGCAGGAGTGCGCACCTTGCCCTATGGCAAGGTCTTGCTTGCAGCACAAACGTGCCGCCCGCGCACCGGGCTCCCGTAGTACTACGCAGGTATGCCGTAATGACGATGCAACGGAGGAAAGCTACTCCCCTTGATGCAGGCAATGTAAGGTCAGACACCAAGGGCTGTCAAGGAAAACGTTCAGAATTCTGTTAGCTTGCAGCGCTTGCACAAATACCTTAAAGTAACTATAAGGATGAACAGCGGCATAAACATACCGGCCAGATCCAGGCGGAACACTACGCAACCAGGAACGGTGCTCATGAAAATTGGCGAACTTGCACGCGCCGCGAAATGCGGCACGGAAACCATACGGTTCTATGAGAAAGAGGGATTGCTGCCCGCGCCTCCCAGGTCGGAAAGCAATTACCGGCACTACGATGCCCGGCACGTCGAAAGGCTGTGCTTTATCCGAAACTGCCGCAATCTGGACATGACGCACGACGAAATACGCGCCCTGCTCGCGTTTGCCGATCATCCGCAGGACGACTGCGGCCCCGTCAACAGCCTGCTCGACGAGCACATCAGCCATGTCGACTTGCGGATTGCCGAACTCAAGCGCCTGAAAACCCAACTGACAGGGCTGCGCAAGCAGTGCGCCAATCCTCAGGCCATCGAGCACTGCGGTATCATCCACGGCCTGGCCGACATGCCTGCCAGGGAAAAAACCGCCCCGTCCACGCACCTGGGCTGAGCGGCCGGCATTTGCCAGGCCGTCAATCAGCCAGCGAAGCCGCCCTCTTCCAGAAACCGGATTTCGTCCGGCGTACTGTTGCGCCCCATCTGCGCATTGCGATGCGGAAAGCGTCCAAAACGGTCGATAATCGCGCAATGATCCAGCGCGAAGCGCAGATTGTCGGGGCAGTACCGGCGATAAAGCTCCACCCCATAGCGCTGATCGACCAGCGCTTCGGAATGGATGAAGGGAACACACAGAAACAGCGTAAGGGCGGCATCTATGCTGTTGATATGCCCGGCGTGAATGGCCGCGCGGGCATGCATGCGCGCCAACCCGTCGGTGGCGTACATATGGGGGGTGTTCCGGAAGGCATTGCGCGGGAACTGGTCCAGCAACAGCACAAGCGCCAGCGCACCGATCGCATCCTGCGCCCAGCCATCCAGTCCGCCGCGTGCGGCAAGCCAGTGATGCGTCATGAAGCGATCCCGAAACTCGGCATCGAAAGCCTCGTTCTTGGCGAACCAGGCCTTGGGGCCTGCCTGTGTCCAGAAGCCAAGCAGTGCCTGGGCCTGATCCAGGCCCAGCGCCTCACCGCCTTCTTCAATCTTGTGCTTTGCCATGTTGCATCCTGTCGTGTCGTGCCTGAGCGGCCGCCTGTATACAGCCGCCACGGTAATAAGCCGCGCGGTCAGCGCCCTTTTGCCTTCGCGCTGATGCCGCCCGCCACGCCCATATTCGTCTTGGGAAAATCAACCAGGCGCACACGCACTTCGTCTTCGGACAATCCCGTGGCTTCGCTGCCGGCCCGGCTCAGCGCAGCGATCAATGCCGCTTTCTGCTCTTCGGTACGGCCCTCGATGAAATCGACCACAAACATGACGGCGTCAGTGCCGAACTGCCCGGCATTCAGGTAATGCGTCTCGGGAAGATCATGCAGCATGACGCGCACTGAGGCCAGCGGTGCGCCGATGCTCTGGACAACGGCATCGCTGGCGCCCTGCAGCAATTGTTTTTTTTGCCCGGCGGAAAAATGCTGGCTGGCGGAAATAGTAACGTAAGGCATAGCGTCTCTCGATGTTATAAGCGTTCATAAAGGCAGCACCACAAAGGATACTGCACCCTCGCGCCAGTTAAATGACAGGTTTCACAGCGATGGGCGCTGCGGGCCATGCCGGGCTGGCGGGACCTATTATCGCTGCGACTGCGCATCATGTACAACGGATGCACAAGCCTTGTGCGCTATGATGCCAGCCAGCGCGCACTGTCGAGCATGCGCACGCTGTCGCCGACGCGCCCGGCATGGGCGCCCCATCTGTGTTCACTATTTATCGTCCAGCATGAACTACATACTGATCAAGCATATACACATGACGGCCGCCGGCCTGAGCATTCTTCTTTTTGTGATCCGGGCGTATTGGTCGGTGACCTGTTCAGGCAGGCTGCAGACTCGCATGATGAAAATCCTGCCCCATATCATCGACACCATTCTGCTGCTTGCAGGCATTGCGCTGGCCGTGGTACTGGGACCCGAGCAGCCATGGATACTCGCCAAAGTCATCGGCGTATTGCTGTATATCGGCGTGGGCACCGTAGCCATCAAACGCGGCAAGACGCCCACAACCCGCGCCATCGCCGCCATCGTGGCCGTGGCGATCTTTGCCTATATCGTCGGCGTCGCCATCAACCACAATCCGCTGTCCTGGCTTTCGTAATCCAGCGCCGGCTACCAGGATCCCATCAGGTGCTGCACCAGCAGGCTGCTGCCGGCCACCGATAGCCACACGCCCAGGCCCAACAGAACAGGGCGGATGCCGGCGGTAGCCATCCGGCGCAAGTCGGACGACAGGCCGATGGCGGTCAGGGCGACGACAATCAGGAACTGGGCCAGCAGGTGCAGGCTGCCGTTCAGGCTTTCGGGTATCAGCCCCGTCGAGCGCATGGCCGAAGCGACCAGGAACCAGAGGATGAACCAGGGGAAAATACGCGCCAGGCTGAAGCCCTGGCTGCCCTGCTTTTTCTCGCGCCAGGCGACGATCACGGCCAGAACCAGGCAGACTGGAATAATGAGCGTGGCCCGGGTCAGCTTGACAATGGTGGCGGCATCGCCTGCGGCCTGGCTGTAACTATAGCCGGCGGCTACAACTGATGAGGTGTCATTGATGGCGGTGCCCGCCCACAGGCCGAAACCTGCGTCCGACATGTGCAGCAAATGGCCCAGCGCCGGGAAAAGCAGCACCGCTACGATATTGAATATAAAGATGGTTGAAATCGCGAAAGCGGTTTCATGATCATCGGGCTTGATGATGGGCGTGACGGCGGCAATGGCGGAACCGCCGCAGATTGCCGTTCCCACGCCGATCAGCGTCTTGAGCCGGGAAGGAATGCCCAGCCAGCGGCCCAGCAACCAGGCAGAGACGAAGGCGGCCGTCATGGTGATCAGTGTCACCCACAGCGATTCCAGCCCGGTATGGGCGACCTGCTGTATGCTCAAGCCAAATCCCAGGGCAATGATGGACCACTGCAGCACCTGCTTGGACGCAAACTGCAGCCCCGGCTTGAATACCGGACCCACCCCTATGGTGTTCCTGAGCACCATGCCCAGGATGATGCCAAACACCGGTCCGCCGATCAGCGGCATCCAGTCCCCCAGCGCCATGGCGACAATCCCAACAACCACGGCAAGCGCCAGGCCATACAGCAGCGAGGGGGAACGGGGCGCGGCATCTCGGCTGCGCGTCTTGCTGCCGCGCTGCTGTGCGTGTAATGTCGTGTGTGCTGCCTCGGTCGCGGCCATAGATATCTACCCGTTGATTTATTAATAACCTGAAGTAATTTTAGATTTTCCAGCATCATAAATAAATTCACTATTCTTTATTTAAAGTATAAAATTTATTGATGTTAGGAATCAGCATCAGACAACTTGAAGTATTCGTCACGATTGCCAGCACGGGCAGCGTCCGGGCTGCGGCCGAGCGTCTGTTCGTTACCCAGCCCGCCGTCAGCATGGCCCTGGCCGAACTGGAACGCCAGCTCAATGGCCAATTGTTTGACCGCGAACGCGGGCGGCTGCATCTGAGTCCCAGGGGCAAGGAAGCCCTGCCCATGGCCCAGGAAGTCATCGAGCGCATCCACGAACTGCTGCGCCACAGCCAGGGCGACGCGCAGGCGCTGACCGGCGAACTGCGGGTCGGCGCAAGCAATACGATAGGCAATTACCTGGTCGGCGACCTGCTCGGGCCCTTTGTCTCCCGGCACCCTCAGGTTTCGCTGACGGTCAGTGTGGAAAACACCGCCACCATCGCACTGGGGCTGGTCGAACACCGCATCGACGTAGGCTGCATCGAAGGCCCTATCAACCATCCTCAGCTCGAGTCCTTCCCGTGGCGCGAGGACGCGCTTGTGGTCTGCTCTGCGCCCTCGCACGCGCTGGCGCAGAAACCCCACCTCAGGCCGAAACATTTCGAGGGCGCGCAATGGATACTGAGAGAGCGCGGCTCGGCCATGCGCAGCCAGGTGGAGCAGGCGCTTTCCGCGCTGCCTTCAGGCACCATCCTGCTGGAACTGGGGCAGGTGGAAGCGATCAAACAGGCTGTTATCGCGGGCCTGGGCATTGCCTGCCTGCCACAGGCAGCCGCCGTCGATTCCGTTGCGGCAGGCCGTCTGACCATACTGGAGACCCCCTTCCTGGATCTGCGGCGGCGGCTCTCGCTGGTATTGCACAAATCACGCTATCGCGGCGCGCTGATCGAAGCCTTCATGCAAAGCCTGCTGATCGGCCCGGATGAAACGCCGGGTATCTCTATACTATAGCTACAGCGAACCCCAGGGATAGAACGTCATGAGCCGACAACTTGATTTATTCGCATCAGACAGCCCTGGGCCCCGGCGCAGCCGGAATCGAACAGCCCCAGCCGCCCGCAAGCAGCCCAGCACGCTGAGGCTGGCGGCCAAGACGCCGACGAAAGGCCGGAAAACAGCGCAGACAAAATCCCCGGACTGTAAATCCTCGTCCGCCGCGACCAGAAAACCGCCCACCAGGGCCCAGACCGAAGCGGCGTCGAGCGAAAACCGCCGCGACAGCACCCAGGCCATCCCTCCCGGCCTGCCCGCCTATGAAACTGTAGCGCTTGTATTGCAGGGCGGCGGCGCGCTGGGAGCCTATCAGGCAGGGGTTTTTGAAGGTCTGCACGAAGCCGGACTGCAGCCCGGCTATCTGGCGGGCATTTCCATCGGCGCCCTGAATACCGCCATCATTGCCGGCAATGCGCCCGAGCACCAGGTCGCGCGCCTGCGCCAGTTCTGGGAAACCATTTGCCAACCCAATGGCGGCATCAATCTGATGCCCTTTTTGGAGCGCACAATCTTCGGCATGAATGATCTGTCGCGCCAGGCCCTGAGCGCCATGCAGGCCGGCAGTGCCGTATTGGCGGGCCAGCAGGGGTTCTACAAACCACGCTTTCCGCCTCCCTCGAGCATTCTGCAGGGCGAGGCAGGCACCAGCAGCTACTATGACACCAGCGCACTCAAATCCACGCTTGAATCGCTGTGCGACTTTGACCGGATCAATGAGGGCGGGCTTCGCGTGTCGGTAGGCGCTGTCAACGTGCGTACGGGCAATCTGGAGTATTTCGACAATACCTCCACCACGCTTCGAGCCGAACACTTCATGGCCTCCGGCGCCTTGCCGCCCGCATTTCCTGCCATTGAGATCGACGGCGAATTCTATTGGGACGGCGGCCTGGTGTCCAACACCCCACTGACCCAGGTACTGGACTCGCGGCCTTTGCGCGACACGCTGGTATTCCAGGTGGATTTATGGAGCGCACGAGGCAAACTGCCCGCCAACATGAGCGAGGTATCCGACCGGATCAAGGATATCCGTTATTCCAGCCGCACCCGCAGAGTGACCGACGAAGTGCGCTGGACGCAATATCTGCGTCATATCCTTGAGCATCTGCTGCAGCATATTCCCGCCGAGATCCGCGAGTCAGACCCTTACTGCAGGATGGCGCAAGACCTTGCCTGCAGCAAGCGCTACAACGTGATCCACCTGATCTACCGCAACCAGCCCTACGAGCGCAATTACAAGGACTACCAGTTCGGCATGTCGACGATGCATGCGCACTGGGCAGGCGGCCTGGACGACATCCGCCGCACTCTGGCCAGCCCGGAACGACTGGCCATGCCCGAAAACGCCTCAGGTTTTGTCACCCACGACATACATCGCGACGAAATCGAGCAGCTACTCGAAAAAGTCACTCAAAAGGCAAGCGGCGTCAGCTGACCCGCCCGCGCAGACGCCGCCTCTTCCAGAAGCCTGAAACGGGTCGAGCCGTGCTGCTCAGACCCAGGACTCCGTGTGCGCAGATGTGGCCGATCTGCATCAGTTCGCCATATGCTTGCCAACACAGTATTTGCTTAGGCAACAAAATTCCTGCTACAATTTGTACTCATGAAGAAATCCGAAGCCTCCCCCTCTACCCAACAAGGCACGCGCCGTCAGCGCCCTCAGTCGTTTTATAAAGGCACGTCAGAATCTCTGGCGCCCGAGGTCAATCTCGGCCATCTCATCAAGCAGTTGCAGTCTTCTCTCAACCGGATGATAGACCAGGAAATGACGCCGCTTGGCGTGACGGCCATGCAGTGGCGCCCGCTTGCGCTCATCCGTTACCGCAATATCAATACACCGGCCGAGCTGTCGCGCAACACCTACATCGACACGGGTGCCATGACGCGCACGCTGGACAGGCTGGAGGCCAAAAAGCTCCTGACCCGACACCGCTGCCCCGAAGACCGGCGCGTTGTCCGCGTTGAACTAACCGAGGCAGGCAATGCCGTGGCCGAGCGGATTCTACCTGTGGTAGCCACGGCCCTGAATACCCACCTCACAGGCTTTAGCGCCGAGGAAATCAAAACACTCATCAGCCTGATCCAGCGCATGCTGATCAACGGAGGTTTCCCCCCCGATGACGGCGCATGCCAGGCCTGAACCACGACACCGACGCATAGCATCACACCTGATAACCCAAGCACCCGGCAGCTTGTCATGCTCACCCTTGATTCTATATAATACTTGCCTAGGCAAATACTTACCAGGCAGATATATTCAGTTTCCTGTCAGCAAAGGCAATGCCTCTACTCTTTCACAGAAACGCATGAAAGTCTTTCTCCCTTTATTACTTGTCGCAGCGCTGTCCGGCTGCGCTGCCATTGATCCCGGCGCGGCCGATGTATCGCAACTGGATGCTGCCCAGCTCGGGCTGCAGGACGGCCACACGCCCTGGCCCACTGAACAATGGTGGCATCGCTACAACGACCCGCAGTTGAATGCGCTGATAGACCAGGCGCTGCTGGGCAGTCCCTCGATGGATGCCGCGCAGGCGCGGCTGAAAATGGCCAATGCGGCCGTGGGCGGCGCACGCGCCGTACAACTGCCCCAGGTCGACGCCAGTTTCAACGCCACCCGCGAGCGTTTCTCGGGCAACTATATCTATCCGCCTCCTTATGGCGGCTCAATGATGACAGATGCCGATCTGCGCCTGAACGTAGGCCTGGATCTGGATCTGTGGGGTCGCAATCGTTCGCGCTACGCCGCCGCGGTCTCCAGCCAGCGCGCCGCTCAGGCAGACCTGCAGATGGCCCGCAACACGCTCATCAGTGCAGTGGTTCAGAGCTACTACAACATGCAGCGCGCGCTTACCCAGCAGACCGTGCTGGGCGAGATCGTGAAGCAGCAGGAAAACGTGCTGAGCATTACGCGCCAACGCGTCGTGGCCGGGCTGGATACGCAGATTGAAGTCAAACAGGCTGATTCGGCTGTTTCCGCGGCGCGCGTGCAACTGAGCCAGGCCGCCACCAACGCCAAGCTGCTGCGCAATCAACTGTCGGTGCTGCTGGGCGCAGGCCCTCAGCGCGGCGCGCAGATTACCAAGGTCGCGCTCAACAGCATGCCGTCCGCAACGCCGGACAACATCCCGCTGGAACTGCTCGCCCGGCGCCCGGACATCGTCGCAGCCCGCGACCGCGCCGAGGCTGCTGCCAGCCAGGTATCGGCCGCCAAGGCAGAGTTCTACCCCAACGTCAATCTGGCGGCATTCGCCGGCTTCATGTCGCTGGGCCTGGACAATCTGCTCAAAGGCGCCAGCAAAACCTACGGCATCGGGCCCGCCATCTCTCTGCCCATCTTCAACGGCGGGGCACTGCGTTCCCAATTGGCAACGACCAAGGCACAACGCGATCTTGCCATTGCAGACTACAACCAGACGCTGCTGACCGCCGTGCGCGAAGTGGCCGACGCCAGCGCAAGCATCCAGGCACTCAAGCAGCAGGCTGTGGACCAGGAGGCAAGCCTGGCGGCCATCAAATCGGCCTATGAAATTGCCGTAGGCCGCTACAAATCCGGCCTGGGCAACTTCATACAGGTGCTGTTGGCGCAGAACGAAGTCCAGAAGCAGGCGCTGCTGAACACAGATCTGCGCGCCCGCGCGTTTGCGCTGGATGCACAGCTCGCAACAGCACTGGGCGGCGGCTACGGCGCCGCCCCGACGACACATTGAACCAAGAGAAACACACATGAGTATCGACAAAAAACCGGCCTCCAGGCGCAAAACGCTGTTGATCATCGCCACGCTCATCTTTATTGCCATCGGCATTTGCTATGGCATATGGTGGCTGCTCTTTGCTTCGCATTTCGAAGACACCGACAATGCCTATGTACACGGCAACCTCGTACAGGTTACGTCACAGATTCCAGGAACAGTCATTGCCATCGGCGCCGATGAGATCGACCGCGTCAAACAGGGCGAGCAACTGGTTACGCTGGATCCCAGCGATGCGGACATCGCTCTGCAGCAAGCGCAGGCCGCTCTGGCGCAATCGCTGCGTCAAACCCAGACAGTGTTCGTGCAGAACAAGGCGCTGGAGGCCGATATCGGCGTGCGTCAGGCTGATATCGAACGCGCCAAGGCGGATCTGGCCAAGGCCAGGAGCGACCTGAAACGGCGCCAGACGCTGGCGCATTCCGGCGGAGTCAGCGGCGAGGAAATCCTGCATGCCCAGACGGCCGTCAAATCGGCCCAGTCCGGACTGGCTCAGGCG
Source organism: Pusillimonas sp. (assembly GCA_048270225.1). Taxonomy (GTDB): domain Bacteria; phylum Pseudomonadota; class Gammaproteobacteria; order Burkholderiales; family Burkholderiaceae_B; genus Allopusillimonas. The sequence goes on along the minus strand of JBLWTG010000001.1, from coordinate 432,664 downwards.
GAAGCAGCGCTGGCAGTCTCTCGCGCCAAGCTCGAAACCAATCGCGCCCTGACCGCCAACACGACAGTCTCGCAACATCCGGACGTTCTGCAGGCAGCAGACAAGCTGCGCCAGGCCTGGCTTGCAGCCAGCCGCACGCATATTCTTGCACCAGTAGACGGCATGGTGGCGCAACGCTCTGTCCAGGTAGGCCAGCACGTCGCCCCCGGCACACCCCTGATGACTATCGTTCCCCTGAAACAGCTGTGGGTCGAAGCCAACTTCAAGGAAAGCCAGCTTGAGCGCATGAAACCGGGCCAGCGCGCTACCTTGGTCGCGGACATCTACGGCAGCAATGTCACCTACCATGGCTGGGTCCAGGGCCTGGCCGCCGGCACCGGCGCCGCGTTTTCGCTGCTTCCCGCTCAGAATGCCAGCGGCAACTGGATCAAAGTGGTCCAGCGCGTGCCCGTGCGCATCGCGCTCGACCCCAAGGAGCTTGCCGACCATCCGCTGCGCGTCGGCCTGTCGATGCAGGTTAATGTCGATCTTTCCGATCCTGACCCGAAAGATGTCGAAAAAGCGCAGCAGATCGTTGACGCCCAAGGCCTGAGCACCAAGGTCTTTTCCGAGAACAGCAGCGCGGCCGATGACATGATCGCCAAGATCATCGCCCAGAACACAGGCTCCTGATCATGTCGGACACTGAAAAGCCTGCGGCGCCTGCGCGGCCGGCTCACATCGTTCACCAGCCGCTGGAAGGCCGGGCCCGCACTTACGGAACCATCGCCCTGTCCGCGGCGGTGTTCATGAATGTGCTGGACTCGTCCATTGCCAACGTGTCCATCCCTACCATCGCGGGCGATCTCGGCGTCAGCGCCACCCAGGGCACCTGGGTGATCACCTCCTTCGCCGTGGCCAATGCCATTACCGTGCCGCTCACCGGCTGGCTGACGCAGCGCTTCGGGCAGGTGCGCCTGTTCGTGCTGTCGGTATTTTTGTTCGTATTGTCCTCGTGGCTATGCGGCTTTTCGTGGTCGCTGGAATCCCTGGTGGCATTCCGTGTGCTGCAAGGCGCGGTTGCAGGCCCCATGATTCCGCTGTCGCAATCGCTGATGCTGGGGTCTTATCCCAAGGAAAAAGCGGGAATGGCGTTGGCCTTGTGGTCCATGACCATACTGGTGGGGCCCGTCGCCGGGCCCCTGCTGGGCGGCTGGATCTCCGATAATTACAGCTGGCCATGGATTTTTTACATCAATGTGCCGGTGGGCCTGATCGCAGGCTGGGCGGCCTGGCAGATCTATAAGGAGCGGGACTCCGCGCGTGCCAAACTGCCTATCGATACCGTAGGACTGGGGCTGCTCGTGGTCTGGGTCGGCGCGCTGCAACTGATGCTGGACAAAGGCAAGGAGCTGGACTGGTTCGCCAGCGGCCAGATCGTCATCATGGCCGTGACCGCTGTGGTCGCTTTTGTATTTTTTATTATCTGGGAGCTGACCGCCGAGCATCCCGTCGTCGATCTCACGCTCTTCAAGTTCCGCAATTTTACTGCGGGCGTGATCACGATTTCAGTCGGCTACGGGGTCTTCTTCGGCACGGTGGTGCTGTTGCCGCTGTGGATGCAGAATACGCTGGGCTATACCGCCACTTACGCGGGCATCGCCTCGGCGCCCGTGGGCATCCTGGCCATTATCATCTCGCCGATTGTCGGCAAACTGCTGGCCAAGCATGATCCGCGGATGATCGCGACCTTCGCTTTCCTGGTGTTCTCCCTGATCAGCTTCATGCGAGCCGACTTCAACACCGATGTCGATCTGTACACCATCATGCTGCCCACCTTTATACAGGGCGCAGCCATGGCGACGTTCTTCATCCCGCTGACCACGCTCACGCTGTCCGGACTGGACCCCCACCGCATACCCGCCGCCGCAGGGCTGTCCAATTTTGTACGCCTGCTGTTCGGCGCCTTCGGGACATCCCTCACGACAACCATGTGGGACAACCGGGCCACACTGCATCATGCCCAACTGACCGAGATTGCCCGTCCCGGAGAGCCTGCCTTCGATGCGGTCATGAGCGGCATGCAGCTCAAGGGCATGACGCATCAACAGTCTGCGTCCCTGATCGACGGCCTGATCAATCAGCAGGCCTACACGCTCTCGGCGCTGGATATTTTCTATGCCTCGGGTGTGCTCTTCCTGTTCCTGATCGCCCTGATCTGGGTTGCCAGGCCCAAGTCCAACGGCGGCGGCGGAAGCGATGCCGCGGCAGGTGCGCACTGACCACTCCCGCCCAGGCACGCTATTTGCTGACAGGTAATCGGATGACGGAACGCGTGTTCATACACGCGTTCCTGTCTTCGTGTTTCAACATACCAAAAGGATAACCATGAGCAAAACTACCAGCGACAAGCAAACTGGACATGGTCCCATAGACGTAGCCGCCATCCGCAAAGCCGCGCGCGATATGGATAGCGGTGCGGTACCTTCGGGCTACAAAGGCAATCGCAAGGAAATCATCGGCATGCTCAATGACGCGCTTGCGACCGAACTGGTCTGTGCGATGCGCTACAAGCGCCATTATTACACCGCAACAGGCCTGGTCAACGAGCCCATCAAGGCCGAGTTTCTGGAACACGCCGGACAAGAGGAAGAACATGCCGGCCGCATCGCTGAACGCATTGTCCAGTTGAACGGGGAGCCGGATTTCAATCCCTCGACGATTGCTGCTCGCAGCCACGCCGAGTATGACGACAGCAGCGACATCAAGGCAATGATACGGGCCAACCTGATTGCAGAGCGGGTGGCGATCGAGTCCTACCGCCAGATGATAGAGCGGATTGGCGACACAGATCCGACCACCAAGCACATGTTGATCGACATCATGGCTGTGGAAGAAGAACACGCCGACGACATGAAGGACCTGCTCGAATAGGCAGCCGCCCCACCCGCGCTGGCCGGCGTTAACGGGCCAGCGCCCCGCCCTGCCTGCGCATGTAGCGGTTGAGCATGAACGACCACACGGCGCCGCCGGCCATTTTGGCCAGGAACTGCATCAGGATGATCTGCGGCAGAAAGGCGCCGAATGCCAGCACCGGGAATACGATGGAATCGACCGCCGCGCCGGCGACGTTGGAACCGTTGGCCCGCACCAGCCACGAACCGCGTATTCTGAGAAATGCCAGCCAGTCGGCCGTTGCCGCCAGGGAAAACGCGCAGGCACTGGCCAGTGCAATCTGCCTGGCGTCCGGATTCAACAGATAAGACAACAACCCCGCGCACAGGATCAGCGCCAGCATCTGCCAGCCTTTCAGACGCACATGAAGCCAATCGCGCAGCGCAAGATCGAGCCCGATCAGCACAAAGGCATTGATCGGCGTAATCGCCGGACCAAACATGGCCACAGATAAATTGGAAGCAATGATCGCGGCAGTGTAGATACCGACAGCAAGGTAAAGCATCAAGAAGATTTCCTGGAAATAAACTGTTCGTAGCCTGTGCGCCTGAGCTCGCAGGCGGGACACGTTCCGCAGCCGTATCCCCAGGGATGGCGCCGGGAACGGTCGCCCAAGTAACAGGTATGAGTGTGCTCGAGCACCAGATCCACCAGCGCGTCGCCGCCCAGATCGCGGGCCAGTACCCAGGTGGCCTGCTTGTCCAGCCACATGAGCGGCGTTTCCACGACCATGGGGCCGTCCAGCCCAAGGCTGAGCGCGACCTGCATCGCCTTGAGCGTATTGTCGCGGCAATCCGGATAACCCGAGTAGTCGGTTTCGCACATGCCGCCAACCAGCACCTGCAGGCCGCGGCGATAGGCAAGCGTGGCCGCCAATGTCAGGAAAAGCAGATTCCGTCCTGGCACAAAGGTGTTCGGCAAGCCGTTATCGCGAAACTCGATGGCCTTTTCCTGCGTGAGCGCCGTATCGCTGATCTGACCCAGAATGGAAAGATCCAGCATGTGGTCTTCGCCCAGCCTGGCTGCCCAGTCGGGAAACTGCGCGCGCAGCGCCGCCAAGACCTGATGGCGGCAATCCAGCTCGACGGCATGGCGCTGACCATAATCGAAACCTACGGTCTCAACATGGTCGTAGCGCTGCAGAGCCCAGGCAAGACAGGTAGCGGAATCCTGCCCGCCGGAAAAAAGTACAAGCGCTTTGGTATTCATGACAAAGAAGGGAAAAGCAAGGCGACACACAACGATGCAAAAAATGTGCATGCCCGGAGGAAATGCGCGAGCCCCCGTGCAGGGGATGGCGCATTTTACCGGAAACCGCTCATGGACATGGCGCCGGATGCCGTGACCGGCGGCATTCGGACCAACTCAGCACCCGGCTGACTAGAAGCGATACATCACCTTGAGCTGCCCGGCGTGGCTGCTTGCCTTGCTGGACACCTCGCCGTCATACTGCAGCCGGAAATCCAGGCCCGAATGCGTATTGATCTGCACCCCCAGACCAAAGCGCCCGATCACGCTGTCGCCGGGCAGTGATGTACTGAAGCCGTGACTGCCCGCAGGCGCGCCCTTGAAGCGCGCTTCGGTATTCCACCCGTCGTCGCTCAGGAAGGATGCGCCGGCATAGGCATAGGGCCGCATGGTTGCGCCCTTGGGCAAATCCACCCGCCCACCGATTTCCAGCATCGGCGACAGGCCCATCACGAACTGATCGCTGCTGTCCACGCTCAGGCTCAAGGGACCGCCCGACTCTGTATAGCCTGGCATGCGCGCATAAAGCGCATCCAGGTCCACATAGGGCTTCAGATAGAGCTGATCGCTGAGACCTATGTGACGCGCCGCCCGCAGACGTATGCCGGCGCTATAGACATCGGGGCTGCTGCTGGCCTGGCGATCATAGCCTTCGATACCCACGCTGCGATCCAGGTCGTATGACCCATAGCCACCGCCCAGCGCCGCCGAATATACCCATGGCCCGGCCTGGTGCTTGAGCACCACGCCCGCATAGCCCGCATCGCCCTTGCCGCCGGCCCGCCCGTTATCGGCATCCAGGGTGTTGTGCTGATAAGCCACCGAGCCGCCCACGAACCAGCCCGGACTGACCTCGCGCTGCCCGCCGAACTGGTACGTAGTACTGTCGAACGAAAAACCCGACGTCCCCTGGGCGGCATCCTGGTCAGCGTTGCGCCGGGAGATCTGGCCCCAGAAACAATCCTGTTCACGCCCCTCCGTACCCGCGTCGCCCATATCGGGGCATGACATCATCGAACCGTTGAAGCGCGCCATGCCGGCCGCCATCTGCGCGGCGGGCGCCAGGCTCACACCAGGCGACAGATCCGCCAGCCGCTCGCGGTAAGCACCGGCACCCTTGCTTGCCACCGTGTTCAATACGCCGAACAGCGGCGCCAGCGCGACCGTGCCGCCCTGGTCCCAGATATCCTGCAAATGCCCGGCCACGGCACGTTGATTGCGTTCCAGGCCCTGGCCGGCGGCGTTGAAATTCGCGCCCTTTACGCTCACGCGCTGCTTGCTGCCGACCTGGCGCAGATCGAAATCGAAGATGGGCGTGTCCCTGACCTGCATGGCGCCCGTCGATGCGCCCTGAACGTCGAGCAGCGTGAGCTCGCGCCGCGGCAGCAAACTGGCGGCCGTCAGCTCCACATGACCGCCCAGTCTGGCATTGCCCTGCACCGTCATGGACGAAGCACGCATGTTGGCAAAATCAACCTCGTTTCGCAGCACACCCGAACTTGTCTGGGTAAAGTCGCCCGTTACCGTCAAGCGGCCAAACCGGCTGTCGCGAGGGCCCGCAAGACGCTTTAGCTGCACGGTGTCATGAGGACTGACCGTCAGTTCGCCCGCGTTGTTCACGTCTGCCTGGTAGACCGCAGCGCCCGACATTTTGCCGGCCGGCGCGTTACTCACGCCACAGTCATCCGCTCCCTGACAATAGACGTCGCCCACCAACGAACCGCTGTTCTGAATCGTCAGCCCGGCCTGGCCATCGTAGCGAACCGCCGTGCCGGAAACCGCGGACACCTGACCGGCGCTGCCGATGGTCAGGGTGCTGCCATTGCCGGAATTGCTTGCAATCCAGACACCGGCCCCATTGCCCGAACCGCCGGTCACGTCCGCATTGACGGTCACCGCGACCATGCCGCCCTGCCCCGCGGCGCCCTCGCTCTGGGCAAATACCCCGGCACTGCCGTCGCCGTTGGCATTGATGCTTCCACCGATATCCACCGTCACCTGTCCGGCGAAGTTGTCGTCATTGTCGGTGGCAGCGCTGACGCTGCCCGCAAAGCCTCCTTGCGCAGAACCTGCCAACCCACCGCCACCGCCTATGGACTGGGCAAACACGCCATGTGCATTGGAACCATTCGTGAAGACGCGGCCCTGCGTGGTCACAGTAACCGCCCCGCCGGCACCGGTGACATCCGCCCCGCTGCCCGACCAGGCTGCATCGTCGACCGAAATAGCCTGTCCGATGTCGCCGCCTATGCCGCCGCCCCCACCGACAGATTGCGCCACGAGGCCGTGTCCGCCTGCGCCGTTCGTCACGACGTCGCCTCCCAGCAACGCTACCGACACGTCGCCGCCATTGCCCCAGGTGCCGTCACCGCCGCCCAGGCGGACATCGCCCTGATCATCGGCGCGGCTCACGCTGGCGATACCGCCGCCGCCGCCCACGGACTGCGCAATCATCCCGATTGCGCCATGGCCATACGTCGTAATGTTGCCGTTCATTTCCAGGGCAACGTCACCGCCGTTGCCACCAGTAAGATTGCCGTCGGCGCCCAGCACGAGCGAGCGTACGATGGGCGGCGTCACGATATCAGGGGGCATGTCATGCTTGGGCATACTACCCAGCATGCCGCCACCGCCGCCTATCGATTGCGCAACCAGGGCATGCGAACCATCGCCCTGCGTCTGGATCGAACCCTGCGTCGACACGGCAACCACGCCGCCATCGCCGCCCGCGCCATCCGACAGGCTGCCCAGCGACGCACGCAGGGCTATATCAGGCGTGCTTCCGCCCTGATAACTGAAATCAAGAACCCCGAAAGGATCATTGACGCCGGCCAGGCCCCCGCCTCCGCCTATCGATTGCGCCGCGATTCCGTGAGAGAAATCCCCTTCGGTCGCGACGCTGTAGCTGCCATTGACAGTGGCTGCGCCGCCGTTGCCGCCGTCGCCACCGGCGCCGCCCAACACCAGGCCAAAATCGAGCTGGGTTGACTTGACATGATCCGCATCCGGATCCCCCAGAGAGCCAATACCGCCGCCACCGCCGATGGACTGTGCCAGCAGGCCAGCCGCCATATCCCCGCGTGTATAAATATTGGTGGTACCGCAGTTAAGATCCGCGCAGGCGCCGACACTGCCGCCATCGCCACCGTTGCCGCCCGAACCGCCGACCGACAGCGTGAAGACCAGCGATTGCCCGGCCGGCGTGCCGCCCGATCCCATGGTCAGCCCCCCGGTGCCGCCGCCACCGCCGATGGACTGCAGGGCAACCGCATGCGAGTGATCGCCGTATGTCCGTACCCAGCTGTTGCTTCCGGAGTTGAATGTCACCGCGCCGCCATTGTTGCCGTCGCCACCGCCGCCGCCAACCCCGGCGCCGACAATAATCCGCCCCTTGGTGGCCAGCGTGCCGTTGCCGCCCTGCCCGCCACCGCCGCCTATCGATTGCGCCAGGACGCCGTAGGCGTTGTAGCCTTGCGTGCCGATTTCGACATCGTCTCCCAGCGTCGCTGCAGCGAGCCCACCCTGGCCGCCCACGCCGCCCTGCCCGCCCACCGCAATATTCACGTCCAGCCAATTCTGGTAGGTCGACGATGTACTCGCGCCGCCGATACCGCCGCCCCCGCCGATGGACTGCACCACAAGGCCGTCCGCATAATCGCCGGAGGTGGACACGGATCCATATTGATACAGGCTGGCAATGCTGCCCGACCCGCCCTCTCCACCCGTACCGCCAACCTTCACCGCGAGCGAGGCGTTGGCGCTGGTCCTGTCGAAATCCTGTGCTGCCTTGGTCGCGTTGAAAATACTGTCCAGGATGTCGCCATCATCAGCGCCCATGGTTCCGCCTACGCCCCCGCCGCCGCCGATGGACTGCACCAGCACCCCATCACTGTCGCGGCCGCTTGTGTAGGTAGTGCTCCGGTTATCCACGTTCACGTCTGACGCATCGCCGCCTTTGCCGCCTGTCATGCCGACGCCGACATCGACGGCCAATCCACCGCTCAACTCCTTCGAGACCTGCCCATCCGCGCTCAGGTATACGCCGGTGCCCTGGCCCATCCCGCCGCCGCCGCCCACACTTTGCGCTACGATGCCGCGCGCGCCGGAGCCGTCAGTGGCGATGGTCACGCTGTTGTCGGCATTCACAATAACCTGCCCGCCGTCGCCGCCCGCGCCGCCCTGTCCGCCCACAGTGACCAGGGCGCCCACGCTATATGCAACGCCTGTTTCGAAATCGAACGAATAGGCGTTGGCCGAGCCGCCATCGCCGCCGCCCCCGCCTATCGATTGGGCGAGCACGCCATTGGAATAGTCCCCGCGTGTCTGCAGCACGGTCCGACCCACACCGTCCCCGTCGCCGAGATTGACGCTCACGGTATCGCCGTCGCCCCCTGCACAGCCATCATCGTGGCACTGGCCGCCCACAGCCGCCTCATCCTGCACATTGACGCTGTCCACACCCAATACCGCAGTCACCGAAAAAGCGTGGGCCGATCCGCCATCGCCACCGCCGCCGCCGATCGATTGCGCAAAGATGCCGTTCGAATATTGGCCTATTGTGCTTATCTCGGAATCCGCGGCCTCTACCGCAACCTTGCCGCCGTCGCCCCCCTTTCCGCCTTCACCGCCCACCACGATAAGGTTGTCCCATGCAACGGCGGTACCGACTTCCGTAAAGATGACGCCTATCACTGCGCTGTGGTCCGACACATTGCCGCCTGTGCCGCCGCCACCGCCTATCGACTGCGCGAAGATGGCCGATGCATCGGACACCTTGTAGTCGTCATCCTCCTCGTCGCTGCCGCCAGGGCCAAGGGTGCTGATGGAAGAATTCAGTATGCTGGCCGAGACATCGCCCCCATCACCCCCATCTCCTCCTGATCCGCCGACACCCACGACAATCTGGCCTTCGATGGAAAAGTTCTCAACCTTGATGCCGCCGCCCGTCCCGCCGCCGCCGCCGATGGACTGAAGCGAAATACCGCGTGCCGCGTCGCCAGAGGCAGTCAGCGCAAGGTTATCCCATGCAAAGTCGATATTGCCCCCGTTTCCGCCCTCTGCGCCGCTGCCGCCCACCAGCACGGCGGCGATATCCACCCCCCCATGCAGTATGTCGCCCGCGGCGCCCCCGCCGCCGCCTATCGATTGCGCGAGTATGCCGTGCGCATTCCTGCCAGAAGTCATGATTGATGCAGACTCGGTGCCAGCAAAATGGATATTGCCGCCATCGCCGCCAGCCTCGCCGCTGCCGCCAACACCCACGGCGCCGCCAATGCCAAGGCTCAGGGTATCCCCGCCGTTTCCGCCGCCGCCGCCCAGCGATTGGGCCATCACGCCATATGAGTAATCACCGGAGGTCCAGATCGTTCCCAGATGTCCGGCGGTTCCCGATTCGTCGCCACCAAAGTAGATATCGGCGCCATCGCCGCCGGCCTCGCCGCTGCCGCCCACGGTCACGATGCCCACCGTGCCGCTGGCATTGCCACCGCCGCCGCCTATCGATTGCGCGCTGATTGCCGGGGCGGCATTGCCGACGGTGACGATGGAACCCGTGTTCGACATATACACCGTGCCGCCGTCAGCTTCATCACTGGAATCGCCAGGGCTGCCGCCCACAGAGATGAGTCCGAACGAAACGCCGGCATTGCCGCCTCCGCCGCCTATCGCCTGCGCACTCATGCCAATCGCGCCATAGCCAGCGGTGGTCAGTGTGCCGGCATTGCTGACAGAAACCGTGCCCGCCTGCCCGCCCACGCCGCCGTCACCGCCCACACTGGCAATGATGCCTGTGCTGATCCCACCCGCGCCACCGCCCCCCGCATTCGATTGCGCATCGATGCCGAACGCCCAGTTCCCATTCGTGCGGATCTCTCCGGCGTTATAGACGTCAACCTCGCCGGACAGACCGCCATCACCGCCCTTGCCGCCCGAACCGCCCAAAATGGCGTAGAAATCGCCGCCGGTACCGCCCCCGCCACCGACTGACCAGGCCACCACGCCAGTACCGTGATTGCCTGTCGTCAGGATAGAGGCATCTTTTTCGATATTGACAGTGACGCGGCCGGCGTCGCCGCCAAACCCGGCGCCGCCCGGTTGGCCGGCCAGGGCGAGGCTATCGTCGCCATCGCCGCCGAATCCGCCTTTTGATTGCGCCTGTATCCCGACCATGCCGTCGCCCGTGGCGCTCAGGGCATAGGGTGCGGCTCCCCAGGTCAGGTCAACGTTCACATCGCCGGCAACCCCGCCGTCTCCGCCGCTATGGTCTTTCCTCGGACCATACCCGCCCAGCCCGCCTTCGGATATCGCCTGGACGATGGCCCCGCCTGCATCAGGCGCGTCAATATCTATATCACTGGCAACCGTCACATTCACCTTGCCTCCGTCGCCGCCTGTGCCGCCGTCGTTCGAGTTGTCCTCCGAACCGTAGCCTTCGGCCCCTTCCGACGTCGCGCGTATCCCATATATCGACGTATCGTCGCCCGTCGACGCCACAAGCTGCAGCATGCCGGCCTGATGCTCGACACTGACCTGCCCCCCGTGTCCCGCCGGGCCATTGCCCGCGCCGCCGTCGCCTCCCTTGGACTTGGCGCGCAGCAGCGCGACCTGAACCCCGTCTCTGATGGTCAGCTTTTCGCCCGTGCTGCCCGCCAGGGCTGCGCCGGAAAAAAGGAAGGAGCCCTGATTGGTGATATGAACATCGCCGCCATTGCCGCCATCGCCGCCATGCTGATCATCCAGCACGGACGAGTTCTGGTCGCCGCCGTCACCGCCCTCGCTGGTGGCATACACACCGTACATATTGTCGCGAATGTCGCCCGCAACCCGGTATACGCTGGTGTCATAGGTGCGCACGTCGACCGGACTGCCTATGCCTCCGTCCCCGCCGTCCGTGTTGTTATCGTTGTTGCCGCCGTCATCATCGGTATCGTGTTTTTCGCCGTCGCCATTGCCGCCGATGCTTGCCGCAAACAGCACCGCATCGACCTGACCCAGGCCGCCGCTGTCGCCCACCACCATGTTCACCTGCCCGGCGCTCTCCAGTGTGACGGTATTGCCATGCCCGCCATCGCCGGCGTCATGACCATCTCCGCCCTGCGAAATGACGTACATGGCGCCGGGCACGCCGGAAAGCGCCCGCCCGCCATCGGCAGGATCCAGATTGAATATCGCACCATGATCCAGCACCTCGAGCCTGGCTCCGTTCTTTCCGGACCTGTCGCCGTCGTGCGTGCCGTCATCCCCCTTGTATGTCAGGCCGACATCTTTCTTCAGCACCTCGCCCTGGTCGACCTCGACGCATTTGGTATCGTCGTTGCATACCAGGTCTTCGGCGGTGGCCGTCAAAGGTCCGAAGACCATGCCAAGACTTATCGTCAACAAAGTCCTGCGCATGAACTGATGGCTTCTTTTTGCGTTGTTTCGTGACATGACGGCTTTCCGGGGTCTGATAGGATTTGATAAAAACTAACAAATCACTGCAAAGCGAACCAGTTCTTTTCGACGAAACCGCTGATAGCGTCGACGAATCCGCCCGTGTTGCTGTCGCCCGTCTCCAACAGTGCAAAAAGCGGCTGCATACTCCGCTGTGAAAAGCATCGTTCAACGGCGAGGCCTGCTTGCACAGCCAGAATTTTTTATGCTATAGTTTCGCTTCTCTGGTCCCCGATAGCTCAGTCGGTAGAGCGACGGACTGTTAATCCGCAGGTCACTGGTTCGAACCCAGTTCGGGGAGCCAAAAATAGTTAGTAAAATTAAGCCTCTACGGTAAAACGTAGGGGCTTTTTTTGTGGAATGTTGGGTACAGGCCGGTCACTAAGCCAGGCCTGCCCGGAGCTTTCGTCAAACGCTCACTCCAGTGGCCGTTTCAGTAACTCAAAAGGCTGTTTCTCATTGTCAACCACAAGCTAGCAGGCGGATAAAACAGCTACTTAAGCATTGATACTCGCATACTGATCATATACACTATACGAATGATCAAGAGCTTCCGACACAAAGGCATCCAAGCCTTCTATGAAACTGGATCGAAAGCCGGGATACAGACAAAGCACGCCGACCGGCTAGAGATCATGCTTGGCGTCCTGAGCGTTGCATCCTCACCCGAAGATATGAACGCTCCTGGCTGGAAGCTGCATAAGCTGTCCGGAAAAAATCCCAAAGGCCAGCCCGTTCAAGATCACTATGCCGTATCTATAAGCGGAAACTGGCGGCTTACCTTCTACTTCGAGGGCGAGCATGTCATTCTGGTGGACTACCAGGACTATCACTAGGAGAGCACTATGCGCATGCACAACCCACCACACCCAGGCAGAGCGCTACGCGAGTATCTGGGCGACCTGAGCGTAACCGAAGCTGCCGGACGGCTCGGTGTAACCCGCGCGGCTCTCTCACGCATTCTCAATGGCTCCGCCGGTATTTCGGCAGATATGGCCTTGCGTCTTCGAGATGCCCTGGGAACCAGCGCCGAAATGTGGATCAACATGCAGGCTCAGTACGATTTGTGGCAGGCTGAAAAAAAACCACGGCCAACTATCGTGTCATTTCGTGAGCCTGCGCACGCTTAAAAATAGTCGCCCCAGGCAGCGTTGCGTTGCTCAGCCGCAAGGTGCCAGTTATCACCCACAGCGCTGGGTACCTGTTTGTCAGCACTCCCGGCCACGATGCGCTTTTTCCATCAATTATTGTGCTTACGTAGCCGTCAGCCAGCCATGGCAATATGTTCCAGCAGTATCCCCACACCGATACAGATGAGGATGATACCGCCCACGATACCTGCCCGGCGGCCCGCCATCTTGCCCAGGACACGGCCCAGCATGACGCCCAGGGTCACCATGACCATGGTGGTCAGGCCGATCACCATCGCCATCTGCACGATGTTGACGTCCAGAAAAGCCAGGCTGACACCCACTGCCATCGCGTCGATGCTGGTGGCAAAACCTGTCATGGCAAGCACCCAGAAGGAGTGTCTTGATTTTGGCGGCGGCGCAGTATGCGCGGGCCTACAGGCTGCCACAATCATGGCTATGCCCAGACCGCCGAGCAGCACGAAGGCAATCCAGTGGTCCCAATCGCGCACATAGGGCGCAGCGACCGAGCCAAGCATCCAGCCTATCAGCGGCGTCAGCGCTTCGATGACGCCAAAAATCATACCTGTCTTGAGCGCCTCTGCAATCCTCGGCTTGTGCAGGGCTGCGCCCTTTCCGACGGCCGCAGCAAAGGCATCGGCGGACATCGCCAGGGCGATGAGGAGGATGGAGGGGAGATCCATAATGCAAACGATTCCTGGCCGGGCAACGACACCAAGACATGCCAAACGCGCCCGACCACAAAGCGCTGGCATGTCTATGGTCTCGTCAGGCCAGTGATGGCTGCCGGCGCCACGGCATCATGCAGGTATGCCGAGAATGTTGACGCAAGCGCTTCCGGGCGGAAGCAGACTACTCCCCAAAAGACGCCGCGAGTATAGCATGCAGGTCAGAACACCTGTGGTTACAGGCCAGCATGCGCAGCGAAGACGTTTCGCATAGAATGAGCCGACCAGGCTTCCCTATTTCTGGATTGCAGGATGAACCACTCAAATTTATATTTCCGATCTTTCCTGCTGTTGCTGGCGCTGGTCAGCATTGCATTCATCTGGGTCTTGCTGCCCTACTACGGCGCCATTTTCTGGGGGGCCATTCTCGCCACGGTCTTTCATCCCTTGCATCGCCGCCTGCTCGAGAAGCTGCGGGGCCGTCGCAATCTGGCGGCCTTGCTCACGGTGCTGATGATCATCCTGATCGTGATCATTCCCCTGATCATGATCACGACGTCGCTGCTGCAGGAGGGCGCCGCCATCTACCAGCGCATGGACAAGGGCGAAATCGACTTCGGCAATTATTTCAACCAGATCATCGGCATCTTTCCGCCATGGGTACATGACCTGCTGGGACGGCTGGGCATCGACGACATCTTCAGCCTGCGCGACAAGCTGGCGCAAGGCGCACTGAAGGCAGGCCAGCTGCTGGCGTCGCAGGCAGTCAACATCGGGCAGAATACCTTCCAGTTCCTGGTGAGCATGGGCATCATGCTGTATTTGCTGTTTTTCCTGCTGCGCGACGGCATCAGTCTTGCACGCAACAGCAAGCAATTGATCCCACTGAGCGATGAACATCAGCAGCACCTGGTTCGCAAGTTCACCACCGTCGTACGCGCCACGGTCAAGGGCAATATTCTTGTTGCCATGACACAGGGCGCGCTCGGCGGCCTCATGTTCTGGATCCTGGGCATCCAGGGCCCACTGCTGTGGGGCGTGCTCATGACCTTTCTGTCGCTGCTGCCGGCCGTCGGCGCAGCGCTGATCTGGCTGCCAGTCGCCATCTACTTCCTGGTGACGGGCGCCATCTGGCAAGGCGTGGTGCTGATGCTATTTGGCGTACTGGTCATCGGCCTGGTCGACAACATTCTTCGCCCCTTGCTGGTGGGCAAGGATACAAAAATCCCCGATTACGTGATCCTGATTTCAACACTGGGCGGGCTGGCTGTCTTTGGCCTGAACGGCTTTGTCATCGGCCCTCTGTTTGCCGCCCTGTTCATCGCCTGCTGGGATCTGTTCCCCTCTGCCATCAAGATGAACTCAAGAGACTGATGCGGCAGGGCGCAGGACTCAGCTCCTGCGCCCTGCCGCTACGCCGCCTTGAACAGTATCGCTATATTGATGACCAGCGTCGCCGCCCAGACCAGCGAGCGCAATGTTCCGTAATCAGCGACGTAGCAAACTATGTAGACGACACGCAGGACCAGCCAGGCGATCATTAATGTGATCAGCTCACCGGGTGGCACCTGCGCATACAAGGCAAACAGCACAGCGGCATAAAAAAAAGGCAAGCCCTCGAACAGATTGGCCTGTGCCGCACCGGCACGAGCCCGCCAGCCTTCCTGCCGGGCCAACCACGCCCGTGGTGCCTTGTTGTCAAAACCTTTACCGCCCGCCTTGGCGGCAACTGTCGCGCAATACGGCAGCAATGCCGCAAGCAGCAAGAGCGTAGCCAGTGTTCCCATGACCTCTCCCTAACGGCGCAATACGCCTGCAATCAGAAAGCGTCATAGTACTTGACCCTGGCGTAGATGCGCAGAGCGAACAGCTCACCTGCCGTGTCTCATGGCAGATGCGATCAAAGGCGAACAGGCAAACGCGCTGCCAGCGCCTCAGGGCTCGATCGGCGGAAGATCCGAGGCAAGTATCCGCAGGCCGGCGCGCAGCGCATCGTCGTAGCGCTTGCGCTCGGCGGCGATGGTTTCGGGCGTCCAGGGATAAAAACCCTGCCCCGATTTCATGCCCAGTGTTCCCTGACGGGGCTTGTCCGCCAGCACTGAGGGAGGCTCGGCCACATTGGAAAGCGATGGATAAATCGTGGCAGCGGCCGCGGCATGCACATCCAGTCCCGCATGTTCCTTCTGCAGGATGGGGCCTGCCGCCAGATAACGGAACCCAAAGCCGAAGCGCACGGCATTGTCGACGTCCTCAGGCGTGACAATGCCCTGCTCTATCATGGAAAAAGCCTCGCGGGCCAGCGCATGCTGCAGCCTGTTGCCTACAAACCCCGGCACGTCCCTGTGCACGACAATGGGCACGGAGCCGCAGCGGCGCATGAATGCCGCCAGACCCTGGGCGCGATCCGCGTCGGTATCCGGGCCCAGCACGACCTCCACCAGCGGAACAATATGCGCCGGCATGAAAAAATGCAGACCTATCATGCGCTCGCGCGTGGGCAGGCCTTCGGCGATCTGACTGATGGGAAAACTGGAACTATTGCTGGCCAGCAGCACATGCCCGGGGGCTTTTTGCGCGAGATCGGAGAACAATGCGCGCTTGAGCGCCAACTGCTCGGGAATGCATTCAATCATCAGATCAATGCCACTCCAGTCCACGTCATCGGGCGCGCATGCCAGCTGCAGCCGCTCGATGCTGTCCGCATTGTCCACAGCACGCAGATTGCCGGCAATTTTTTCACGTATGGCCTCATGCGCCTCGCTTCGCGTTTCAAGTACATGCACATGGCAATTGGCACGCAGCAGCACTACGGCGACATCCGCGCCCATGGTGCCGCCACCCACCACCACGGCGTGAGACGCCGATGGCGCGCCCAGGATAGCGTTCTGTTTCATAGAGAAAATGTGTCCCTGAAGTTAAGTCGATTAAAAAAGCAGTGTTCGCCAGTCTCGGCCGGTCAGCGCGCGGCCTTGTGTTCGGGCAGGTCCTGCGGAAAATGATGCCGGTTGATGGCCAGGTACTCGTCCCGCGCCGGCCGGATATGCTCACGGCACAGTCGGATGAGTGATTCCCGATCGCCGTGCTCAAGCGCATCTATGATGGCGCAGTGCTCGACGCGTGAGCGCGCCTGCGCAGAGGCGGACCGGGTCGAGGCAAACCGGACAGCGTGTGTCTGGGTGAAATAATGCCGGACTGCGGCCGCCATGACACGATTGGGACACAAATCGAACAGGGCAGCATGAAAGGCCAGATTGGCCTTGAAAATACGGCGCGGATTGCCCTCGATCACTGCCTGATCGTGGGCCGCCTGCAAGCCCCTTAGCAAGGCGACATCTTCCGGCGCCGCGGGGCAGGCCATACGACGGGCCGCCTCGCCTTCAAGCAGATCGCGCATGTCGTAAAGATCCGAAAGCTCGGGATAGTCATACGAACGGACTACCGCCCCGATATGCTTGCGCCGCTGCACGATGCCAAGTTTTACAAGTTCATCGAGCGCTGCCCGAATCACGTGCCGCTTGACGCCGAAGCGTTCCATCAGGTCGTCTTCGACCAGGCGCTCCCGAGGATGCAGAAAGCCCAGCACAATATCCTCTTCGATCTCGCGCACCACCAGCGAGAGCGCCGTATCAACGGATGCAGTGATCGATGCTGTCATAGCCAGGAATCAGTCCTGTTGAGGAAATACGCCATTGGTTTCCGGCGACATCAAAAAATCAAAATCCACGCCCTCGCCTGCCTGCGTTACCGAATCCAGGTACAGCTTCTTATACCCGCGCTCGGCCGTCGGCCTGACAATGCCCAGCGCCGCCTTACGGCTGGCAATCTCCTGTTCGGTCACCATCAATTGCAGGCAGCGATCCTTGACACTGAGCCTGATACGATCGCCCGTACGCACCACGGCCAGCGGTCCGCCGATGGCCGCCTCGGGGGCAACATGCAGCACGATCGTACCTGCGGCAGTGCCGCTCATGCGGCCATCCGAAATGCGCAGCATGTCTTTCACGCCCTGCCGCGCAAGCTTTTTGGGGATGGGGATATACCCGGCCTCGGGCATGCCGGGTGCACCTGTAGGGCCGATGTTCTTCAGCACCAGCACGTCATCGGGCGCGACATCCAGATCATCGCTGTCCAGCCGGCGCGCCATATCTTCGGCGTTCTCGAAGACTACCGCCCGCCCTTCGTGCTCCATCAAGCCCGGATCCGCGGCGGACTGCTTGATGATGGCAAAATCCGGCGCCAGATTGCCGCGCAGCACGGCGATCCCGCCTTGCGGGTACAGGGGCTCGCATAAGGGGCGTATGACTTCCTGAGGAAAAGCATCGGGCATGTCGTCGAGCTCCTCACCCAGGCTGCGCCCCGATACCGTCAACGCATCCAGATGCAGCAGCGACTTCAATTCACGCATGAGCGCCGGTACGCCGCCCGCTTTGTGAAAATCTTCCATGTAATGCTGACCGGAAGGCTTCAGGTCAATCAGGACCGGGGTTTCCTTGCTGAAGGCGTCTACGCGGTCCAGGTCCACCTTGAACCCCAGCCTGCCTGCCACGGCGGTCAGGTGGATAATACCGTTGGTCGACCCGCCGATGGCCAGCAGAATGCGCAAGGCGTTCTCGAATGCTTTTTGCGTCATGATCTGCCCTGGAACAAGACCTGTACGCGCCATCTGCACCGCCGTGGCGCCTGTCCGCTCGGCAACACGCGCCCGGTCCGCCGTCACCGCAGGCGGCGTTGCGCCGCCGCACACCATCATGCCCAAGGCCTCGGTCATGCAGGCCATGGTGCTGGCTGTTCCCATGACCGAACAGGTACCCACACTCGCCACCAACCGGTTATTGACGTCGCTGATTTCCTGCTCATCGATGGCATCCGCGCGATATTCGCCCCAATAGCGCCGGCAATCCGTACAGGCGCCCACCCGCACGCCGCGATGCGAGCCTGTCAGCATGGAGCCGGTGACCAACTGGATGGCGGGCACGCCGGCAGAGGCAGCGCCCATCAATTGAGCCGGCACGGTTTTATCGCAGCCTCCGATCAGCACCACGGCATCCATGGGCTGCGCCCTGACCATTTCCTCTGTGTCCATGGACATCAGATTGCGCAAGTACATGCTGGTCGGATGCGAGAAACTTTCGTGGATGGAGATGGTGGGAAAATCCATGGGCAGACCGCCGGCCATGAGCACGCCGCGCTTGACGGCCTCGATCAACTGCGGCGCGTTGCCATGACAGGGGTTATAGGCACTGCCGGTATTCACGATGCCGATTACAGGCCGCTCCAGCGCGCTGTCGGTATAACCCGCCCCCTTGATGAAAGCCTTGCGCAGGAAAAGCGAAAAATCGGTGTCGCCATAGTTGGCAAGACCCTTGCGAAAGCCTTGCGTGGCTTCTTTACTGTGCGGCCGTTGTGTTTTTGAAGCCATTTTGATACATTGCCTTTTAAATTATTAATAATATTATTAATCATTTAAACCATTGCATGCAAGCACTCGCTGAGCACAGCTTGCTTCCTGCAGCCTCTCAGGTAAAAAAACATCAAGGAGACTCACTCAATGCCACCACGTGCCCTCACCCTATCTCGCCGTGCTGCGCTGGCATGCCTGATCGCCAGCGCTGCCCTCATGGGACAAGCGGCCCAGGCCCAGTATCCCGAGCAGCCCATCAAGCTGCTGGTTCCCTACCCTCCGGGCGGCGCGACCGACGTCATCGGCCGCGTGGTCGGCCAGGCGCTGTCCACCCGCCTGAATACATCTGTCGTCGTGGAAAACAAGAGCGGCGCATCGGGCAGCATCGGCGCCGCCGAAGTAGCAAAATCCGCGCCGGATGGCTACACCATCCTGCTGGGCGCCCTCACCAGCCATTCGATTTACCAGAACCTTTACGCCAAGCAGGTCACCTATGATCTGGACAAGGATTTTGAACCGGTCGCGATTGTGGGCCGGGTGCCGCTGGTTTTTGTGACCCACCCTTCTGTCCAGGCTGATTCGCTGTCGGCGCTGATCGAGGCCGCCAGGAAAAATCCCGGCAAATACTCCATGGCCTCGGCCGGCAACGGCTCGCCCCAACAGATGGCGGCTGCGCTGTTCGGTATCACGGCGGATGTGGATTTCATCTCGGTACCCTATCGAGGAAGCGGCCCTGCCATGACAGACCTGGTGGGTGGACAGGTCAACAGCATGATAGAAACCGTTCCCGCTGCGCAGTCCTTCATCAAATCAGGCGCGCTCAAGGCATTGGCCGTGACCTCGGCCGGCCGCACGCCTACTCTGCCGGACGTACCCACCGCCAAAGAAGCGGGGCTGGACAACTTCGAAGTAAGCTCCATGTTCGGCGTGCTTGCCCCCGCCGGCACGCCTCCCGAGCGCGTCAAGCTGCTGACCGACGCGGTACGCCAAAGCCTGGAAGACCAGGCCGTCCAGGAATCGCTTCTGCGTCAGGGTGTGGTGGTGGGCTATGAAGACCCTGCCCAGGCCGGCAAAACCATCCATGCCGAAATCCGGAAATGGGCAGACGTCATCGACAAGGCAGACATCAAGGAGCCGGGCGCCTGAAGCGAGGGCCAGGCAAAATATGTATAATAGCGGCCTTGATCCAGAACCGCCGTCCTTGGCGACAGGTTCATCAAGGCCGATGTAGCTCAGTTGGTAGAGCAGCTCATTCGTAATGAGAAGGTCGAGGGTTCGACTCCTTTCATCGGCACCACAGCTTCAGACATAAAGCCCCATTAATTTATTGATTTAATGGGGTTTTTTCTTTGGCGCGGGGAAAGAATCCGGGGAAAGAATTTACGTAAATTCCCGTAATTTCCCCTACGGTGCCGTGCGATGCATTCCCTAAGGTTTTCTTTTGCCTGTCACGCCAGAGCGGCATGCGCGGGTTCGACCTTCACCTCACTTCCTGAGTGCTCTGCCTGCCACAAATCGTAATTGACCTGACCGCGCAGCCATGTCTCGGCGCTAGGGCCGCGCCCGTCTGATTTGCGCAGCCACGCTTCCAGGCGTCGAGCCAGGTCGACCGAAATTGCGGCGTGCCCATGAAGTACGCGCGACAACGCCACGCGGCTCACGCCGCCACCCTCGCACTGCTTCGCGCTGCCGACATGTCCCGCACAGGCGGCAAGCCAAACATCCGGCGGTATTCCCGGGTGAACTGGGACACGCTTTCATAACCGACCGTAAATGCGGCAAGGCTGGCGTTGGTGCCCTCAGCCTGCATCAGGCGTTTCGCCTCGATCAGACGCAGCTGCTTCTGAAACTGCAACGGCGAAAGAGATGTCAGAGCGCGAAAATGTTTGTGGAATGAAGACAGGCTCATCCCCGCCACTGCCGCCAGGCGTTCGACAGGAACCGGCTGCGCAAAATCGGCACGCAGCACAGTGATCGCACGCGTCACCCGCTGTTCATGGCCATCAGTCCAGGCCAGACGCCGGACGACGGATCCGTGACGGCCCGCCAGGAGCCAGTAGTGCAACTCCCGCGTCAATTGCGCATGCAGCACCGGCAGCGCTGCGGGACGATCAAGCAAGCGCACGAGCCGCAGCGCCGCATCGGCAACGTCCGTATCGGTTCGATGAACCTGAGCAGACGGCGCGCCTAGCCCTGATGTAGCCTGGGCATCCATCTGCGCTGTCAGTTCGGCAATGACGGCCGGATCCAGCTCGAACACCAGCGAGAGATACGGTTCGACCGCACTGGCGGCGGTGATCTGACTGACGGTGGGCTGATCGGCGGTAACCAGCAGGGAGTCGCCTGCGGCGAATGCAAAGGCGCGAGCCCCGATGGCGACATGTTTGCTTCCCTGCAGCACCAGACAGATCAAGGGCCGGTAGACAGCATGGACCAAATCGCCGGGCTGGGTTTCGCGCACGATCATGAGACCGGGGATGGGCGTATGTGCCAGGCCGTTGCGATCGATATGGGCGTCGGCGTATCGGCGTACGGCATCGAGTAAGGCAGTCATGCGGCAAGCATACTCCACTGCCGACCCGAGTTTGAACGGTTTTGCAGGATCAGGCAAAAATCATCGAGATTCCGGCAACACCTCCCAGCGCCTGGCATCGATACTTTAGCGGTCATCAACGAGGAGTTTCACCATGAGCAAGATCACACTTATCACCGGCGCCAGCCGTGGGCTTGGCCGCAATACCGCCCTGAGCATAGCCCGCCAGGGCGGCGACATCGTTATCACCTACCACAGCAAGGACCAGGACGCGCAAGCTGTCGTCGCCCAGATCCAGGGCATGGGCCGCAAGGCTGTCGCCCTGCAGCTCGACGTCGGCGATGCCGCTTCCTTCGCCTCCTTCGCCGATAGACTCAAGACAGCGCTGCACAGCAATTGGTCGCGCGACACGATTGATCATCTTGTGAACAATGCCGGCCACGGCGATTACGCGCTGATCAGCCAGACCAGCGAAGCCCAGTTCGACCGCCTGATCAACGTACACATCAAGGGCGTCTTCTTTCTGACCCAGACGCTGCTGCCCATGATTGCGGATGGAGGCCGCATTGTGAACTTGTCATCAGGCCTGACCCGCATGACGCTTCCGGGCTATGCCGCCTATGCAGCAGCCAAGGGCGCGGTAGAAGTGCTCAGCCGATATCTGGCCAAGGAACTGGGCGCACGCGGCATTGCCGTGAACACGGTTGCACCGGGCGCTATCGAGACCGATTTCGGCGGCGGCGTCGTGCGGGATAATCCGGACATCAACAAACAGCTCGCCCAGACCACCGCGTTGGGCCGCGTCGGCGTGCCAGACGATATCGGCCCGATGATCGCGAACCTGCTCTCCGACGACAATCGCTGGATCAACGCGCAGCGTATTGAAGTATCGGGTGGCCAGGGACTTTAAATAGAACACGGCGCCGTGTATCCAGACGGCGCCGCCGGGCGGGACAGGAAACGCACAGGCCGTCAGGGCGCAAGCTGCCGGCATCCGGGGCCGGACACGCTACTGCGGCCGCCGCTTCGGGGATGGACCTGAATCTGGGTGCTGATGCGTTCCTTCAGCGCAGACACATGGGAAATCACCCCGATCAGTTTGCCCGCCTGCTGCAGGCTGGCGAGCGTGGTCAGCGCCGTATCGAGCGCATCCTCATCGAGGGTGCCAAACCCTTCGTCCAGGAACAGCGAGTCAACGGGTACGTTCCGGCTGGCCATGCCGGACAGCCCCAGCGCCAGCGCCAGGCTGACGATAAAACTCTCTCCGCCCGACAGGTTCTTTGTGGAGCGCACCTCGCCCGCCTGATAGTTATCCATCACCTTCAGCTCCAGCGGGTGGGCGTCGTCGCGAACCAGCAAGTAACGGTCGGTCATCTCCTGGAGCTGCCGATTGGCATGCCCTATCATCATCTCAAAGGTAAGGCCTTGCGCGAAGTTGCGGAACTTCTTGCCGTCGGCCGAGCCGATGAGGACATGCAGCTGATCCCATCGCGCGCACTCCCGCTGCTGCGCCTCGATGAGCAGCATCCGCTGCTGCTGGCTGCGTTTCAGGCGATCATTGTCGTCCAGTCTGTTGCGCAAGGCGGCAGTTTCCAGGGTTGCGTCCTGCAATGCCGTGCGCAGTGAGCCAAGCTGCTCTGTCAATACATCACGAGGCTTGTCGGTAAGCCGCTCTTGTCTGAGCTGCGCAAGTCGCGCCTTGTTTTCCGCTTCTCGCGCGGCAAGGGCTGCGTGCTCATGCGCCAGTTGGCTGGCCTGCACCTCCAGTGCGCGACGTTCAGCCTCGGGCAGGCGAGCAGCATTGAAGTCGTTTTCGTCTTCAAAGCCCGCTGCATGCAGGCGCAGCAGGAAAGCAGGCGCCACTTCCTCGATACGCGTAGCACGCGCTTTCAGCTTCTGCGTCAACTCCTGCAAACGGCTTTGCAAGGCCTGCAGCCGACGTTCACAGGCCTCGTGGGCGGTACGCGCCTGCTCGTGCTTCTGTCTGGCTAGATCAAGCGCAACGGCCAGCTCACGCTCGACATGATCCGGCTGCCTGTCGCCCAACAACGCTTGTCGTCGCAGCACCAGCGCATCGCACTGCGCCTTCAAGGCCTCGCGCTGTACCTGGCGGGACCGCAGGTCTTGAGCAAGTCCATCTATCTGGCTGCGCTGCTGCAGCAGTTGTGCATCGAGCAAAGCAATATCTCGTTCCAGCACACTGCGATGCTGCTGATGCGCAAGCCATTGACTACGCCGCATGATGAGCTTCGGCATCACTCCCGCAATGTCTTCCTGCGCCAATGCATTCCAGCCATACAGGGCCAGTGTTCTGCCCAGCGTCTCCAACGAGTGTTCGCGCTGGGCCTGCGCGTCGGCAAGCTCCTGCTGAAGATGAACATGCCGCTGCACCGTACTGTCGTACTCGGATCGGGCTTGCTGGGTTTGCCGATTCGCCGCCGCCAGCGCGTCCCGAGCCTGCTCGAGCGCGGTGCGCAAGGTCGCGATATCCCGATCCGCGCGCTCCGCCTGATTGACGGTGTCCTGCACCTGGCTTACCGCCTCGCCGGCCTGAAGCAGGAGAGGCTCGAGATTTTCGGCGGTGGGCAATTCAGACTCGACTTCACCATCATGCCGCAGCCCTTTCCACTCGCGCTGCAGTTGCGCGAAGGCCGCCGTTTCATTGCTCAGGCGCACCTTGTCTGCCTCCCGTTTCGCCTGCGCCTGTTGCAGGTCTTTACGAATTTCCGTTTCGTTGACGGTGGCAGCGGTAAAGGCAGCCCGGACAGCGATCAACGCTTCACGCTTGTCCGCAAGCTGCTGGCGGGTTTCATCGGGAAGCGGTGCTCCGTCCTCGCCGTACGGATGATCGAGAGCGCCGCACAAGGGGCAGGGCTCGCCAGCATGCAGATGCTGGCGTGCTTCTTCCAGCGAGGCAATGCGCTGCAGCAAAGCCAATTGCGTCTGCAACATCGCCTCTTCTTTCTCAAGCTGAGATTGCCTCGTCCGCACAGCATCAATGTTCTGAGCAGCTTGCCCCAACGCCGTGATGAATCCCTGCACTTGTACATCGCCCTGTTCAAGGGCCGCTGATATCTCACGCATCGCATGCAGCGCTGCGCCTGCTTTCTCGAGCAGATCCTTACGCTGCCGCACGCTCTCCAGCCGCTCGCGCCAGGCTGCCAGCGTCATGCCTTCCAATGCCGCCGCCTGCGCCCTCTGACTGGCCAGCAAGGCTTGCTGATGTTGTGCGAAGGCCGACTCGCACTGCTGTTCACCCTGTCGCTGCCGGGTATATGCCTGCTCTTGCGCCGACCTCTGCGACGCCGCCTCCTGCAGCTGATTTCGCCGGGCCATGTAACCATCGTTCAATGCCTGCTGCGCATTTAACTGGCTTTCTATCCCGGCCAGATCCGCCACCAGCGCCTCGTCACGCTGATGTTCACGCTGCCAGTCTAACTCGGCCTCCAGTGCCTGTTGCTTGCCAGTCCGTTCGCTTGCATCGGCCTCCTGCTTCTGCTTAAGGGACGACAACCGGGCCGACTCACTTGCCATGGCCTGGTCTACCGCAGTCAACTGCTGTGTTTTCTCACCGATCAGCAAATCCAGCTCACGCGCGCTGCGCAAATTCGGCTGCGCCGCTTGATGATCGGCCTGCGCCGTATTCAGGGCCTGCACGGCCAGCGCCAGTGTCTCCGTACCAGCCTCGCCTTCCTGCACCAACGCCGGCAGTTGTGCATTCCCGTCATTCAGGCTGCGCTCATCCGCAAGCAGCTCCTGTCGCAACAGCATCAATCGTGAGTGCTCTGCGTCGAGCTCCAGCGCAGCCAGCGCACGCACAAGCCTGGCCCGCTCAGATGTAAAGTGCTGGGTGCGCGCATGCAACGCCTGCTGTTGCCCGGCGATGCCGGCCAGGTCCTGCTCCAATTTTTCCAGGCTGTCCAGCCAGTTCACTGCGCGAGCATGTGCGTCCACCTCGGCCTGGAGGGCCGTAATCTGACCAGACTTTTCCTTAAGGCTGGCCTGCAAAACAGCCTCTTGTCCAGTATCGAGCAACTGCATGCCTGACAGTTCGGCGTTCAATACTTCCAGCTTGTTATGCTCTTCATGACGACGCTCATGCACACGCACGGATATCTGACTGTAGATTTCTGTGCCGGTAATCTGCTCCAAAATGGGCGCGCGGTCGTCAGGCGCTGCCTGCAGAAAAGCGGCGAACCCGCCCTGAGCCAGCAGCATGGAGCGCGTGAACCGGTCAAAATCCATACCGGTCGTCTTTTCAATAACGCCCGCCACGGCCCTGATTTTGCTCTCAATGATCTGGCCGGAATCCATATCGGCGATCTCATGCTGTGGCTGCTGCAATGCGCCGTCCGCTTTTTTGCGCGCGCGATGCTGGCTCCAGTGGCAACGATATCGACCTTGCGTTGTCTCAAACGCAACTTCCGCAAAGCACTCGGCGGTCTGACGCGACATGATTTCATTTTCGCTCTGCGACATCTTGCTCAAGCGCGGGGTGCGGCCGTACAGCGCCAGACAGATGGCATCAAGAATCGTGGATTTGCCCGCCCCGGTTGGCCCGGTGATGGCAAAGATGCCATCCGACACATAATCGGGGTGCGTGAAGTCTATTTCCCATTCACCAGCCAGGGAGTTCAGATTCTTGAACCTTGCTTGCAATATGCGCATCTGTCTGCTGCCTACTCCGCTCGCTTATCCGCTTCACGCAAAGCGGTGAGGATTTCGCGATAGCTATCGCGAAATACGACCTGCTGTGCCTCGGGCACATCGTGCGCCACCAGGCAACGCTCGAACACATCATCGGGCGTCAGATCGTCCAGTGTTTCATCATCATGAGCGCGTGCAAGCACGCGCTCTACAACCCGGCTGTTTCGTACACGAAGCAGTTCAATCCCTGAGCCGGCCACGATGGCATCCAGCCGCTCGCGCAAATCCGTTGCGAGCTCGTCTCCTTCATAGAGAACCTCCACCCATGCCTGCGGCTGCCTTGTCCGCAAGGCCTCAAGGCTGGCGGAAATGCTGGGCCAGTCTCCCCGGATCCGCACCAGCGACTGAAATATGGGTATGTCGAGCTGGGTAACGCTCACGGAGATCCCCGATGGCGCCAGCACAGTATTTTCCTGCTCGGCAGCCAGCACACCATTTTCTTCAGCAGAAGGATGTCTCCCGGCGGCCCCGCTCAGGCTGACCAGGCATACGCGCTTGGCCTGCCCTGCCTCGCCAAAACCCATGGCCAGCGGCGATCCGCAATAACGCCGGGTCTCTGAGCCGCCTACCTTCTGCGCAACGTGCAAATGCCCCAGCGCGAGATAATCGAAGCTGTCCGGAAACATACTGGCCGACACATGCGCCAGGGAGCCGACATAGAGCTCACGCACGCCATCGCCTTCCAGGGTTGTTCCGCCCGCAGTGAAAAGATGGCCCATGCCCACGACCGGCACACGCGCACCCAACTGCTGCCGCTTTGCCTCGGCGCACGCAGCCACCTGCGCGTAGTGCTCGCGTATGCCCTCAAGCAGCTTGCGCTCCTTGTCTTCGATGCTTTCACCTGCCTCCGCAACCCTGATGTCGCGATCCCGAAGATAGGGCACTGCGCAGACGATGAGCTCGGGCTCGGCCTGCGGATTATGCAGGACAATGACTTCGTCTTCGGGTTGAACGCCGGCGCCGCCCACGACGTGCACGTCCAGTGCCTTGAGCAATTCTCCCGGGGCATCCAGAAAAGATGGAGAATCGTGATTGCCCGCAATCACCACGACATGCCGGCAACACGACTGCGCCACGCGGCAAAGGAAGCGGTAGTACAGCGCCTGGGCACGATTGCTTGGCGTGCTGGTGTCGAAGACATCGCCAGCCACCAGCAGGACATCGACCTGTTCCTGTTCGATAGTATCGGCAAGCCAGCGAAGAAAAGCGTCGAACTCGTCATAACGCCTGCGGCCATATAGGGTGCGGCCTAAATGCCAATCGGATGTATGCAGTATTTTCATCAAGCCCCGCCTGTTTCACCTGGGCGGGATGGCGTCACCCCGCAGGCAGGCTACAGTATATCCGGGGCCGGACTCACCACTGGCCGAAGTAAACGCCCGCCCGCTTGTGGGCGTTGGTGCCCTTTTCAACCGCTTCGTCGGAAACCGTGCTGCGGCGCTTCAGGTGCATGAACCAGTCCAGCAACCGGGCCCGACATTGCGCGCGCGCCTCGCGATAGGCTGGATCGCGGCCCAGGTCGTTGAACTGTTCGGGATCGGCATGCAGATCATAAAGCTGCTCGGGTTCATCCAGCCAGTACACATAGCGCCAGCGGTCTGTGCGCACCGACCATGCACGGGCATTGTGCGGGGTCTTGTGCGTCTGCAGCCGCGCCTGACGATAACTGTAATCCAGCTCGGAAAACACACAGTCGCGCCAGGTATCTGCCTGCCCGCACAACACGGGCAGCAGACTGCGGCCCTCGAGACGATGCGTTGCCAGCGGCAGCCCCAGCCATTCGAGCATGGTGGGCAGTATGTCGACCGATTCCACCATGTGCTGACTCACGCTGCCGCGCGAGCTGTCCGCCTGGCTGGACGGATCCATGACGATCAGTGGCACGCGCTGCACGGTATCGTAGAACAGTTCCTTTTCACCCAGCCAATGATCGCCCAGAAAATCGCCATGATCCGCAGTGAAGATAATGAGGGTATTGTCCATCAGGCCGGTACGCTGCATATAGTCGAACAGACGGCCCAGATGATCGTCCAGCTGGGTGATCAGCCCCTGATAGGCAGGCCGCACTGTCCGCACGCACTCATCGCTGGAAAAGCTGACGCTTTCTTCCTGCTGACGATAAGCGGCCAGCACCGGATGCGCATCGCGCCGTTCCGCTTCATTTCGGATCACTGGAAGGCATTGCTCCGCGCTGTACATGTTGTGATAGGGCGCCGGTGCAATATAAGGCCAGTGCGGTTTGACATAGCTCAAGTGCATCACCCAGGGCTCCTCGCCCATCCGCTGCATGAAGCCAAGCGCCTGATCGGTCATATAGGCGGTTTCTGAATGCGGCTCATCCACCAGCGACGGATAACAGGCATTGCGCATATGCCAGCCGCTCACTGGCTGGCCCTTCGGCCCGCGTGCCGCAATCACAAAGTCTGTCCAGGGATCGTCCGACACATAGCCGTGTTGCCGCAAATACGCGGGATACCCGCTTTCCGCCCCTGGTTCGTGATGGCCGTCGTAGCGATCGATCTCCTCGAACCCTCCGCTGCTCAGCAGCCGGCCGAGTTCACTGCCGCCATCGAGCGCCAGGCGCTGCAGTCCGGCATGATCGGGCATGACATGGGTTTTCCCGGCCAGCACAAGCTTGCGCCCGTGATGGCGCAGATACTCGCCCATGGTGACCTCGCCGACCGAGAGCGGCACGCGATTCCAGGTTGCGCCATGGGTGGAGGGATAACGTCCGGTGTAGTAGCTCATGCGGGATGGGCCGCAAACGCCGGAGTTGACGAAAGCCCGGTCAAACCGCAGACCCCGCCGGGCCAGCGCATCAATATTGGGCGTACGGATGTGAGGATGTCCGTAGCAGGCCAGATGATCGGCGCGCAGCTGATCGGCCATAATGAAAAGGACGTTGCGATGCTCGCTCATGGTAACTTTTGCGTTCGACCGTTTACTGTGTGACAACAAAACCGGAATCCCGGACGACAGGCTCCCACTGCTTGCGGAAAGCATCGATAATTTTTTCCGTTTCCTGCGCATCAGCCGATACGGGAATAAGCGTGTTCTGCAGCAGGGATTCCTGGATTTTAGGGTCCGCAGTCACCGACTTGATCGCGGCCCCCAGCATACGCGCCTTGCCTGCCGGCATGGCCGCCGAAGCGAAGAAAGCATTCCAGCCCGATGCTTCCAGATCTATGCCCGACTGTTCAAACGTTGGCACGTCCGGCAGATCCGTCTCCCTGTCCTTGCCGGAGGTGGCGAGTATCCGTATGCGTTTGCCGAGATGCTGGCGAGTCAGCACATCAAGCGTATCGATGGCTACAGGCACAACGCCTCCAATCAGGTCAGTGAGCACGGGCGCCGAGCCGCGATAGCCGATGATCTCGGTTTTGCTGCCTATGGCCTGCGCGAGCATCAGGCCGAAGAAATGCGGCAGGCTGCCCGTCGCCGGCACCGCCACGTTGAATTGATCGGGATGGGCCTTCGCCCACGCCACCAGCCCCTTGATGTCCTTGATATCGCTGTCAGCGGACACCGCCACACCAAAGCCGTACTCGGTCACCATGGACACCGGCTGAAAATCCTTGACCGGATCGTAGTCGAGGTTTTTATAGACCAGCGGCGCAACCACCATGACGGCCGGGTTACCCAGCATCAGCACATTCTTGTTGGGATCGGATGTCTTGACATACTGCGCAGCGATGCGGCCGCCGGCGCCTGTCTTGTTCTCGACGATGACCGAGACGCCCAGTTTTTGCTCCAGCCCCCCGGCAACGATACGCGCAGCGCGGTCAGACGCGCCGCCCGGCGCATACCCGACAACCACCGTCAGCGGTTCGGTCAGGCGCTCCGATGCGTCCTGCGCCACGGCCAATGCAGGCAAAATGCATAGCGCACAGGACAGCAAGGTCTTTTTCATGGCAGTCTGGAACATGTTTTATCTCCTCGAACTTGATCTGTTTTAAGTTTGAGGGCAGATTAGCAAGCCTGCACATACTTGATCTAATCAATCATCGACCTCATTCGGGAAATCCCCAATACGGAGCCAGCGCTGCCATGCCAGATCCCGCCCAGCACGACGATACGCCCACCCTGAACGACATGATGATGTTCCGGCTGTACAGGGCATGGTCGGCCGGCAACCCAATCTTTACGCGCCTGTGCGAGGGGCGCTTCAATATCACGCGGCGCGAGTGGCGCATTCTTGCCATCGTTGCCCGGCACGGCACGCTCACCTCAACCGATCTGGCTCGGGCTGCCTCCCTGGACGCTGCCCGCACGTCCAGGGCCATCAGCTCGCTTTGCCAGAAGAAGCTGCTCGACCGCAAGCGCGGTCAGTCCGATGCCCGAACGGTGCAGGTATCGGCAAGCAGTGCAGGCATGCAGCTATATCGCGACATCATGCCTGTGGTCGCAGGCCTGAACGATTTGATTTTTCAGGACCTGAGCGCCCAAGAGCTGGATGCCTTCGGCGGCATGCTGGACCGTATCATCCAGCGCGCGGGCATGATGCTGGATGAAGATCTGATCAAGGAAAGAGTTCACCGGGGGCCCGCGCGCGGCAATTCGGCCTGAAGCTGGCGTTTACACCTGCGTGCCCAGCCAGTCGATGCCGCGCTCTCCCTGCCCGCGCAGCCAGTCGTTCGTCGCGCGAAAATGGCCGCAGCCCATGAAAGGCCGCGGCGGGCGGGTGGCGGACAGCGGCGAAGGATGATTGGCGCACAGCACATGCACCGGCCCTGCAGTCTGCCCCTGAAGCAGCGCCTGCTTGGATTGCGCGTGCGCGCCCCACAACAGCAGCACCTTGGGGCGCGGCTGGCGCAGCACATGCATGAGGATGGCGTCGGTGATGATTTCCCAGCCCCGCTTGGCATGCGAGCCGGCCTGATGGGCCTCTACCGTAAGGCTGGTATTGAGCAGCAGTACGCCCTGCCGCGCCCAACGCACCAGGCTGTTGCGCTGGGGCTGGAATTCGTCGGCATATTCCCTGGCCAGCTCGCTGAACATATTGCGCAGACTGGGCGGCGTACGACAGGCGTCAGGAACAGAAAAGGCCAGCCCTTGAGCCTGGTTGGGACCGTGATAGGGATCCTGCCCGATGATGACCACCTGCACATCCTGCGGCGCTGTTTCGAGCAGCGCCCGCAATGGACGCAAGGGAAATATCTGCGCTCCGCGCGCAAGCTCGGCATCCAGAAAGGCATCCAGCCTTTCCAGCGTAGCCGCCACATGATTGTCTGCAAACGCGTCGCTCCATGCAGCAGGCAGCGATGCCACATGGCTTGCCAGCTTGCCTTGAAACGCATTCTGGGCAAGCGGCTGCGGTGCATCACCGGCTGTCAAAGGACGGCCATGCTCGTCGAATACAGGAATTTCCATCTGTCGCGCCTGTAGTGATTCATCTTTCACGCCTGCTGCTCCTGTTGCACATAGTCTGACCCAGTATTCTACCGAGGGGTATGTCCATTTAACCAGCGGCCGTTTGACGGCCTGTTCCGCATCCTACAGAATAAAGCCGGGCAGCCGGCCATTGGTTTTCACTGCCCTGGCTGCGCCGGGGCCAGCGCAGCGCAAGGCCGTCGGCTATCGCCGACGGTGATCAAAAATAAGGAAACACGGCAATGGGTGAACACAATGTACTGCTACTGGCCGGTATTGGCATCGTCGGAACACTATGCCAATGGGTCGCCTGGAAGCTGCGCCTGCCCGCCATTCTTTTTCTGCTGCTGGCAGGTCTGGCGGTCGGCCCGGTGGTCGGGTGGCTGAACCCCGATGCCCTCTTTGGCGACCTGCTTTTTCCCTTTGTTTCGCTGGCCGTCGCGGTCATTCTGTTCGAAGGCAGCCTCACGCTGGAATTCCGCCAGATCAAAGGGCTTGAAAGCGTGGTGCGGCGCCTGGTCAGCATTGGAACGCTGATTACCTGGGTGGTCACTACGGTGGCGGTGCACTGGCTGATGGATTTTCCATGGGAGCTCGCCTTTCTGTTCGGCGCCATCACCGTCGTGACGGGACCCACGGTGATCTCGCCGCTCTTGCGCACTGTCAGGCCAGTGGCGCGCGTCGCGCACACCCTGCGCTGGGAAGGGATCATCATTGACCCCATCGGAGCGCTGCTTGCCGTACTGGCCTATGAATTCATCATCGCACTGAAAACCAGCCACGCCTGGGAACACGCCATGCTGGCCTTTGGGCAGACGATTGCGACAGGCCTGCTGGCCGGCATTGTCGCGGGCATCGCCGTCAGCGAAGCGCTGCGCCGCAGATGGCTGGCTGAATACCTGGTCAATATATCCGTGCTGACGCTGATGTTCGGCGCTTTTGCGCTGTCCAACGAGATCCAGCACGAGTCCGGCCTGCTGACCGTGACCATTATGGGCATCTGGATGGCCAACCGGAAAGGCGTGCCTGTCGAAGATATACTGGAGTTCAAAGAAACACTCAGCCTGTTGCTGCTGTCCGGGCTGTTCATCATTCTGGCCGCCCGTATAGACCTGACCAGCCTGCAGGCCCTGGGCTGGGAATCCATCGTCGTGCTGGCCGTCATGCTGTTTGTAGCGCGACCGCTGAAGGTTCTGTTTTCCACCTGGGGCTCGCCCCTGAACTGGCGCGAGCGTACCCTGTTGGCCTGGATAGCGCCACGCGGCATCGTCGCCGCCGCCGTATCGGCGCTATTTGCGCTCAAGCTGCAGTCCCTCGGTCTCTCTCATGCCGAGCAATTGCTGCCGCTGACCTTTGTCGTCATTATTGGCACCGTCATCCTGCAAAGCGCCACGGCACGTCCGATGGCTCTGGCGTTGGGCGTGGCCGAACCCGAACCCACCGGTTTTCTGATTGTAGGCGCCAATCCGGTTGCCCGCGCCATAGGCGCTGCATTGCAGGAGCAGGACATCATCGTAAAGCTGTGCGACAGCGACTGGTCCAGTATTGCCAAGGCACGCATGGAAGGACTGCCCACTTACTATGGAAATCCGGCCTCGGAACACGCGCAGCGCAATCTGGACCTGACCGGCATCGGCCGTATGCTGGCGCTGGGATCCTGGGACCAGGCCAGTGAGCTGGTCACCACGCACTTTGCAGATGAGTTCGGCAAGAACAAAGTGTACGCCCTGGCCGACTCCCACTCCCGCAATGAGCTTGCAGACAATGTGCCGGACAAACACCGCGCCGCCGGCGAGCATCGCGGCCGCACGCTGTTCGGGCCGGATGCCGGCTACTGGACCTTGTCCAGCCTGCTGGCCCGCGGCGGAACGCTGCGCGCCACCACGCTCAGCGACAATTATGATTTCGAACAATACCGGCAAAGCGCGGGGGATGGCCTGATTCCGCTGTTCGCCATTACGCCCAAAGGCTACGCCCGGCCGTTTACCATCGACAACGATCTGGCGCCGGACGACGGCTGGACCGTGCTGAGCCTGTTTTCTCCCGAGGCCGAAGCGCGACGACAGAGTGAAAAACAGGCCCGTGATACCGAAAAAAATGACGAAGACCAAAACGGTTCATCGGCAGACTAGACACTGAGCATCGCGCTGGATGCGCCCGCAGGCGCACCCAGCACGACTCAGACCGAGGCGTGAAACTTGCCCGCCTGAAAGTCCTCAACAGCCTGCTGCAGTTCCTGGCGCGTATTCATGACAAACGGACCATACTGAGCGATGGGCTCGCGCAATGGCTTGCCCGCAATCAGCAACGCACGCGCCGGGCCGTCGGTGCGCAATACAACGCCATCGCCCTCATTGCCCAGAATGGCCATGCGCCCAGTTTGCACGACTTCATCGCCTATCGATACGTCGCCCCGGTACACGAAGACAAAACCATTGAATCCCTGCGGCAGAGCCTGTGAGAACACGCCAGCGGCATCGAACACCACATCCAGGTACAGAGGTTCAGTGACCGGACGCTGCACGGCGCCAGCCACGCCATGGCTGCTGCCTGCAATCACCCGTGCGCACACGCCGTCTGCCGGATGGATTTCGGGAATGTCCTCACTCTGGATATCGCGATAGCCAGGTGTCGTCATCTTGTCGCGCGCAGGCAGATTGAGCCAGAGCTGAAAGCCCTCCATGCGTCCCTGCTCCTGCTCGGGCAACTCCGAATGCACCAGCCCGCGACCAGCCGTCATCCACTGCACCCCGCCATTTTTCAGCAGGCCCTCATGTCCGGCGCTGTCGCGGTGACGCATGCGGCCGTCGATCATATAGGTCACGGTTTCAAAACCCCGATGCGGATGATCAGGAAAACCGGCGATGTAATCGTCCGGATTGTCGCTGGCGAAATTATCCAGCATCAGATAAGGGTCCAGCCGCAACTGCAGATCGTTGGTCAGGACGCGCGTGAGCTGCACGCCTGCGCCATCGGATGTCGCCATCCCGCTGACTTGCCGCTCCACGCCACGGGCATGTGCAACGACTTCGGCCTGCAAAGGGGTGTGGGTAGTCACTGTCATGATTCCTCTCCTGTAAACCTCGGCGCACTATGCTGCGACGCAGCGGCTGCCGGATCAGTACCAGATGAAATTCATTATAAATATCTACATTCTCGAGCATAAGATAGGGTTTATAGGAAAGATTGTCCTATTTATCAAACCAATAATGGGCGTATTACGGGTCGCCGACAGCCCCAGCTTTCCACGTGAACAATCCTGCGGTATCTGGCATGCGGCTTGTCCAAACGTAACAATCATGCCGAATCCTGACTGAGCGGCAGGAATCCGGACCGCGCCGTTACTCAGGGTTTCCCCTCGTCATGTCTTACAACGCGGTGCGCTTGTAATCCTGCTCAGGCTTGTCATCATGGGGCTTCCTACATTGCAGTTGAAAGGAGATTGCATGCACAAACGTATCAGCAACGTGATTTCTGGTTGCCTGCTCGCGGCCGGTCTGGTCAGCGGTGCAGCCATGGCGCAACAATCCGCCGCACCCGCCGCCGCGCCGCAAGCGACCGTTCCCGCAGCCAATTATTCAGACGCACAGCTGAAACAGTTCGTGAGCGCGTCGCAGAAGGTGGCCATGATCTCGCAGGAGTACACGCCAAAACTGGAAGCCGCCAAGGACGATACCGGCAAGAAGAAAGTATTCGACGAGGCTGATGCCAAAATGGTTGACGCCGTGCACAAGGAAGGCATGACGGTGGACCAGTTCAACGGCATCAACCAGGCCCTGCAGCAGGACCCCAAACTGGTCGAACGCGTTCAGGAAATGGTGAACTGATCCGCGTCTGATGGCTTCAGGCCTGCGCCGGCCTGTTGCCTGGAGGATCAAAGGTGCGCAGATACTGCGCAGGCCGACGCAAGGCCGGATCGAAGGGATTGATCAGGCGGCCGATATGTTCGGCTTCCTTGCGCAGGATGCCGACGATATGCGGCAGTCTTTCATCATTCAGGCGTTCAGTGAGCGCCCCTATGCTCAGCGCGCCAACCACGGTGTTGTTGGCATCGGTAATCCCCACCGACACCCCTCCCATTTCAGGCAGCAAACCCTTGCCCTGGCTCACCGCATAGCGGTTGGTCAGGGCTTTTTCTACATTCACACGCAAGGTCACCTCGTCCAGAAATCCTTTGTGGATCAAGCGCGGCACATTAAAGCGGATGACCTCTTCGCGCTCATCCTCGGGCAATAGAGCAAGAATAATCGCCCCCGCCTGCCCCAGGCCCAGCGGTATCCGCCCCCCGACATCACCAGACAGCGAGCGGATGGGCATGGGCCCTTCAATGCGATCCAGGCAGATCAGATCCAGCCCGCTGCGCACCATCAGGAACACTGTCTCGTTCAACACGCCGGACAGCCTCAGCAAGGAGGGCCGGCATTGCTCGCGGAACCGCGAATAGCTGCCGCCGGCGCGTGCTGCCAGCGAATAAAGCGACAGGCCGAGACGATAGCTTTTGGCGTTGACAGTCTGCTCGACCATATCCTCGGCCTCGAGTGTTTTGAGTATGCGATGCACGGTGGCCTGCGGCATGGCAGCCGCATGCGCGATTTCCTTCAGACGCAGCCCTTCCTCCGGTGCCGTGGCCAATATTCTGAGGACAGCGAATCCGCGACCCAGACTGTTGGAACCCGCTTTTTCCGCGCTATCGTTCATTTTCTGTTTTCCTTTAATAAGGGTGAACCCTTATTATATAAATGGAATTATATAAAGCAATATCTATATTTTTATTCTAAAAATGGAATTTATACAATATTTATTCCATTTTTTTAATCAGCGGATTGACTTGCCGAATATATCGTCCATAGACTGATCAGCATCCATTTCACGGCGGAAAAGGCATGTCATTTCTAGTCCTCAACGGTCTCGGCAAATCCTACGGCAACTTGCGCGTCGTATCCGATATGAACCTTCGCGTAGAAAAAGGCGAATTCATCTCGCTGCTCGGCCCGTCCGGCTGCGGCAAAACCACAACACTGCAGATGATTGCCGGCTTCGTCGAACCCAGCACCGGAACCATTGAGCTGGACGGGCACGACATTACCCAAGCCAAGCCCAATACGCGCGGCCTGGGCGTGGTATTTCAAACCTATGCATTGTTCCCCCACATGACGGTTGAACAGAACGTGGCCTTTGGACTGATCACGCGCAAGACGCCACGCAACGAAATCCGTGAACGCGTGGCGCATGCCCTCTCGCTGGTCAAGCTGGATCAATACAGAGAACGCTATCCGCGCGAACTCTCCGGCGGCCAGCGTCAGCGTGTCGCGCTGGCCCGCGCCCTGGTGATTCGCCCCCCTATACTGCTGCTGGACGAGCCACTGTCCAACCTGGATGCCAAGCTGCGTGAAGAAATGCAGTATGAGCTGCGCGCCATCCAGCGCAGCGTAGGCACCACCACTATCATGGTGACGCATGATCAGTCCGAGGCGCTCTCCACCAGCGACCGCGTGGTTGTCATGCAGGCAGGTCGAACCATCCAGATCGATGAGCCCTACAAAATCTACGAGCAACCCGAAACCTCGTTCATTTCCGGATTTGTCGGCAAGACCAATCTCCTGAAGGCCGTTGTGGAAACCCGCGAGGGCCAGCCGCAACTGTGCTGCGGCACAATCAGCCTACGCAGCGCACTGCCGGCGCTGAGCGTCGGACAAGCCGTACAGGTGTCGCTGCGCCCTGAAAAACTCTTGATGGTGGAAGCGGGGCAAGGCAGGCTGCCGTCCTGTCGCGTCAGCGAACGCTACTTCCTGGGCAGCCAGTGGCTGTATGAACTTGACACGCCGGTCGGCCCGCTCAAAGTGCTGGCGCCCAATACCGGCAACAAGCCCGCCCGGATACGCGATCACACGGGAGTGGACTGGGTGGCAGAGGCGGCACAGGTTCTGCCGGCGCAGGAGCCCGCATGTCCCTGACCACACGCAATACCGCCCTGGCACGCGTCGCCACACTGCCGCTGGCCCTGCTGTTTCTTCTGCTGGTTCTGATACCGTTGGCGCTGACGGTGGCACTTTCTTTTCACCAGTTCGACTACACCAAAGGCACCCTCCCCGGCTATACGCTTGAACAATACCTGTCCGTGCTCACGGACAGCTATTTCCTGGAGATATTCTGGCGTACGCTTTGGATCTCGCTGTTGACCACTCTGCTTTGCCTGGCCATCGGTGCGCCGGAAGCCTATGTGCTCAGTCGCATGAAAAAGCCCTGGCGCTCGATTTTTCTGCTGATTGTGCTCTCGCCCTTGCTGGTCTCGCTGGTCGTACGCGCCTTTGGCTGGAGCATACTGCTGGGCAACAACGGCATGATCGGCATGGCCGCCGACAAGCTGGGGCTTGGTCCCGTGCTCTATACACCCACGGCTGTCGTCATCGGCCTGGTCCATATCATGCTGCCCTTCATGGTGATCCCTGTCTGGACCTCCCTGCAGAAAATAGATCCGTCTGTTGAACATGCCGCCTATTCGCTCAACGCCACGCGCTGGCAAACGCTGACGCGCATCATTCTTCCTCAGGCGGTTCCGGGGATGCTATCGGGCAGCCTGATTGTATTTGGACTGACAGCCAGCTCCTTCGCCATTCCCGCCTTGCTGGGCGGACGCCGCGTAAAAATGGTGGCCACTGTCGTCTATGACCAGTTCCTTGTGGATCTGAACTGGCCACTGGGCGCAGCCATCGCCATTATTCTGCTCGCCATCAACCTGGCCATCATGCTGTCCTACGGACGCATCGTCGAGCGCTCATACAAACGGAGTCTGGGATAGCCATGCGCAGCAACGGACCTCTCGCGTTACTCTTCAACGCACTCGTCATTCTGTTCATTCTCGCGCCGCTCGTCATCGTGTGCTGGGTGGCCTTCACGCCGGCCGATACGCTGACGCTGCCGCTTGCCCACTTCTCACTGCGCTGGTTCCGTGCACTGCTGGACAACACCACGTTTGTGACGGCCTTCCAGAACAGCCTTTGGCTTGCCTTTGCATCGGCCACGCTGTCGGTTCTGCTTGCCGTACCGGCAGCCATCGCCATCACGCGCTACAGCTTTCGCGGCAAGCAGTTCCTGAACGGCCTTTTCCTTTCGCCCCTGATGATTCCCCATCTTGTGCTGGGCATTGCCATGCTGCGCTTTTTTGCGTTGATAGGACAAACAGGCACCTTCACCTGGCTCATACTCGGACACGTCGTCATCATCACCCCTTATGTCATGCGCCTGGTCCTGGCATCGTTGATCGGGTTTGACCGCAGTATCGAGCATGCGGCCGTTTCGCTGGGTGCGGGGCGCCTGCGCATCATGCTCAGGGTGACGCTGCCCATGATCGTATCCGGCATCGCCGGCGGATGGCTGCTCGCCTTCATCAACAGCTTTGACGAACTGACCATGTCCATCTTCATTACTGCGCCATCCACCATTACTTTGCCGGTGCGCATGTATACCTATGCCACAGAATCGATTGATCCGATGATGGCCGCCGTTTCCACCGTCGTCATCGCCCTTACCGCTGTCGCCATGTTCATCCTCGACCGCATCTACGGCCTGGACAGAATACTGGTCGGACAGCACTGAGCCCCCGCAGCAGGACAGACCAGACAATGAGCACGCAATTTCTCCGGCTCGCCGAGACACAGCGCAGCACCATCCCGTTTCATGTGGACGGCCATCCCTGCACTGGCTTGGCCGGCGACACCGTCCTGACAGCCGTACTGACCTCGGGGAGCTGCGTCCGCCATTCAGACTTTGGCGGACAAGCGCGCGCGGGCTTCTGCCTCATGGGCGCCTGCCAGGATTGCTGGATGTGGCTGGCGTCAGGCCAGCGCATACGCGCCTGCACCACACTGCTTGCGCCGGGCATGCAGTTGCTTACCTACCCCGGGACGCA
Source organism: Pusillimonas sp. (assembly GCA_048270225.1). Classification (GTDB taxonomy): domain Bacteria; phylum Pseudomonadota; class Gammaproteobacteria; order Burkholderiales; family Burkholderiaceae_B; genus Allopusillimonas. The sequence goes on along the minus strand of JBLWTG010000001.1, from coordinate 393,312 downwards.
ACCGTGAGCACGGCCATCAAACCAGTCATCATCGGCGCCGGACCGGCCGGCCTGCGCGCCGCCCAGGCCCTGGTCAAGGCCGGGCTGCACCCAGCCATTGTCGACGAAAATCCTGCTCCCGGAGGTCAGATATATCGCCAGCAGCCGCCGGGTTTCGAACGCGGCCACAAGCAACTGTATGGCTTCGAGCACCGCAAGGCAGCCGCCATACATGCCCTGGGCAAGTCGCTGGGCGAACGCATCACTTATCTGCCCGGCACACTGGTCTGGAATGCGCAGCCCGGCAGACTGGCGCTATCGAGCGAGCGCGGCGTCCAGTCGCTGGACTACACCCATCTTATCGTGGCGACCGGCGCAACAGACAGAATCCTGCCCTGCCCGGGCTGGCTGACCCCGGGCGTCTACACACTGGGCGGCGCACAGATTGCCCTCAAGTACCAGGGTTGCAGCATAGGCAGCACCGTAGTCTTTGCCGGTACTGGCCCCTTGCTTTACCTGGTCGCCTATCAGTATGCCAAGGCTGGCGCGCACGTGGCAGCGGTGCTTGACGCCTCGACCGCCGCGCAGCGGCGCCACGCACTGCCCGGCCTGTGGCGCGTGCCGGCGTTGCTGGCCAAAGGCCTGTACTACATGGGATGGCTGCGCAGTCGCGGCATCCCCCTGCACAGCGGAGCGCGCCTGTCGCACATACACGGCAGCGAGCGCGTGTCGGGCCTCAGCTGGCGTTGCGGCGCCGGCAGCGCAACGTTGACGCAGCAGCTGGACTGCGATGCCCTGGCCTATGCCTATACGCTGCGCCCGGAAACGCAGATCGCCGACCTGCTCGGCTGCCGTTTCAGTTTCAACGAACAGGACCGGACATGGCTGCCCGAACGCGATGCCGACGGCCGCAGCTCAGTGCCGGGCATATACCTCGCCGGAGATGGCGCCGGCATTGCCGGCGCGGATGCCGCCGAAATGAGCGGCGAGCAGGCTGCCTACGCATTACTGGCCGATGCAGGCCTGCCCGTGGACAATGCGCGCCGGGTTCGGCTGACGCATGGCCTGGACAAACTCGCACGGGTCAGGCGGGCACTGGGCAAGGCATTTCCATTTCCGGACGACTGGGCTCGTCATGTCGACGACAGTCTGACTATATGCCGCTGCGAGGAAGTGACTGCCGGTCAGATACGCGCAGCGATACGTGAAAGCGATGCCAGAGAAATCAATCGCGTGAAAGCGTTGTGTCGAGTCGGCATGGGGCGCTGCCAGGGGCGGATGTGCGGTGCGGCCGCCGCCGAACTCATGGCCGACGAACTGGCCACGGACGTCAGCGCCGTGGGGCGCCTGCGTACGCAGGCGCCCGTCAAGCCGGTAGTCATCGATACCTTTCTGACGCCGGGTACGCAGCCATGATGACTACACTGCCAGGACAGGCCCAGGCCGGAACAATGAAGCCGGACGCCGCGGGCGACAAGCTCAAGACCGATGTCCTGATCATAGGCGGCGGTATCGTCGGCGCCAGCACGGCACTGTTTCTGCGCAAGCTGGGCGCGCGCACTGTACTGCTGGAGGCCGCCCTGTGCGGCAGCAAAGCCAGCGGCGTCAACTACGGCGGCGTACGCCGGCAAGGACGCAGCCTGGAGTTATTGCCGCTCAGCCAGCGCGCTTTCGAGCTATGGTCGGACCTGCCGTCCTTGATCGGCATCGATGGCGAATATATACGCTCCGGCCATCTGAAACTGGCTCGCACCCAAGAGGATTTCAATGCGCTGCAGGCCTATCGCGAACGTACGCGAGGCATGGGCATGCATCTGCAACTGCTCTCGGGCCAGACATTGCGCCAGCGCTATCCATGGATAGGGCCTCATGTGCATGGCGCCTCCCTCTGCCCGGAAGATGGCCACGCCAACCCTCGCCTGGTGTCGCCAGCCTTCGCGCGCGCGGCCGCCGCAGCGGGAGCCATTGTGCGCGAACACACAAGGGTGCTGCGAATCAGGCAGGATGGGGCAGGCTTTATCGCCGAATGCGACAACGGCCTGGTTGTGCAGAGCGAGCAACTGGTGAACTGCGCAGGCGCCTGGGGCGCTGTCCTATCGCAACAGTTGGGCCAGGAAGCACCGCTGCAGGCCATACACCCAGCCATGGCTGTCACGGAACCGCTGCCGTCATTCATCGATGTGAATATCGGCATGCAGGGCGGCGGCGCCTACCTGCGCCAGGTTGCGCGCGGCAACTGCATCATCGGCGGTGCGCGCGGCCTGGCCATCGACACCAACTATGCCACGCCCGGCACTGACGCGATCATCACCATCATGCGGCGCCTGATCGAGCTCGTGCCGCGCCTGCGCTACGCACAGCTGATCCGCAGCTGGAGCGGCTACGAGGGCCGGTTCGAGGATGGCAAACCCGTACTGGGACCAAGCGGAAAAATCCCCGGTCTCTTTCATGCCTTCGGCTTTTGCGGCGAAGGCTTCCAGACTGGTCCGGCCGTCGGGGAAGTATTGGCCAACCTGATCGTGCGCGGCAGAACAGATGTTCCCATTGCCGCATTTTCTATTCAGCGATTCGAGCAGCACGCCGGGAATGGCCCGGATCGCACCCTTGTTTCCCGGGCGGAGAAAGTGCAATGAAACTCAGATCCATGCAGCATACGAAGCGCGGCCGGATACTCGCCGGCGCGGCGCTTTTCGCAATGAGCACCGCGGCAGCCGTTGCGCAGACCACCTTGTATATCGGCATGAACGGCGGCGATATGGAACGCGCGTATTCGCAACACGTCTTCCCTCCTTTTGAGAAGGCCAACAATGTCGATGTGGTCGTCGTGCCCGGCACCTCGGCCGATGTCCTGGCCAAGGCCCAAGCCTATAAGGACAAGCCGCAAATGCATGTCATGTTTCTCGATGACGGCGTCATGAATCGCGCGGTCACCATGGGACTGTGCGAAAAGCTCCAGCCATCGGCGGCGCTGAACGCGGTGTATCCCACAGCCCGCAGCAAGGGCGACATGTCCGTCGGGATAGACATGGGTCTGACGGGTCTTGCCTACAACACGAAAATGTTCAAGGAAAAGGGCTGGGCGCCACCCACCTCGTGGATGGATCTGGCAGACCCCAAATACAAGGGCAAGATCGTATTCCAGTCCATGGCGACCAGTACCTTCGGGCTGCATGCCTTCCTGATGATCAACCGCGCCCTGGGCGGCACTGACGATAACGTCTCTCCTGCTTTCGACAAATGGCCCGATACCGTAGGCCCCAACGTCCTGGAATACATCAGCAATTCATCCAAGGTCGCCGAAATGCTGCAGACCGACGAAGCCGCGATGTTTCCGCTGACCTATACCTCTGTACAGCGGCTCAAGAAGCGCGGCCTGCCCATCGAATATGTAGCGCCCAAGGAAGGGGCTGTGGTCCTGTCTGTGCACGAATGCGTCATTGCCAACAACAACCAGCCCGAGCTGGCCCAGAAACTTGCGCAATACCTGCTCTCGCCCCAGGCCCAGGGCCTTGCGCTGCAGTACAGCGGCAATGACCCCTCCAATCCGAACGCGCCCGGCGCCGGCGGAATGAAGGACGCATTGCAAAAGGCGACGGTGATCGACTGGAACGCCATCAACGCGCATCGGCCCGAATGGAATGCGCGATGGAAACGGCAAGTGGAGCGCTGACCACGTTCCGCACCCGGCTCATCATGCGGGCATCAACGCACAGGGCCGGCAATGCCGGCCCTGTCAATGCTTATGCAGGCAATGCTGCGTCTACATCAGCAGCGTCATGGTTCTCATCATGAAGTCCTGCAAGGACATCGATACCCCGTTGACGGTCATGGCATTGTTCCCGTAGACGATATTGGTATTTGCCTTGTCGCCGTCGACCTTGACCAGCTCCGCCTGCTGCAGGCGCGATACGTACTGGTCGAACAGCGCCCCGCCCATTTGCTCAAGCTGCTGGCGCTCGGCTGCGTCCTGCTGCAGCTGCCCAAACATTTCAATCAGCATGGCGCGCGACACATCCAGGGACAGCGCGACCTTCTTGATGTACTCGGGCACCAGCGTAGCCGCTGCCTGAGCGTTGGCGTCGGCAGGAGCCACCAGGTCCACATGCAGGCTCGCGCGACTCTCGCCCTTGGTGTTTTTCCAGACGACAGGATCGAACTCGATGGAGGGATTGGACGCCAGCACGGCCATGGCTTTGGCCTGAAGCGCATCTTCGTCCTCTTTGGTCAAGGCGAAGTTCTCGTCGGATGCCGCCCCCTGCCGCGCAGCGATTGCATCGTACTCATTGCCCAGGGCGACAAGCGCCTTCATGTCCAGCTTGCTCAGCCGGCCGCCCAACTGGACGCTGCCCATGTCGGTGTCTCCGACCAGGATGTGCCCGAAATCGTATCGCAGCGTGCCATCGAGCAGCGAGCCCACCTGGGTGCTGTTCAGATGAACCGCAACGCTCTTGAGCGTAAAGGCTTCTTCCGCCTTGTCCTCGCCTTTGCCGCTGTCGATCAGAATGGTGTCGACCGTGGCCTGGCTTTCGGAGGAAATAGTGTCATCGGCAGCCGTACTGCTGCTGCCGCTGGCCACAATGCCCTCGAGCCGCATATTGCCGCCCGACGCGGCATCGGTTGCGGCGAAGGATCCAAATTCGCCTTTGGCCTTGTTGTCTTTGAAATGGTTGCTGAAATCCATCGACATCGTGCCGCCGCTGAAGTCGAAGCGCATGCCGTCTTTGCCATCGAAACTGGCCGGCCTGAACGTCCAGACCGTCGTACCGTTCCCAGAGAACCCGATGTCCGTACTGGCGGTCAATGGCGACTCGCCCTTCTGGCTGTCTACCCAGGCCTGGGTGGTGGGGGTTGCGACCAGCACGGTATTGCTGTGAGCAAGCATGGGCCGCAAGCTGCCAGACTTGAGCGCGCCCAGCGGGAAGGGGCCATGCTGAACATGGTCGCGCAGACGTATCTCGACGGGCTGGCCCTTGGCATCCTTGGCGTTCAGGCTATAGACCACGTCGGACGAAAACACACCGCGCTGATAATCGACGATCGCAAGCCTGGCGCCGCTGCGCTCGGCCTCGCTGCCCAGCATCTCGACGACCCGCGCATTGGCCTGCTCAACCGCTTCCTGGGCAACCTCTTGTGTGCGTTTTCCTACGTACCAGGTCGATCCGATGTACGCGACGCCCAGCACCACGACAACGCCGATGATTCCAGTGGATTTCTTCACTACTTCCCCCGCATGCATTTAATAATGACCAATCATTATCACCCAATTGCGCCCAGCCCAAAACCTTTCTACGATATGCGTTCCATCAACAATAATCAGGAAGACTTATGTCCAAGGCGCTCGACTTCTATTTTGAGTTCTCCTCGCCCTACGGCTACTTCGCCAGCACGCAGGTCGAAGCACTGGCGCGCGATATAGGCCGCAGCGTAAACTGGCGCCCAATCCTGCTGGGCCCCATGTTCAAGCTCATGGGCTCCGCCCCCCTGACCAACATCCCGCTCAAAGGCGACTACGCACGTCGTGACTTCGCCCGTACCGCGGCCCTGTTCGACATCCCCTACTCCAAGCCAGCGACTTTTCCCATTCCCACGGTCGGCGCCGCCCGTGCCACCTTGTACGTGCAGCAGCAAGGCCAGGAGCAGGCCGGCGCACTGGCGCGCCAGCTCTATCATGCCTATTTTGCCCAGGGGCGCGATATCAGCGATAACGAAATCGTGCTGGATATCGCCCAGGCGTGCGGCCACGACCGTGCCGCAGTCCAGGCCGGCATGGCAGACGAACAAATCAAGAACCAGCTAAAAACAGAGGTTTCCCAGGCTATGGAGCGCGGCGTGTTCGGCTCCCCGTTTATCGTTATCGACGACGAACCGTTCTGGGGTTTTGACCGCTTTCCGCATATCCGCCTATGGGCGGCAAACCGCTGAGCGCCTAGGCTTCGCTATCGGGCTGGCTGGCCGGCGCGGCATCGCAAAAGGCATCCAGCTCGGCGCAGGCTGCGTCGATGCGGACTATCGTCGGAAAATCACTCAGATCGCAACCCATGCGGCGCGCGTTGAATACCTGGGGTACCAGGCAGGCGTCGGCATAGCCCGGCTGATCGCCATGACAGTAGCGCCCGGTATCCGGATGATCGGCCAGCAAGGCCTCGATCGAGCTGAATCCGACGGCCACCCAATGCTTGTACCAGTTATCCCGGGCCTCTTGATCCTGCCCCAGTTCCTGCTTGAGGTATTTGAGCACCCGCAGATTGTTCAGCGGATGAATATCGCAGGCGATATGCTGGGCAATGGCGCGGACACGAGCCCTGCCTGAGGCATCGGCCGGCAGCAGCGGCGGCTGCGGATGCGTTTCCTCGAGATACTCGAGCATGGCAATCGACTGGCCCACCGACAGGTCGCCTTCGACCAGCGCGGGCACCAGTTGCGAGGGATTCACCGCGCGATAGCTGTCCGAAAACTGCTGTCCGCCATCCTTGAGCAAATGCACCGGTACCGTTTCATAGGCCAGCCCTTTCAGGTTGAGGGCGATGCGGACCCGATAGGCGGCCGAACTACGGAAATAGCTGTACAGCTTCATGTCGCTTCCTTGATTTTACGGGACAGCTCGCGGGGCAGCGGAAAGGCGATGCCTTCCGGCGTGCCATCAAGCGTGCGCACGGAAGCCGCGCCCAGCACCTTGAGCCGGTCAATGACTTGCTGCACCAGGACCTCGGGAGCCGAGGCGCCCGCCGTGACACCAACGCGGCGCGCGCCCTGCAGCCATGCGGGATCGATCTGGTCGGCGCTGTCGATCAGGTGAGCTGCCGCCCCTTTGCGTTCGGCCACTTCGCGCAGGCGGTTTGAGTTCGAGCTGTTGGGGCTGCCCACCACCAGGACCAGATCACAGCCCGGGGCCATGATCTTGACCGCATCCTGCCGGTTCTGGGTGGCATAGCAGATATCGCTTTTCTTCGGCTCGGCAATATTGGGAAAGCGTTCGCGCAGCGCCTGGGCCACCGTGCCGGCATCGTCCACCGACAAGGTGGTCTGGGTCACGAACGCCAGATTTTCCGGATCATTGACCTTGAGCGCCGCCACATCCTCAGGCGTTTCGACCAGGTACATGCCGCCATCGGCCTGCCCCAGCGTGCCCTCGACCTCGGGATGCCCGCGATGGCCGATCATGATGATTTCGCGGCCCGCCGCGCGCATGCGCGAGACTTCCATATGCACTTTGGTGACCAGCGGGCAGGTTGCGTCGAACACCCGCAGCCCCATGCGCTCCGCCTCTTCGCGCACCAGACGGGATACGCCATGCGCGGAAAACACCACGATCGCTCCCTTGGGCGCCTCATCCAGCTCATCGATGAAGATGGCGCCTTTGGCGCGCAGATCCTGCACGACATAGCGGTTGTGGACGATTTCGTGACGTACGTAGATAGGCGCGCCGAACAGCTCCAGAGCGCGCTCGACAATGTCGATGGCACGATCCACGCCGGCGCAAAAGCCCCTGGGCTGTGCCAGTACGACTTCGGGCGAGACTGGATCCACGATGCGATCGGACATTACATGACTCCCAACAAGGACACTTCGATGCGAAGGTCCGCTCCCGCAAGGGGATGATTGAAATCGAACAGGGCAGACTCCTGATCCAACTGCTTGAGTATGCCGGAATAGCGCCCGCCATTGGGCGCGGAGAACTCAACCATATCACCTGGCGTAAAGCCAGCGTCCGGAGCCGCGTGTTCGTCGAGCACCGCGCGCGATACGCGCTGCACAAGCTCGGGATTGCGATCGCCGTATGCCTGGACTGCCGGCAGGTCGATGGAAAAGCGTTCACCCTCCGAATGCCCCATCAGCGCGGCTTCCATGCCTGGCGCCCACTGGCCGGCGCCCATTTGCAGGGTGGCCGGATTGCCGCCGAAGGTATCGGCGAACACCGAGCCGGCTGCGGGCCCAGACACCAGCGCTATGCGGTAGTGCAGGGTGAGATAGGAATCAGGGCGGACAATTGCCTGCACTGGATCGGAGGAGGTCGTCAAAATCTGTCACCGTAAAGGGTTGCAATCCACGCTATTTTAGAACCTCTTATGACACTTCACATGACGCAGCGCCAAATCCGGCACAAACCCGGCCGCCTCCCCGCTCAGGAAAACGGCCCGTGCACAACCCAAACGCGTCTGCAACACACGTCCGGCGCTGCTTGTCAGTCCGAGCGACCGCGTGAGCGCCTGCTGACCCATGGCCCGCACACACTCACCGATGCGGAACTCCTTGCCATTGTGCTGCGCACCGGCACACCGGGCTGCGACGCCATCGCGCTGGGCCGCAGGCTGCTCGACCAGTTCGGCGGCCTGCGCGGACTGCTGAAGGCTCCGCCCCAGGCCCTGCTGGCCACGCAAGGCCTGGGCACGGCAAAAAGCTGCGAAATCATGGCCATCAGCGAGCTGAATCGCCGGGCGCTCAAAGAATCCCTGGCCGTTGGCCAGGTGCTGGACCACCCCCTGCAGGTCAAGCAATACTGCGTCGCCCGGCTTGGCCACATGGACATCGAACACTGCATCGCGCTATATCTGGACAATCAATTGCGGCTGATCACCATCGATGAGGTCGCACGCGGGACACTCACGCAGGCCTCCGTCTATCCGCGGGAGATCGTCAAGGCCGGCCTGCACAACCACGCCGCGGCTGTCATTCTCGCGCACAATCATCCCTCCGGCGCAGCCAGACCCAGCGAAGCGGACCTGCGCTTTACCCGCCACCTGAAGCAGGCCCTGGCGCTTGTCGACATACGCCTGCTCGATCACCTTATCGTGGCAGACACCGCCGCCATGTCCCTCGCCGAAAAAGGCCTGCTGTGAATGGCCGGCAGCTATTTAATATAGGCTTAAAATATACGGAACATCGAACAGCCGGCCCTGCGCTATGCAAGCACGCCGGCAAAGGCCACCGCCATGCAGCAGCTTTGGGATATATCACCGCAGATTTCCGCGCACTCGCCTGTCTTTCCGGGCGATACCGCGTATTCGCAGACCTGGACCGCACAGATCGATGCGCAGTGCCCGGTCAATGTCAGCGCCATCACACTCTCCCCGCACGTCGGCGCGCATGCCGACGCCCCGCTGCATTACAGCCGCGACGGTGCGGCGGTAGGCCAGTTGCCTCTGGAGCCGTTTTTGGGGCCATGCCGCGTCATCCATGCCCTGGATGCCACCCCCCTGATCGAACCACGGCACCTGATGCCACTGATGGATGCGGCGCCCCCGCGCATTTTGGTGCGCACCCGCAAACAAGCCAGCATCGACGTCTGGACCGACGAATTTGCCGCGTTTTCGCCTGAGCTGGTGGACTTGCTCGCCCAGCGCGGCGTGCTGCTGATCGGCCTGGATACGCCCAGCATCGACCCAGCCGCCAGCAAGACACTGGACAGCCATCAGATGATCCGCCGCCATGACATGCGCGTACTTGAAAATCTGGTGCTGGATGACGTACCCGAAGGCGACTACGAGCTGATCGCCCTGCCCCTTGCGCTGGCGAACGCCGACGCCAGCCCGGTTCGCGCCATATTGCGCAGCCTGCGGGACTAAGCCTTCCCGCAATGCCTCCCTGGACAACCCTTCCACTTCGCCATGACTAAACACTCCATGAATCCAGCCCCCACCTGTCCGGCCACGGGCGCCGGCATCGTGCAGGACGAAAAAGCCCAGCTCGATTTCTCGCGCGACATGAGCTACGGCGACTATCTTCACCTGGACGCACTGCTGAATGCACAGCATCCGCTCTCGCCCGAACACAATGAAATGCTGTTCATCATCCAGCACCAGACCAGCGAGTTGTGGATGAAACTGATGCTGCATGAACTTCATGCGGCCACCGGAGACCTCGCCTGCGACCGCCTGCAACCCTGTTTCAAGAAGCTGGCGCGCGTCAGTAAAATCATGGAGCAACTGGTCCACGCCTGGGATGTGCTGGCCACCATGACGCCGCCCGAATATTCAGCGCTACGCCCTTATCTGGCCCAGTCCAGCGGTTTTCAGAGCTATCAGTACCGGCAGATCGAATTTGCCCTGGGCAACAAGAATGCGGCCATGCTCAAGCCGCATGCGCATCGCGACGACATCTACAGGCAGGTCTTGCAGGCTTATGAAACACCCTCCCTGTACGACGAAGCACTCAAGGCCCTGCAGCGTCAGGGACTGCCTGTTCCGGCCAATTACCTGGAACGCGACTGGACACAGCCCTATGTCGCCAGCGATGCGGTCGAACAGGCCTGGCTGACGGTCTACCAGCAGTCGGACACATATTGGGATCTCTATCAGCTCGGCGAAAAACTGACCGATCTGGAAGACGCGTTTCGTCTGTGGCGTTTTCGCCACGTCACGACCGTAGAGCGCATTATTGGCTTCAAGCGAGGCACCGGCGGGACTTCCGGCGTGTCATATCTGCGCAAAATGCTGGATATTGTGCTGTTTCCTGAGCTCTGGAAATTGCGCACAGACCTATAATCAGATAGAATTACCTGTTGCCCTGGATACGTGGCCGGAATACTACATACCGGTTGGCGACCCGAAAAATCACCACAGGACCAAATCATGAAAGAAGGCGTGCACCCCGAATACCGCGAAGTGGTATTCCTGGACCAGCAAACCGGCACCAAATTTATTTCGCGCTCCACGCTTCACAGCCGCGAAACAGTCGAACTGGACGGCAAAACCTACCCCTTGTTCAAATGCGACGTCACCTCCGAATCGCATCCTTTCTACACGGGCGCCCAGACGCGCATCGTCGAAACCGGCCGCGTTGAAAAATTCCGCGCCCGCTTCGCACGCACCGCCGGCACGGTTCGCAAGGCCTGATACAGCAGTACGATCAGTCCACGCCAAAAAGGCAGCCTTCGGGCTGCCTTTTTCATTTAAGATACATCATTTACTCTTGGCGCCCATCTTTGTGTCTTTCAGCGATTCCGTATCGACTCCTGCCCGCCTGACCGCCACCGCAACGGTAAAGCTGCCCAGGCTGGCCCTTTTTGGCGTCGGGCTTATTTATATTCTGGCCGGCCTTTTTTTTCGGGATCCCTGGAAAACAGATGACGTCGTAGGGCTTGCCGCCATGATGACCACGCTGCATGACGGCGGCATCACCTGGCTGCTGCCCCAGATAGGCGCGCTCGCCCATGCCCAGGACGGGCCGCTGAGCACCTGGGTTGGCGCATTATGCATCTGGGTTTTCGGCCCGTTTTTTCAGCTCTTTACCCATGATGCGCTGGACGCAGCCATTATTGCGTCGCGCCTGCCCAATTTTCTGTGGTTTGGCCTGATGACCGCATCCGTCTGGTACGGCAGCTATCTGCTGGGCCGCCGACCCGAACCTCAGCCGCTGGCCCTGCCGTTTGGCGGCGAACCGACAGTGCAGAACTACGGCCGCATGATCGCCGACGCGGCCCTGTTGCTGATCGTGGCAACCGTGGGCATTGTCTGGCGCATGCACGAAACCTCCGAAGTGCCTGCCATCATTGCCTTTCAGGCGCTGGCCTTTTATTCCGTCGCACGCATGCTCGACCATCCGGCCTCGGGCTCGATTACGCTGGGCCTGGCGCTGGCCGCCGCTTTTCTCACACGGGGCTGGATAGGGGCGCTGCCCATCATGCTTGCCGTGCCCTTTATTTTCACGCCACGCAGCCCCCTGTGGCAGGAAAAAAAATGGCTGCTTGTCACCGCCACGCTGTGCGCCACACTGATACTGCTCTGGTGGATACCCGCCCGGCATCTGGGCACGTACTGGACACAGTCCTGGATAGTCTGGAACACCAGTTCCTTCTCCTGGCCCAATTATCAGGAAGTACTCAGCGTCTTTCGCGACCTGCCCTGGTTTCTGTGGCCGACCTGGCCGCTTGCCCTGGTTTCCATCTGGCAATGGCGCGGGTGGCTGAGCGCGCCGCATATCCGCATTCCACTCATGTTCGCCCTGTGGCCGCTGGTGACCATGATGTTCCTGGTGGACGCCTTCGAGCCCGAATACAGCCTGATGGCCGTTCCCGCAGCCGTACTGGCAGCTTTTGCCTTGCCTACGCTCAGGCGCGGCATTGTGAACTCGCTCGACTGGTTTGCAGTCATGTGCTACACCCTCACGTCGGCCACGGTCTGGCTGGGCTGGATTGCGCTGCAAACCGGATGGCCCGAACAGATATCCAATAACATCGCCCGCCAGACGCGCGGCTACGACATCTATATCTCCTGGCCATCAACCATCATTGCCCTGTTCGGCACACTCGCCTGGCTGCTGCTGGTGCGCTGGCGGCTGCACAGCAAACCGGCAGGGCTGTGGCGGGGTACGGTCCTGTCCGCAGGCGGGCTCATCGTTACCTGGCTGCTGCTGGTCACGCTTTGGATGCCGGCCCTCGATTATGTCCGCAGTTACCGGACGGTGTCCGGGCAGCTTGCGCTGGCGCTGCAGCAAAACCTGCACCCTGGCGAGTGCGTACGCGCCCAGGGTCTGGGCTCCGGGCAGCGCGCCTCATTCCTGGTATTCAACGACATCGACTTCAGCTACGACTCGCATTGCAACCTCGTGCTGCAGCAGACCAACCCGGACAGCCTGAAAAACGGTTCGGCCGCTTATTCCGACACCGGCAAGGTACTCTGGATAGGCAAGCGCGGCGCCGACCGCCACGAAGTCTTCCGCCTGCTGAGACTGCGCGCGCCATGACAACAAAAGGCGCTCCGCGCCTGTCGCATTACATCAAGGAAACCCTGAAACAAGCCTGGCCGGTGCTGGTCAGCTCATGGGCCAGCATTATGTTTGGCGTGATGGACACAGCCATGTCCGGCCACGCCAGCGCGGCGGACCTGCAGGCCATGGCTCTGTCGGGTTCCATTTACATCACTGTCTTTGTCGGCCTGATGGGCGTGGTCCATGCGCTTATCCCCATCATTGCCCAGCAATTCGGAGCGGAGCGATGGAGCGATGTCGGCAAGTCGTGGGGCCAGGGAGTCTGGCTGGCCGGCGCCTTGTCGCTGGCAGGCGCCGCCGCCATGCTGTTTCCCGATATGTGGCTGGCATTGTCCGGTGATGTCGATCCTCATGTGCGCGCCAGTATCACCTGGTATCTGCGAGCGCTGGTCGTGGCCCTGCCGGCCATGCTGCTGTTCCGTACCATCTACGCCATGGGCTCGGCGGTATCCCGCCCCAAGACCGTCATGCACATCAACCTGGCCAGCATCGCGGTCAAGTTCAGCCTGAACTGGATCTTCATTTTCGGCAAGCTGGGCATGCCGGCGCTGGGCGCCGTCGGCGCAGGCCTGTCCACCGCCATCGTAGGCTGGCTCATGCTGGCCGCAGGCCTGTGGGCCATTCATCACGATGATTACTTCCGGCGCTTCCAGCCGCGCGTAGGCAAGCCTGATTGGCGGATGCAAAAAGAACTGCTGCGGCTGGGCCTGCCCATGGGCGGGTCCTATCTCATCGAGGTCTGCGCCTTCACCTTCATGGCGCTGCTGATCGCACGGGAAGGCATGTATGTCACGGGCGGCCATCAGATCATGGCCAACCTGGCTGCGCTGTGCTACATGATGCCCATGGCGGTAGGCGTTGCATCGGCCTCGCTGACGGCCCAAGCCATCGGCGCGCGCGACTCCGCACGCGCACAGGCCATGGGCCGGGCCGGCATGCTGATCGTCATCACAGGCGCGCTGCTCACCGCCACGGCGCTGATTACCGGCAAAGGCCTCATCCTGAGCATGTATACCGACGAAGCACGGGTCACGCTAGTGGCGGCCGCCTTGCTGCAGATATTGCCGTGGTTTCACCTGAGCGATGCCATGCAGTGCATCAACTGCTACCTCTTGCGTGCCTATAAGGTCGCCGTCGTGCCGCTGATCCTGCAGGTGGTGGCGCTGACAGGACTGGGCCTGATCGGCGGCTGGTGGTTGGGTTTCGGCCCCGCCGCAGGTACGCTGACGCCCGTTCTGCAGATGATCGCACCGGGCGCGCCCACTGGCGCGGGCACGATGTGGCTGATGGCGACAATAGGCCTGGCGCTGTCGGCCATGCTGTTGCAGGCCTGGTATCGGCACATCGTGCGGCGCGGACGGCGCTAGCCGGCGCACCGCACCCACACGCGTCAGGCGCCTTCCCGTTCCGGTGTCGCGGGGCTCCCCGGCGCCTTGTCGTCGGATCCGCCTTCAGCCTCCGTGACGCCCTCTGCGGTGTCGGCATCACGCGTTTCATCGAGTTCCAGCGCCGGCGTAACCAGCTCTACCACCCTGCTGCGTGAAAGCAGCCCCAGAAACTCGTCGTTGTCGCCCGTCACCGCCAGGGGTTCGGTACTGCGCAGCAGGCGGCCAAGCACCTCGTCCAGTCCGGCCGTTGCCGGCACAGACGCCATATCTTCCACATAGGCCGCCACATCGCGAGCGCCTTCCCTTGCCGCCCGCTCGCACGCCTGGCGCGTCAGCACGCCAGCCAGCCGTTTGCCGTCCAGCACGGCAGCATAGCTGAAGGTAAGTGCGGCCATGCGTTCCAGCGCGTGGGTCGGACGGGACCGCATGGTCAGCGTCAAGGACGGTGCGTTGACGGCATGCGCCGCATTCAGCACCTTGCCGCGGTTCACGTCCTGCAGGAAAGACTGCACATAGTCGTCGGCCGGCGCGAGCAGAATGTCTTCCGGCGTGCCTTCCTGGATCAGTTCGCCGTCCTTGAGAATGGCGATGCGATTGCCCAGGCGCAAGGCTTCGTCCAGATCGTGCGTGATAAAGACGATGGTCTTGTTCAGCCTGGCCTGCAGTTGCAGCAACTGGTCCTGCATTTCCCGGCGAATCAGCGGATCGAGCGCCGAAAATGCCTCATCCATCAGCAGGATTTCGGCATCGGTCGCCAGCGCTCGAGCCAGCCCGACGCGCTGCTGCATGCCGCCCGACAGCTGATGCGGATACTGGTTCTCGAAGCCAGCCAGGCCGACCTGTTCCAGCCAATGCTGGGCGCGCTCGCGGCGCTGGGCCTTGCCCATGCCCTGCACCCGCAACCCGTAAGCCGCGTTTTCGATCACGGAGCGATGCGGAAACAAACCGAAACGCTGAAACACCATGCTCATCTTCTGCTGGCGGAATTTTTCCAGCGCAGCCTTGCCCAGCGACATCACATCGACATCGTCCACCAGAATCTGTCCGCTGCTTGGCTCGATCAGACGATTGAAGTGGCGGATGAGTGTGGACTTTCCCGAGCCCGACAGGCCCATGATCACGAAAATACTGCCCTCTTCGATCGACAGGCTGATATTGCGCAGGCCCAGCGTGTGGCCGCTCCTGGCCAGCAAGTCTTCCTTGCTGATGCCCTGACGCGCCTCATCCAGCCAGCGGTCCGGATGCGGGCCGAATATCTTGAAAATATTGCGTACTTCGATTTTGCTCATGTCAGGCTCCCTTGCGTTGACGGCGCCCGAATTCCTGGGTGATGCGGTCGAAGATAATGGCAATGATGACGATGCCCAGGCCGGCCAGCATGCCGCGTCCGACCTGCAGACGGTTGATACCCTGCAGCACCTCGTAGCCCAACCCGCGCACGCCTATCATCGACGCGATCACCACCATGGCCAGCGCCATCATGGTGGTCTGATTGACCCCGGCCATGATGTTGGGCATGGCCAGCGGCAACTGCACGCCGAACAGCTGCTTGCTGCGGTTGGCGCCAAACGCGCGCGACGCCTCCAGCACCTCGGAATCCACCAGCCTTATGCCCAGATCGGTCAGGCGGATGACCGGCGGCACCGCATAAATGATGGTGGCAATAATGGCCGCGATCTTGCCCAGATTGAACAGCATGACAACCGGAATCAGATATACAAAGCTGGGCATGGTCTGCATGACGTCCAGCACCGGCAGCATAACGGCGCGCAGCCACTTGAAACTGGCCATCAGAATGCCGACGGGTATGCCTATCGCTACGGAAATGGCTACGGCGACGATCATCAGCGACAGGGTCTGCATCGCAGCATCCCAGAGGCCGATAAACCCGATCAGGCACAGCATGACGCCCATGGCTAGCGCAAACAGGACGCGGCGGCTGGCGCACCAGGCCAGCGCCATGATGACAATAATGACCGCCCACCAGGGCGAATGACGCGTGAGATGGTCCATCCATATCAGCACATCCAGCAGAGGCTGAGTCATGGCGCGCAGCAGTTCAGAATACTGCGCAACGATATTACCGACGAAGTCATCGATAGGCGCCCTCAGGGCGCGAGGGGCAATAATTTCGGGAAACATATATCCGCTCCGTAGAACCAGCAAAGGCGATGCACCGTCTGGCGCATCGCCTGTTCAGTAGGCCGGCCAAGGCCGGCGACCCCTTGCGGGGTGCTCGGGATTCGGAGCGCTACAGCGCTGCCTTTACACGGGCAGCCACATCCGCGGGCAGCCATGCCTGCCAGACATCGGTTTTGTTCTTCAGAAACCATTGGGCGACGTCGGCCGGTTCGGCTTCATTTTTTTCCATATATGCCATCGCTTCGTCCATGACAGGCAGCGGGACCGCTACCTTGGACAGAAACGCCGTCAGCTTGGGCGCTTCTTCCGAAAACTTGGTCGACACCGCAGTGAAGACCGGATTTTCGGGGTAGGCGCTGGGCTGGGGATTGGCGCAATTGGGATCAGTCAGGCAGGCGTGTTTTTCCTTGTCGAAGGGCGGCAGCTCAAGTTTGACCAGATCCATGGAGCCCACCAGCGGGGTGGGATACCAGTAATAGAAAACAATGTTTTCCTTGCGCTTGTAGGCGGCGGTAAGCGCTGCCTTTTGCGTCGCGCCGGTGCCGGGCGAAAACAGGGTAAAAGAATCTTGCAGGCCCAGCGCCTTAAAGAGATTTCCGCTCACGACCTCACAACCCCAGCCGGCGGGACAGCCGTAAAACCGGCCCTTGGACGGCTCTTCGGGATCAGCGAAATCTTTTTTGTACTTGGGCAGGTCGGATGCCTTCTTGAGTTCTGGCAAGCGCTCAGCGGTATAACGGGGGATGAACCAGGACTCGCCGCCCATGTAGATATCGCCAATGCGCTTGACCTTGCCGCTGGCCTTGGCCTTGGCCCAGGGTTCGGCGACGCTGTTCAGCCAGACCTCGGTATTGATATCCAGATCGCCGCGCTCCAGGGCAGCCAGCGCAGGCAGGGTTTCGACTGGCAACACTTCGGCGTCGCAGCCATAGCCCTTGTCGGCGATAAAACGCTCGACTTCGACCAGAACAAGATTGGATTCCCAGTTCATGCCGCCGAAACGGACGTTGCGATCCAGTTCGCATTGCGGGCCATCAGCCGCTGTGGCTGCGCCAGGTGCCAGGGCCAGCACGGACAGCGCAGCAGCCAGGCCAAGGGTAAGGGAAAATCGCCGGGCTGGCGACACTGCGCTTGTTGCGAGCGCGCGGGACGTGACGGACACGTTTAAAGACATGGCTCTGCCTCCTTGGGTTAGGTGGACGCACACTCATTGAAACAAGCTATGCGCCAGGACTAAGGGGAGGTGTGCGGAAGACGGAATACCGCCGATACATACCAGCACTAGCGTGGAAAGTACGGAGTACTTATTGACAGGTGATGAGGCTGGAACACGCCAGCCCACCATACGCCAGACTTGAATAAAACTGCTAGGTTTTGAAGCATTTTATGAGGAAATGCCTGCAGTTGTAAAACACGCCTGCCTGGAACGCCCGCCGATTCCCGCCCCGGACAGGCCCGCCCGATCAGTTAGTTGTATATATAGCTGCGACGCCAGGGATAGGCTTGGCCGGCAGGTTCGTCCAGTTCGTCGGGGCCGCCGGCTGCCCCTGACTGCGCCAAGACCTGATGCAGTGCGATCCAGCCATGCTCGAACCCCATGGCACAGCCGGCCAGATACATGCGGTACGCGCGCAGTGACCGCTCGCCCTGCTCCCCTGACAAGATTTGCCTTGCCTCGGGCAGCCTGGCCTCCAGCGCGTCGCTCCAGGCCCAGAGCGTGCGCGCGTAGTGCGGGCGCAGGTTCTCGACATCCAGCCCTTCAAGCCCCCCGTTCGCCAGGTGGCCCAGTACATGGCTGATATGCGTCAGCTCCCCGCCCGGGAAAATATATTTTTCGATGAACTCACCCATGCCGGCGCCCAGTTCGCTGTTGTCGATGCCGCCTGCAGTGATGCCGTGGTTCATCACCAGGCCACCCTTGCGCACCAGCCTGTGCAGCTTGGCAAAATAGCCATCCAGCTGAGCGCGCCCGACATGCTCGAACATACCGACCGACGCCACTTTATCGTAGGGCCGGGACTCATCAAGCTCCCGGTAATCGAGCAATTCCATGCGCACACGACCGGATAGGCCTTTTTCTTCGATAAGGCGATTTACATGCGCGTGCTGATTGCGAGAAAGGGTAATGCCGGTAGCATCGACCCCATAGTGCTCGGCAGCCCAGATCAACAATCCGCCCCAGCCTGCCCCCACATCCAGAAAACGCTCGCCCTCATGCAGACGCAGCTTGCGGCAGATGTGGTCCAGCTTGGCCTCCTGGGCCTGGGCCAGCGTCATATCGGGCGTACGAAAGTAGGCGCAGGAATAGACGCGCAGAGGATCGAGCCAGAGGGCGTAGAAATCGTCGGACAGGTCGTAATGGAACTGAATCTGGCGGGCATCGCGCTCGATCGAGTGGCGCCAGACGGACACAAGACGACGGATCAGCCCGGTGAGGCGGCCCACGCGCGCCGCATCGATGGGAGATCCCGGGAGAATGGCGGCGGCAACACTCATGAGGTCCCGCATTGATCCGTCCACATCGAATTTGCCTTCGACGTAATCCTCGCCAAGCTGGCCTACCTGACCCGAAGCCAGATGGGCCAGCGTGGACATATCTTTGACGGTAAGGCGAACATCGGGATTGGATGCGCCAACTGTTTGCCCGTCGGGCAGGACCAGTTGAACTGGCAAGGGCAATGACGACAACTTAGATTCGACAGCTGACAAGACCGGACTCAAGGCCAACTCCTCTACAAGACTGACAATGGCAAAAATATTGCCACAATTGGAGGAAGAAAGAAACCTGCGTAAGCGTGCTAAGATTTCATGTGGTTAACAAAAAATGACCACTTTTAGCCTCTGGCCTGACGCATGCCGCCAGCATAACGGCCAGCCTGTCACGAGGCCCGCCGACGCCGGGCATCCCGGACATCCCTGCTGCAACCTCCCCATGCCTCCTGTTGCAAATACTCTGACCACAATTCCGCGATGGCTTGTCCTGATGGGGATGCTGACGGCGCTCGGGCCGCTCGCCATCGATATGTACCTGCCCGCCTTTCCAGCCATCGTAGAGGGCCTGGCAACCACGCAAGGTCAGGTAGAGCGCACGCTGGCGGGCTATCTGCTTGGCCTGGCGCTCGCCCAGATTTTTTACGGACCGCTGGCTGACCGCTATGGACGCAAGCCGCCTCTCCTGCTGGGCCTGGCCATTTATACCGTTGCCGCCATAGGCTGCGGCCTGAGCGACAACATAGATCAGCTTACCGCCTGGCGCATCGCCCAGGCCTTCGGCGGCGCCGCCGGCATAGTGATTCCCCGCGCAGTCATTCGCGACAACTTCGATACACGCGACGCATCCAAGGCGCTCTCGATACTGATGCTGGTCATGGGCGTCACGCCTATCCTGGCACCTTTATTGGGCGGCCAGGTGTTGCTATTTGGCAACTGGCGTGGCATTTTCGCCATCATGGCAGTCAGTTCAGGCATGCTGTTTTTCGCCGTCGCCTACACCATGCGTGAAACCCTGACGCCCGAGCGCGTCGTCGCACTGAAGCTTTCCACCATCTGGCGCAACTATCACGCCCTGATGCGGCACAGGCAGTTCCTCTGCTACTCCCTGGCAGGCGGCATGGGATCGGCCGGCATGTTCGCCTATATTTCGGGTTCTCCGCGGGTGTTCATCGACATCCTGGGCGTGGACCCAAAATATTTCGGACTGGTTTTCGGGGCGAACGCCGCCTCCCTCATCGTTGCCGCGCAAGTCAGCGCGCGCATGCTGAGCCGCCATTCACCGGAAACCTTGCTGCGCACCGCCCAGATCACCCTGGTTATCATGACGCTGGCCGGTCTTGCGCTCACGCTGGCCAATGCCGTCACGCTGCCGCTGCTGATGATCTGCCTGATGGGCTTCATGGCCAGCCAGGGCTTCGTCAATCCCAATTCCGCTGCGCTCGCCCTGGCGGAACAGGGTAACCGCCTGGGCGTGGCCTCCGCCATGATGGGCACGCTGCAGATGCTGTGCGGAGCCGCGGCCGGCCTTGCCGTCAGTGCATGGCAATCGCCCACGCCGCTGCCGCTCACAGGTATACTGGCCTTTTGCGCCTGCGCTTCGTGGCTGTTTGGCCGCATTGCCCTGAAGACTGCTTGATCCATAGCAGCTTTTCATATTAGAATACTAGGCTTTACAGATTAGCAGGCCTGTGTTGGCTGCCTTTGGCTGCACTTTTTCCAGGTGCGCTAGCAAACAGTCCAGATGCAAACGCTCCGGCGCAAGTTTTGCGAAAATAGCGCCACAAAGGCGCAATCAAAGGCAGGCATCGCCGCCCAACAGCGGCAAAACCAACAGGCCAGGCATTTCAGGCAAATTACAAGGGGTATTACCATGGCACGCGTATGCCAAGTTACCGGCAAGGGCCCAATCGTGGGCAACAATGTTTCGCACGCTAACAACAAAACCAAGCGTCGTTTTCTTCCCAACCTGCAATCGCGTCGGTTCTGGGTCGAAAGCGAAAACCGCTGGGTTCGTCTGCGCGTTTCCGCCAACGCCCTTCGCACCATCGACAAAAATGGCATCGAATCCGTCCTGGCCGATATGCGTGCCCGTGGCGAACGAGCCTAAGCGCTCGCTAGCAAACTAAGGAGCCCAACATGGCAAAAGGTATTCGCGAGAAAATCAAACTCGAATCCACCGCTGGCACTGGTCATTTCTACACCACGACCAAAAACAAGCGCAACATGCCCGAGAAAATGCTGATCAAGAAATTCGATCCAGTTGCTCGCAAGCACGTCGACTACAAGGAAATCAAGCTCAAGTAAATCTGCTTGATTTGCCTGGATTCCAGAAAACCCTGCACTCGTGCAGGGTTTTTTCTTGTCCGCAAAAAACACGCCCCTCCCAAGCAGCCTATAATGCCAGGTTACCGAAAACACCCTTGACCACCCTCAAATTCTCCCCCGCCATGCAGGAACGCTACAGCCCCAACAACGTCGAGAACGCCGCCCACCAAGACTGGGATGCCCGCGACGCCTATCGTGTCACCGAGTACGCCAAAAACCCCGACGGCTCCCTCAAGCCCAAGTTCTACGCCTGCTCAATGCTGCCCTACCCCAGCGGCAAGCTGCACATGGGACACGTGCGCAACTACACCATCAACGACATGATGGCGCGTCAACTGCGCATGCGCGGCTATAACGTCCTTATGCCCATGGGCTGGGATGCCTTCGGCATGCCTGCCGAGAACGCAGCCATCAAGTCCCAGGTCCCGCCTGCCAAATGGACTTACGACAACATCGCCTACATGAAGAAGCAGATGAAGTCGATGGGCCTGGCCATAGACTGGTCACGAGAAATGTGCGCCTGCGATCCCAAGTATTACAAGTGGAATCAGTGGCTTTTCCTCAAAATGCTGGAAAAGGGCATTGCCTACCGCAAGACCCAGGTCGTCAACTGGGATCCGGTCGACAACACTGTGCTGGCCAACGAACAGGTTATCGACGGCCGCGGCTGGCGCTCCGGCGCCCTCGTCGAAAAGCGCGAAATCCCCGGCTACTACCTGCGCATCACCGACTACGCCGACGAGCTCCTTGAGCAAGTCAAGAACGGCCTGCCGGGCTGGCCCGAGCGCGTACGCCTGATGCAGGAAAACTGGATAGGCAAGAGCGAAGGCGTACGCTTTGCCTTCACCCACGACATCCGCGACAGCAAAGGCCAGTTGATCCAGGACGGCCGCATGTACGTCTTTACGACACGCGCCGACACCATCATGGGCGTCACCTTCTGTGCCGTGGCGCCAGAACACCCCCTGGCCACCCATGCAGCACAGGACAAGCCTGAGCTGGCGGCCTTCATCGAAGCCTGCAAACAGGGCGGCACCACCGAAGCCGAACTGGCCACCCGCGAAAAAGAAGGCATGCCCACCGGGCTGTCCGTCTCCCACCCCCTGACCGGCCAGCCCGTCCAGGTTTGGGTAGGCAATTATGTACTCATGAGCTATGGCGATGGCGCCGTCATGGGCGTTCCCGGCCACGACGAGCGCGACTTCGCGTTCGCCAGCAAGTACGGCCTGCCCATACTCGACGTCATTGCCGTTGACGGCATGTCCTATTCGACCGAGCAATGGCAGGACTGGTACGGCGACAAACAGCGCGGCCGCACCGTCAACTCAGGCAAGTACGACGGCCTCTCCACCCAGCAGGCCATCGACGCAGTCGCCGCCGACCTCGCCGCGCAAGGACTGGGAGAAAAGCAGACCACCTGGCGCCTGCGCGACTGGGGCATCTCGCGACAACGCTACTGGGGCACCCCTATCCCCATCATCCATTGTCCTGATTGCGGTCCTGTGCCTGTGCCGGAGCAAGACCTGCCCGTCGTGCTGCCCGCCGATCTCATTCCGGACGGCAGCGGCAACCCGCTGGCCAAGAACGAAGCCTTTCTGGCCTGCAAGTGCCCCGCCTGCGGCAAAGACGCCCGCCGCGAAACCGACACCATGGATACCTTCGTCGACTCGTCCTGGTATTTCATGCGCTATACCTCGCCCGACAACGACCAGGCCATGGTGGACCAGCGCAATGACTACTGGATGCCGATGGATCAGTACATCGGCGGCATCGAGCATGCAGTGCTGCACCTGCTTTATGCGCGATTCTGGACACGCGTCATGCGGGACCTCAACCTGCTCAGCTTCGACGAACCCTTTACACGCCTGCTGTGCCAGGGCATGGTGCTCAACCATATCTATTCACGCAAAAACGCGCAGGGCGGCATCGAGTACTTCTGGCCTGAAGAGGTCGAGAACACCTATGACGCCAAGGGCGCCATTACCGGCGCAAAACGCCTTTCCGATGGCTCGCTCGTAGACTACGGCGGCATCGGCACCATGTCCAAATCCAAGAACAACGGCGTCGACCCGCAGTCCCTGATCGACGCCATGGGGGCAGACACCGCCCGCCTGTTCGTGATGTTTGCCAGCCCGCCCGAGCAGACACTCGAATGGTCCGATTCCGGCGTTGAAGGCGCCAACCGCTATCTGCGCCGGCTCTGGGCATTCTGCCACGACAACCTGGACACCCTCAGGCAAGGCCAGGCCGTCGACGCCGACTGGAAGGACGCCAGCGAAGCCGCTCAGACGCTGCGCCGCGACATCCACGGACTGCTCAAAATGGCAGACTACGATTATCAGCGCATCCAGTACAACACCGTCGTGTCGACATGCATGAAAATGCTCAATGCGCTCGAATCCGCAAAACTGACCCATGCGCCTGCCGATGCCCGAGCCTTGGCGGAAACCACCTCCATACTGCTGCGCGTGCTGTATCCGGTCGTCCCCCACATTACCTGGCAGCTCTGGCGTGAGCTGGGCTATGCGCAAGCAAACGGCGATCTGCTGGACACCGCCTGGCCGCTGGTCGATGAACAGGCCCTGATCGCGGACGAAATCGAGCTCATGCTGCAGGTCAACGGCAAGCTGCGCGGCTCGCTCAAGGTTGCCAACGAAGCCACGCGCGAGCAGATCGAACAGGCAGCCAGCGCTCACGAGGCGGCCATCCGCTATCTCGAAGGCCGGCCGGTCAAGCGCATCATCGTGGTGCCGGGTAAACTGGTCAACATCGTCGGCTAGAATCAACTATGGCTAATTTCAGCGCCCTTTCCTCTCTGTTCTGCGCGCGGCATGTACTGCGCACACTGGCCTGCCTTGCCCTGTGCGCGGTGGTGGCTGCCTGCGGGTTCAGACTCAAGGGGGTGGCGCCGTTGCCATTCGACACCATTTACACCAATATCTCGCAGAACACCGAGTTCGGCGCCGGCTTGCGGCGCGCCATCGTAGCCAGCTCGCCAAATACGCATTTTGTCGACGATGCCGCCTCGGCGCAGGCGCGGCTGACCCAGCTGTCCAGCAATCAATCGCTGCGCGAACTCTCGCTCGACGCCCAAGGCCGTGTCGAAGAATACGAGCTGAATCTCGTCTTCCGTTTTCAGCTCACCGACCAGAAAGGGCGTCTGGTCCTGCCGCCGACCACGCTGGTCGTCACACGCGAAGTGCCTTACGACGCTTCAGTCGTTCAGGCCAAGGAAGGCGAAATCGCAACCATATTCCGCCAGATGCGTGCCTCGCTGGTTGACCGTATCGTAAGACTCCTGTCCGCACCTGACGTCAGCGAGGCCTTCTCCGATCCCAATGCGCTCCCAATAGATGAAAGTCCGGCGCCCGACACGCCTGCGAACGAACCCGAATCCCCGACCCCCTGGACCAATCCGCAGATCGGGCCCGGGTCAGGGAGCTAGGCGGTCATGGGCCGTCGCATCGACGCGGACACACTCATCGGCAAACTGGATGGTACGCCAGCAAGCCTGGACACGTTATATCTCGTATCAGGAGACGAGCCCCTCCTGGCCATCGAAGCCAGCGACGCCCTGCGGGCAGCGGCCTCCCGGTCGGGATACAGCGAGCGGATCAGCCTCACGCTTGACGCGCGAGGCGACTGGTCCAGCGTCATCGGCGCGACCCAGAACGTCTCCCTGTTTGGCGACAAACGACTGGTAGATCTGGCCATCCCCTCCGGCAAGCCCGGCAAGACCGGCGCCGAAACCCTGCTCAAACTTGCTGACATGGTCGATACCGGCGCCCTGTCGGACACGATCGTACTGATCAACCTGCCCAGGCTGGACAAAACGACCCGCAACACCAAGTGGGCGCAAGGGCTCGCCTCGGCAGCGACCAGCGTTGAGATCACAAGCATCGATCGCGCCGCGCTGCCGCGCTGGATCGCCCAGCGCCTCGCCCGGCAGGGCCAGCAGCTTGAACGCGAGTCGCTGGAATGGATGGCGGACAAGGTCGAAGGCAACCTGCTGGCTGCCCACCAGGAAATCCAGAAACTCGGCCTGCTCTATCCCGCAGGCGCCATCAGCGCGCCCGATGTGGAGCGCGCCGTGCTCAACGTAGCGCGTTATGACGTATTCGGCTTGCGCGACGCCATGCTGGCCGGCAATCCCTCGCGCGCCGTCACGATTCTGGAAGGCCTGCGCGCCGAAGGCGAAGCGCTACCCCTGGTACTGTGGGCAGTCGGCGAAGAAATACGCGTATTGGCGCGCCTTGCCGCAGCGCAAGCCGCCGGCCAGGATCTCGGGGCCGAAATGCGCCGCCAACGGGTTTTCGGACAGCGCGAGCAATTGCTGCGCCAGACACTGGGCCGCGTTCCGGCCCGCGCCTGGCTGGCCTCCGTCCAGCATGCTCACGATATTGACCGGTTGATCAAAGGCCTGAAAACACCCGACCGCCTGGATGACCCCTGGGAAGAGCTCAAGCGCCTGGCGCTGCGCGTTGCATCGGCCGGGTCGCGACCGCGTCGCTGACGCGGCAGCGCCGCGCCGTCCCGCGCGCGCCCTCGGGCAGACAGCAGAAAATACTGAGATAATTCAGCCTGACACCCCCTATTTGTGCACGGTACTCCGATATGACTTCATCCACCGCCGTTCGCGCCGACACCCGTGTCGATGAAGCGGACAATGCAAGCGCCAGCATGACCGTTCTCGGTCGCCAGGCACGCCAGGCCGCGCGTCTGATGCGCAACGCCTCCGGACATGCCAAGGCGCAGGCGCTGCGCTCCATGGCCGCGCGCCTCCAATCGCAACGCCAGCAACTGCAGGCCGCGAACGCTCGCGACCTGGCCGCCGCCCGTCAAAACGGCCTGGAACCGGCCCTGCTTGAACGCCTGACCCTGTCCGACAAGGCGCTCGACACCATGGCGGCAGGGCTGCTCCAGATTGCCGACATGCCCGATCCCGTGGGCAGCACCACCGCCTCCAGCGTGCGCCCCAACGGCATGCGGGTCGGTCAGATGCGGGTGCCGCTCGGCGTCATAGGCATCATCTACGAATCCCGCCCCAACGTGACCATAGACGCCGCAGCGCTCTGCCTCAAGTCGGGCAACGCCACCATCCTGCGCGGCGGCAGCGAAGCCTTGCACTCCAACGTCGCACTGGGCGCCATCATCAGCCAGGGCCTGGCCGATGCAGGCCTGCCCGGCCACGCGGTACAGGTCGTCGGCACCAGGGATCGCGCCGCCGTGGGCGAGATGATCACCCTCACCGACTACATCGACGTCATCATCCCGCGGGGCGGCAAAGGCCTTATTTCCCGGCTGTCGGCCGACGCCAAAGTTCCTCTGCTCAAGCACCTGGATGGCAATTGCCACCTCTACGTCGACCAGTACGCCGATCTCGACAAAGCACAGCGCATCGCCATCAATGCCAAGACCTATCGCTATGGCATCTGCGGCGCCATGGAAACCCTGCTTGTCCACGCCGCCGTCGCCGACCGCTTCCTGCCCGAGCTGGGCGCTGCGCTCACAGACAAGGGCGTAGAACTGCGCGGCTGCGAGCGCACGCGCGCGCTGCTGCCCATGGCGCTGCCCGCCACCGAAGCCGACTGGGAAACCGAGTTCCTGGCGCCCATCCTGGCCGTGCGCGTCGTCGACAGTCTGGATCAAGCCATGGACCATATCGCCCGCTACAGTTCCGAACATACCGAATCCATCGTCACCGAAAACCTGGCGGCCGCCACGCGCTTTCAGCTCGAAGTGGACTCCAGTTCGGTCTACGTCAATCTGCCCACCTGTTTTGCAGACGGCTTCGAGTACGGGCTGGGTGCTGAAATCGGGATCTCGACCAACCGCCTGCATGCGCGTGGGCCGGTCGGCCTGGAAGGCCTCACCACCCTCAAATGGGTGCTCTCGGGCGATGGCCAGTTACGCGGCCAGGAATAGGCATGCTCTGGGTCAAGGCGTTTCACGTCCTGTTCGTCACCTCCTGGTTTGCAGGGCTGTTCTACCTGCCCCGCATCTACGTCAATCTGGCTCAGTCCCAGGACGCCCATGTCACCGACTGGCTTCTGGGCATGGCCCGGCGCCTGTACCGTTTCATGACGCCGCTGGCTGTCCTGGCCATTGCGTTCGGCTTGTGGCTGTTTCTCGGCTACGGACTCGGACAAGGCCAGGGCTGGATGCACGCCAAACTGGCAGCCGTGCTTTTGCTGGTCGTCTATCACCTGGCCTGTGGCCGCATGCTCAAGACATTCGAGCAGGGCGCAAACCGCCACGGACATCGTTTTTACCGCTGGTTCAACGAAATTCCAGTCATTCTGCTGCTGATTGTTGTCATCCTGGTGATCGTACGCCCCTTCTGACGCCATCCGCCGGACACATCCGCCCTGCCGCGTCCAACCTGCCTGGCAAACACAGCACCGCTATCTGAATTCCTATCCCACACCATGACCGACACCAAAACCGGCAAAACGCTCACACTCAAGAAAAAACCCGCCGCACAGTCGAGCGGCACGGAACGCCCCAAACGGGCGGGCGCACGCGCCCGCCAGGTAGCGCAGCGCGAACGCACTCTGGAAAAACAGGAACCGACGGCGCCCGCTGCTGCGCGACCGCCGGCACGCGACAAGCGGCCAAGCGCGGCGGGCGATCATGCTCCGCCCCCCGCCACGCCCCGGCCTCCCCGCCGTCGCGAAGGCGACAGCGTAGCCTCGCGCGGCAGCCGGCTGCGCCAGGCGGAGATATTTCCGGTATTCGCGCCCTGCCCGCGCGGACTGGAAGAGGCTCTGGCCGCCGAACTGCAGGCGCTGGGCTTTGACGATGCGCAGGAATCGCGCGCAGGCTGCCGCTTCCATACCGATTGGACGGGCATTTTGCGGGCCAACCTGTACTCCCGCCTGGCCACCCGCATTCTCGTCCAGCTTGCTCATGCCCCCGTCCAGCATGAAGACGATATCCTGGCACTGGCGCAGGACACGCCGTGGGAACGCTGGTTCGGCGCAGAGCAGACCTTGCGGGTCGATACCTCGGCAATCCGCAGCCCCATGCAGAGCCTGCAATACTGCAATCTGCGCGCCAAGGATGGCATCTGCGACCGCCTGCGTGAACGCGAAGGCGCCCGCCCGGATATCGATACGGTGCGCCCAGACGCGCGCGTCCATCTGTTTCTCGACGAAAACAGCGCAACCCTCTACCTTGATACCTCGGGCGAATCGCTGTTCAAGCGCGGCTGGCGCCTGGACAAGGGCGAAGCCCCCTTGCGGGAAAACCTGGCAGCCGGCCTGCTGGCACTGTCCGGCTGGGACCCTGCCAGCGCCCTGATCGATCCGTTTTGCGGCAGCGGCACTATTCTGATCGAGGCGGCCTGGATAGCGCTGGGCGTGCCGGCAGGCATCTGGCGTCCCTTCGGCTTCGAGCGCCTGCGCAACCACGATGCGCGCCACTGGCGCGATATCAAGGACGATGCGCGCTCGCACATCGCAAGCCGCCTGGACAACCCGCTGGTCGGCTGCGATCTGGACCCCCGTGCCATCGAAGCGGCCAGAGCCAATCTCGAGCGCGCCTGGCTCACCCCTGACACCATACGCTTTGAACTGGGCGATGCCCGCAGCGCCATGCCGCCTGCGGCACAAGGTTGGCTGGTGACCAATCCCCCCTATGGCGAACGGCTGCCTGAAGACACCGCATTGTGGGCGGAATGGGCCCAGAACCTCAAGCAGCACTACAGCGGTTGGAGTGTGAACGTAATTTCCAGCGATCACGACCTGCCCCGCCATATGCGCCTCAAGCCCTTGCGACGCTATCCACTGCACAACGGCGCACTGGACTGCCGGCTGTTCAGCTTTGAAATGGTTCAGGCCGGCTATCGCAATAAATAACGCAGCGTCTCATTCGAGCAACACATCTTGTGCAGTGCAAAAACAGCTTGCCTTGTCTAGGGTTAACCCCTATAATTCGGGTTAACCCTGAACGAAACGTTCAATAAAGTGCAAGAAGGCAAAGCAAATGTTCCAAGCAAACCAAGATATCCGTCTTACCGACGAACTCGAACGCCAGCTCATGATGCAAGCCATTGAAGACCAATTCCGCTTCAAGCCGCTGGTTTCCCTGAAAAAAGTATTCGCCAAGCTGGCCGGCGCGCGCAAGTCCGCCCCCGCTGCTTCGGTTCAAAGCGTACACTCGGCATAAGCCGATACCGCTCGGTTGCCAGGGCAACCCGCCAAAAACCGCCAGCATTTCCTGGCGGTTTTTTGTTGTTGGGCAACTGGCCGGGCATGCCGGCAAACAAAATGATGGTGTCGAGCCTGCGCGCAGCATCTGCGTAGCGGCGTGGGCACCGCCGGATTCACTCCATGCGTGACGCCTTTCTTTTTGTTGGCCGGCCGATTTGCAGCATAATAGCGATCATTCCCTTATCGCCTCTTTTGCAATGCAACAAAATCCTCCAT
The DNA here is from genome assembly GCA_048270225.1 of Pusillimonas sp. Classification (GTDB taxonomy): domain Bacteria; phylum Pseudomonadota; class Gammaproteobacteria; order Burkholderiales; family Burkholderiaceae_B; genus Allopusillimonas. The sequence continues at coordinate 363,851 of JBLWTG010000001.1, read as the reverse complement.
CTTCATCGTCGCTGGTCAGCCGCCGTCGGCGTTTCGCCTGCATGATGTATGAGGGCGTCCTGCTGTTCGGCGTCATCTTCCTGGCCAGCTATCTGTTCGACACGCTCACACAAAGCCGTAGCGGCATGATGCTGCGCCATGGCCGCCAGGCCGTCGTATTCGTGGCGATCGGCGTCTACTTCATTACCTGCTGGCGCATCAAGGGCCAGACACTGCCAATGAAAACCTGGCATATCCGGCTCCAGGACGTCAACGGCGGCCGGCCCACGCTATCGCGGCTGGTGCTGCGCTACGTCCTGGCCTGGATCATGCCCCTGCTGGCCGCGCTGGCCGTACTGCGGCTTTCCCAGGCTACGGGGTACAGTTCAACAGATCTTTTTATCGTGTTTGCGCCTTTCGCCGGCTTTATCTGGGCCTGGTTCGACCGCGATGCCCTCTTTCTGCATGATCGCGTGCTGGGTACCCGATTGGTCAACGTGCCGCGTCGCGCCCCTGCCTCCGTATAAACCCTAGGCTCTTTCTCTTTCTGAATCATAGGGATTGCACAGAATCTGCTTGTCGTTCATGCTTCGGGGTAAATTGGCAGCGCCTATCATAGGCCCGTTGAAACAAGACGATAATGAACGATCAATATCCGGAGCTTTACCAGTCTTTCCAGTGGCTAATCCCCTCACAGTTCAACATCGCGCAAGCGTGCGTGTATCGCTGGGCGGAAAATACGCTTGAAGGGCGGCGTATTGCCATTTACCACGAAGACGAAACAGGCAGGCGCGAAGTCTGGACCTACACACGCCTGGCTGACACGGCGCGCAAATTGGCCAATGGCTTCATCAAGATGGGCGTGCTTCCGGGAGACCGTGTCGCTGTGGCGATGGGACAACGGCCCGAAGCCGTCGCCGCCTACATGGCCATCTTCAGCGTAGGCGCCGTTGCCCTGCCGCTTTCGCCCGTACTGGGTGCAGACAGCCTGGCCACGCGGCTGCAGGATGCAGGATCGCGTGTTGCCATCATCGACAGCCACACAGGCCCGGATGTCGTGCAAGCCCAGGCCCGCTGCCCGGCGCTCTCGCAGATTATCTCCATAGACTTTGACCACGAGCTTGTCATCGCCTGGCGCTCCCTGCTCGCACGCCAACCCGGCGTATTCAAGGAGCTTGCCACCCGCTCGGACAGCCCTGCGCTGCTGCTTTACACCTCGGGCGCAACCGGCGCACCCAAGGGCGTCGTGCTCTCGCACGCCTCGCTCATCGGCGCCTTGCCCGGTTTTGTCGCCTCGCAGAACTGGTTTCCCCAGAAGAACGACGTCTTCTGGACGCCGGCCGACTGGTCATGGAGCAGCAGCCTGATGAACGCATTGCTGCCCACGCTTTACTTCGGGCACGCCATCGTCGGCACGCTGGGACATTTCTCCTCCACACGCGCATTTGATATCCTGTCGCGCTACCGCGTCACCAATATGTTTATCCTGCCCACCATGCTGCACAAGATGATGCAGGAGCCTCCTTCCCCAGAGCAATCCGCACCGCTTGCGCTGCGCGCCGTCGCCAGTGCGGGCGAGTCCGTGGGCGCCGCTGCCTTCAACTGGTGCCGGAACACGCTGGGCATAGGCCTGAACGAAATGTATGGGCAAACCGAAACCAGCCATGTCGTCGGCAACAGCTATCGCAAATGGCCAGCCCACGCCGGCAGCATGGGCAAGCCCTACCCCGGTCACCGCGTGGCGGTGCTCGATTCGCTGGGCCGGCCCTGCCGCACCGGCGCGGTCGGCGAGATCGCCGTCCACCGCCGCGACACGCATGGGCACCCTGATCCTTCCCTGTTCCTGCGTTATTGGCAGAACGACGAAGCCACCCAGGCCAGATTCAACGGCGACTGGTACATGACCGGCGATCTGGCCTCGATAGATGCTGATGGCTATTACTGGCACGCAGGCCGCAGCGACGACGTTTTCAAAAGCTCAGGCTACCGTATCGGCCCCGGCGAAATCGAAGACTGCCTGATGGCTCATACCGCCGTCGAGGGCGCTGCGGTCGTACCCAAGCCGGATCCCGCCCGCGGCGCGCTGGTCAAGGCCTATATCGTGCTCGCCCCCAATGCCCGGCACAGCGATACCGGTGCGCTCCAGGCCGAGTTGCAGGAATATGTGCGCCACCGCCTCGCCGCCTATCAGACGCCACGCGAAATCGAATTCGTCGACAGCCTGCCGACGACCAGCAGTGGAAAACTGCGGCGCAATGTGCTGCGTGCACGCGAGCAGCAGCGCAGTCACCGCAAGACAGCGCAATCGGGTACCGAGCCGCAAGGCTGACGCGCCCGTTGCTGGCAGAGCGATGGGCTAAAATCACTGAATGAGTGATTTATTCAAAAAATACCTGACACGCGACAGCAGCGCGCGCATCCAGGCGACACGCCTGGCCGATTCCTGGCAAACCGGCCAGGCCCATCAACATTATCCGGACTGCGTCCAGCGTCTGCTGGGACAGCTTGTTTCGGCTGCCGTCCTGCTGGCTTCCAACATCAAGTTCGATGGCTCACTGGTTTTGCAGCTGCAGGGTGACGGCCCAGTCTCCCTGATTGTCGTCGAGTGCACGTCCGAGCTTTCCATACGCGCCACCGCCTCGCTGCGCGAAGGCCAGGACATTCCCGCCGACGGCACCCTGCAGTCCTTGCTGAACAGCAACGGCCAGGGTAGATTCGTGGTCATCCTGGATGCGGCGAACCGCGCCCCGGGCGCCTCGCCCTACCAGGGCATCGTGCCTATCGAAGGCGATACCGTGGCAAGCGCCCTGCAGGCCTATATGCGCGACTCCGAACAGCTGGATACCCGGCTGTGGCTGGCTTCCGACAACGAATACAGCTCAGGCCTTCTGCTGCAGCGCCTGCCGGATCACGGCGGGCATGACAACACCGACAGCACGCCGGACGAAACCTGGGAACGCATTACCCAACTGGCCGCCACACTCAAACCCGAAGAACTGCTGCAGCTTGACACCGACACAGTCATTCATCGCCTGTTCTGGCAGGAAGACCTGATCGCCTTCGAGCCGCAGCCCGTCCGCTGGCATTGCCCCTGCACCCGCGAGCGTGTCGCCAATATGCTGCAGGCGCTCGGCCAGGCGGAAATCAAGGATATTCTTGACGAGAACGGCAAAATCGCCATTACCTGCAACTTCTGCGGCAAACCATACGAGTTTGATGCCGTAGACTGCGCCGCCCTCTTCGTTGATGACCCCGGCACCATGCACAACTCGGACCAGTCTCTGCATTAGCAAGGCCTGCGGGCAAAATCATCTGCCCGTATTGCCCACAATCGACACAGGGGGCGGCCAAAGCCAAACTAGGCCATGCGCCCTCTTTTCATTATCCCCGCAGCCCGCCAGTGCCGCCGCCCAGCCCCGTATCAGTCCGGCACCGGTATGGCGGAATTCACCGTAGTTGCGATACCTCTCCTGCTGCTGGGCCTGGCGGCATTCGAAACCGCACGCTGGTTTTCCACCAACCACCTGCTCAGCGTCGCCCTGCAGCAAGCCGGACGGGCGGCCATCGTCGCGCACGGCCATCCGCACGTCATACAGGCCGCGTTCGAGCAAGGCATACAGACGCTGCATCCGGGTACTGCGCGGCGTGCTTCGACCTCGCCCATAAGCTGGCGCATCGAAATACTGTCGCCTACCCCGCTCTCCTTTGCCGACTTTACCGACCCCGGACTGCGCGCTCCCGCCGCGCCACGCCTGAAGGCCATCAACAATCACTACCTTGCCGAACAGCATGCGCGCTACCAGCGCCAGGGATGGGCTGGCGGCCGAGGCCCCGCATCCGGACAAACCATCTATCAGGCCAACACGCTGACGCTCAGACTGCGCTATCCATTGCAACCAATTGTGCCAGGCCTCAAACCGGTGCTGCGGGCGTTGGGCCGGCAGGACGGCAGCTATGCCGGGCAAGCCCTGCGCCATGGCTATCTGCCGCTGGTGCGAGAAATCTCTTTCCTCATGCAATCCCATCCGGTGAACTGGCCATTGCCCCGCACGGGGAACATCACCCGCCCCCGTTGAAAACGATTGTTACGCAATGGCCGGCGCCTCACATGCCCAGCTGCAGGATTCGGTCAAGGGAGCGCTGGGCAGAGGGCAGTCAGCATCCGAAAGCGCCTCAGGCGGGCTTCTGGGCGGCCTGGGCGGCAACAGCGACCAAAAGCTGGATCTGAGCGGCGACGGGCTGAAAAAACAGCTTACCGAAAAAGTATGCGATCAGGTGCTCGACTACGGCAAATCGCTGCTGTAAGCAGGCCTTGGCAGGCGCGGTCACGGTCGGACCGGCTCACGCTTTCTCGACCGCATATCGAGCGCACAAGAAAAAACCACCCCGAAGGGTGGTTTTTTCTTGCTTGCGCTGTTCTGGATGGTCCGGCAAGCCGGACCATCTCGGTGCATAGACGAGCTATGCGTACCGATTAGAACTGGTGACGCAGACCAACACCGACCAGGGTCGATTTCAGGTCGTCTTGGAACAGAGCGTGGCGAGCATACGAACCGATCGCGTACAGGTTGGTACGCTTGGACAGGTTGTAGGTGTAGCCCAAGCTGTACACTTGCTGCGAGGACAGATCGGTGGAGTAGAAGCCAGCATCAGCGGAGCTGGTAGGATCAGCCATCTGCCAGGAAGCCATCAGCTTGCCGTTGCCCAGAGGAGCGCTCAGGCCGACCAGGTAGGAATTAACCTTCAAGCCGTCAGCGCTGACGAAGGTGCCGGTATCATAATCAGGGCCAAAGCTGGTGCCTTGGAACCAACCGTCACGCGTTTGGCCGAAAGCCAGCGAAGCCTTGACCACTTCGAAGTCGTAGGCGCCGCCCAAGGACCACTGCTTGAAGTTCACGCTGCTAGTCGTAGCCGTGCTGTCACGCTTGATCTGGTCGTACGTAGCAACAACCCCGATGGGGCCGTTAGCATAACGCAGACCGGTGGTGATGCCCTTGCCGTTCTGGTCGTCTTGACCGTCAACATCCCAGCCTTGGCTGCCTGCCACATTGAACGAGTAACCAACGCCGAACTGGAAGCCGGAGAAGTTAGGTGTTTGGTACATGACCGTGTTGTCCCAGCGCATGGTGTTCGCTGCGCTGAAGGATGTACCAACGTTGGCCTGCATGAAGCCGCCGCCGAACGGATCGACGATGCCAGGCAGGTACTTGGAAGCGATGTTGGTCTGACGGCCGCCAGTCAACTCACCCCAGGAATCGCCGGCCAGGCCGAGCGTAGCTTGACGACCGAACAGACGGCCACCTTGGGCGCTGTTGCCGGTGCCCAGATCAAAGCCGCTTTCGATTTGGAAAATTGCGCGCAGGCCATTACCCAGATCTTCAGAACCCTTCAGGCCCCAACGGTTGCCGGACTGAACGCCATTGATGCCGCCGACTTTCTTGGCAGAGTAGTCACCAGGCATTTTAGCGCCAGTCTTGTCGTTGATGTCCGAGCCGTCAACTTTTTGATAACCGATACCGCCGTCCAGGATACCGTACAGGGTAACCGACGTTTCTGCTTGAGCAACGCCAGCGAAACCAGCGATAAGAGCAGCAGCGAGCAGAGTCTTTTTCATGTAAGAAATCTCCGTAGATTTGAGTAACTAGAGCAGCGACTACCTAACTGTGCTGCTGCCCTTTCTAACTCCGCGATGGGAAGTTGCTGCTATTGCATCAAAATTCGGGCCGCATGGCTATTGTCGCGTTGGTAAAACCGCTGTTTTTCGTCATGCGCGTTGGCTGAAAACAACAAAACAGCGTTTTCGGGCTAAAAATCTAGGTGATTACCCGTAGTTTTGCGTGGCAATTACACCACATTTCAGCGCCGTGATTTTGCTAAGTCAATTTTTAAGTAATGCCCGCAGCTGCTTGTTTTTATTGATACTTTATCTGACCACTCAAAATTCAATTTTCATGCTGAATTTTCAAGGATTTACCTTCTGCGGCACGGCCCGAGCCGTCTTCCTGTCATATGCGGCCGTCAGGCCGTCCCGACGTCAGCCGCGGACGCTATCTCCGGTCGCGGGGCAGGCCGGCTAGACCTTGCGCATATGATTGTCCCAGGCCAGACCGGCCTCGGGCGCCTGTAAGGGCAGCAAAGCCTGACCGGCATGCACGCCCGCCAGTTGCCCCTGTCCGCTGCTGACCAGAAAGCCGCCGGCATTCCGGGGCGCGACGCCGCAGCCATCAAATACCGCCGTGCTGCCCAGGCAGCGGCCGCTGGCAGCATCCCACACCACCACACAGCCGCCCACGGGGCTGGACGTAGCAATCCGGGTGCCTGAAGCATCGCATGCCAGCGACCCGACGTAGTTTTTCATGCTGCGCAAAATATTGTCAGGCCCGCCGAACATCGTCATCGCCTCGCCCCGGCGATGGCGGCCCACCAGCGGGGGGTGCTCCTGCGCCGGGCCGGTATGCTGGCAGCCGAACCAGACTGCTCCTGCGCCATCCAGCACCATATGGCGTATGGAAAGCCGGTTCAGTGCCGGCGGCAGCCTGACCTGCTCGAGCAGCTCTCCGGAGTACATATCGATATAGGCAATCGACGGAGCCATGTCGTGGGCATTGAGCGCCAGCTTGCCGTAGTCGGGATGCGTGAGAATGCCGCCATTGGCAACGCACAGGGTGCGCCCATCGGGCATCAGGACGACCTCGTGCGGGCCTATCCCTCTCGTTTGGAATTCGCCTATCCGGCGGTATGCGCCGCCCTCGCTGGCATCATAGAGACCCAGCACGCCCTGCCCCGCCTCGTAATCATTTTCGGTGGCGCACAACAGTTTGCCATCGGGCGAATATATGCCGTGCCCGAAGAAATGGCGCCCTGGCGCCAGCGGCAAGGACTGCGGCGGCGATTTGCCCTGCAGATGAAAGGCTATGGCAAAAAAGCCGGGCTGCCGGCCGAAAACCACCGCCCGGCCGCGCGGCGGGTCAATCGCAAAGCTGTGTCCCCGCGCCGGCATGGGGACAAGCCGACGCGTGCGCCCGGTTTCATCAAACAGCGCCGCCTCATAACGATCAGCCTGCTTGCGAGCGGCCAGATAGAGCGACTCGCCCGCCAACTGGCTTGACTGCCTGGAGCCGGCCCCAGTCTGTGCATCGCCGAATGGCTCATCCGGATGCGCGCGACCCGGCCCATCGGCTGCGCCAGCCCAGGCGGACGGCAGAACCGCGCTGGCGCCACAGGCGGCCGCCAGCGCCATGAAACGACGGCGATCAATCTCCATCGAGCGCATTGAATCCTATCCTTGCGCCAAAAGCCGGCGCCATGTTCTGGTCTACGATGTCTTTTGTATTCTTCAGCAGCAGCGCCGCCAGCGTCAATTGACGGCGGCCATCAGGCTGGCGGACAAGAGCGGCAAGCTCGCGCGACATGGCATCGAAGCCGTCCCGCACCCTGCCCAGCTCGTCCTGGATGCTCAGGCCTATCCATGCCTCATGCTGTCCGTAAGGCCACTGCCCCGCCTCGACAAAGCGGCCAAGCCCCATGGCCGAGGCCGTCATGGCCTGCGCAAACAGGCCGCTGCGCCAGAACGGCGCCTTTTTTTCATTGACAACGTCGGGCTGCTTGCCCAGCATCGGCAGAATTTTGATGTCCCGGGCAAACTGCAACCCGGTCGAGACGGCCTTGATGGCTTCGGCGGCAAGCTCTTGCGTATTGCGATAGACAGGGTTGGACGGCGAGGGCCTGGAAAAATACTGCGCATAGGCGCCGGCATCCTGTGCAGAGGCCTGGTGCGCGGCAGCCCTTGCGTCGGCCGCCGCCGGCGCTGCCCAGGCCCGGGCTATGTCCTTGCCGATCGAGGATAGATTGGCGGCGATAGCGGTGGCGTAGGCGCAGTCCGCCGCAAAGCGCGACCCCTGGCGGGCGCTGCGCCGAAGCAGCCCGTTTTCCCTGTACAGCATATATTCCAGGGCCGGAATGCCCTGGACCGCCACGCTATGGCCGGCCAGCGTGTTTGCGTCCAGCACGGGACGGGCCGCCCCGCCAGATGCCTGACGGCTGTCCTCGCCGGCATGATCTGCCTGCGCCAGCAAGGCCTGTATCTGACGCAGCATAATGCCGCGAGGATCCGGCCAGAAATAAATCCGCTCAAATCGATTGTCCTCGACCAGCGGACCGAAACGCAGGAACTCGATGCCGGACCAGGCGCGGACCAGGCTTGCAAAATGCTCGTCCAGCGAGGCGGCACTGGCTGCATCCTGCGCAGGCGCAGCGGCGCTACCGGCACAAAACCGCGCCAACGCCCCCTGCATGTCGGAGGCAGTCTGCGCAAAATGCGCCATCGCGGGCGCGATATAGCCGCGTACCAGCCGGCTGCCCAGATCCGGGGGCAACTCGCCTGCCGGCGCAGGCCGCCAGACCAGCGCCGCCAGCACGGCAGCCATCGATACGGCGCGCCAGGAAACAGATTTCATAGATTCGTCCTTTATATTCCTCTACAGAGACTCCAGAAAGCGGATCAGGTCCGCCCGCTGTTCGGGAGTCATCGCAACCACTCGGTCGCGTGCTGCCTGGGCTTCGCCGCCATGCCAGAGTATGGCCTCCAGCAGGCTGCGGGCCCTGCCATCGTGCAGCCAGGTCGCATTGGGATTCACGGTATGCGTCAGGCCTATGCCCCACAGCGGCGGCGTGCGCCATTCGCGTCCGCCGGCCTCGCCTTCGCCCTGGCCGTCTGCCAGGGCCGGGCCCATATCGTGCAGCAACAGGTCGGTATAAGGCCAGATCAGCTGAAAGCGGTGCTCCGGCCTGGGAGCATCGCGGCGCGTCACATACTTGGGTACGTGGCATGCAATGCAGTTAGTTTGATAGAACAGTTTTTTGCCGGCCAGGACGCGGGCGTCGTCCACGTCTCGGCGCTGCGGCAAAGCCAGGTTGAGGGCGTAGGTGGTGACAAAGTCCATGAGGCGGCCCGGCACCTCGTGTTCGCCCAAATGCGCCTGCGCGCCGTGCGGCATCCGGGCGCAGGCAGTCTGCGCGGGCGTGCAGTCGCCATAGTGATCCGGAAACAGGGGGCTGGACAGGCCCATGTCCCCCGAAAACGCGTTGGCGGACTGGCGCTCCACCGTGGGCTGGCCCGCCTTCCAGTTGAAGCGGCCCAGCACGCGCTGGCCTGTAACGGGATCTGCCAGCCAGTTGGGTCGGCCCGAAACACCATCGCCGTGATCGCGTGCGGCATGGGCAAGGAGATCATCCTCGTGGATCGCCTCCAGCAGGCCCAGGCCCAGCATGGGGGGCGCAAGACGCGGCGAAAGCTGTATATCCGGATGCAACGGACCATAGCCCAGGTTTTCGACGCTATAGGCGGGCGTCATCAGAACAGCGGTTTCGCCGCCATTCAAGGCGACGGGCGTCTCGGTATAGTCGATGCGGACCTGTCCTTCGGACACTAGCCCCGGCACCGCAAAAGGCTGCAATTGATGGCCGTAGACAGGATCGGGCAAGGTTGCGACCTCGCCCTGCCCGATACGGCGACGCGCATCCTCGGCATCGGCGGGCAAGGACAGGCGGATCAGCAGCGCCACCGCATCGGACTGTGCCTCGGGATCGAAACCTGGCACCGTGCCGCGGCCATCCTTTACATGACAGGCCTGGCAGGAACGTGCGTTGAAGAGCGGCCCGAGCCCGTCGGACGCCTGGGTGGACGACGGCGAAGACACCCAGTCTTTGCGAAACAGACCATTGCCGACCATAAAAGCCTGCCGCCCCTCAAAATCAAGATTGGCGGCCGGATGCGAAAAAATATCGCGGTTGATGAGTTTGGAAACCGTGCCGGCGCCGCCCTGCATGGCTTCGTAGGGCTCGGCGCTGGAGAAGTCAACGGTGGGCGAGGTAATGGCCTGCACCCGAGCACGGTCCTCGGGCGAAAGATCCGCCCGCCCCTGCCCGGCGGACATGGCCGCCGGCACCGCTTCGCCGGCTGGCGGTGTATCGGTCGATGCGAAGGCCGCGCCCAGCCCCAGGCTGAGCGCGGCCAGAACAGCATAGTGCCTCATCGCGCTACTGGAATACGGCGTTGGGGTTATCCAGGCTGTCGGAGCCCTCCAGCGCAACCGAGCCCAGGTCCAGCCTGGCAATCACACGCTCGATGCTGCGCGTCTGCGCGACCAGTGCGTCGATCACAGCCTGAACCACCGCATTGCCTTCTGCATTGCCCTGGCCGATCATCTGATCATAGGTTTCGATGGTTTCGGCACGCGTTTTCATGATCTGCATGGCCTTGAGCGTGTCATCCAGCTTTGCGCGCATTTCCTTGTCCAGTTCGGCATCCTGCGCCTGGACGAGCTCAGACAGGCTGGCTCCCTTGACGCTGGAACCATCCACACGTTTGTACTGGCCGAGATAGACATTCATCATGCCAACCTGGTTGTAATAATGCGAGTTGTGGGTGTTGTCCGAAAAGCAATCGTGTTCTTCCTCAGGGTCGTGCAGCATGAGGCCGAGCTTGATGCGCTCGCCGGCCAGTTCGCCATACGACAGGCTGCCCAGGCCGGTCAGCATGGCGATCATGCCCGCCTTGGGATCCTCTTGCACCGCTCGCCGCGCCGCGCCGTCCGCCTTCCAGTTGGCGGCCATTTCCTGGAGGTCTTCGACCAGCATGTCGGTAACGACCTGCAGGTATTCTGCGCGGCGCTCGCAGTTGCCGCCCGTGCACTGGGCGAGGTCAAAGTCGGTATGCGGCCTGTTGCCGGCATGACGCTCCTGGGGCGTGCCGACGCGCCCTTCGGGCGCCGGGCCGGTGCCATTGAGGTCCTGTCCCCACAGCAGGAATTCAATGGCGTGATAGCCCGTGGCCACGTTGGCCTCATTGCCATCCGCTTCATGCAGCACCTCGCGCAGCAGCCCGGGTGTGATCCGGGTAGCATCGACGGCCTTGCCCCCTATGCTCAGCTTGGGATTGGCGATGACATTCACGACGTAATAGGCATTGACATCGGATTCGGTGCCATAGGAGGCATCGACATAGTCGATCATGCCTTCGTCCAGCGGCCAGGCATTCACCCTGCCCTCCCAGTCATCGACGATAGGGTTGCCGAAACGGTAGGCTTCGGTCTGCTGGTAAGGCACGCGCGAGGCAAGCCAGGCCGAACGCGCCGCCGCCAGCGTATCCACAGACGGCTTGGCCAGCAACTCGCCCACGGCCTGCTGAAGCTGGCGCGCCGTGTCAAGCGCGTCTTCGTACTGGGCCTGCGCGATATCCGCGTAGCCGGTTACGACGGACCTGGGTTCCGCCGCCCACACATTGGCGCCCAGCAATACCGCCAGGCTGCCAATCGCTATAAGTTTACGCATTCAAATCCCCCGATGAATATCGGCCTGGCGCGACAGGTGCGCCGGACGCCATGATGTGCCGGCACTTATTGCCCGGACGCCTCTGGAACAACAACCCCCGCGATCGGGCGGTTGTCCGTGGGCCGTTTTTGCAAGCAGCATTCACACATAAAAAAAGCTTATTCAGCTTTTTGTAAGTGTAAACGATTTTCATTATCTTTTTCGTATACGGCTACGGGTAATCTCGTATTTTTAGTTGTACGACAACAGACGACAATAGCGTCGCGATGGCAGTATCAATCAACCCAATATAGGAACCGCAGTGGAATCACCGCAAATTTTCGAACGACTATTGTTGACTGGCGCAGCAGGCGGCTTGGGCGCCGTGCTGCGCAATACGCTCAAGCCAATGGCCCACACACTGCGCCTCTCAGACATCCATCCTGTAGAAGCCAAGACGGGTGAAGAAGCCATTGCCTGCGACCTGGCCGACAAAAAAGCGGTCGACGAACTGGTGCGCGGATGCGATGCCATTGTTCATCTGGGCGGCGTTTCCGTGGAGCGCCCTTTCGAGGAAATACTCGAAGCGAATATCAAAGGCGTTTTCCATATTTACGAAGCGGCGCGCCGGCACAATATCAAGCGCATTATCTTTGCCAGCTCGAATCATGCCATCGGCTTTTACCGGCAGGACCAGGTCATCGACGCCACCGTGCCGCGCCGCCCCGATGGCTATTACGGACTGTCCAAGGCCTACGGCGAAGAAATGGCCAGTTTTTATTTTGACCGCTACGGCATCGAGACGGTCAGCATCCGGATTGGCTCCTGCTTTCCTACCGTGAAAGACCGACGCATGATGCATACCTGGATCAGCGCTCGCGACCTGACCGAGCTCATCCGCTGCGGCCTGTTCACGCCCGAGGTGGGCCACACCATCGTCTACGGCATGTCGGACAACAAGAACGTCTGGTGGGACAACCATTGCGCCGCAAAGCTGGGATTTGTGCCACAGGACAGCTCGGAGGTATTCCGCGAGCAGGTCGAACAACAGCCCAGGCCCGCCGACACAGATCCCGTCTCTGTCTTTCAGGGAGGCGCGTTTACCGCCGCAGGCCCCTTCGAAGGCGAGCCATCGTGACGTATCACTTCGATTTCGCCGGGCTGCTGCCTTACTGGAAAATGTTTCTGCAAGGCGCGGCGCTGACGCTGGAGCTCACGCTGGCCTCGACCGTATTCGGCCTGACAATCGGCGTGCTCTGTGCAATCGGCAGGCGCAGCGGTCTGCGTGCCCTGTCCATGCTTTGCGGCATCTATGTAGAGGCGGTCCGCAACACGCCCTTCCTGGTGCAGATTTTCATTTTTTATTTCGGCCTGTCCAGCGTAGGACTGCAGATGCCCGCCGCCGTGGCAGCCGTCATTACCATGGTCATCAACGTGGGCGCATACTCCTCCGAGATCATCCGGGCCGGCATGGATGCCATTCCGCCGGGTCAAATCGAGGCCGCCGAATGCCTGGGGCTCTCCAGAACACGCATCTACTGGCATGTGATCATGCTGCCCGCCTTCGAGAAAGTCTACCCGTCCATTACCAGCCAGTTCATCCTGATGATGCTGATGTCTTCCGTAACTTCGCAGATCTCCACGGAAGAACTGACCGCCGTGGCCAACAACGTGCAATCCATCACCTTTCTCTCGCTGGAATCCTACTTTGTCGTCGCCATCCTCTATCTGGTGCTGGCGGTCGTGCTGCGCTTTTTGTTTCTGCTCGCAGAGGTATGGCTGTTCCGTCGCAAGCGCATCATCGCCCTGGCCAGGCACCGGCTGGCAGCCACGCCCGTGCCGACCACCACCGTACGCACCTGAGGCCTGCAATGGATACTTTTTCCCTCATCCAGTTTGAATACCTGCTCAAAGGCGTGGGTTGGACGCTTGTGCTGTCCGCCATCTCCTTCGTGCTGGGCAGCATTGGCGGATTCGGCGTCATGCTGGCGCGCGTATCGCACTTCAAGGCGCTGCGCTTTGCTACCTCCGTCTTTATCCAGACCATACAGGGCATCCCGCTGCTGGTCTTGCTGTTCATCGTGTATTTCGGCGTCAGCGTGTTCGGACTGAGCGTGCCGCCGCTGGCGGCTGCCAGCATCGCACTCATGGTCTATGTCAGCGCTTTCCTGGGAGAAATCTGGCGCGGCAGCGTGCAGTCCATCGAGCAGACCCAATGGGAAGCCTCTGAGTGTCTGGGCCTGTCGCGCTGGCAGTCTCTGCGACTTGTCATTATTCCCCAGGCCATCAAGATTTCGCTGCCCGCCACCGTGGGGTTTCTGGTGCAGGTCATCAAATCAACCTCGCTGGCCTCGGTCGTGGGTTTTGTGGAGCTGACCCGGGCCGGACAGATTATCAACAACTCGCTGTTCCAGCCCTTTCTGGTCTTTGCACTGGTAGGCGTGCTGTATTTCATCCTCTGCTACCCGCTGTCGCTGTGGAGCAGGAAAATGGAAAGGAAACTCAATGTCGGCAATCGTTAGTGTGCAGGACATCCACAAGCAGTTTGGCCAGAACCAGGTGCTCAAGGGTGTGTCATTCGATATCGAAAAAGGCGAAGTCGTCGCCATCATCGGCCAGAGCGGTTCGGGCAAAAGCACGGCGCTGCGCTGCATCAACCACCTGGAAACCATCAATGGCGGCGCCATACGGGTATGCGGCCATGAGGTTGGATCTCCAGGCATAGACCTGCGCCAACTGCGGCAGGATGTCGGCATCGTATTCCAGAGCTACAACCTGTTCCCTCACCTGACGGTCAAGCAGAACATCATGCTGGCGCCCAGGCACGTCAAGAAGCTGCCGCGCGAACTCTGCGCGCAAAAGGCCCTGAGCGTGCTGCGCACCGTGGGCCTGCTGGACAAGGCGGACTGTTACCCCGAGCAGCTTTCAGGCGGGCAGCAGCAGCGCGTGGCGATCGCCAGATCGCTGGCCATGGAACCGCAGGTCATGCTGTTCGATGAAGTCACTTCGGCGCTGGATCCGCAACTGACCGGCGAAGTACTGAGGGTCATCGAGGATCTCGCCAAAGGCGGCATGACGATGATACTGGTCACCCACGAAATGGCTTTTGCTCGCCGCGTAGCAGACAAGATTATTTATATGTACCAGGGCCTGGTCTGGGAAACCGGCGGGCCCGACATCCTGACCAACCCGCAGACGCAGGAATTGCGGGACTTCGTGGGAACCGGGCTTTAGGCCCGCTTCCTCAACACATATCAACACAAAGAGGCGACATATGCATATTTCGAAAACACTGCGCGGGCTGGGATTTTGCGCTGGCCTGCTGGGGCTGTGCGGCGCGGCCCAGGCCGATGCACTGGACAAGATCAAGGAGGCCGGCACCATACGTGTTGCCGTCGCCATGGGCGTGCCCATGTTCAGCTACGCCAATGCCAATATGGAACCCGAGGGTTCCGATATAGACACCGCCAAACTGTTGGCCAAAGACCTGGGCGTCAAGCTGGAGCTGGTGCAGATCACCAACGCCGCCCGCGTGCCCACCATCCAGACGGGCAAGGCCGACATCGCCGTCGCCAACCTGTCCATCACACCGCAACGCGCCAAGGTCATTGATTTCTCGGTGCCCTATGCCTCCTTGCAGACCATTGTGGCCGCGCCCAAAGACCTGAAAATCAAGAACTACGCCGACCTGAAGGGTGTCGCCATTGGCGTGACGCGTGCCACGGTCAATGATGCGGACATCACCAAGAACGCCAGCGATGCCAACATCAGGCGCTATGAAGACGATGCCACCCTGGTGACCGCCGCCGTCACCGGACAAGTGCAGGCGATCTCCTCGCAGTGGCCCAATGTCGCCGAGGCCAACAAAAAGCTCGCGGGCAAGCCTTACGAGACCAAATTCGTCCAGAACGAATTCATGCTCGGCATTGCGCTGCCCAAGAACAACCCGGAACTGAAGGCCTGGCTGGACAGCTGGATCAAAACCAATCTGGCCAATGGCAAGCTGAATGCGATCTACAAAAAATACCATGGCAGCGATCTGTCCCCGGCAGTGACTCAGGCCAAATAAGCAGGACGCCGGGCTGTTAATGCAATAATGCACCCCAGCCCGTCATCCTGCCCTGGCGAACCATGAACAATCAATCCAAGAACTCCGCCGCAACTCTGCCCCGGCGCCGCTCGCGAAGCCTGGCGCAGGAAGTGGTGGACGATCTGCTCCAACAGATCAGCAATGGCGACCTGAAACAGGGCGACCGCTTGCCGACCGAGTCTGAGCTCATGCAATTGCAAGGGGTCAGCCGCACCGTGGTGCGCGAAGCGATTTCGCGCCTTCAGGCGGCAGGCGTCGTGGAAACGCGGCATGGCATTGGCTCCTTCCTGCTGGAGCCCGAGCCTCATCGCAACTTCCACATTGACCCCAAAGACTTTGTCACCATCCACGACATTCTGGATGTACTGCAATTTCGCCAGAGCCTGGAGTCAGCCGCCGCGGGCATCGCCGCCCTCAAGTGCAGCCCGCAGGCGCTCGACAGCATCCAGGCGATCTTGCAGGAGTTTCGCCAGTTGCTGGAAGCCGGCCAGGAAACCGTGGACGCGGATTTCCGCTTTCACCTGGCGATCGCCCAGGCAACCGGCAATCGCTATTTTGTTGAGTTCATGTCCTATCTCGGACAGACCGTGATTCCCCGCACGCGCATCAATACCGCCTCGCTGGGCACGGAAACCCAGGCACGCTATCTGAAGCGGGTGCACGACGAGCACGAAGCCATTGCGCTGGCGATCGCGCAAGGCAATTCCCAGGCGGCGAGCAGCGCCATGCAGAGACACCTGAACAATAGCGCGGAGCGCTTGCGGTCCTCTCTGGAAACCTAGCAGCCACGGCGCGGCCGACGACGGCGCGCATACGTCCCCCCCCCGCCAGGACACGACCAAAGCGCGGGCGCGAGAAGGCGCATGGCAAACCAAGCGCAAGGACATGGCCTATGCTACAAATATAGGCATGAATGAAATCTTCTACTGGAACGCCGTTGAGCTCGCCCAAGCCATCAGGCGTCGCACGCTGAGCGTACGCGAAGTCATGCAGGCGCACGCCGACCGTATCGCGCAGGTGAACGGCAAGGTCAATGCCCTGGTCAGCCTGCAGCTGGAGCAGGCGCTGCAGGCAGCCAGCGAAGCCGATACGCGGTTGGCCAAGGGCGAACCGGCAGGCGCGCTGTATGGGCTGCCCGTCGCGCACAAAGATTCCTTTCTGACCAAAGGGCTGCGCACCACGTTTGGCTCGCGCCTGCACCAGGACTTCATTCCCGACCAGGACAGCGCTGTCGTGGCGCGCCAGCGTGCAGCAGGCGCCATTATTGTCGGCAAAACCAATATGCCGGAGTTTGGCGCCGGATCACACACTTTCAACAAAGTGTTCGGCGCGACGCGCAACCCCTACCGCCTGGATCTGTCGGCCGGCGGCAGCAGCGGAGGCTCGGCCGCCGCGCTGGCCTCCGGCATGGTCGCGCTGGCTGACGGCTCCGATATGGGCGGCTCGCTGCGCAACCCTGCCAGTTTCTGCAACGTGGTGGGCCTGCGCCCCTCGCTGGGCCGCGTGCCTATGGCGCCCGGCAACCATCCCTTCAATATGCTCACTACGGGCGGGCCCATGGGCCGCTGCGTGGCCGACGTCGCCCTGCTGCTGGATGTGCTGGCCGGCGCCTGCCCCGCCGACCCGATGGCGCTGGACAGTGCGCCTGGCGCTTTTTTCCCGCTGACACTCGATTACCCGCAAGGTCGCCGCATTGCCCTGAGCCCCACGCTGGGCGGCCTGCCCTTCGAGCCAGCCGTGCAGACTGTGCTGCAGGAAGGCGTGGCTGCGCTGCAGGCCATGGGCTGCCACGTCGAAGAGCAAGAACCTGACTTCGATGGCGCCGACCTGGCGTTCGAAACCTTCCGCGCACTGGCATTCGCCACCAATTACGGGCAACTGGACAAAGCGCAGCGCGCAATGGTCAAGGATACCGTGCGCTGGAACATCGACCAGGGTCTGGCCCTGACCGGTGTGCAGGTGGCCGACGCCAGCCGCGCCCACGGCAGGATGTTCACACGCATGCAGACACTGCTGACCGAGTACGACTTTCTGGTGGCGCCCGTCTCGCAAGTCGCACCTTTCCCGGTAGAACAGGAATATCCAACCTCCATTTCCGGCACCGCCATGAACGACTACATCAGTTGGATGCGCTCATGCTCTCGCCTTACGGTCACCGGGCACCCTGCCCTGTCCATGCCCTGCGGCATCACACCGGACGGGCGTCCCATAGGCATCCAGATTGTGGGACGCTATCGGCAGGAACGGGCCTTGCTGTCCTTTGCCCACGCCTTCGAGCAGGCACTGCCCACTGGGCGCTGGCGCCCAACCTTCGGCATTTCCGCTCCCTAGCAAACAAGCCGCCCGCTCTCCACTGCCCCCTCCCATAAGGAAAGCCCATGAACGTCAAGTATGCTTTTTCCGCATTGGCCTGCGCCAGCCTCTTGATTCTGGCAGCGCCTGCTGGCGCCCAATACGCCGGCCCATCCGGCAAACCCGCCGAAGCCGGCTATGCAGGCCCCTCCGCCACGCCCGCCCGCCCGGACGTGGCCACCATTCTGGCCCACCCTAAAGACGAGCAACAGGTGCGTCTGGAGGGCACACTGCTGCGCAAGACGGGCAAAGAAACTTATATATTTTCGGATGGCACGGGCGAGATCGTGGCGGAAATCGACGATGACGATTTCCCCACGGAGCATGTCGATGAGCACACTCGCCTCGAAATCACCGGCAAGGTGGACACCGGCCGGACTCGGCCGCCTGAAATCGAAGTGGACAAGGTGCGTGTGCTCAAATAGCCATACAGGCCGCCCTGGTCAGACAGCACGCACGCCCCGTCCGAAGGCAGCCTTGCTATTTGGGGCCCGTATGATACGGTGATTGTTTACCCGCACCCAAGAGCACGATGTGAAAACCCTCAATCTTCATAGCCGCCTGGCCAGCCAGCGCAGAATGACAGCCTTCTACCTGTCGCCCGAAGGCCGCGAGCTGGACGACCAGATGGAAATTCTGGCCTATTCACAGCATGAGGATCGCCCGCGCACGCTGCGCGAAATGTTTGCCGATACTGAACTGGACGGCGACGACGAAGACGCCTGAGGCCAGCACAGGAACGTACAGTCTCCCCGCCTCACTCCATATTCTGTTGGCAGTGCAATGATTTTGCGAGCATCGTATGGCCTAGGCACACTCTTTGCCGCCACTGTTACGTGCATTTGACGAAAATCATTCGACAAGGAGATGCGCATGACCAGACCAGACAGCCCGAAGTCCCCGCCAAGCAAACCCGGAGATAAGAAGCACCCGGCATCCACCCCCGCCCCAGACAGGCCGAGTTCGCGTGAATCGACGGAGAAAATAGTCCGCCGAAATCAACCCGAGCAAATCGACCCGAACAAACATGATTCGAATAGAACGCCGTCTACACAAGAGCAGCCGGAAAACCCAGACCCTGACCAAGTGACGACGGGTACTTAGCATTACGGAAGCAAGGCACAGCCACTCAGACCGTGAGGAGCACAAACCCCGGGGGGGCGGTTTACTTCCGGGACCAAGATGTATCTCGTGATTCACGCACAGGTTTCAAATATGTCTCGGTAACAACATATACAAAGGATAGCTATCTTTATGGAAACAATCGGTTCACACTGAATTGAATCGATGCATTGACCTGCTTAGGATTCTCCTTCAGGGCATCTTCCCCACGACGCTTCTTCCCTACATCGCATGCACAAGGCATGTGCATTTCTAATTTGCTTGGCATGCCAAGCAGGCGTTGCTTGCAGCGCGACTTTGTCGCTTCGCTGTACCGCTAAGTCGGTCACACGGAGACCTTACCATGATCAAATTTACTCGCATCAATGCGTTCACGCCGCACGAACTGCGGGCGATGGATACGGATCGCCCCCTTTCCCCGCCGTCTACAGATGATGAGCTTGTACACAAAAGAAAACGGGCAGAAATACGCCAGCGCATACTGCGAAGATTAAGAGAAAAATTTCCCAGCCTGCCTTATTAATTATTAATTTTGCGCCGGTCCCGACAGTTGAACTGTCCTACCTTAACCGTAGTATGCCTGATGATCTGCTCATTCTGAGCCGCGCGGGCACAATCTTCCACTGAGAATATTATGGAACAAAAACCAGCCACTCCTAATACACCCAATCTCGACAAAAACAACCAGTCCACGTCGAGCGAGCCTACAAAGACCGATGCCGATAAGGCACAACAAGGCAAGCCTGACACTCAAAGTCAGAAGCCCAACCAGAAATAAATAGAAAAAAGCAAAGGATCCGCTTCGGCGGGTTTTTTGTTGTCTAAAAGAGAAAAGCCCTTGAGCCTAGTGATGGTGACTCAAGGGCGAGAGACTATTGCTAGCCGTATTTGTGACTAAATCATAACTAACACTACCGCTCATCTCCATGAGTGATATCCCTGGCATCAAAGCCGAACAACAGAATATTAAATATTGTGGTGCACCCACCCGGAATCGAACCGGGACGATCAATGATCGAGAGATTTTAAGTCTCTTGCGTCTACCAATTTCGCCATGGGTGCAGGGAGTGGGTGTGGCGGAAGCGGTGAGATTCGAACTCACGGACGGGTTGCCCCGTCGCTGGTTTTCAAGACCAGTCCATTCAACCACTCTGGCACGCTTCCTTATCCTGGGGCCTACGGCAACGTGTAGAACGTCACCGAAACCGCAATCCGTGATTTTATCCTGATTTGCGAGGCCGGTAGAAGGACGTGAGTGTAGCGCATGCTGAGAATTTGTGGGCAGGCGATAATATCTCTTTTGCGTTCCCCTTTTGATTCTGTATAAGGAAGCCCCCAATGAAAGCAGTGGAAATTTCGACCCCCGGCGGCCCGGAAGTCCTCAAGCTCGTCGAGCGCCCCCAGCCTGAACCCAAAGCGGGTGAAGTACTGATCAAGGTGTCGGCAGCCGGCATCAACCGCCCCGACGTATTCCAGCGCAAAGGCGCGTACCCCCCGCCTCCGGGTGCTTCTGATCTGCCCGGCCTTGAAGTGGCCGGCGAAATTGTCGGCGGCGATGTCGGCGATACCGGTCTGGCCGTGGGCGACAAGGTCTGCGCCCTGCTGGCCGGTGGGGGCTATGCGGAATACTGCGTGGCGCCGGCCGCGCAATGCCTGCCCATCCCTGCGGGCCTGTCCGATGTCGAGGCCGCCGCTCTGCCCGAAACCTACTTCACTGTCTGGAGCAACGTCTTCGACCGGGGTCAACTCAGCGAAGGCGAGTCCCTGCTGGTCCATGGCGGCGCCAGCGGGATCGGCACGACCGCCGTCCAACTGGCAACCGCCCTGGGCCACAAGGTCTATGCCACCGCCGGCAACGACGAGCGCGTCAAATCGGTAGAGGCGTTGGGCGCGGTCCTGGGCATCAATTATCGCAATCAGGATTTTGTCGAGGCAGTCAAAACGGCAACGGACGGCCGAGGCGTGGACGTCATCCTCGATATGGTCGCCGGCGAATATATCAATCGCGACCTGTCCTGCCTGGCGGACGACGGGCGCATTGTCATCATCGCGCTGCTGGGCGGCGCCAAGGCCACCATAGACTGCAGCCAGCTCATGCGCCGCCGGCTCACGGTGACAGGGTCTACGCTGCGACCGCGCCCCGTGGCCTTCAAGCAGGAAATCGCCCGCGCGCTCAAGGCGCGCGTCTGGCCACTGCTCGAAGCAGGCAAGATCCGCCCTATCATTCACGCCACATTCCCGCTGGAGCAGGCTGCCCAGGCGCACGCCATGATGGATGCGGGTGAACAGATAGGCAAGATTGTGCTCACTGCCTGACCTCCATGACGCCTCCGGCACGCGCCCCACGGGCCGCCCGAGGCGTTTCAATACGCCCGCATGATGCCCTTCTATACGTAACAGGCACTAACACGCTACAATGCCGGGTTAACCCATTATTTTGATCTGGCCCTGATGGACACCCTACACAGACGTAAACGCCTGGTCATAGGCAACTGGAAAATGCACGGAAGCCAGGCTTCGAATGCAACGTTGCTCGAAGACCTGCGCGCAGGCGCCGCCTGCGCAGACCAGTGCGACATCGCGGTTTGCGTTCCTTTCCCCTATATCGGTCAAGCCAACGCCAGCCTGCAAGGCACCGGCATCACCTGGGGCGCGCAAGACGTCAGCCCGCACAAGCAAGGCGCCTACACCGGAGAGGTTTCCGCGCCGATGCTGGCCGACTTCGCCTGTGCCTGGACCCTGGCGGGACACTCGGAGCGCCGCGCCCTGCATGGCGAAACCGACAAACAGGTTGCCGACAAGGCGGTTGCCGCCGTGCAGGCGGGCCTCACACCTGTCGTATGTGTGGGCGAAACCCAGGCCGAACAGGAATCCGGCCGCACCTCCGATATCATCGCCCGCCAGTTGGCGCCGCTGATCGCCCTGGGCGCGCAGCAGGTCAATCGCATGGTGTTTGCCTATGAGCCGGTATGGGCCATCGGTACAGGCCTGAGCGCCACACCCGAGCAGGCGCAAGAGGTTCATGCGTTTATCCGCAAGCGTCTGGAAAGTATCGGCGCCTCGCAGGTGCGCGTCCTGTATGGCGGCAGCGTCAAGCCCGACAATGCCGCAAGCCTGTTTGCCATGCCCGATATCGACGGCGCCCTTGTCGGTGGCGCGTCGCTCAAGGCTCAAGACTTTTTACGTATAGCGGCCGCCTAGGCCTCGGAGTTTTTACATGCATTGGTTGTCATCCGCACTCCTGGCGATACAAGTCATATCGTCACTGAGCATTATCGTGCTGGTCCTGCTCCAACAGGGCAAGGGCGCCGATATGGGTTCCTCGTTTGGCGGCGGCTCGGCCGGCAGCGTATTCGGCGCCACAGGCGCCGCCAACTTCCTGTCACGCACCACAAAATGGGCGGCCATCATCTTTTTCGCCTCCACGGGCGGCCTGGCTTGGGTGGCCCACCATCCCGCCTCGCGCGACAAGGCAGCCGAAGGCGTGATGCAGGGCTACGAAAGCCCCGCCGTTCCCTCGACCGGCTCTGACGTTCCTGTCGTTCCGGGCAGCAGCCAGGGCACGGCGGTTCCCGCCGCCCCCACGCCCGCCCCGGCCACGCCAGACAGCAACGCAGTCCCGTCCGCTTCAGGCAGCGCAGCCCCCGCAGCAGAAGCAGGCAAGGCGCCCGACGCCGCACAGCCGCCTGCCACCCCGGCCACGCAACCTGCTGCGCCCGCGCAAGAGCCAACAGCACCGGCGTCCACGCCCGCAAAATAGCGAGCGCATCGGCGGCCCTTGCCACAGGCAGGCCGCGCACCGCAGCGCGCGCGGACAACACCACGCAGCCCTGCGGTATGCCCAGCGACGCCTCTCCTATCACCGCCTGATCAGGCGGTGATTTTTTATGTGTGCGGCACGCAGCATAGGCGTGAAGACAGGTCTGAATATGAAACGGCACATCGCCTGGCAGACACACTGAAATTCGTGCTAGAATTGCGGTCTTTCCATGCCGACGTGGTGGAATTGGTAGACACGCTATCTTGAGGGGGTAGTGGCGAAAGCTGTACGAGTTCGAGTCTCGTCGTCGGCACCAGGAATACTAGAGCGCGATGCGCGCATGCTGCATCGCGCAGCAATCAACCCGCATGAATCCATCTGCGGGTTTTTTTTCGTCCCTATCCGGGCGCCCGCCCCAGGACACTACCAGGATCATCCATGAAAAAAACCGACCTCGAAAAAAACAAGGCCCTCAAGCTGGTAGGAAAAATGAAACAGGCCGCCATCCCGGGCCGCTACAGCGCCGAAGCGGGCAGCCCGACGCTGGACAGGCGCGCGCAGCGCAAACAGGATCAGGCCCAGGGGCTGGTATCCTTTCCCATCAAGCTCAAGCAGACGATTATCGAAGATATCCGCCTGCGCGCCGAGGCGCAAGGCCTGAGCACAAACGAGGTCATCGGCACCCTGCTCGAGCAGGCGCTCACGCAACCCGCCTGATCCAGGCGCATCACAACTAGGCCCGCAGCGCTGGGGCCTTGCGTGCACCGGCCAGCGTCACCACGACTAGGCCCGCCATAATCATGGCAACGCCGGCCAGTTCCCAACTCGTTGCCCGCTCACCCAGAAACCACCAGGCGAACAGCACTGCCAGCACGGGAACGCCCAGGCTGGACATGCCGGCCACCGTCGCGCTGACCCGCTGCACAACGGACAGCCACAGCCACCAGCCCACCGCAGACGCGAACACCCCCATATAGGCCAGCCCCCAGTACAGATCCGCACCCCACACGATAGGCGCCTGGGGAAATATCCGGGTAAAGGGCCAGGTCAGGACCGCGCCCAACAACATCTGCCATACGGCAAGGTTGAGCACATCAGGCGCATGGCGCTTGAACATCATTTTGGACAGCACGGCGCCCAGCCCCCAGGATGCGCCGCCCGTCAATGCGAGCAACGACCCGTATATGGATCCCATGCCTTGCCAGGGAGCAATAATGCAGACCAGCCCGAGGCCGGCGAACAGAAAACCGATCACATGCATGCGCGACGGGCGGTCCCCCAGCAGCAGCCACGCAAAAACCACCACCCAGAAAGGCATCGTATAGGCCAGCATCACCACATGCCCCGCGCCACCCGAAAGCAGCGCCAACTGGCACAGGCACTGGAAAGCGGTGGTCTGGAATATGGCAATACCCAGCGTGAGCCAGAACGGCGGCAGCTTGGGGCTACGCCCCGAGATCAGCATAATGGCCAGCAACACCACAAAGGCGATCATGTAGCGCACCATGACCAGGTCAAACGCACCTATCAGCGTCGACAGATGCTTCATGACGATCCAACTGAATGCCCACAGCACCACCGTAAGCATCATCAGCGACATGGCGCCACGGTCTACCTCACCTGCTTTCAATCCTTGCTCCACAAAAAATAAAAAACCAGGCAGCAGGCTGGACACCACTGCCTGGCCGATTGCCCGGAGGGGGCACGGACAGCACTATACGCTCATGAACGCGCCACGGGCATGACAGCATGGCAATATGCCGCACTGGCCTGCGCCGGGCGCGTCGGAACGGTTCAGCGCGCCTGGGACAACTGATCCAGGATCGCAGGATTTTCCAGGGTGGAGACGTCCTGGGTGATAGGCTCTCCCTTGGCCACTACGCGCAACAGGCGCCGCATGATTTTGCCGGAACGCGTCTTGGGCAGATTTTCGCCAAAGCGGATATCCCTCGGCTTGGCGATAGGCCCTATTTCTTTGGCAACCCAATTGCGCAGCTGCGCGGCAATCTGATCGGCTTCCTCGCCTTCCGGCAGGCCCTGGTTCAGTACGACGAAGGCGACCACTGCCTCTCCGGTCGTATCGTCCGGCCGGCCCACGACGGCGGCCTCGGCCACCATTGCATGCGCAACGAGAGCGGACTCAACCTCCATGGTGCCCAGGCGGTGGCCCGATACATTCAGCACGTCGTCGATGCGGCCCATAATCCAGAAGTAGCCGTCGCTGTCGCGTTGCGCGCCGTCACCGGCAAGGTAGTAACCCTTAAGCTCGGGCGGAAAATAGCTCTGCTTGAAGCGCTCGGGATCGCCCCAGATCGTGCGTATCATGCCTGGCCACGGACGCTTCATCACCAGGAAGCCGCCCTTGCCCCGATCAACGTCTTCGCCGGCCTCATCAACAATGGCAGCCTCGACGCCGGGCAGCGGCAGCGTGCAGGAGCCTGGTTTGAGCGGTGTCACGCCAGGCAAAGGAGTAATCATGTGCGCACCGGTTTCCGTCTGCCACCAGGTATCAAGCACCGGGCAACGCTCGCCACCCACGTTCTTGTAGTACCACATCCAGGCCTCTGGATTGATAGGCTCGCCGACCGATCCGATAATGCGCAGGCTGCTCAAATCGTACTCGCGCGGATGGTAACTGGGAGTGGATTCGGCCGCCTTGGTCAGGGAACGGATCGCCGTTGGCGCGGTATAGAAAATGGAGACCTTATGGCGCTGAATCATGTCCCAGAACCGCCCGACATCGGGATAGGTCGGCACGCCCTCAAAGACTACCTGAGTCAGCCCGGCCGCCAGGGGACCGTAGGTGACATAAGTATGTCCCGTTATCCAGCCCACGTCGGCCGTGCACCAGAACACATCGCTGTCCTTGACGTCAAAAGTCCACTTGGTCGTCATCAGCGACCACAGCAGGTAGCCGCCGGATGCGTGCTGCACGCCCTTGGGCTTGCCTGTGGAACCCGAGGTGTACAGAATAAAAAGCGGATGCTCGGCGCTCAGCGCCACGGCCGGGCAGGTATCCGGCTGGCCGGCCGACACATCGTGCATCCAGAGGTCGCGTCCATTGTTCCAGGCCAGCTCGCCACCGGTACGCTGATAGACAATGACATTGCGCACCGCACTGCAGCCGCCCATGGCCAGCGCATCGTCGACAGCAACCTTCAGCGGGATGCTTTTTCCGCCGCGCATTTGCGCATCGGCAGTGATGACCAGCGACGCGCCCACGTCTACGGTGCGCTCATGCAGGCTTTTTGAGGAAAAGCCGCCAAACACCACCGAATGGATGATCCCGAGCCGCGCGCAGGCCTGCATGGCAACCACGGCCTCGATGGACATAGGCAGGTAGATAATGGCCCGCTCGCCCGCCTTGTAGCCCAGCGCCTTCAGGCCATTGGCAAAACGGCAAACGCGGGCATGCAGTTCTTTATAGGTAACGCTGACGACCGCGCCGTCATCCGATTCGAAGATGATCGCCGTCTTGTTCTCGACCGGCGTGTTCAGGTGCTTATCCAGACAGTTGGCCGAGACATTCATCTCCCCGTCGCCGAACCATCGATAGAATGGCGCCTCGCTGGTGTCAAGCACCTGGGTGAACGGCTTGTCCCACACCAGGTTCTCGCGCGCCAGCTTCTCCCAGAAAGCATCCGGATTGTTATGCGCGTCCTGGCACATTGCCTGGTAATTATCCATACCCGATATGGCCGCGCCATCCACCAGTTTGGGGAAAGGCGGAAAAACGCGGTTTTCGATCAGGACGGATTCGATTTCGGTCGACATGTTGGCTTGGCTCCTTTACTGATTCTGTTCGATCTTTTCGGCTCACCGTAACGCACAAGACTTACTTCAGGCTGACAAAATTCCCGAGGACAGCGCGCAATCCGGATGAGTCTGCTACAGGGACATGATATCGCGTACCCGTTTGCCGCGTTCAAAATCCATGCGCGCAAGCAGGGTCAGTCCAACAGCAAAAAACAGCCCGGTGAACAGCAGGGCCGCGCGATGATTGCCGCCGCTGGCCAGGGTCACAAGGCCGTAGCTCAAAGGACCCACCACGGCGGCCAGCTGTATCGCGAATGTCCATAGGGAATAGAACTCCGCCAGACGCTGGCGCGGCGCCAGCGCCCCCACCATCGCGCGCCCCGCGCTCTGGCTGGTGCCCATACACAATCCGGCCAGCATGGCGGCAAGCCAGAACAGCCAGGACTGCACCGCAAAAAAGGCCATGAATATCATGACAATCCACCCGACCAGGGTGATCTTCAGGGCAAGTTTGTGGCCGATACGGTCTTGCACATAACCGAACAGAAAAGCGCCAACCGCCGCGGCAATATTGACGGTAAAGACCAGCAGCATGGTCTGGGCCATGGTAAAGCCCATGGCCTGGGTGGCATAGACCGACGACAGTGTGATGACAACCGAGATGCCCGCCTGATAACAGGCGCCGCAGAATAAAAGCAGACGGAAATCAGGAAAATGCTCGCGTGTGTCCCGCCAGGCATTCGCCAGCCGCGCGAACATGCCCTCCACCGGCTTGAGGCTGGGCGGCGTGCGCTCACGCAGAAAAAGAAAGGCGGGAATGGCGGCAACGGCAAAAATAGCCGCCGTCAGCAGCAATACATGAGGCACATAGTCGCTGGCCACCTGTCCGCTTGCGTCGGCCCTGAACACCACCGCCAGCGACAATCCCAACGCCAGCATGCCGCCAAAATAGCCAAAGCTCCAGCCCCAGCCAGAGACCCGCCCCAATGCCTGGGGACGGGCGATTTCAGGCAGAAAGGCCGCAACGATGGATTCGCCTATGCAATAGCAGTAATTCGACAGGGCCAGAATCAATAGACCCCAGACGATGTCTCCAGGCCCGGTAAAAGACAGCAGCCCCGTCATGGCAACACAGCCGACCGTACTGGCAAACAGCAGCCGGCGTTTGCCCGCGCGCGCATCGGCCCGGGCGCCCAGCGCCGGCATGGTCACCATGACCAGCAAATAAGAGAGCGACAGCGCTGCGGTAAAAGCCAGCGTGCCCCACGCCTTGCCGGCGGCCACCACCCCCACGAAATAAGCGCTGAATACCGTGGTGAGCACCACCGTGGTATAGCCTGAATTGGCAAAGTCGTACATTGCCCAGCTCCAGACTTCCCGCCGGCTTACCCCCGGGTTCAGCGCCTGCCTGAACATTCCCGCGCCCTGGCCGGGCGGGGCTTCCTGGCCGGAAGCCAATGGCCCGGCATGCGCGTGATCATCCGGAGCAGAGCCAGATGATGAGCCTGTTGTTGAATAAGCGCGCGAAGAGCGCGTTTTATGGCTTTTTCGTGGTGAATGGCGGTCGTTTGGCATCAATGCCTGGCTCAGGATTTCAGTGCGGCGATACCGGCGCGGGCAATGGCGACGTCGTCCGAAGACTTGACCCCGGAGACGCCGACGGCGCCGATGACCTGATCCTGCACAATGATAGGCACCCCACCCTCGAGCAGACCTTCCAGGCCAGGCACCGAAAGAAATGCAGTGCGGCCCTGATTGATCGTGTCCTCATAGCCCTTGGACTCACGGCGGCCCAGCGCAGCCGTGCGAGCCTTGGCCGGTGAGATCTGAGCAGAGATGGGTGCGGCATCGTCCAGACGCAGCATACCCAGCAGATGGCCGCCATCGTCCACGACGGAAATCGACACAGCCCAATTATTCGCCGTTGCATGCGCTTGCGCTGCGGCAAGAATGGCTTGTACATCGGCAATGCTCAGAATAGGTTTGGTTTTCATGCTAAATCCTGTGAAATGTAACAGTTGTGTTTTCCGCCCGGATAGCGGCATTCCGCTAAAGGGCCTATAGACTAGCCCGGCCTGTCTCCCTAGTAAAGCGTAAAAACCTTGCAAAATCCTTTACCTTGGGGGGAGCTTTCGTTAAACTTGCGGGGTCCCAAAGTTTAATTTGCGTAAAGCCATGCCTATTTAGCATGATTTTGAAGTAGTTTTGATTGTTTTTGTCATCAAAACACAGCAAAATCCTCTATCCTCCAAGGCGGCTTTACCCAAGCTCAAACCCAAAGCCCATGCCGCCACATCGACTCCGCCGCCTATCCCCGTACATTAGCTTTCAATTTCTGTTGCGAGGGATCAAACCCCTGTTGCTGCTTTCGGCGCTCGCCCTCGCAGGCTGCGCCACCACCCAGGGCCCGCAATACGCAGAGTCCACCTATTCTCCCAGCCGCGCCCAGCGCGACAACTATCTTTCCTACACGCAATCGGATCCTCTTGGCGCTTACCTGTCTTCGCGCGAATCCGATTACTCGGCGCTTCAGTCCAAGCAACCCGAAAACAAAACCATGGTCGCCACGGCGCTCAGCATGCTGGGCACCAAGTACCGGTTTGGCGGCACAGCCCCCAGCACGGGGTTCGATTGCAGCGGCCTGGTCATCTATGCCGCCGAAAAATCACTGGGCCTGAAACTTCCCCGTGTATCTTCCGCCCTGGCGCACACCGGCACTGCCGTCAAGCTCGACGAACTCAAGCGCGGCGACCTGGTATTCTTCAATACCCGCGGCCGCCGATATTCGCACGTCGGCATTTACCTGGGCGACAAGAAGTTCGTGCATGCGCCCCGCACCGGTTCGGTGGTGCGCATCGAAAGCATGGACGTATCCTACTGGCGCAAACGCTATAACGGCGCACGCCGCCTGGCCGCCAATGCCACCACCAGCACCAGCACCAGGGCCAAACTGACGAGCAGCCGGGTCCACTGAGCCCGCCAAGGGGCCTGACGGCAGGCCCCTCGCACGCAGGGCCAAGACAATCCCAAACACAAAGAAACGCCCCAAAAGTTGAACGTCAACTTTTGGGGCGTAGTTTCCAGCTCTCTACAAAGGAGTTGTCCAGTGCCGCCGCGCCTACGCTACGACATGCAGATATTCAATAATCTAATGCAGCTTTGCCTTGGCGCCGTACTGGCGGCTATCGTGCCGGATGAAACTGACAGGCTGGGCGGATTGCGTGGCGGCCGGACAAGCCTCACAGTAGCCGCACTGATTCAGCGCCTGCTTCATGCTGCAAACCGAACGCCTGCAGGCCAGCACGCGGATGCCGGCCCGCTGCGCGGCGGCGCGGAAGGTTTTCATGACGTTATGGCCGAGAAAATCGGTAAGCAGAATGAGCAGCTCTGTGCCTGACGGCAACTGCAGGGTTTTTTTCTGGTGGGAAGGATCGCGGCCGCTGATGTGATGGCGGATGGCGATGTTGTGGCCCTTCAGGAGTTCGGGGATGTTGCCAAGGCGGTCGGCCCCGACAACCACTGCGCTGACAAGTTGAGACATGAGTAGACTCCGGAACAAGAAAGTTTGGTAACGATAATCATTCTTATTTCCATTGTCAACGAAAGACTGTGTAAAAAATTATTTTTCCGCCTGAGCGGCCTGAGGAACGGCCTTCTGGGCAGCATCGATGGCTTCCTGAACAACGGCACGGGTAAGCTCGGGCGCGAGCATTTCCAGCAGTACATAGACATAGTCACGCAGAAAAACGCCCGACTTGACTGCGACCCGCGTCACATGGGTGCCGAACAAATGCCCTACGGGCAGACCCACCAGGCCTTTGTCCCGGCGCGGATCGAATGCCATGCCCGCGATAATGCCTATGCCCAGCCCGACATCGACATAGGTCTTGATGACGTCCGCGTCGATGGCTTCAAGCACAATATCGGGCGTGATGCCCTGCTCGGCGAAGCGGTCGTCGATAGTGCACCGGCCCGAAAAGGCATGGTCGTAGGTCACGATGGGATAGGCGGCAAGCTGTTCCAGCGACAGGCTGCGGGCTTGCCCCGAGGTGAGCTCGGCCAGGGGATGGTCAGGCCGCACCACCACCACATGCTCCCACGAATAGACGGGCAGCGCAGCCAGGCCCGGCGTTGCCGCCAGAGTTTCAGTGGCGATAGCCACATCGGCCTGCTCGTGCAGCACAAGCCGGGCCAGATGCGGGGGATTGCCTTCCGCCAGCGACAGGCGGACCTTGGGAAAGCGCTTGCGAAAGGCGGGTATGACCCTGGGCAGGATATAGCGCGCCTGGGCATGCGTACATCCGATGACCAGACCGCCCTCGTCGCGACGCGCGAACTCGTCGCTGACTTTCTTGAGATTGTCGACCTCGCGCATGATGCGATCGATCACCTGCGCGACCGACTGGCCGGGCTTGGTCAGCCCCTTGATGCGCTTGCCATGGCGTTCGAATATTTTGATGCCCAGCTCATCTTCGAACTCTATGATGGCTTTGGAAACGCCCGGCTGCGAAGTGAACAGCGCGCGTGCAGCCTCGGTGAGATTGAAGTTGCGGCGTATGGTTTCACGGACAAAGCGAAATTGCTGGAGGTTCATAGACAAGGCCTTGATGACAGGCCTTTTCCGATCATGGAAACGGCCCTGAAGCCTACCATTATATGGAATAAAGAAAATGATTTATATTCTTTTTGGTTATTAGTTTACTTCGCCCCGCCGGCCCGACACCGGACTGGCGGCGCATCGCCATGCGCGGGTTCCTGTCGCCCCGGACCGCAAACAGGCAGACCTTCCGCTCTCCGCGGCAACGCGCCGGGAGCGAAAGGTCTGCCTGCCGCCTCAGGAAGCTGGCGGTTACTTCATGGAAATAGTGGTGTTGACACCCGACGCGTGCGCCGACCAGCGCGCCGTGACGGTCTTGGTCTGCGTCCAGAAATGCACGGCCTGTTTTCCGTTGGGGCCGAGATCTCCCAGCTTGGATGCGCGCGAGCCCGTGAAGCTGAACCAGGCCACCGGCACCGGGATGGGAATGTTGATGCCGATCTGGCCGACGTCAATATTGTGCTGGAAGTAGCGCGCCGCGCCACCGTCCTGCGTAAATACAGCCACGCCGTTGCCGTTCGGATTCTGGTTGATGAACTCCACCGCTTCTTCAAGCGTATCCACGCACACCACTGCCAGTACCGGGCCGAATACCTCTTCCCGATAGATGGCCATGTCGGCCTTCACGCCGGAAAATACGGTAGGCCCCACAAAATTGCCTTTTTCATAGCCTTTGACGGTCAGGTTGCGGCCATCGAGCAGCAGCTCGGCACCCTCGTCCACCCCCTTCTGGATCAGGCCTTCGACGCGTGTGCGTGCTGCGGGCGATACCAGCGGTCCGAGGTCGGCATCGCGATCCGACCCGATGCTGACTTTGAGTTTCTTGGCCCGTTCGACGAAATCCGGCAGCCAGTCGCGCGCCGCACCCACCATCACGGCCACAGAGGTGGCCATGCAGCGCTGGCCGGCAGCGCCAAACGCGGCGCCCACAAGCTGATTGAGCGCGACTTCGCGATCAGCATCAGGCAGAATGACGCAATGATTCTTGGCGCCCATCATGGCCTGGCAGCGCTTGCCTGCCTTGGAGGCGCGGCGATAGATTTCTGTCCCCACGTGCGTGGAACCGATAAAGGACACCGCCTTGATGTCAGGGTGATCGCAGATGCCGTTCGCAATCTCCGGACCGCCGTGCACGACATTGAGCACGCCCGGCGGCAGACCGGCTTCCAGCGCCAGTTGCGCCAGCATCAGCGATGAGCTCGGATCCTGCTCGGAAGGCTTGAGGATAAAGGTATTGCCCGCCGTGATGGCCATCGGGAACATGAAGCACGGCAACATGATGGGGAAATTGAACGCGGTGATGCCGGCGCAGACACCCAGCGGCTGGATCAGCGTATAGACGTCGATGCCGGTGGCGGCATTCTCGGCGTATTCGCCCAACTGCAGCGATGCCATGGCGCATGCGTGCTCGATGACTTCAAGCCCGCGCCCTACTTCGCCTTCCGCATCCGGCAGCGTCTTTCCGTGCTCCAGCGAAATGGACTTGGCAATGGCGGCCGTATTGTCACGCACCAGCTTCTGCAGGTTGAGCATGACACGTGTGCGGTGGGCCTGGCTGGTGTTGCGCCAGCTTGCATAGGCCTGCTTGGCATCGGCCACCGCGCGGTCCAGCTCTTCTTTGGTTGCAAAAGGCACTTGCGCAACGACTTCCTGCGTGGCCGGATTGATGACATCCCTCCACTCGGTGCTTGTCGATTGCACAAGCTCGCCACCTATCAATAACGGGATGCGGGGTACTGCACTCATGGATGTCTCCTGGATAAGGATGGAACGAAGCTCGTTCAGTAAATGTGATCAGCTCTTCTTGACCAGCGGGCAGGTGGATTCGGACAGAGGCTGGAAGGCGTCGGCGGCCGGAATGGTCGCGACCAGTCTGGACATATCCCACTCGCCCTTGGATTCGCTCGGCTTTTTGACTTCATACAAGTACATATCGTGGATCACACGGCCATCGGGGCGTATGGAAGCGTGATGCATGATGGGGTCGCTGATGGGGATTTCACGCATTTTTGCAGCGACGGTATGTCCTTCGACCGAGCCGCTGGCAGCCACGGCCTTCAGATAATGCAGCACGCTCGAATACACGCCCGCCTGGGTCATGGTGGGCTTCAGACCGCCGAAGGCCTGGGCAAAACGCTCGGACCATGCGCGGCTCTTGTCGTCGAAATCCCAGTAAAAACCATCTACATAGGTAAGACCTTGGGCGCTATCCAATCCCAGAGCGCGAAGATCGGACAGGAAGATCAACAGCGCAGCCAGACGCTGACCACCCTGGACAATGCCGAACTCGTTGGCCTGCTTGATGGCGTTGACGACATCGGCGCCGCCGTTGGCCAGGGCCACAACCTGGGCGCCCGAACTCTGAGCCTGCAGCAGATAGGACGCGAAATCGGGCACATTCAGGGGATGGCGAACCGAGCCGACCACCTTGCCGCCCAGTTTCTTGACCATATCGGACGCGCCCTTTTCAAGGGAATGGCCAAAGGCATAATCCACCGTAATGAAGAACCAGGACTTGCCGCCCTTGTCCACCATGGCTTTCACGCCGCCAACGGACTGGGAGTAAACGTCGAACATCCAGTGAAAGCCCACCGGCGAGCAATGATCATTGGTCAGGCCTGTGGTGGCCGGGCCGGAGAACATGACGACCTTGTCTTTTTCCTTGGCAATACCCTGTACCGCCAGCGCGACTGCGGAGTTGGTCAGGTCGGCAATCGCGGTGACGCCATCGCGATCAAACCATTCACGCGCCTTGGCCGCGCCTACATCCGCCTTGTTCTGGTTGTCGGCGGATACCATGTCAATTTTCATGCCCTTGCATTCAGCCTTGAGGCAGTCCTGGATGGCAAGCTTGGCGGCCGCGACCGAGCCCGGCCCTCCCATGGAGGCATAGGTGCCGGACATATCGGTAAGAATGCCGATCTTGACGGGCGGCGTCTGCGCAGCCAATGCGGTGCTTCCGAGTCCCAGGCACAGGCTGGCCAGCAATGACAAAGTGAATGTCTTCATTCGTGTCTCCGTTATTTATAGGTATGTATTTATTCATGTACTTCGGACGCACTTCGGGCGCCTTGACATCCCACCTACTGCATCAAGCAGTGTAGTTGTGTAAAAAACATATTTCCATCAAAATATTTGCACATTCAATGTTTAATTTTGCACAACAGACACAATGCTTGACTGGGATGGCCTGCGGTATTTTCTTGAAGTCGCGCGCACACAGCGTGTGAGCGCGGCCGCCTTGCGGCTGGGGGTGCGCCATACGACGGTGTCACGCCGCGTCCAGGCGCTGGAACGCGAGCTGGACACCATGCTGTTCAACAAGTCCAAGGCCTCCGGTTTCACCCTGACCGAAGACGGCAACCGTCTGTTCGCCTATGCCGAGCAGATCGAGGCGGCGCTGTTCACCGCGCGCGAAGCCATCTCTGGCCAGTCGCAGGCATTGTCGGGCCATCTGAGAGTGGGCTCGACAGAAGGTTTCGGCAGCTATGTACTGGCACCGCTTATGATTGATTTCCAGCACCGCTACCCGGCAATCACCCTGGACATCATGCCGGTGCCGCGCTTTATCAGCCTGTCCAAGCGCGAGGCCGACATCGCCATTTCGCTGGAGCGGCCCCAGCGAGGGCCTTATCTGTGCACCAAGCTGATGGATTATTCCCTGAAGCTGTATGCCCACCGCGATTACCTTGCGCAGGCTGCGCCCATCAGAACCAAGTCAGACCTGGCCGACCATGCATTCATTGGATATGTTGAAGAGCTGCTGTTCAGCGATCGTCTGCGTTATCTGGAAGATATCGTGGCCAATACACGCGTCATTTTCCGCAGCACCAGCGTGATCGCCCAGTATCACGCCGTCCTGCAAGGGCGTTCGCTGGCCATCCTGCCCTGCTTCATGGCAGCCCAGGATGACCGCCTGCAAGTGGTGCTGGAAGAAGAGATCGCCATCACACGCAGCTTCTGGATGTACTGCCATGAAGACTTCCGCCAGTCCACCCGTGTCATGGCACTGTGGGACTTCCTGAAGCAGTCCGTGCAACTGAATGCGCCATTGCTCAAGGGGCAATCCGGAACGCTGTCTTATCTGGCCTGATTCTGGCCTTCCTCGGCTTACAATAGCAGCATGAACGCACTCTCACTACTTCAGCACAGCCCGGTCATGCCGGTGATCGTCATCAAAGACATTGACACAGCAGTCGACCTGGCGCGAGCGCTGGTTGCAGGAGGCATACGCAGTCTCGAAGTCACCTTGCGCTCCGAGGCCGCCCTGCAGGCCATCAAGGCCATCAGCGAGGCGGTGCCAGACGCTCTGGTCGGGGTCGGCACCGTTCGCAGTCCAGCCCAACTTGAGGCCGCCATGAAAGCGGGCGCAAAATTCGGCGTCAGCCCCGGGCTTACGCCGGAGCTGGCCAAAGCAGCCAGCCACGCGGGCATTCCTTTTCTGCCCGGCGTTGCTTCAGCATCCGAATCCATGTTTGCCGCAGACCAGGGCTTTGTTGTGCAAAAACTGTTTCCCGCCGAAGCCGTGGGCGGCATGGCACTGCTCAAGGCGCTGTATGGCCCGCTTCCCGATATCGTCTTTTGCCCAACAGGCGGTATCAATGCCGGCAACGCGGCCCAGTACATGGCCCTGCCCAATGTGAAGTGCGTGGGCGGCTCATGGCTTACGCCGGATGCCGCTGTGGCGGGCAGGCAGTGGGACGTCATCACCGGCCTGGCCCGGGAAGCCTGCGCCGTGCTGGCCGCGCGCTAGCGCGCACTGGATGCGCCGCCGCGCCCAGACAGTGCGCCCGCGAGCTTAAGACGGCAGCGGGTAAGCCGCCAGGGGCGGTTTGCCCTGCAGGGCAAGCAGCAGGTTGTCCACGGCCATGTGCGCCATGGCGGCGCGGGTCTCGTGCGTTGCCGAGCCCACATGAGGCAAGGCGGTTACCTTGGGGTGATCGCGCAAAGGCGAATCCTGCGGCAGCGGCTCCACCTCGAATACATCAAGCCCTGCGCCGCGTATCTGGTTGCGGTCCAGCGCATCCAGCAGCGCTTCTTCCTGCACGATAGGTCCGCGTGCGCCATTGATCAGAATGGCCTCGGGCTTCATGAGGGCGAAGGCCTCGGGCCCGATCAATCCGCGGGTCTGCTCTGTCAGCGGCATCACGATCACGATGAAATCAGATTCCTGCAGCACCTCTTGCAGGCTTGCCGCGCGCGCGGCTCCCTGGGGCAGGCCGCTGTCCACCGGATGGCGGCTGTGATACAGGACCGGCATGCCAAAGCCCAGCGCCGCCCGCCGCGCCAGGGCCTGCCCTATGCGGCCATAGCCGAGAATACCCAGCGTCTTGCCGTGCACATCCCAGCCGA
Source organism: Pusillimonas sp. (assembly GCA_048270225.1). Lineage (GTDB taxonomy): Bacteria > Pseudomonadota > Gammaproteobacteria > Burkholderiales > Burkholderiaceae_B > Allopusillimonas. The sequence continues at coordinate 327,533 of JBLWTG010000001.1, read as the reverse complement.
ACATATCGCTGCCCAGGCTTTTTTTCCACCGCCCCTGCTGGACATAGCGACCCAGCTCAACAAGGCGACGGCTGGTGCCAAGCACCAGCGCGAACAGCAGGTCGGCGACGGTTTCGGTCAGTACACCAGGGGTATGGCACAGGGTAATATTGCGCCGGGCCAGCGAGGCCAGCGGGAACTGGTCCACGCCGACCGAAATACTTGAAATCACCGACAGCCTGGCGGCGCTATCCAGCAATCGATCATCGATTCTGTAGCTCGAGCCGATCAGCCCATGCGCCGAGGCCAGCGCATCCTGAAACGCCTGCATCTGCGCGGGCTTGCGTGGATCGGCCAGCGTGACATCGTGCTCGGCCTTCAGGCGTTCGAGCTCTGCGGGAGGCAGTTCCCGATATACCAATACTTGCTTGCGTTCCATGATTTCACCTGAATATCTGTCCTGGCCGTCAGTGTAGCGGCCCGGCACGGGTCGGCGCATCCGGCGGCGCCAGCTGCCGGCAGTGGACCCGCAAGGGCACCGCGCCGTCCGTCAGCCGGGCAGCCCGGCGCGCTCGAGTTCCTGCCGGGTCGGCAGCCCTTCCGTATCGCCAAGCACCTGAACGGCGCGCGCGCCTATCCATGCGCCGCGCTGCACGGCCTGCACCAGCGGCAGGCCTTCGAGCAGGCCGCTGATCACGCCAGCGGCAAAGCCATCGCCCGCACCCACCGTATCGATGACTTCGTCGACAGGAACACCGGGTACATAGCCGTGCTCATCGTCGCCATAGTAATAGGCGCCCTGAGCCCCCAGCTTGATCACCACCAGCGATACGCCCTGGTCACGGTAGAAGGCGGCGATCTCTTCCGGCGTATCGCGGCCCGTCAGCAGCCGTCCTTCTTCCAGGCCGGGAAACACCCAGTCCGCCATCGCCGCCAGCGCATTGACGCCATCGCGCATCTGCTCGGTGGACGCCCACAGGCTGGGCCGCAGGTTGGGATCGAAAGAAATCGTTTTGCCGGCAGCGCGCATCAGTGCCATGCTGCGGCGCGACACTTCCTGGCAATTGGCCGATATCGCCGCAAAAACACCTGTCGCATGCAAATGGCGAGCGGCGCACAGCCAGGATTCATCGATATCGTCGGGCCGCATCAGACTGGCGGCCGAACCCTTGCGGTGATATTCCACCGGCGGATCGCTGCCATCGCTTACACGGCCCTTGAACTGAAAGCCGGTGCGCTGGGCGGAATCGCTCACGACATGCGAGCAGTCTATGCCTTCCTCTCGCATGGTTGCCAGCAGGGAGCGGCCCATGGTGTCGCCGCCCAGCCGGCTGGCCCAGCCCACACGCAGTCCCAACCGGGACAGCCCGATGGCGACATTGGTTTCCGCTCCGGCCGTGCGCTTATGAAACATCTGCGCGTTTTCGATCGGGCCAGGGCTGTCGGCAACCAGCAGCAGCATGGCCTCGCCAAAAGTTACGACATCGAGCGCTTGACTCACGACATTCTCCGGCAGCATCAATGGTTCAGAATCTGGCCCAGAAAGCTGCGTGTTTTCTCCTGCCTGGGATTGCTGAAGAATTCCGCAGGCGGCGCCTGCTCGACGATCTGCCCATCCGCCATGAAGATGACGCGATCGGCCACGCTGCGCGCAAAACCCATTTCATGCGTCACACACAGCATGGTCATGCCATCTTCAGCCAGGCCTATCATGGTATCGAGCACTTCCTTGACCATCTCCGGATCCAGCGCGGAGGTAGGCTCGTCAAACAGCATGATCTTGGGCGTCATGCAGAGCGCGCGGGCAATCGCCACGCGCTGCTGCTGGCCGCCGGACAGCTGGCTCGGATACTTGAGCGCCTGGTCACCGATGCGAACCCGTGTGAGGTACTGCATGGCCAGCGCTTCTGCCTCGGCCTTGCCGATACCGCGCGAGCGCATCGGCGCCAGCATGCAGTTGCGCAATACCGTCATGTGCGGAAACAGGTTGAACTGCTGGAAGACCATGCCGACTTCCTGGCGCACCGCATCGACGCTGCGGGCGCTGGCAGTCAGATCAATCCCGTCGACCACAATCCTGCCCTGCTGGACAACCTCCAGTCCATTGATGCAGCGTATCAGCGTAGACTTGCCCGAACCGGATGGGCCGCAGACAACGATACGTTCGCCGGGCGACACGCTCAGGTCGATGTCGGTCAGCACATGAAACTGCCCGTACCATTTGTTCAGGCCGTTGATGTCGATGATGGTGTCGCCGGCGGCAGGCTGAGCCTGCCTGGCGGCGCTGGCAATGGAAGTATCGCTCATGCTGGTTCAGCCCCGCCGATCAGGATTTGCCCAGCTTGGGCAGTGGCGTGCCCAGCCATTTTTCGTACAGCTTGCTGAATTCGCCGTTCTCGATGTTCTTGTCGACCAGTTCGTTGACCAGCTTGAGGGTCTTGGGCTCGCCCGGGCGGATTGCGACGGCCATTTCCTGCTGCAACAGCACGAATTTGGGCTGATAGCGATCAGGCGCGCGCTTGGATATCTGGCCTGCCACCGTGGTGGAGCAGCCGATGGCGTCGACTTGGCCGGACAGCAATGCCTGCATGGCCGAGGCGTCGTCGTCGAAGCGGCGGATATTGGCGTCCTTGGGTGCGATCTTGGTCACGGCGATATCCTGCGTGCTGGCGCGCGCCACGCCTATGCGCAGGCCGGAGAGGTCCGCGGGCTTGCTGATCTTGTCGTCCTTGGCGCCAAACACGACGATCTGGGCAGCCGAATAGGGATGCGAGAACTGGACCTGCTTGGCGCGCTCAGGCGTAATGGCCAGCGAGGCGATCAGCATGTCTACTTTGTTGGTCAGCAGAAAGGGAATACGGTTCGGGCCGGTCACCGGCACAAGCTTTACCTTGACGCCCATATCCTTGGCCAGCAGGCGGGCCACGTCGGCATCGTAGCCGTCCGGCTTGTTTTCGGTATTCAGAATGCCATAGGGCGGAAAGTCGACCAGCATGCCGATGGTGAGCTCGCCCTTTTCTTTGACCTGATCTATGGTTTCGGCGGCGGCCGGCGTCGCGGCGCTCAGTGCGAGTGCAGCGCAACCGCTCAATAAAGTACTGGCCAACAGCCTGCGCAGCGTAGGTTTCGAGAACATAGTGTTGTCTCCGTAGACAGAAAAAAACCGGAAAGCGCTGCCGCGCCTTCCCGAACAAACCCTCATCGTGCGAGGGATAACGCCAGCCGCCGCTCCAGATAGCCTGCCAGCAGCGACAAGGGCCAGCACAAGAAAAAGTAAATGACCGCCACCACCGAAAACACCAGCATGGGCTGGAAGGTGGCGTTGTTGATGATCTGCCCGGCGCGGGTCAGCTCGGTAAAACCAATAATGGCAGCCAGAGACGTGCCCTTGACGATCTGGACCAGATAGCCCACCGTGGGCGGCACTGCAATCTTGAGCGCCTGCGGCAGCACCACATCGCGCATTTTGTTGCGATAGGAAAGCCCGAGTGCATCGGCGGCCTCCCATTGCCCGCGCGGAATGGCCTGGATACAGCCGCGCCAGATCTCACCCAGAAAAGAACCGCTGTTCAGCGTGAGCGCCAGTGCTGCCGCCAGCCATGGATTGATTTCCAGGCCAATGACCGGTGCGCCGAAAAAAACAAGAAACAACTGCAGCAGCAGCGGCGTGCCGCGGAAAATCTGGATAAAGCCGGTGGACACCGTCAGTGCCAGCCTGTTGCTGGAGGTTCGCCCCAGGGCGACCAGCAGGCCGACGATCCCCCCGCCGACAAAAGCCATCAGGGAAAGCAGAATGGTCCATTGCGCGGCTTCTAGTATGAACCAGAAATCGGAAGTGCCGAAAGTACGCATTATCGACGGTCCGGATAATTAAGAGCTAACTGGAATACCACCCGGAACAGATACGAAAACGCCAGAGTGAGCGCTAGGTAGATGCCGGTGATGACGATATAGATTTCAAAACTTCGGAATGTCTCGGACTGCAGATTGGCAGCCACCGAGGTGAGGTCGTCGGCCGATATGACCGACACCACGCTGGAAGCCAGCATCAACAGGATGAACTGGCTGGTCAGCGCGGGATAAATGGCTCGCAGCGCTGGCTTGAGCACCACGAAACGGAAGATTTCGATACGCGAGAGATTCAGCGCCAGGCCGGCCTCGATCTGTCCTTTGGGGATGGACTCAATCCCCGCCCGCACGATCTCGGTCGCATAAGCGCCCAGATTGACGACCATGGCGACCAGCGCGGCGGTATAAGGCGACCAGCGCACCCCGACAGCCGGCAGCGCAAAAAAGAAGAAGAACAGCTGCACCAGAAAAGGCGTGTTGCGGATGACTTCGATGTAGACGTTGATGAGCCAGCGCAGCGGCGCTCGCCCCGAGGTTTTGCCCCAGGCGCAAAAAACGGCAACAAGCAGGCCGAACAGCATGGCAAAAAAGGACAACTGGATGGTCATCCAGGTGCCATGGAGCAGCAATGGCCAGGCGTCGAAAACGGGACCGAACTGAAAGTCGTAGTGCACGTTGTTCTTATCTGAAAAATGTCTGGTGCAACCGGCATGGGCATGTTCAGCATACACGCTGTACAGCTTTCAAGTCACTGAAACCGGTTTCAGGCCGAAATGAAAAAAGGATTGTAGCACCCGTTTTCAGGACATGGTTGAGCCCCGGGCGACCAGGGAACCGGCCAGCAACATCTTGCGGGCCGGGACATCGAGGCCGCCGATACGCTGCAGCAGGCAATTGGCTGCCAGGTGGCCGAGCTCGTTCGTGGGCTGCGCCACCGCACTGATGCCCGGACCGACATAAGGCGCCCACGGCGTGTCGTCAATGCCGATGAGGCCGATGTCCTTGCCCAGCCGCCAACCCAGCCTGGCAACGGCCGCCACCACCTGCAGGGTCACCACGGCATTGGCGGAAATCACCGCCGGCAGTCGGCCTTGTGCACGGCGGCGCAAGGCCTGCAGCGCTGCGGCCAGACCCTCATCGTCGTCGCTGGCGCTTTCGAAGCACTCGCCTGATACGGGCGTCAGCCCACTGGCGACAAAGGCCTCGAAAGCCTGGGCCCGCTCAATGCGCGCGCTGACCACGCCCAGCGGCTCCGTGACGAGCAGCAGGTCGCGATAGCCCTGCGATTGAAGATGTTCGACGCAGCGCTGGACGGCCTGCTGGTTGTCCAGCGAAATGAAGTCGACATCCAGCCCGCGATGAAGACGATCGACCAGCACAATGGGACGTCCCTGCGTTGCCTGTTCGAGCAGCGCCCCGGCATCATGCCCCATCGTGTTCAGGATGAAGCCCTCCACCCGGTAGGATGACAGTGCCCGCAGACCGGCGCTTTCGCGCTCGCTCTGATTGCCCAGATTGAACAGCATGACCAGATAGCCCGCCTGGCGGCAGGCATGTTCGGCTCCGCGCAGCACAGCAACTGAATAGGGGTTGGCGATATCGGCCACGATCAGTCCAATCAGACGGGATCGTCCCCGCTTGAGCGCCTGCGCCATGGGACTGGGCACGTAGCCCAGTTCAGCGATTGCCGCCTCTACCCGCGTGGCGATCTGGGGCGACAGCAAGGTATCCCTATGATTGAGAAAACGGGATACGGTCGCTTTGGAAACGCCCGCATGCCGTGCCACATCGGCAATGGTATTGCGGGCTGGAGACTTTTTCATGGCTTGGAAGGAATCAGGCAAATGCCGCATCAACGATAACGGTACAGTCGCTTATTGTAGCGGGGCCATGTCGCCGGCCCCGGACCCGAACCCGACAGGCAGGCCGGCGCGCGGCAAACGATGGCAGGCCCGCACGACTGGACGACGGACGCTCAGTCCACCGCCTGTATGCCATCCAACGCGACCCAGGCGCTGTCGGCGCGATGGCTTTCCAGTACCGCCTGGATGAAACGATGGCCCGACACGCCATCGCGAAAGTCAGGCAGCCCTCCCCGGTCATTCCCGCCGCCGGCTTCGATGCGATCGGCCGCATCGCTGTACAGCTGTGCAAAGGCCTCGATATAGCCTTCGGGATGGCCCTCAGGAATACGGGTGGCATGCGCCGCGGCGTGGCCCTGCACCCTGCCGCGCGTCAGGCGCGTGGCAGCGCCGCCCTGAGGCGTGAGCCACAATACATTGGGCTCCTCCTGCTCAAAACGCAATTGCGCCTTGCTGCCATAGAGACGCAGGGTCAGGGCGTTCTCGCAACCCGTCGCGACCTGGCTGGCCCACAGCGTGCCGCGCGCGCCGTTTCCATATCGCATCATCACCTGAACATGATCGTCCAGCACCCGCCCCTCGCCAAAGGTATGCAGCTCCGCAGCGATCCGCTCTGGCTCGACGCCGCTGACATACGCGGCCAACTGATAGGCGTGTATCCCTACATCGCCCAAGGTGCCGACAGGCCCGGCAATGGCCGGGTTTTCGCGCCAGGCGCCTTCGCCCGTGAGCGCGGGACCGCCAGCCCACCAGTCCTGCGCATACTCAACCTGCAGCAGACGCAGCGATCCGATTGCGCCCTGCGCCACGAGTTCGCGCGCATGGCGCACCATGGGATAGCCGGTATAGGTATGCGTCAGCACGCAGACCAGGCCGCTTTTCCTGGCCAGCCCCTGGAGCGCCAGCGCTTCGTCCAGGGATACCGTCAGCGGCTTGTCGCAGATGACATGAATGCCCTCGGCAAGAAACGCCCTGATCACGGGCGCATGCAAATGATTGGGCGTCACGATGGCGACCACGTCTATCCCGCCCTGCCCCGCACGGCGCAAAGCACCCTCGCGCGCAGCCATGTCGCGCCAGTCGCCATAACTTCGCGCCGGCGCAATGCCGGCGTCTGCGGCGCTGGCGGCCGCCTTAGCCGGATCACTGGAGAGCGCCCCCGCAACCAGCTCGTACCGGTCGTCCAGGCGCGCAGCCATGCGGTGCACGGCGCCGATGAATGCGCCCTGGCCACCGCCCACCATGCCCAGCTTCAGTCTCTTGCGCACTCAGCCTCCCCGCCCGTGAGTCGCCACATCAGGTTCGATTCCGAGTAAAGCCTTGTATTGCGCCGGCGACAAGGCGCTGTCTGCGAAGTCGTCGAAGGCGTGCTCGGCAACACGAATGATATGGTCCGCAATAAAAGGCGCGCCCTGCGCTGCCCCCTGCTCGGGATGCTTCAGACAGCACTCCCACTCCAGCACGGCCCAGCCATCGAAATCATATTGGGCCATGCGGGAAAAAATTCCCTTGAAGTCGACCTGTCCGTCGCCCAGCGAGCGGAAACGCCCGGCCCGCTCCGTCCATTCGGAATAGCCGCCGTATACGCCCTGCCTGCCGGTCGGATTGAACTCCGCATCCTTGACGTGAAAGCACTTGACGCGCTCGTGGTAGAAATCCAGGAATTGCAGATAGTCGAGCTGCTGCAGCACGAAGTGGCTCGGGTCGTACAGAATGCCGGCACGCGGATGCTGGTCCACCACCTCCAGAAAGCGCTCGAAGGTGATGCCGTCATGCAGGTCTTCGCCCGGGTGCAGCTCATAGCCGATGTCCACGCCCGCCTCGTCAAAGGCATTCAGAATCGGCATCCAGCGCCGCCCCAGTTCCGCAAAGGCCTGCTCCACCAGCCCCGCCGGCCGCTGCGGCCAGGGATAAAGATAGGGCCAGGCCAGTGCGCCCGAGAAGGTTGCATGCGCCGACAGCCCCAGCCGCCGCGAGGCGCGTGCCGCCAGCAGCAACTGCTCATGCGCCCAGCGCTGGCGCGCCTGCGGATTGCCGCGCACTGCAGGCGCGGCAAAACCGTCGAACAAGGCGTCGTAGGCGGGATGCACGGCCAGCAACTGGCCCTGCAGATGCGTGGAGAGCTCCGTAATCGCCAGGCCGTGGTCCGCCAGCATGCCCTGAATGTCCTCGCAATAGCCCTGGCTTTGCGCCGCCAGCTCCAGATCGAACAGTGCGGGATTATTGGTGGGGATCTGTATGCCCCGGTAGCCCAGCCCCGCCGCCCAGCCTGCCAGCCCCTGCAGGCTGTCAAAGGGTGCTTGCGCACCCGCGAACTGGGCGAGAAAGATGCCGGGTCCTTTAATCGTCTTCATGATGCCTCCATGCAGTGCCTCAGAACGGAGAATCGGGGAAATAGAATTCCTTGGCGTTTTCCTTGGTGATCAGGACGGACGGAATGATGGTGGTATCGGGCAGCTTCTCGCCTTTCAGGCGCGCCTCGGCCGTCATCTTGATGGCGTCGTAGATGAACTTGGGCGAATAGGAGACGTCGGCCTTGATCAGGGGATTGCTGCCGTCGAGTATGGTCTTGACCATGCCCTTGGCGCCTGCGCCGCCGAAGACTTCCTTGATGTCTGTACGGCCGGACTGCTTGATGGCCTTGAGTACGCCCACCGCCATGTCGTCATCGGCCGCCCAGACAGCGTCGATATGCTTGAAGCGGGTCAGGTAGTCCTGCATGACCTTGAAGGCGTCGTCCCGGTTCCAGTTGCCATAGCGTGCATCCAGCAGCTTGATGTCGGGATGCTTGTCGATGACGGACTTGAAGGCGTTCATGCGTTCGTTGTCCAGCGTCGTGGCAATACCCCGCAGCGCGACGATATCACCCTTGCCATCCAGTGTCTTGACCAGGTATTCGGCGGCCAGCTTGCCGAAGGCGGTATTGTCGCCGGACACATAGGCGTCCTGCGCACTGGTATCGGTCAGGCCGCGATCCACCACGGTGACATACACGCCTTTGCGCTTGAGCTGCGCCACCGGCTGCGTCAGCGATGCCGACTCAAACGGCATGATGACCAGCGCATTGATCTTGTTCACCGTCAGCAGATCCTGCAGCTGATTGGCCTGCTCGGGCGCACCGCTGGACGTCTTGACGATGACCTTCAGATCGGGATGCGCCTTTTCCAGTTCGGCCTTGGCCTGCTCCGACCACCACACCACGCCGGCGGTAAAACTATGCGTTGCCGCCGGAATCGATACGCCGAGCGTGACCTTGTCCTTGGCCAGGACCGGGCCCGAAAGCCCCAGGACCGCCAGGGCGGAAATGCCGACGGCCAGTTTCTTCAAAGCGTGCTTCATAATTTGTCTCCATAAGGATGGGGAGCATCCGGCCAGATACATCGTCCGGCAGGACACGGGTTTCAGGAACGCCGCCGCTGCAGGAAGGCAACGATAATAATGACAAAGCCCTGTACGGCTGCGTTCAGGTAGACACTGATGATGCTGGTGAGATTCAGAATGTTGCCGATGACCGAAAGCAGGATGGCGCCCACGACGGTGCCTGTCATCGTGCCCGAGCCACCCTTGAGGGCCGTGCCGCCCACGATCACGGCGGCAATCGCCTCAAGCTCCCACAGCAGGCCGGTGGTGGGACTGGCCGAACCCAGGCGCGGCACATAGAGCACCGTCGCGATGCCCACGCACATGCCCAGCAGGACATAGGTCATGGTCTTGGTCCGGTCCACGTTGACTGCGGCATAGCGCGCCACCTGCTCGTTCGAGCCTATTGCCTGGACATAGCGCCCGAAAGTGGTGCGGTTCAGCAGCAGGCCGCCGAGCAGCGCAATCGCCAGAAATACCCAGACGGGGATGGGGATGCCAAGCACGCTGCCGTAATACACCGGACTGTAGGCATCGGAAATGCCCATGTCCAGCGTAATGGCGCCGCCGTTGGACAGATAGGTGAGGTAGGCGCGGAAAATACCCAGCGTGCCCAGCGTGACAATGAAGGGCTCGATACGGCCGCGCGTGATCAGCAGTCCATGGGCCAGCCCCAGCAGTCCGCCCAGCGCCACGGCGAACAGCATGCCCAGCATGATGACCAGCACAGGCGCGTCGGCCATGCCGAAAGTGCCGGCCAGGCTGTTCATCACCATGATCATGCCGCCCGCAATCAAGGCCGCCATCGAGCCGACAGACAGATCGATGCCGCCCGAGATGATGACAAAACACATGCCGACGGAGATGATGCCGATAAAGGCGGTTCGCGTCAGCACGTTCATGATGTTGTCGATATCGGCAAAACTGCTGTTGAGCAGCGTGCCGGCTATGCACAGCAGCACAAGCCCCAGGATGGGGCCAAAGCCATGCAGGCGTCCGAACCAGTTGCCGCGCGCCCGCGACGCCTGACGCCCGCCGCGCGAGGCATCTCTATCGCGCCCCGATTCAGCCTTGTCGATGTGTTCCGGTTGCATGCGCAATCAGCTCCTTTTCATTCAATTGTTCCGCTTCCAGCACGGCTTGCAGGCTGCCCGCGCGCATCACGGCAACACGGTGGCACAGGCCGATGAGTTCGATCAGCTCGGACGAAATCACGATGACCGCCAGCCCCCGGGCGGCCAGATCATGGATCAGAAAATAAATGTCCCGCTTGGCGCCGACATCCACGCCGCGTGTGGGCTCATCGAGCACCACAATGCGCGGGTCCGGGTGCAGGACCTTGGCCAGCGCCAGCTTCTGCTGGTTGCCGCCCGAAAGCGCCGAGGCGGGCACATCCGGATCGCCCGCGCGTATGCCGTAATCCTTGATGGCCTCGCGCATGGCGCTGCGCTCGGCCTCAGCATCCAGCAAAGGCCGGGCATAGCGCTGCAGCGCCATCAGCGTCAGGTTTTGCCGCATGCCGAAAGACAGCACAATGCCTTTGCCCTTGCGGTCTTCGCTGAGATAGGTCAGCCCGTGCTGTGCCGCATCGCGCGGATTGCGCAAGCGCTGCACATGGCCATCGATCAGAATCTGGCCGGATGAACGCTCGCGCAGGCCCAGCATGCCCTCGAACAGCTCGGTGCGCCCCGCCCCGACCAGCCCGGCAAACCCCAGAATCTCTCCGGGCCGTACGGCAAAACTGATCTCGCGCGCCCAGCCCGGCACCGTGACCCCGCGCGCCTCGAGCAGCGGCGCGGCATCGTCGGGCAGCTCGGCCTTGGGCGGGAACAGATCCTCAAGCTCGCGGCCCACCATCAGATTGGCCATTTCCCGGCGCGAGACCTGCGAAGTCGGGCAGCTGGTCACATAACGGCCATCACGCATGACCAGGATATCGTCGGTGATGCGCTCGACCTCGTCCAGCTTGTGCGAGATGTAGATGAGCGTGCAGCCCCTGTCGCGCAATTGATCGATCAGGCCGAACAGCCGTTCTGTCTCTGAAGGGGTAAGCGTTGCGGTAGGCTCGTCCATGACCAGCAGACGGGCATTCTTGGCAAGCGCCTTGGCGATTTCGACCAATTGCTTTTCGGCCACGATCAGCCGGCCGACCAGCGTATCGGGGCTGATCTGCATGCCCACGCGCGCCAGCAGTGCTTGCGCTTCGGCCCGCATGCGGACATTATCCAGGAACGGACCCCGGCGATACTCGCGCCCGAGAAAAATATTCTCGGCAATCGTCAGGTCGTCGGCCAGGTTGATTTCCTGATGAATGAGCACAATGCCCAATTGTTCCGCATCGCGCGAGGACGCGAACATGCGAAGCTGGCCATCGATCACAATGGCGCCCTCAGATGGCTGCTCGTAGCCGCACAGTATTTTCATCAGCGTGGACTTGCCCGCGCCGTTTTCCCCAAGCAGCCCATGCACACGGCCTGGCGTCATGGAAAAACTGACCTCGCGCAGCACACGCACCGCTCCGAAGTCTTTGCTGATCGCGTCGAATTTTACAGACAGGCTCATCAGGCGCTCTCCCTCAATACCAGTCTATGCGGCAGACGCAAGCCTGCGACCTGCGTTCCCGGATCATCCAGTTGCTGCAGCAGGAGCGCCGCCGCGCACTCGCCCAGCTCGCGCATGGGTTGAGCGACCGTGCTGAGCGTCGGCGACATCTGGCTGGCCAGCGAAATATCGTCAAACCCCATGACAGCCATCCCCGCCGGCACCGCCACCGCTGCCTCGCGCAGGCCGCGCATGAGGCCAATGGCCAAGGTATCGGAGACGGCGAATACCGCGGTCGGCCTGGGGCTGAGCGCCAGCAACTGGGCGGCGGCCTGCCGGCCGGCTTCGAAATCCAGGCCTTGCACACTGCAGCGGTAATCAGGGGGCAACACAATACCGGCGCGCTCAAGCGCTTCTTCGTAGCCGCCCTGCCGTTCCCGCGCATACATGAAGCGCATGTCGGAATTGACGATGGCGATGCGGGTGTGGCCGCGACCGACCAGATACTGCACGGCTTCGCGCGCGGCAGCGCGGTTGTCTATGCCCACGTAGGGCACCGGCGCCTGCGCATCGAATTCGCAGCAGGCCACCCACGGAAAATGCCGTGCCTCGCTTTGCTGAGCCTGCTGCACGGTATCCGGGTCCAGACAAATGGCGCCGTCCACCCGCCGCGTATGCAGCAAATCGAGAAAACGCCTTTCGTGCCGCGCATGGCCGCCTGTTTCGCACAGCAGCATGTCGTAGCCCCTGGCCTGAACGGCTTCGTTGATACCTTGCACTATCTGGGCATAGAAGGGGTTTCTGATGTCGGGGACCATAGTCAGCAGCAAACGGCTTTCATCGGTACGCAGGCTGCGGGCAAGACGGTTGACCTGATAGCCGAGCGTGACGATGGAATCGGCGACACGCGAACGCGTATGCTCACGCACAGCATCGCTGCCATTGAGCACCCGTGAGACTGTCGCCACCGATACGTCGGCATGCTCGGCCACCTGGGCAATGGACACCTTGCTGTCGCGGTGCGCATCGGGCGCCGCGCCGCCCCTGGCCGTGCGGCCAGGCAAGGCATCGCCTTTGGCCGGACGCCGGCCCGCACGCGTTTGAGGTTTCGCCATAGCCCGCCCTGCTGTATGCTGTCTCTATAAATGTAATCGATTACATTATGGCATCAGGCGCCACGCGATTCCCATGCGGACTTACCCTGAACACCGGAGCAGGGCCGCGCTTGTAGACTGCGCCGCAGCGTCATTACAATCAAGTCATCCACGCGCCCGCCGGCCAGCCGCCGCAAGGCGCCATACTCGACAAGGAACCCATGGCCATCACCCCCGCGTTCGACATTGTCTTTTTTGGCGGTACGGGCGACCTTGCCCTGCGCAAGCTCATCCCCGCGCTCTACGATGCACATCTTGCCGGCACACTGCATCCTGACGGCCGCATCATCGCCCTGGGCCGCAAACCGCTGGGCCGCGAAGGCTACCTTGCCTTGCTCGACGAGCGCGTCAAACCCCGACTGGGCAACCGCCACAACGACGCAGCCTGGGCCGAATTCCTGAAGCGGCTGGATTTCATCAAGCTGGACGCCGGCTGCAGCGACGACTACCGCCTGCTCGCTCAATCGCTGGGCATCTCAACCGGGCGCGTACTGGTTTGCTACCTTGCCACCGCACCTCATCTGTTCATTACGATTTGCCAGCAGTTGGCCGCCGCCGGTCTTAACCACGCTGACAGCCGGGTCGTGCTTGAAAAGCCGCTGGGCCACGATCTGCAATCCTCCAATGCCATCAACGAAGCCGTGGGCCAGTGCTTCCCCGAGAACCAGATCTATCGCATCGATCATTACCTGGGCAAGGAATCGGTGCAGAATCTGCTGGCCATCCGTTTCGGCAATACGCTTTTTGAACCGCTGTGGCGCCGCGAATGGATAGACAATGTGCAGATCACCATCGCCGAGGACCTGGGCGTAGAAGAACGCGGCGAATTCTATGAGCGCACCGGCGCCCTGCGCGACATGCTGCAAAGCCATCTGCTGCAGCTGCTGTGCATCGTCGCCATGGAGCCGCCCTCCAGCCTGACGGAAGACGCCGTGCGCGACGAAAAACTCAAGGTGCTCAAATCGCTCAAGCCGTTTACCGCCGAAGACGTCCTGACCAAGGCGGTGCGTGGCCAGTACCGCAGCGGCGCCATCAACGGCCATCCTGTGCCGGGCTATCGCGAAGAGCCTCATGTCGATCCGGCCAGCAATACGGAAACCTTTGTGGCGCTGCAGGCCGAAGTCTCAGGCTGGCGCTGGGCCGGTGTCCCCTTCTTCCTGCGCACCGGCAAGCGCATGCAGGAGCGCGTGGCGGAGATCGTCATCAATTTCCGCAAAGTGCCTCATGCCCTGTTCCCCATGCCCGTGGGGGTCGCCTCGGCCAACAGGCTGGTCATCAGCCTGCAGCCCAAGGAAAGCGTCCGCCTGTATTTTCTGGCCAAGACACCGGGCGAGACCATGAGCCTGCAGTCAACCTATCTGAATCTGGACTTTCATACCATGTTCAAATCGCGCCGCTCCGATGCCTACGAACGGCTGCTGCTCGACGTGATCAATGGCCACCTCGCCCTGTTCATGCGGCGCGATGAGCAGGCTCAGGCCTGGAACTGGGTCGAGCCCATTCTGGAGTGCTGGGGACGCCACGAGATTGCGCCCAAGCTGTACACGGCCGGCAGTTGGGGGCCTGCTGCGTCCAGCGGCCTGTTGTCGCGCGCCGGCGTCAGCTGGCACGAGGAGGCCTGAACCATGCAAACCTGCTGGCATGAATTCGCGCCCGGCCCCGAGTACACCCAGGCCCTGGTCAATGACATCGCCGCCACGCTCGGGCAGGCGGTGCGGCAGCATGGCCGCGCGGGCCTGGCCGTCTCAGGCGGGCGCTCGCCCATTCCCGTCTTCGATGCGCTGAGCCAGGCCGACCTGCCCTGGGAGGCCGTGCACGTTACACTGGTCGATGATCGCTTTGTACCCCCGGATCATCCCGACAGCAATGAACGCCTCGTGCGCGAACATCTGCTGCGGGGGCGGGCCGCCGCCGCACGCTTTACTGGACTGGTCACCCACCCGAAGGACATGCAGGCCAGCGTCAGACAGGCCAATCTGCTGACTGACGACATCACGCTGGCGCTGCTGGGCATGGGCGACGATGGCCACACCGCCTCGCTGTTCCCCGGCGCGCTGCAACTGCCCGAAGGCCTTGCCCCCGACGCCCTGCACCGCTACCTGCATGTCACGCCAGTCCAGGCAGAGCATGAGCGCATCAGCATGACGCTGGCCGCCATTCTCTCGGCGCAACGCCTCTTGCTGGCCATTTCGGGCCAGGATAAGCGTCATACCCTGAGCCGCGCAGCGCAAGGAATCAACCCTGCCCTGCCCATCAGCTATGTCATCAATCAGACTGGAGTCCCCCTAGATGTCTACTGGCACGCCTGAACACCAACGCCACCTGATCGCCGACATAGGCGGCACGCACGCGCGTTTCGCGCTCTGTTCCTCGGTCAGACAGATCGACAAGGTACAGGTGCTGGACAGCGCAGACTACCCGACCATGGAAGATGCGATCCGCCATTACCTCAAAGCACAGGGCAACCCCGAGGTTCGGCATGCGGTCATCGGCATTGCCAATCCCATCGTCGGCGATCACGTCAAAATGACGAACTCGCCATGGGAATTTTCCATCGAAGCCATGCGCCGATCGCTCGGATTCGAGCACCTGCATGTGCTCAATGATTTCACTGTACTGGCCATGGCGCTGCCGCACCTGCATGCGGATGAACTGGTCCAGGTGGGCGGAGACAAGGGTGTGGCCGGTGCACCGCTGGGCCTGCTGGGTCCGGGCACCGGGCTGGGCGTATCGGCTCTGGTGCCATCGCGCCAGGGCCGCTGGATTCCTCTGGCGGCAGAAGGCGGCCATGTCAGCTTTGCGCCCTCGGACGACCTTGAACTCACGCTCTGGCGCGAGGCGCGCCAGCAGTTCGGCCATGTATCAATGGAAAGGCTGGTGTCCGGCGCCGGGCTGTCCTTCATTTACACCTGCCTGTGCCGCCAGCAGGGCGTTGACGCCCGCTACGACTCGCCGGCCGACATCAGCCAACAGGCCGTCGCCGGCACCGACAGCCTGTGCCGCCAGGCGCTCGATACCTTCTGCGCCATTCTCGGCACGGCGGCCAGCGACCTGGCCGTTACCCTGGGCGCGCGCGGCGGCGTCTATATAGGCGGTGGCATTATCAAGCAGCTGGGCGAGTATTTCGGGCAATCTCCGTTTCGCAAACGCTTCGAGGACAAAGGCCGCTTCCGTGAGTATCTGGCGGCCATCCCGGTATTCGTCATCAACAGCCAGCAGCCTGCGCTGATCGGCGCGGCCGCCTACCTGGAAACGCTCTCGCAAGAGTGAAGCCCGCCAGGCCTGGCGGGACGGCGCACGCCGCTCATACCGCCAGGCATGACTACATGCTGGCGGTCATGCCGCCGTCGACCACCAGCACCTGCCCTGTAACGAAACGAGCCTCGCGCGCAGCCAGAAAAACCAGCGCCGACGCAATATCGTCCGGGTCGCCCCAGCGTTTTTGCGGAACGCGGTCAAACAACCACTGGTTGAATTCCTCATCGTTCCACAGCTTGCTGGTAAGCTCGGTCTTGATGTAGCCAGGCGCGATGGCGTTGACGGTAATGCCGCTGTCCGCCAACTCTACCGCCCATTGCCGCACCAGCCCATGAAGCGCAGCCTTGGCGGCGGTATAGGCGGTAATGTCGCGGCGTCCTCGCAATGCGGTAATCGACCCTGTAAAAATGATGCGACCATGTCCGTGCTCCGTCATGCCTCGCGCCACCTCGCGCGCCAGCGCCCATTGTGAAGTCAGGTTGGCGAACACCACACGGTCAAAATCCTGCTGCTGGTAAGACAGCAAAGGCTCGCGATGCTGGACGCCGGCGTTGGAAAAGAAAATATCTATCCTGCCCAGCCTGCTCCTGGCCTGCTCGACCGCAGCGATGGCCGCGTCGGGGTCGGCAATATCGAAAGGCAGTACATGCGTGTCGATGTCTTCGGCGGCCAGGCGCGCCGCGGCGTCTCCCAGCGTCGCCGCATCCCTGCCATTGAGGATCACCGTCGCCCCCTGCAGACCGAGCGCCCGCGCTGCGGCATAGCCGATGCCGCGCGAAGACCCGGTCACCAGGGCAAGCTGTCCGCTCAGGTCGAACATGCCCATCAGAAATTCACCTTGTCGCCGCCCTTGAGCTGCAGCATGGCGCGCGCGTCATCGGGGCTTGCAATCTCCAGATTGAGTGCCTCGAGCACAGTGCGGATGCGGCTCACCTGCTCGGCATTGGAGGAGGCCAGCTTGCCGGGCCCTATCCAGAGCGAATCCTCCAGGCCGACCCGCACGTTCGACCCCATGGCCGCGCCCATGGTCGCCAGCGGAATCTGATTGCGGCCGGCTCCCAGTATGGACCACTGATAGTCGTCGCCAAACAGGCGGTCTGCCGTGCGGCGCATATGCATGAGGTCCTCGGGATTGGGGCCTATGCCGCCCAGGATGCCGAAGACCGACTGAATGAACGGCGGGCTTTGCACCAGCCCGCGATCCATGAAGTGGGCCAGGTTGTACAGATGACTGATGTCATAGCATTCGAACTCGAAGCGCGTGCCGTTTTCCGTGCCCTGCCGCAGTATGGTTTCGATATCCTTGTAGGTATTGCGGAAGATCAGGTCGCGGCTGTTTTCCAGATGCTGTTTCTCCCACTCGTGTTCGAAGGTCTTGAAACGCTCCAGCATGGGAAACAGACCGAAGTTCATCGAACCCATGTTCAGCGAGGCAACCTCGGGCTTGAAGGTCATGGCCGGGCGTATGCGCTCCTCCACTGTCATGTGGGGGCTGCCCCCGGTGGTGATGTTGATGACCGCATCGGTAGATGCCTTGATTTTTTCAAGAAAGGGACGGAAGGCGTCCGGATCCTGCGTGGGCCGCCCGTCCCTGGGGTCGCGCGCATGAAGATGCAGAATGGCCGCGCCTGCCTGCGCCGCCGCAATCGCGCCCTCGGCGATCTCCTCCGCCGTCACCGGCAGATGCGGCGACATGCTGGGTGTATGAATACCGCCGGTAACGGCGCACGTAATGATGACTTTTTTATGACTGGCCATGGATATCCTAGAGTGTCGTAGTGAGGTTGCGATGGATGACGGATCTTGATGCCAAATGCTAAGACTGTCCGGAGGCGTCCTGCTCCTGTTTGTGCCGCAGCAGCGCCATCAGGCGTTCATCGCGCCACATCCTGCGCGCCAGCAACGCATCCTGCGGCAGCAGGTCGCGCCGCTGCGCATCCAGCTGCGCGACCAGCGCCTCGCCCCAGGCTTCGGTGCCGGTCTGCTCGGTCGAGATAGACTGATACATGCCGCCGTAGCGCGTGCAATAGTCGCGCAGTCCATCAGGCGCATTCAGGTCTATCGTCTCGAATGGGCCCATGAAGGCCCAGCGCAGACCCAGGCCGTCCTTGACGGTCGAGTCCAGATCCTCCACGCTGACATAGCCCTGATCCACCAGACGAAACGCCTCGCGCAGCAAGGCGCCCTGAAGGCGGTTCAGCACAAAGCCTTCGAGCTCCTTGTTGACCACCACCGGCTTCTGCCCCACCTCCTGCATGAGGCGGCGGGCGCTGGCTATCGCCTTGGAACTGGTCCAGGGCGCGCCACACAACTCCACAACGGGAACCAGATAAGGCGGGTTCACCGGATGCGCCACCAGGCAGCGTTCGCGGCCTTGCAGCGCGGCGCTGAACGACGATGCGGGAATGCTGGACGTCGAACTGGCCAGCACGGTATCGATGCCGACGATGGCATCCATGCGCGCAAAGATATCCTGCTTGATGTCCAGCTTTTCCGGCAGATTTTCCTGTACATACCCGGCGTCTTCCAACGCCAGTTCCAGCGTTCCGGCCAACTGGATGCGCGCCATGACGGCCGCCGCATCCGCAAGCAGGCCGCGCGCCTGCAGAACGCCGGCCAGCTTGCCGATCAGGCCGTGAGCACGCGCAAGCGCATCGGGATCGCCATCCCAGAGCCTGACATCGCACCCGCCCCGCGCAAACACAATCGCCCATGCCTGGCCGATCAATCCCGCTCCAATCACTGCTACCTTCATGGCCCGTGGCCTCCTTGTCTTCCATTGCCCCTCACGGGTCGCCGCCGTGGCCGCCCATCCGCAGCCAGGACGCGCTTCGCGTTTCCGCTATACCAATTGTTGGGTGTGCCCATCCACCACCAGCGCCTGGCCGCTGACGCTGCCTGCCGCCGGGCTGGCGGTGAACAAGGCCATATTCGCGATATCGCGGGCCGATACCATGCGTCCCAGCGAAGCCTGACGCTCGTAGGAGGCGGCGACTTCCTCGACTGGCCTGCCCAGCGTCTGCGCCTTGGCGGCAATCACCGCGCGTATGCGCGGCCCCTCGACCGCTCCCGGCAAAATGGCATTGACGCGTATGCCGTCACCGCCCAGCTCGATCGCCAGCGACTTGGTAAACCCGATCACAGCCCATTTGGACGCCGAATAAGCGGAGCGCCCTGCAAAGCCGAGATGACCGGCCGCAGAGGAGAGATTCAGCATCACACCGGCACTGGATTTGCGCAGCAACGGCACCGCAAGGCGCGCACACAGGAATTGACCCGTGATATTGACCGCCAGGGTGCGGTCCCAGTCGGCGCGGCTCAGGGTTTCGACAAATCCGGTCGGCCCCGCAATGCCGGCATTGTTGATCAGTACATCCAGACCGCCCAGCGCCTGCTCTACCTGCGCGAACAAGGCAGCCACGCTCTCTTCGTCCGAAACGTCGGCGACCCGTGTGTGGATTTTGGGCAGTTCCTCGCGCGCGGCGACCAGGGCCTGCTCGTTCACGTCGCAAATGAATACCTCGGACCCTGCGGCCACAAAGACACGGGCCATCTCCAGCCCCAGCCCGCTGGCGCCGGCCGTGATCAATACCCTGGTGCCCTGCATGCTTGCATCTTCAAACATAATTGCCTCGTCTCATACCCATAGTTTTTGTTTACGGAATTCCAGATCGGTGAGCAGGTCGCGCGCCGCACCATGATGCGTAATCCTGCCCCGGTCCAGCACCAGCGCCGTATCGGCAAGCGCCAGGGCCAGATCGAGGTTATGGTCCACAATCAGAATCGTCAAGCGATTCTTGATGCTGACAATGGCGTTAAAGACCTCTTCAGTCATGGCTGGAGACAGGCCTTCGAACGGCTCGTCAAGCAGCAGAACCTCCACATGCCCGGCCAGTGCACGGGCAATCGCCACCATCTGCTGCTCACCGCCGGACAGCAGCGTTGCATCAACCTCGTACCTGTCTTTCAGGCGCGGGAACACATCAAAAATTTCCTGATCGCTCCAGCCATTACTCCCCTGCCCCGAGCGCTTGAGCCGGCCCAGCATCAGATTGTCCTTGACGGTCAGGCCTGCAAACAGCCGCCGGCCCTGGGGGACGAAAGCGATGCCCAGCCGCGCCATGACTTCCGGCACAGGCACATGCATCTGCCTGCCGCCTATGGATATCTGCCCCGATCCCAGACGGGCCAGGCCCAGCAGGCTTTTGAGCAGCGTGGACTTGCCTGCACCGTTGCGCCCCAGCACCGCAACAATTTCGCCTTTGCGGGCATCGAAGGAAATATCCGACAGGATATGGCTTTTGCCATAGAAGGCATCCAGCCCGCTCACCGACAGCGCGAGTTCACTGCCCAGCGCGCCGGCCGTCACGCTGGCGGCCAGCGCCTGGCTGCCCGATCCGATATAGATTTCACGCACCCGGGCGTCGGCCTGCACCGCGGCCGCATCGCCTTCCACCAGCACGCGCCCCTGATTCATCACAGTGATCCGATCGGCCATCGCAAAGACACGATCGACATCGTGCTCGACCAGCAGCACGCCAATGCGGTCTCCCAGGCGCCGGATCAGCGTACCTATGCGGTCCCGTTCCGCGGCGGCCAGGCCGGCCAGCGGTTCATCCAGCAAAAGTATGCGCGGCGCAGTGCCGAGAGCAAGGCCCATATCCACGACCCGTTGGCCGCCATAGGACAAGTCTTCGGCCAGCGCCTGCTCCATGCCCTGCACGCCCAGATACTTGACCAGTTCATCTGTCTGGGTTTGGGTATCACGCAGCGCCTCCAGCCTCGTCCAGATGGAGAAGCGCCCCGGATCGCGGCCCAGCACCGCAAGACACAGGTTTTCGCGTACCGTCAGGCCTTTGAACAGATTGGTAATCTGGAAAGACCTGGCCAGACCGCTTGCGCAGACCTGGTCGGCGCCCATGCCGTTGAGCGATACATCATCCAGCGCCAGTGCGCCGCGATCCGCCGGAAACATCCCGGAGATCAGATTGAACAACGAGGTCTTGCCCGCACCATTCGGGCCGATCAATGCATGCACACCTTTGCCTGCCACATCCAGTGTCACATTCCTGACGGCGGCAATGCCGCCAAAGGTCTTGTCCACCTCGCGGCAGTGCAGCGCGGCAGGCGCCTGCGTCGACAGAAAAGACGGAAAGAAATCTTTATCCGTTTCGACCACGCGCTGCCCCATGGCCGCGCCACGGATTTTTTCCGGCACGGCCAGTCGCCGCAGGCGCGTGGCCAGACCTGTCAGGCCGGCGGGTGTGACAAGGATGAAGAAGATGAACACCAGCCCAAAGTAAAGCAGCCAGTCGGAGGTATACATCGACAGGTACTCACGGAACAGGATATAAAACACCGCGCCAAAAATGGGTCCGGAGAAGCTGCGCATGCCGCCGATCAGGACGATGGCCAGCAGTTCGCCCGAGAAGGCGAGCGACATGGTCTCCGCGGAGGCAATGCGGTGACTGAGCACCGACAGCCCTCCCGCCAACCCGGTAATGGCAGCCGACAGAACAAAGGCCAGCAGTTTGTAGGCATCTACGTCAAAGCCGATAAACCGCGTCCTCAGCTCGTTCTCGCGTATGGCCGTCAGCACAGCGCCAAAAGGTGACAGGACCAGGCGCAGCACAAAAGCCACTACGAGGAAGGCGATCACCGCCACAAAAGCATAGAACGCCAGCGAGTTGTCCAGGCTGACGCCCAGCACCGCGTTGCGCTCTATGCCGCCCAAACCGTTCTCCCCGCCCGTCAACGCCGTCCAGCGATAGGCAAGCGCAAAGCACAATGCGCCGAAGGCCAGGGTGAGCAGGGAAAAATACACGCCGCGCCGCCTCAGGATCAGCAGCCCGACCAGACATGCGATCACCGCCACCAGCAATACTGCGCCGATCAAGGGAATGATTGCGCTACCTGGAAAATAGCGCAGCTGGAGGATGCCTACCGCATAAGCGCCGATGCCGAACCAGGCGCCATGCCCGAACGACACCAGGCCTGTATAGCCCAGCAGAATATTGAGCGCCAGGCCGGCCAGCGCCAGCACGATGCACTCGACCGCCGTGCTGTATGTCAGGCCGCCCATATTCATGACCGCCGGCAGCGCGACCAGACCCAGGGCTACCGGAATCAGTATTTTCAGTTCCTGCTTGGACATATGGCCTACTCCAGGCGGTCGAATCGTTCGCCCAGCAAACCGCGTGGACGCACAATGAGAATGATCAACATCAGCAGATAAAGCGATGCTTCGGATGCCGGCGGATAGAAGTAAGACGTCAGGCCCCGTATGACCCCCACCAGCACTGCCGCCAGCACCACGCCCCAGAAGCTGCCCAGCCCGCCGATGACCACCACCACAAAGGCAGCCGTCAGGATTTCCTGGCCCATGGCAGGCTGAACGCCGGTGATGGGCGCCAGCAGAACACCGGCCAGGCCGGCCAACCCGATGCCCAGGCCGCATACGGCAGTCATGACGGGATTGAGCGAAATCCCCAGGGCCCGCACCATGTCCGGGTCGTTGATGCCGGCTTTGACGATCTTGCCGAAGGCCGTCTTGTTCAACAGCAGCCAGGTGCCCGCCACGGCCACCAGGGCCACAGCCAGCATGCCGATCCGATAGAAGGGATAGAAAAAGCTGCCCGCGACCACCATGCCGTGCGCAAAGGCCGGCACGGAGAACGGCAGGGGCGATGAGCCAAAAATCATGCGCAGCGCCTGCTCGATCACCATGGACAGCGCAAACGTGAACAATAGGCTCAACGTAGGATCAGACCGATAGAAGCGCCGGAAGAACAAGCGCTCTATCACCATGCCCAGCATCGCCACCACAATAGGCGAGACCACGAACGCCATGCCATATCCGATCCTGTCGCTGAGGAACACGATGAGATAGGCGCCAATGGCGTAAAAAGCGCCGTGGGCAAGATTGACGATCCCGCCCAGGCTGAAAATAATGGACAGGCCCAGCGCAATCAAAAGGTAATAGGACCCCAACAGCAGTCCGTTTACGATCTGCTGGACAATGAACATGAACTCTGTCGTCAAAACTGCGTCTCCCAGGCATAGCGGCGGGACGGCACGTCACCCCGCAAGACGGCGCCCCCTAGCGGGGCGCCTGCGGTTGCGTCATGCGGCAAACGTGCACATGTTTTCTTCCTTGGTGGGAGCCAGCGTCTCCAGGCTTTGCGACGCACCCGGAACAGGATCACTGGTCTGCATGAAATCAAACTTGTCCGCGCTTTTCATGTCCTTGACTGGCTGCACGGTGTACATCTCATAGACCAGTTGATGATCCCAGGGCCGGAAATAGCCTTCGCGCGCGCGCAGCACATCGAATTTCTTTCCGCTTTCCAGGTAGGCAATCAGCTTGTCGGTATCGTCTGTCTTGGTTTCGTTCATCGCCTGCGCCAACATCCTGATCGCCAGGTAATCATTGACTGCCTGATTCTCGGGCAGCTTGCCGAAACGCTTCTGAAAGCGGGCGACAAAATCCTGGGCCGCAGCCGCCTGCACCTGATGCGTCCAGATAATGGGCCATATGCCGCTGAAACCATTCTTGCCTGCGCCCCAGATGCTGGTCATATTCATATCCGCGCCTGCAAAGGGGACATCGATGCCGAACTCGTTGTACTGCTTGGTGAAGTTGGTGGTCTGGTTGCCCGCCAGATTGCTGATGACCAGGTCGGGAGCCTGCTGCCGTATTTTCAGCAAGGAAGCGCTGAACTCGGTGGCATCGGTGGGCAGCATGTCATTGGACACGAACACTGCGCCATTCTCGTCCATGAAATGCTTGGTCCGCTTGAACAGATCGTGACCAAAGGCATAGTCGGCCGTAAAGGCCATCCACTTTTTGCCTTTGACCATGCCATCGCGCAAGAGCGCCTGTCCGATGGTGCGTACATACATGGTGTTGCAGGCTTCCAGATGAAACATATAGCGGCTGCAGTTGGCCCCGCGCAGCTCATCCGAGTTGCAGCCCGTCTGCATGAACAGTTTTCCGGCGCGCTGCGCCACCTGCGAAATCGCCAGGCCCGATGCGGAACTGATTTCCCCCACCAGGCTATGCACGCCATCGCGTTCCACCATGCGCTGAGCCTTGGTCGAGGCCGTTTGCGGATTGACGCTGTCCTCCGACAGCAATTCGAACTTGCGGCCCAGCGCACCGCCCGAGGCGTTCACCTCTTCCACCGCAAGGGTTGCGCCCAGCACAGCATATTCACCCATGGGACCCAGAAAGCCCGTCCGGGGCGTCAAGTGGCCTATGCGTATTGCGTCGGACTGCGCCCGCACAAATGCCGGCATCGCCAGCCCCGCGGCCAGCGCCGCCGATCCCTGCAACAAGCGGCGGCGCCCCGGCATCGACGCGATCCTGTTCTTTTCGATCATCCTTGTCTCCCTGTTTTACACTGCATTGCGTATGAAATGCGGTGGCGCCCATGACAAGGGAAAGCTTCAACGCGCGATGCCAAGCATGATCACGCTGATGTCCGGGCGCCGGGGCTTGATCCCGCCCCTGAATCGTTATACTAGTCAACTGAGATCACAGATCACAGATAGTGTTTACCCTTAGGTATGTGAAGATGAATGGCTTACTGAATCCCGCGCCCCGTCACGAGACGCTCGGCGCCAATATCCTGGCGCAGATCAAAGAGCTGCTGCTGACCGGCCAGCTCATGCCCGGCGAGCAACTGTCGCTGCGTTCGACGGCGCAAGCGCTGGGCGTGAGCGTGATGCCTGTACGCGAAGCCGTTTACCAGCTGGTGGCCGATCAGGCGCTGGAGGTTGCGCCCAACAGATCGGTGCGCGTACCCATGCTCTCGGCCGGACAGTTCCATGAGATCACCCAGATACGACTGCAGATAGAAGGCTACGCGGTGGAACAGGCCAATGGCCGCGTATCCGCAGAACTGCTGGGCGCGCTGCGCGCGACCAACGCCAGGCTGGCCCACGAAATGGACGCTCCCGAAAACAATATGGCCAACGTCGTATTGCTCAACAAGGATCTGCACTTTTCGCTGTATTCGGCAGCCGGCATGCCCATGCTGGACAAGATCATCGAGAGCCTGTGGCTTAGAATAGGTCCCATCCTGAACTACGACCTGCGCGCGGGTTCGGAACGCACAAAAGAGAAAATCGCCGTCAGGCATCACACAAGCATGCTCGACGCCCTTGAAGCCGGAGACGCCGCCGGCGCCCGCCATGCTTTGTGCCGCGACATCGAAAGCGCCTACGCCCACATCCTCGCCAAACATTATCCGGATCAATGACAAGCTCCTCTCTCCTGTCCTATATCCGCAGCCTGCCCAAGGCCGAGCTGCACCTGCACATCGAAGGCACGCTCGAGCCCGAGCTCATGTTCGAGCTGGCGCGCCGCAACGGCATTGCCCTGCCCTATCCGGACGTGCAGGCGCTGCGCGCCGCCTATCAGTTCGACAGTCTGCAGTCCTTTCTCGACCTGTACTATGCAGGCGCAAGCGTGCTGATTACCGAAGAAGACTTTTATGACATGACCATGGCCTATATGCGCAAGGCCAGGGAAGACGGCGTCGTCCATGCCGAGATCATGTTCGACCCGCAGACGCATACTGCACGTGGCGTCGCGATGCAGACCATTTTCGCCGGTCTGGCGCGTGCCCTGCGCCAGGCCAGGGCGCAATGGGGCATCACCAGTTGCCTGCTTTTGAGCTTTCTGCGGCATCTGCCGGAAGAAGATGCCCTGCGCACTCTGGACGAAGCATTGCCGCTGCGCGAACAGTATGACGATCTGTGGACAGGGATAGGGCTGGACTCGGCCGAGCGCGGCAATCCGCCGGAAAAATTTACCAAGGTCTACGCCCGTGCCCGCGAGCTGGGCCTGCGCCGCGTCGCGCACGCAGGAGAAGAAGGGCCAGCCGAATACGTGCGCAGTGCGCTCGATGTATTGGCAGCCGAACGCATCGACCACGGGGTCAACAGCGAGCAGGATCCGGCACTGATGCAGCGACTGATCGACGAGCAGGTGCCCCTGACGGTCTGCCCGCTGTCCAACCTGAAGCTTTGCGTCGTGCCGACGCTGGCGCAGCACAATCTGGCGCGCATGCTGCACCAGGGAGCGCTGGTTACCGTGAACTCAGACGACCCGGCCTATTTCGGCGGCTATGTCGCGGAAAACTACGCTGCCTGCGCCCAGGCGCTGGGACTGGACGCCCAAGCACTGGCGCAGCTTGCACGCAACAGCATCAAGGCGTCTTTTCTTCCTGAGCCGGACAAACGCCGCTGGCTGACGCGGCTGGATGAGCTCGCCGCTTGAATCCGGCCTGTCGAGGTCCTCAAGCTGGCCGGCACGATCATGGTTTCCCTTCAGGCGGCGCGTCGACCGCCTCCACGCCGGCCAGCCGATAGCCGATCTGCAGTTCCGTGATCAGGTGCCGGGGATTGGCAGGATCTTGTTCCAGCTTCTGGCGCAAATTCATCATGTAGATGCGCAGATAGTGAACGCGATCCGCATGGCCGCCGCCCCAGACCTCGGACAATAAATGCCTGGCGGTCAGCACCTTGCCGTGCCCCTTCAACAGGGCACTGAGCAGCCTGAATTCCAGTCGGGTCAGATGCACCTGCTGCCCCGCCCTGTGCACCTGGTGCGCGGCGATGTCGACCACCACGTCGCCAAAACGCAGCATGGATGATGCCGGCCGGTCATTCGATACCATGTTGGCACGCCGCAACTGGGCACGCACGCGCGCCAGCAGCTCGGGAACCCCAAAGGGCTTGGCCAGGTAGTCGTCCGCACCCGCGTCCAGCGCAGCGACTTTTTCGCTTTCCTGATCCCGCGCGGAGAGCACCAATACCGGTGCCGCAGACCAGCCCCGTACATCGCTGATCAGCACCTTGCCATCGTCGTCAGGCAGGCCCAGATCGACGATCAGCAGATCCGGCTGGCGGGTGGAAGCATCGATACGCGCCTGCGCCGCAGTGGCCGCCTCGAAGACCTCCATGCCGGCCTTCTCCAGTGCGATATGCACAAAGCGGCGAATATCCGCCTCGTCTTCAACGACCAGAACACGTGGTCTGTTCATACCTCCTCCTCTTGCTCGATGTCCGGCGGCGCACCCAGCGCCAGGCGGATCTCGACGCGCGCCCCGTGCGGCAGCAGGTTCTCGGCGTGGATGCTGCCCCCGTGCGCCGTCACGATACTGCGGCAAAGCGCAAGCCCCAGGCCGACGCCAGGAATGGAGGATTCGCGCTGCCCGCGCACAAAGGGTTCGAACAGCGATGCGATATCCGCCGTCGGAAACCCCGGTCCATTATCGTCGACAAACAGATAAAGCATTGTGCCTGCGGCACGGGCTTTTATGGTGATGGCGCCATCCCTGCCGGCATACTTGCGCGCGTTGTCCAGCAGGTTGATCAGCACGCGCTCGAACAGTAGCGCGTCCAACTCCACCAACGGCAGATCCGAAGGCAGATCTGCAACAATGCTACGCTGGCCTTGAGCCGCGGGCAGGCGACCCAGCGCGCTGCCCACGATTTCATCCAGGGCATTCCACGACTTGTTCAGCCTGACTCCCTCGCTCTGCATGCGCGCCAGGTCGAGCAGGTTGGCAACCAGTCTCTGCAGCTCCTCCGCCTGCATGCGTATGGCGCCGGCAAGCTCGCTTTGCTGGGCCGGCGCCATCGACCCGGGGCGCTCCAGCGTTTCGGCCAGGCCCCGGATCGCCGTCAGGGGCGTCTTGAGATCGTGCGAAACAGCGGCCAGCAAGGCATTGCGCAGGCGCTCACCCTCCATGCGCAGCAGCGTGTCCTGCGCAACCTCGACGAAATGAATGCGCTCCAGCGCCAGCGCGATGGATGAGCAGCAGGCATCCAGCAGCCGCCGCTCGTCCGGGTCGCCCGGGGCCTGGGCCTGATCGTGCTGCACGGCCAGCACGCCCCTGACACGCATGGGCGCTTTGAGCGGCAGGTATAGCGCAGACGCCCCGCTGAGCGTTTGCGTGCCGTAGCCGGCCTGTTGTGCGTGGTCGTAAGTCCATTGCGCCACAGAACCATCGACAAATGCCGCGTCCTGTCCCGCCAGCAGATGGCCTTGCAGATCGGGCAGCACCAATGCCACGCGCGCGCCCAGCAGCGGCGCAATCGTTTCGGCGCAGATGTCTGCGATCTGCTCGGTCTTGATGGCGCCGGACAGGTCGCGCGCAACACGCGCCAGCGTGGCGGCCCTGCGTTCGCCCGCCGTTGCCACCCTGGCTTCTGTGCTCAGACGGACGGCAAGCTGGCTGATAACCACCGCGACGACCAGCATGAGTGCGAAGGTAAAAATATACTGAGTGTCCGAAACCGAAAAAGACCAGCGCGGATCGACGAAAAAAAAGTTCAGGCAGGCCACGCACAGCAAGGCTGCCCACGCGCCAGCCGCCCGCCCCAGCCTGAGCGCCACAAAGACAACCGTCAGCAGAAAAAGCATCACCACATTCGACAGATCGAACACGCGCAGCAGCAGGCTCGCAAGCACCGTCGCCGCGCCGCAGGCCAGAGTAGCCAGGACGAAGGCGCGCATATACTGAAGGGGCTGCAGCGCGGGCCAGCGCAGCCGTCTGCGCATAAGCGACGATTCAGGCCGCAGGACAATCAATCCGATCCCGGGGCTCTGGCCGGCCAGCCGCAGCGACAGTGCATGGCGCCAGAACGCCCACCGACGCCGCGGGCAGTAGCCCACGACGATTTTGGTGACATTGCGCGCGCGCGCGTAGCCAAGCAGCGATACATCCACCTGCTCGCCTGGCACGTTGGCGAACTCGGCGCCCATCTGCTCGGCCAGTTTGGCCAGGCCAAGCAGCGCCTCGCGCGCGGACTGCTCCCGCCCTCGCTGAGGCTGATCCACATGCACGACAATACAGTCGGCCTGCAGGCGCTGGGCAAGCCGGCTGCCTTCACGCACCAGGCCTTCCTGGCCAGGATCCGCGCTGACACATACCAGCAGGCGCTCGCGCGTGGGCCACACTGCATTGATGGCATTTGAGACACGGTAGCCGCGCACATCGGCATTGACGCGGTCGGCAACGCGGCGCAGCGCCAGTTCGCGCAGCGCAATCAGATTGCCTTTGCGGAAAAAATGATCGCGTGCCTGCGCTGCCGCATCGGGAAAATAGACCTTGCCGTCGGCCAGCCGGGCCAGCAGATCGTCGGGCGGCAGGTCCACCAGCACCACATCCGCAGCGCTCTCGAAAACATGATCCGGTACCGTTTCACGCACGCGTATGCCGGTGATGCCGCCCACGATATCGTTCAGGCTGTCCAGGTGCTGCACATTCAGCGTGGTGTAGACATCGATGCCCGCCCCCAGCAATTCTTCAACGTCCTGCCATCTTTTGGCGTGCCGGCTACCCGCCACATTCGTATGCGCCAGCTCATCCACCAGGATCAATTGCCAGCCCGCGGCAAGCGCCGCGTCAAGATCGAACTCGCTGAGCATGCGTCCGCGATAACTGAGCACCTTGGGTGGCAGCACAGCCAGGCCTGGCAACAGCGCGCCGGTTTCCTCGCGCCCATGGGTTTCGACCACGCCGACGCCTACCTCCACGCCCTGGGACTGGCGCTGCGCGGCCGCCCGCAACATGGCGTATGTCTTGCCCACGCCGGCGCAGGCGCCGAAAAAAATCTTGAGCTGGCCGCGCGCGCGGCGCGTCGCTTCATCGGTGACGAACTGAAGCAGGTCGTCGGGATTGGGCCGCAGGTCTGTCATGTTACGTATTGTCCTGCCAGCCCGGCCTGAACGCCAGGCCGGCCTTGCGGTGAAGAATCATCAGCGCAAACATAGTTCAAAAGAAGGGCGTGAGCAACAAATCAATCAGCTTGATGCCGATAAATGGCGCAATCAGGCCGCCAATACCGTATATCAGCAGATTGCGCCGCAACAGGCGCTCGGCCGACTCGGCGCGATATCTCACACCCTTGAGCGCCAGCGGAATGAGCAGAACAATGATCAGCGCATTGAAGATCACCGCAGACAGAATGGCGGTTTCGGCGCTGTGCAGCCCCATTACGTTGAGCGCCCCCAAAGACGGATAGGTTGCCACAAAGGCCGCCGGAATAATGGCGAAGTACTTGGCCAGGTCATTGGCAATGCTGAACGTGGTCAAAGCCCCGCGCGTCATGATCATCTGCTTGCCCACCTCGACCACCTGCATCAGCTTGGTGGGATTGCTGTCCAGATCCACCATGTTTCCCGCCTCTTTGGCAGCCTGGGTCCCGCTGTTCATGGCCACGGCGACATCGGCCTGCGCCAGCGCCGGAGCGTCGTTGGTACCATCACCCGTCATTGCCACCAGATGGCCTGCGGCCTGGTAGTCCCGGATCAATCGCAGCTTGTCCTCGGGCGTAGCCTCGGCAAGATAATCGTCGACCCCCGCTTCGGCCGCAATCGCCGCCGCCGTCAAGCGGTTGTCGCCCGTGATCATGACGGTTTTGATTCCCATCCTGCGCAGCGCCGCAAAGCGCTCCCTGATCCCCCCCTTGACGATATCCTTGAGCTCCACCGCCCCCAGGATCCGTCCGTCGTCGGAGACAACCAGCGGCGTGCTGCCGCGCCGGGATATCTCGGCCACGATGTGCTCGACCTCGACCGGGAATACGCCGCCCAGCGATTCGACATGCGCACGGATCGCGCTGGCGGCGCCCTTGCGGATCGCCCTCGTGCCAATGTCTATCCCGCTCATGCGTGTGCGAGCGCTGAAGGAAACCGCCACGCTTCCTTCAAGCGCGCTGGCTCGAAGGTCGAAACGCTTTTTGGCCAACACGACAATGGAGCGCCCCTCGGGCGTCTGGTCAGCCAGCGATGACAGCTGCGCCGCCTCGGCCAGCGCCTTTTCCTCCACCCCCGGGGCGGCCATAAACTGTGAGGCCTCGCGATTGCCCAGCGTAATGGTGCCGGTCTTGTCCAGCAGCAGCACATCGACATCGCCCGCCGCCTCAATGGCGCGCCCCGACGTCGCCAGCACATTGGCCCCCATCATACGGCTCATACCCGCGATGCCGATCGCCGACAGCAGCGCGCCTATTGTGGTCGGGATAAGACAGACCAGCAGCGCAACAAGCACCGTCAGACTGACCAGCTGTCCCGACCCGGCCAGAGCCACGCTGAACGACGAGAACGGCAGCAAGGTCACGCAGACCAGCAGAAAAATCAGTGTCAGGGCCACCAGCAATATCGTCAGCGCGATTTCGTTGGGGGTCTTGCTGCGCTTGGCCCCTTCGACCATGGCGATCATGCGGTCCAGAAAGGCCTCGCCGGGGTTGGCGGTCACCCGGACAATAATCCAGTCCGAGAGCACGCGTGTCCCGCCGGTGACCGACGAGAAATCGCCGCCGGATTCCCTGATGACAGGCGCCGATTCGCCGGTAATGGCCGACTCATCGACCGATGCCACGCCCTCAATGACTTCGCCGTCCGCAGGGATGGTGTCCCCTGCCTCAACCAGCACAATCATTCCCGCACTCAACGCATCGCTGGGCGTGCTGCGCGATGCACTGCGCAATGTCGGCTCATCCAGCACTTTGGCAAAGACACGTTTGCGCACGGCGCGCAATGCTTCGGCCTGCGCCTTGCCCCGACCTTCCGCCAGCGCTTCAGCGGCATTCGCGAACAACACCGTGAACCAGAGCCAGCATGCAATGGACAGTATGAAGTTCGGCGGCGCATCGCCGCTACCGCCCAGCGCCTGCAGCCATAGGCAGGTAGTGAGTATGCTTCCCAGGTAAACAGCGAACATCACCGGATTCCTGCTCTGTACCCTGGGGGACAGCTTCCTGATGGCCTCCACAAACACCGCAGGCCAGCGCACCGGCGCCGCTGCGACTGCTTTCACATCAATCTGATTTTGCGACATGATGACTTCTCTTCTTTATTCAGCTATTCAATGACGGCGTGCCTGGCTGCCAGCCCGTCCAGCGCAAGGTTGATCGCCAGCACGTTGATGCGGGGCTCGCCCAAAATGCCCAACTGGCGCGCAGTAGTCTGCTGCTGCACCAGCAGCATGACCCGCCCCACGTCCAGCCCTCGGGCCTTTGCGACGCGTGCCGCCTGCAGGCGCGCGTTGGCCAGCGATATGTCGGGATCCAGGCCGGACGCCGATGCAGTAACGGCATCCACCGGCACCGGCGTATCTGCCGGCAAGCCGTTTTCCTGCCGATATGCCCTCGCCCTGGCCTGGACTTGTCCCATGAGTGTGCGACTGGTCGGCCCCAGATTGCTTGCACCGCTCAGCGCCGCGTTATATGGACTGTCGACCGTCGCGGAGGCATCGGCGGGATTAGTTCCCTGGGTCACGCTCGGGCGCGGATGAAAATACGGCGGCGTGACAAAGGCCTGACCAATCAGCGCGGCGCCGACTGCCTGGCCACTGCTCCGCACCAGGCTTCCATTCGCCTGATGCGGAAACATCAGTTGGGCCACACCTGTCGTCAACAATGGATAGGCCAGACCGGTGATCAGCATGAAAAATACTGCGCTGACCAGAGCCGGCCGGGCCAGCCCCTGCAAGACCGGGCTGCGCGGGGATATAGCTTGAGTGCACTGTTTCATGATTTCCTCAGAACTGTTGACCGGCGGCCATAAGCAGCTGTTCGACCACAGGTCCCAGCGCCAGCGCGGGCATAAAAGTAAGTCCGCCGACCACCAGCACCACAAAAACGAGCAGGCAGGTAAACAGGGGGGTGGACGTTGACAGGGTGCCCGCACTCTCGGGCAGCGACTTTTTGGCCGCCAGGCTGCCCGCT
Organism: Pusillimonas sp.; assembly: GCA_048270225.1. GTDB lineage: Bacteria > Pseudomonadota > Gammaproteobacteria > Burkholderiales > Burkholderiaceae_B > Allopusillimonas. The sequence continues at coordinate 294,784 of JBLWTG010000001.1, read as the reverse complement.
ACAGCCAGCATGGGCAGCAGCGTCAGGTAACGGCCGATGAGCATGGCCAGCCCTATCGTTGTGTTAAAGAACGGCGTGTTTGCATTCAGACCGGCAAATGCGGAGCCATTGTTCGCCGTACCCGACGCATAGGCATAGAGGACTTCGCTAAAGCCATGCGGACCCAGATTGGACAGACTGTCCATGGTGGCCGGGAACAGCGCCGCCAGCGCGGTAAAGCCCAGAATGCTGAAGGCATGCACCAGAATGGCAAGCATCACCAGCTTCATCTCGCGCGCTTCGATTTTCTTGCCCAGAAACTCGGGCGTGCGCCCTATCATCATCCCGACCATGAATACGGTGAGGATGGCGTAGGTCAGCAGATTGATCAGCCCCACGCCGGCGCCGCCAAAAACGTTGTTCAGCATCATCTGCGCAATGGGTACCAGCCCCCCGAGAGGGGTGAGGGAATCATGCATTGCATTGACCGAACCGGTCGTCGCAGCCGTTGTCACCGTCACAAACATACTGGTCTGCGCAATGCCGAAGCGCATTTCCTTGCCCTCCAGATTGCCGCCCGGCTGCAACGCACTCTGCTGCTGGTCAACCCCAAAACCGGAAAACACAGGATTGCCCTGCTGCTCGGCGCTGTAGACCAGGGCAAGAAAGCCGATGAACATGACCAGGAAGGCCGCAAAGAAGGACCATCCCTGCCTGGGCCGCGCAATCATGCTGCCCAGGGCGTAGGTCAGCGCCGAAGGAATCAGCAGCATGCTCAGCAAATGCAGGGTATTGGTCAGCGGCGTGGGGTTCTCAAAAGGATGGGCGGCGTTCATGCCGAAGAATCCGCCACCGTTGGTGCCCAGATGCTTGATGGACTCCAGGCTGGCAACCGGCCCCATCAGAATGTGCTGTTTCGCGCCCTCGAGCGAAGTCACCCACGCATCGGGCTGAAGGGTCTGGGGCATGCCCTGCCAGACATAGATCAACGCAAGAACGAAGCACAAAGGCAGAAACACCCTGTACATGACGCGCGTGAAGTCGACCCAGAAATTGCCGATATCACTGGCCTGCCGGCCGCTGAGCCCGCGCATGAACCCGGCGGCTGCGGCCACGCCTGTTGCGGCGCTGGCCATCATCAAAAAGGTGATGACGGCCATCTGCGAGAAATTGGACAAACTGGTTTCGCCCGAGTAGGACTGCCAGTTTGTATTGGTTGTGAACGACACTGCGGTGTTGAAGGCCTGATCGGGCGATTGTGCAGCCCGCATCAAGGTGTCGAACGGCAGCACTCCCTGCAGGCGCAGCAATAAATAGCCAAGCAGCAGCATGACCGCATTGCTGAGCAGCAGTGCCAGACCATAGCGACGCCAGGGCATGGCCTCGGCCGGGTCCACGCCCAGCAGGCGATAGGTCCAGCGCTCGACCATGGTATGGCCGGTACCGACAAACGTTCGCGCCAGCCATTTACCCATGAACACTACAAGCAGGCTCATGAGCGCCAGCACCAATCCGAACTGAATAAAACTGGTTGACATGTTTTTCTCCCTACATCCTGTCCAGGGCGATAACCAGCCCGACAGACAGCGCGAAGAAAACAAGCGTCACCATGACGAATACGACATCATTCATTGAAGCCACCATGCTGTATATCTTGAAATGCGATTGCCATAACACCCTCAGAACCGTTCAGGCCTGAACAGGGCGTAAAAAAGGTAGGCGAACAGCCCCAGGGCGAATAAGCCCGCCAGACTCACCAGCAGATCAGCCATGACGACGCTCGGCGGAATGCGGCGAAACCAGTAAAAACGGGGGAATGACACCCGAAGGCGAAGGGATTTGATGACTGCACACGCGAGACTCCTTGTTTATCGATTGGGATAAAACAAAGTCTAGGGAGACGCGCGTTAAATTGGCGCTCAGATTTGAGCGCGCCGCATCAAGAAAATATAAAGATGAGTGGCTCGGCGAGGAAAGCCGGAAGCCGGTGCAGAGGCGCACGCACTGCTGTGCACGAAGGCCGGTGCAGGCGCACAGGCTGATGTACAAATAGAAAAAGGCCGGGCCCTGCATGATGCAGAACCCGGCCTTCGGCCCGACGGAAACAGACTTGCCACTCAGGGCAGGCCCGCTACCATCGGGCGGGCGTCTTGATTCAGCCTGTTGTCAAGGGTGCTGCGCCGCTGCCTGGGGCTGGCGGCACATGGCCCTGCAACATATTACAGAGGCTGAATGGACTTGGCTTGTGGGCCTTTCTGGCCTTCGGCCGACTCAAAGGAAACGCGCTGGTTTTCTTCGAGCGACTTGAAGCCCGTGCCCATGATGTCGCTGTGGTGGGCGAACAAATCCTTGCCGCCGTTATCCGGCTTGATGAAGCCGTAGCCCTTTTCGTTGTTGAACCATTTGACGATACCGGTTTCTGTCTGCATTTTTTGCAATCCTTGAAATAAGACGAACGACATGTTCGCCTGAAACAGACTGTCAAGGTATAGAGATTGATGCAAAAAAGCACCTTGGACTAAAAAACCCGGGTACTGGATTGAACTAATCAACGAACCTGAAAATCTAGCGGAATATGGTATAGAGAAAAATATAGTGCGTCAATACTGACAAAGTGTTATTCGCGTGGGATTATGATGAAATGGCAGGCATTGACACAAAAACCACTCCGCTGCCGCCCCGCGGCCAGGCATTATCCGTCCCCGCCAGGGCTGCGGGCAGCCCTCGAAAACGTGCAGACGCGCAGGATGCTGCGCCGTATTCTCCCCTGCCGCGCCGTTTCTACGACCGCAATACGCTGGAAGTTGCCCACGATCTGCTCGGCAAACTGCTGGTTCATCGCGTGCAGGGCCAGACACGGGTGGGCCGCATCGTCGAAGTCGAGGCCTATCTCGGCCCCCAGGACCTTGCCGCACACACCTCCAAAGGGCTTACGCCGCGCACCCGGGCCATGTTCGGCCCGCCTGGACACGTCTATGTGTACCTGATCTACGGCATGCATCACTGCATGAACGTCGTCACTGAACCCGAAGGCACGGGCACCGCCGTCCTGCTGCGCGCCCTGGAACCCGTCGCCGGCATAGGCCCCAATACCCGAGGCCCTGGCCGGCTGTGCAAGGCCATGGGCATCGATTTACGCCACTACGGCGCGGATCTGTGCAGCCGAACGCTGTTCATCGCCCCGCCCCCCAACCCGGAAAATCCCCTCGATATCGTCGCTCGCCCCCGGGTGGGAGTAGACTACGCGGGTGAATGGGCGGACAAACTCCTGCGTTTTTATATTCAGGGCAATGCCTATATTTCAAAAAAGTAAGGGCCTGCAAGACACCGCAAAAAAAACATGTTATAGTTACGCCTCTTTCGCAGCGGCTGTAGCTCAGTTGGATAGAGTACTTGGCTACGAACCAAGGGGTCGTGGGTTCGAATCCTGCCAGCCGCGCCAGTATTATCAAGGGGTTACGTGATTGCATCACGTAACCCCTTCTGGTTTTTAAGGCTTTGGATCCTCTTTTAGGCTCATCGCTGAAAATGGCCGAGCAACAAGCGCAGGAGCTTCAGAATGCAAAAACGAATCGTTGATGGCGTCGAAGTGCGACGTAGCTCTGGCAATGTTTTCGCAGACCTCGGCGTGCCAGATGCCGACAAGCTCAAGGTCAAAACCGATTTGGCGATTGAAATCAGGAAGGCGATGAAGGTGCATGGGCTGACTCAAACTGACGGTCGCACTCGCTTAGTCCGAACAAGTGAAGCCACCTCTGTTCCCATAGCAGCCTCTCTTAAAAGTTACATGTAGCAACAGGGCTTGCTATAGGATCACATGCAATCGCGGCAGCGGTTGCCCGCGCACCCGGGCATTGCGGCTGGCTTATTCGTACAAGGCCTCAAGCTGTCCCAGATGGTGGTCGGTATTGCCCAGCAGATAGTCGACGTAAGTCAGCCGCTTGAAATAATCACCCACTTCCAGCTCGTCCGTCATGCCGATGCCGCCGTGCAGCTGCACAGCATTTTGCCCGACGAAGCACCCCGATTCCGCCACGCAGATCTTGGCCGACGACAGTTGGCGCTGACGCTCGGCGGGGTCGGCTTCGCCCAGTGCCGCAGCGGCCACATAGGCCATGGACGCAGCCAGTTCCTGGCGCACCAGCATGTCGGCCAGCCGATGCTGCAGGGCCTGGAATTCAGCCAAGGGGCGCCCGAACTGGCGACGCGTTTTCAGGTAGTCGACCGTGATCTCGATCAGGCGCTGCATGGCGCCAGCCGCGTGAGCACACAGGGCCGCAATGCCGTAGTCGATCGCGGCGGCCAGGGCGGCATCGGCCGCTTCTCCCTGGGCGATCAATGCCGAGGCGGGCACGGCGACCTCTGACAACTCGACAGTCGCACAGCGATCGCCATCGATGGTGGGATAGTCCTGTATCGATACGCCCTGCGCCTCGACAGGCACCCAGAACAAAGCGGTCTTCCCGTCCAGCACGGCACTGACAATAAGCCGATGGGCGCGCCCGCCCTGCCAGGCCAGCTTCTTGGTCCCGTTCAGCGTGTAGCCGTCCGCCTGGGCGACAGCTCGCGTGCTCATGGGCTTGAGCGCATTGCGCTGATCCCCCTCCAGGTAGGCCAGCGTGACCACCCACTCGCCCGCCGCCATGGCCGGCAGGCATTCAGCCTGCACCGTCGGGTTGCCGCAAGCCAGCAGAGCTGCGGTGGCCACCACCGTGCTGGGGATGACGGGCTCGGACACCAGTCCGCGCCCCAGTTCAAAGTGAATCGCAACCATGGTGGCGGGGGATTCGCCAAAACCATCGTATTGTTCGGGCACCAGCAGGCCCGTTACCCCCAGATCGGCCAGCGATTGCCAGGCCGCCAGGTCCAGGCCGGACTGCCCCGCCCGCTTGCGTCGCTGCTCAAAGCTCCATTGCTCAACCACCAGTCTGCGCAGGCTGTCGGTCAACATGCGCTGCTCTTCGCTATAGGTGAAATCCATTGTTGCCTTCCGTAATTAATAAAGAGTCCGCCCAGGGACCAGACCGCGCTATGCGCTCAGCATCATCTTGGCGATGATGCCTTTTTGCACTTCGTTGGTACCCCCGTAAATAGAGGTCTTGCGCATATCGAAATAGCCCGCCGAGGCGGCTGCCGCGAACGTGGGGCCGGGGCCGGCGAAATCCGCATCGGGTTCCATCCACGCCGGGTCATAGGGCCACGCGTCAATGCCCATGACTTCCATTTGCAGCCGGGCCAAGTCTTGCTGGATTTCCGAGCCACGAATCTTGAGGATGGAAGCTTGCGGTCCCGGTCCTTGTTCGCTGTTGGCCGCCACCCGCAGCAAAAGCATTTCCAGTGCACGAATATCGATTTCGATGCGGATGATTTTTTCTTTGAGCCGGGCGTTCTGGTTAGCCGGCTTGCCGTCCATCAGGGTGGTGGCAGCCAATTGCTTGAGCACCTGCATCTCGCGATGGCACTGTCCGATGCCGGCTATGCCGGTGCGTTCATGTCCCAGCAGATACTTGGCGTACGTCCAGCCCTCGTTCTCCTGACCGACCAGATTCTCAAAGGGAACCTTGACCTCATCCAGCCAGACTTCGTTGACGTCGGCGCCTCCATCCAGCGTGCGAATGGGCCGGACGGTGACACCGGGCTGGCGCAAGTCAATCAGCAGCATCGAAATACCGCGCTGCGGCTTTGCATCGGGATCGGTGCGGACCAGGCAGAACATCCAGTCGGCGAACTGAGCCATCGTCGTCCAGGTTTTCTGGCCATTGACTACGTAGCCATCGGAAGTCTTGATCGCGCGGGTTTTGAGCGAAGCCAGATCGGATCCCGAGCCGGGCTCGGAATAACCCTGGCACCACCAATCCTCTACGGTGAGCATCCGGGACAAAAAGCGTTCCTGCAGGGCTTTGCTGCCATACTTCATGAGTACCGGGCCGATCATGCTCAGGCCGAATGGCAGCAATCTCGGCGCCCCGCCCTTGGAACACTCGATCTCGAAGATGAGCCGATACAAAGAGCCCCAACCGGTGCCGCCGAATTCCGTCGGCCAGGTCGGCGCGCCCCAGCCTTTCTTGGCGAGGATGCGGTGCCAGCGTATGTAATCCGTATTGGTCAATCGCTGGTGCTTCAGGACCTTGTCGCGGATGTCTGCCGGCAGCTCAGTCTGCACAAAATCCCTGACCTCTTGGCGGAAGGCATTCTCTTCCTCGTTCCATGTCAAATCCATCACACTGCTCCTTGGTTTTTGTGCACTTTAACCACCAGAGTACGGCCCCGGCAATCTTGCTTTCCAAAAGTCCAAGTTCAAAAATACCGAATAGGTTCTATCCCCAACTCTGTCTTCACGAAAGTCTGTCTTCAGTAAAGCCGAATTGCCATGCGCCGGGTTTGCCGTAGTGGACAAGCAGCAGGACAACGGCAATGAGGAAGTGATTGCCTATTACGAGTCGGCCCAGCCCATAGACCAGGTGACCCTGCCCGATATCTGGCTGATCGGCTCGCTCCCTGCACGCGGCCGTCCCGCCTGATCGCGATCGATCAGATTCCAACCAGGCGGGACAAGCCGCTATGTTGTGCGCTTCAACCCCAGCTCTTCCAGGATTTCATCCGTATGCTGTCCCAGCAGCGGCGGCGCCATACGGTATTGGATGGGGGTGTCAGAATAGCGTATTGGATTGGCCGTGGTGGGCGCCGTGCCCGCCACAGGGTGCGGCAGCGTCTTCCATATCTCGCGCGCCTTGACCTGCGGACTGTCGAAAACCTGTTCAATGTTGTTGATGGGTCCACTGGGAACACCCGCTTTCTGCAATGACGAAATCCAGTCATCACGCGTTCGGGTCGTCATGACGGCTTCGAGCTCCTTGATCAGCGCAACGCGGTTCTTCAGCCGCTGGCTGTTCGTCACGTAGTCGGGGTGCGCGGCCAAGTCCTCGCGCCCCAGTATGGCGCAATATGCACGATACTGGGAGTCGTTGCCGATAGCCACGATCAGGTGGCCATCGCTGGCCGCGAATACCTGGTAAGGCACCACGTTCTGGTGGGCGTTACCGGCGCGGGTGGGCGCCACGCCCGACGTCATGTAGTTCAGGTTCTGGTTGGCGAGCATGGCCACATGGCAATCCAACAAGGCCACGTCGATGAACTGCCCCAGGCCGCTGCGATGGCGCTCCTGCAGCGCGCCCAGCACGGCAACGGTGGCGTACATGCCGGTGAACAAGTCCGTGACCGCCACGCCCGCTTTCTGCGGTCCGCCGCCAGGCAGATCGTCGCGCTCGCCGGTGATGCTCATCAGCCCGCCCATGCCCTGGATCATGAAGTCGTAGCCGGGCAGCGGCGCCATGGGGCCGGTGTGACCGAAGCCCGTGACCGAGCAGTAGATCAAGCGCGGGTTGACCGCCTTGATACTTGCATAGTCGAGCCCGTATTTTTTCAGGCCGCCCACCTTGAAATTTTCGATCAGGATATCGCTTTGAGCAGCGATTTCACGAATGAGCTCGGCCCCTTCCGGGCTGGCGATATCGATGGCAATGGAACGTTTGTTCCGATTGGTGCTGAGGTAATAAGCCGCCTCGGTGGTATTCTGGCCGTTGGCATCCTTCAGGTAGGGAGGCCCCCAGCTGCGGGTATCGTCACCCGTGCCCGGACGTTCTACCTTGATGACATCAGCACCCAAATCAGCCAGATTCTGGCTGCACCATGGTCCAGCCAATACCCTGGACAAATCCAACACCCGGATGCCGTCCAGGGGCGCATTGCGTTCACTCACTTTTTAATTCCTGCTGTTCCGTTGCTTAACACCACGACGCCACGCTCGACGGATCGCGCCTGAAACTGCACGATGCCGTTCTCGCCCGTCCACATATCGACCGCCAGCGTTTCCCCCGGATAAAACGGCGCCGAATAGCGCGTATTCAGTATTCAGGTAGAGCAGCCTATCGGGATCGTCACCGCACAGAGTTTTAACAATAGCATGGGCGGCGACTCCATAAGGGCACAGCCCGTGGTGCATGGGTTGCGGATATCCCGCTATCCAGGCTATCACCGGATCGACGTGCAGCGAATCGGGGAAAGCGGTTTGCGCCACGCCACACGCATACCCTAAATGGGATCCCAGCCGCGCGCAGGCAATTAAATACATCGAAAGCCAGACCTAAGCAAAACAAAATTGCCAAACTTCCGGGCTAAAGGGGACGCTGCGGTAAACCCATTACAAATAGAGACCTCACATGCCTTCTTCACAAGCCTCTTTCGCCGGGGCCGACGCAACGTCCACCGGCGCGGATCTTTATTACCACTCTCAGCTGGAGCAAGGCAATTTCCAGATCCAACGCTGCACTAGCTGCCAGCGCAGTATTTTCTACCCGCGCATGATTTGCCCGCATTGCGGTTCGGACCAGATGGAATGGTTTGCTCCCTCGGGACGCGGCACGGTCTACTCGACCACAGTCGTGCGGCGCAAGGCCGAGCACGGCGGCGACTACAACGTAGCACTGATCGATCTGGAGGAAGGGATGCGCATGATGAGCAGGGTTCAGGGCGTCGAACCAGCCGCCGTGGCGATCGGCATGCAGGTGCAAGCCGAAGTCAACTTTTAATGATGGAGATCCGCGCCGCTCAGCTCGCCTTGCGTACCGCCGAGGGACTGTTGCCGAAATAATCCCTGAATGCAGTCGAAAAATTGGCGGCGCTGGAATAGCCCAGCTCATCAGCGATGGCATCCATGCTCAGCCCTGTTTGCGTCACCAGCCTGTGGGCCCGCTCCATCATGGCCTGCCTGCGGTAGCCACTGACCGAAACACCGGCACAGGCCTGGAACGCTGCGGACAGCTTACGTTCTGAGCAGGCCAGCAGTTGCGCAACTTCCCTGGGCGAAATCGCCTCCCGCAACTGGTCGCGGATCAGACGCGTGGCGGCAGCAAAAAGCGCCCTCTGCTCCGACGAAGCCGCCACCGTCGCAGCCACGAACGGGTTTTCCCGGGACGGCTCGCCAGCCTTTAATTCAAGATGGATACGTACCCGCTCGAGCACTTCGTCGCCATGAAATGGCTTGATCACATAATCCGAGCCTCCGGCCCGCAGGCCCGCAAGCCTGTCCTCGACGGTCACCGCGCATGAGATGAAGATAATGGGCGTATCGCGCGTTTCAGGCGTCTGCTTCAAACGCCTGGCCACGGCCAGTCCGCTGAGCTTTGGCATCAGCACATCCATGAGAATCAGATCCGGTTTGTTCGCGACCGCCTTTGCGTAGGCCTGCGCCCCATCTGTGGCAATCGTCGTGGCATACCCGGCCTGCCGCATGAGCCCGGTCAGCAAGCGCAACTGATCCGTCTCATCTTCTGCGATCAATACCTGGAAAGGAGAATTAGACGTAGTCATAGGAAATTAAAAGTTAGCAAACATTACTATGATTTTCGTCTGAAACACTACTAAACTTAACTAGATTTGACATTAATCAAATATAAAGTTCAGTTATCTTCCATTTTGTCCACACGCCTTGCTGCGGGGTGACCGCGAGTTCTTTACCAGAAGCCTGATAAGCCCACGCGCCCGACATCAACAATGCGCCAGCGTGCTGTGTCAGCCTGCCCTGTTTGTTCACCAAAGACGCCTGCGATTCAGGCATTGTTCGTGCTGCCTTATGCCCGCAATGATTTTTTATGAAAAAATAACGGCTATCTTCCTCAATAAGGACAAGCAATGACTGCTGGATTTAGCAATGTGGATTGGGCCCAGGCTCCCGAAACAGCCAGATGGTGGGCCATAGACGGAGACGGATTTGCTTACTGGTTCTGCATGCCGGTACTCGATCCCTACTCCCTGACATGGGCTCAGGAAAAATTCGAAGCACCTGAGTTCGGATTCACAGGCGACTGGCAGGATTCCCTGACCAAGAGACCATAGACACGAATAAAGGTGCCCCTGAAGCCCAGTCAATAACAGGAAGAAAAATGTCACAGACGTGGTGGAAGGAAACCATCAGCAAGACCAGACGCACGCTCACGCGCAAGACGCGCCAGGCGCACAGGCTGTCGCGCAAAACCCTGCAGTTCAGCCTGATCCTGATCGGCGCAGCACTCGTGTCGTTTGTCTCGCTGGGTTTTGCCCAACTGGTCGACCTCGCCCTGGCCATCAACACCAGATTGCTGGCCCAGACCCCATGGATAATATGGCTGATGCTGCCTTTCGGCTTTGCGCTGATACGATGGATCACCCTGCGCATGGCCCCCAATGCCGCCGGCAGCGGTATTCCGCAAGTCATCGCCGCCCTGTCCCTGCCGCCCAGTTCCGGCCGCCGCACCCTGGTCTCGCTCGTCCAGGCGCTCTGGAAAATCCCGCTCACCTTCCTGGGCCTGGCCATCGGCGCGTCGATAGGCCGCGAAGGCCCGTCCGTACAGGTAGGCGCTGCGCTGATGCTTGCCTGGGGCCGCGCCTGCAAAGCCATCGGCGTGCCCTTAAAGCATGTCCACACCAGCGAACTGATTGCCACCGGCGCAGCGGGTGGCCTGGCAGCGGCCTTCAATGCGCCGCTGGCAGGTGTCATCTTCGCCATTGAAGAACTGGGCCGCGGTACGGCCCTGCGCTGGCAACGCCTGGTGCTGATCGGCGTGCTGGCAGCCGGTTTTTTTGTCGTCGCCTTCGCCGGCAACAACCCTTATTTCGGCACCTTCACCGGACAAGCCCCCGCATCAGGCATGCTGACCTGGGTGGTATTTTGCGGCGTCGTGTGCGGCGTTGCTGGGGGCCTGTTTTCCTGGATGCTGAGCAAAGGCGCGGCGTCGTTCACGCCAGCCCGCTGGCGCGGATGGATACGCCGGCATCCGCTGGTGCTCGCGTTCATCATGGGGATCTGCGTTGCATTGCTCGGCCTGTCCACGCATGGCACGGTATTCGGCACTGGCTACGACATCGCCTCGTCTGCACTGGCTGGCGACGAGCTGGCATCGAGCTCATTCGGTCCTGCCAAGCTGCTGGCGACCGTCACCTCCTATTGGGCGGGCATCCCGGGCGGCATTTTCACGCCGGCGCTCACGACTGGCGCGGGTATCGGGGCCGAACTGGCCAAGCTGGCGGGCAGCGCCATGGATCAAAAGGTACTGGTGCTGCTGTGCATGGCATCGTTTCTCGCCGCGGCCACGCAATCGCCGCTCACGGCAAGCGCCATTGTCATGGAAATGACCGGAAGCCAGCCTATGCTGTTCTGGCTGCTCGTATGCTCGCTCCTGGCAGCCATTGTGTCGCGTCTTTTTTCTCCCCAGCCCTTTTACCATTACTCGGCCAGCCGCTTCAGGCAGCAGGTGCGCGAAGCAGACAGGCTGCGAGCCAAGCCCGCGGGGGACACCTGACAAAAAAACCCGCCTCAAGACACATGCCAGCGAATGGCGACATCAATCCTTGCTAGGAGAACGCTTATGCTCAAATATGTGAAATGTCTGGCGCTGGGTATATGGCTGGCGCTGTTTGCCGCGCCAGCCAGCGCGCTTCAGGTCGGCGATATGGCGCCGAATTTCGAACTGCCCGGCGCCGACGGAAAAACCTACCGGCTCTCGGATTACCGGGACAAGCAGGCGGTGGTGCTGGCCTGGTTTCCCAAGGCCCGTACGCGCGGATGCACCATAGAATGCAAGTCGCTGGCCGAAAACGGCCACTTGATACGGGAATTCGATGTCACCTACTTCATGGCCAGCGTTGACCCGCTGGAAGACAACAAAGGCTTCTCGGAAGAAACCGGCGCCGACTTCCCGCTGCTCAGCGACGAAGACAAGTCAGTCGCCAAGGCCTATGGCGTACTGCATCTACTGGGATTCGCCAAGCGCCACACCATCTACATCGGCAAGGATGGCCGGATACTGAAAATCGATACGGATATCAATCCGGAAACGTCCGCCGAGGATATGGCGGCGACCCTGGCTCAGCTCGGCGTCGCGCGCCGCAGCGCCAGCCACTGAGCACAAGGGCGGCCAGGCGGGCGGCAAATATCTGTCCTCGTCTGCCGCCGCCGGCATCAGCCAGGTCAGTTCAATCCAGGAAGCCTGTCTGCAAAATAATTGATCACCAGTTCCGCACCCTGCCTGGATAGATGGTTGCCGTCCGAGTAGACCGCATCGCCATGCGTCAGCGTGACGCAGCGGCCTTTCTTGCACAGGACATCGTAAGGATTCAGGAAGACCAGGTCATTGCGCCCTGCGGCAAAGCGCTCGATCGCTGCGTTTATCCTGTAGCCATTGCCCTCCCGGGCATCGGTCACCATCCGTTCAAGACAGCCCATGGGCAGATAGTCGGGCCGCTGCAGACAGGCTGCCGTGCCTTGCGAGGACCCCGCGCCCGGGGCGGTGCCGATCAGGAACAGACGGCGCCCCCGAGCCCTGGCGAGCAGGTCACGCAGCGTGTCGAGCACGAAGACCACATATTCCTCGTCATCGAACTGCAGTGTTTTCCCCGCCTCGGTGGCAATGATCTTCCGGTAGCCAGGCCAATTCAAGGCCATGACCAACGGCGCATCACCGGGGCGCGACAAGAAATCGAGCACATCGCCCATGCGCTGCACACAGACCTCTCGCGGTTTGCCGGCCAGCAGCGCCGTGTAGCCAGGCCGGAAAAAACAGGCATCCCGCAGCGAGGTCTGCCATTTACGCCCCCCCTGGCCAAGATGTGCATCAAGCGCGCCGGCATACTGGCGCGCAAAGCTATCGCCCATGATCAACGCAGCAGGCTGCGCCGCGGCCTGGTCGCCGATCTGGTAGCTGCCAAAGGCATAGCCTTCTCCACCGTACTCGGGTTCATGGAAGTCGTCCGCCTGCACCGCCTGCCGCCGGTATGCCTCATTCGCCCGGAACGGCAGCCCATCCTGACTGAAAATCACCAGTGCGGGAAGCAGGCAGAGCAATCCCATGGCTGCGCAGCCTGCCGAATTGCGCAAGGGCCTGTCCCTCAGGCGCACGCGCCTGTAGCGATTCTCGACAAACCGATACAGGGGTGCGGCCAGCAGCAATGACAGGCACAGCAGAATGAGGCGGTCGCTCAGCACCAGCGGTCGGTACACGTAGTATTTGTAGAAAACAATAATCGGCCAGTGCACCAGATACAGGGAATAAGACATCCGGCCGACGGCCACCATCGCCCGATAACGCAGTATCGCGCCCAGGCAGCGGGCCCGGCCGCCGGCAATACACAACACGGCACCGGCCACAGGGATCAGGGCATTGACCCCGGGGAACACTGTCGATGCGTCAAACCGCAGCGCGCCATACAGAATCAGCGCCAGGCCGCCAGCCATCATGACTTCAAGTGCGGTATTGGATGCGGGACGATAGCGCGCCAGCCAGGGAATCAGGCCGCCCGCCGCAAACTCGAATACGCGAAACGGCATCAGGTAATAATTGGCCGAGGCATCCACGCCTGCCATCCATTGCGACAGGATCAGCGACAGCACACCCACGGCGCCCAGCACATAGGGCATGCAGGCCGGCCTGATCCGGTACGCGGCCCAGATGACCAGCGGCCATGCCAGATAGAATTGCTGCTCCACGCCCAGCGACCACGTATGCAGCAAGGGGTTCAGTTCGGACGAGCGGTCGAAATAGCCGGCGCTCTGCCAGAACAGAAAATTGGACGCCGAGAAAAAGGCGGCGATGGTGGAACTGGCCAGCGTCCTGTAGTGCATCGCGGCGAACAACAGAAAGCCCAGGGCCAGCGCACACAGCAACGTAACGACGAGCGCCGGATAGAGCCTGGCAATTCGTCTTTCCATAAAACCAAAAAACGAAAACCGCGCCGCTGCGAAGTCGCGCAGCAAGATGCCGGTGATCAGGTAGCCCGAGATGACAAAGAAAATATCAACGCCGATGAAGCCACCGCCGATGCGGGCAAACCCGACATGAAACAGCAGGACGCTGATGACAGCGACAGCCCGCAGGCCATCCACTTCAGCTTGGTAATCGGCGGGCTTTTGCGTCATTGCTCCCGGGCATCTGTGCAGAACGTGATAAACCATTGTAGCGGCAGACGCACATATGTCGCCCGCCCTGGGCCTGTGTTGTAAAGCCCGCAGGTAACGGAGATAATTTCAGGCATGACAAACCGAGCACTCAGCTACGACTACACCCGTGTCCAATCCATTGTGTCTGGCTTTGTGCCGCGCTGGCGCGCTGCCGGCTTTGATGCTGTGGTGGCCATCGCGCGTGGCGGCCTGGCCCCCGCGCTGATGGCCTCGACGGCGCTCAGCCTGCCGCTGCATGCGCTGGCCTATGCGCGCGACCGCCGCGAAGTTTCCTGGTTCACCACCACCCAGCCCGCGGCAGTCAGCCGCCTGTTGCTGGTCGAAGACATCGCCGGACGCGGCACCACACTGCTCGACAGCGTGGCGTTCCTGCGCGGCCTGGGTCATCAGGTGCAGATATTCACCCTGGCCTACGATGCCCAGTCACGCATCCGGCCTGATTTTGGCCTGGAAGTGCCGGCGGGTTTCCGGGCCTGGTTTCCCTGGGAACACACCAGCATCACGCCTGCCTTCGACGCCACCGGCAACCAGCCCGACCGGCCTGAGTACGAGTATGCCTCGTGGGCGATAGATCTGGACGGCGTGCTGCTGATGGACCTGCCCGAAGAGCGCTACGCGCAGGCGCTGCTCGACACCCTGGCGCAGCGGGACCTGCTCCTGCCCAACGACATACTGCCCCAGATTGACCTGGCCGCCGTCACCATCATCACCGGGCGGCCCGAGCAGGACCGCGAACGCACCCAGTCCTGGCTGACCCGGCATGGCTTTCACGGGCCGTTGATCATGCGCGACGAATCACGTTACGACGCCGGTGATACGCCACGCCACAAGGCCGATGCACTGCTGTCGCGCTGCCATACGCATTTCATCGAGAGTGATCCGGTGCAGGCGCTGCAGATCGCGCGCTATGCCAGCATCGCACGCGTAGTCTGGTGGAATGGCGGCCAGGCGCTTCTGGTTTACGCCAACGACATCGGAGAACTCCGGCTGGCCTGATTGCATTTGCCCTTAAAATGGCCGGATTACATCGCGCCATCACGCACAGGAGCCCGACTTGCCCAAACCATCCACAATGACCTGCGTCGAAGATTTTCGCGCCCTGGCGCAGCGCCGTGTTCCCCGGATGTTTTACGATTATGCGGATTCAGGTTCCTGGACGGAAAGCACATACCGGGCCAACGAAAGCGATCTGCAAAAGCTCAAGTTTCGCCAACGGGTCGCCGTGAACATCGAAAAGCGCAACCTGCGCACCAGCATGATCGGCCACGATGTGGCCATGCCGGTGGCCATCGCCCCCACGGGCCTGACCGGCATGCAGTACGCCGACGGCGAGATCCTCGGTGCTCGGGCGGCTGAGGCCTTCGGCATCCCCTTCACGCTGTCGACCATGAGCATATGTTCCATCGAAGATATCGCTGCCCATACGAGCAAGCCATTCTGGTTCCAGCTCTATGTCATGCGCGACCGCGATTTCATCGGCCGCCTGATCGACCGGGCCAAGGCTGCAAATTGCTCTGCGCTGGTCGTTACACTGGATCTGCAGGTCCTGGGCCAGCGCCACAAAGACATCAAGAACGGGCTGTCCACACCGCCCAAGCCTACGCTGGCCAATCTCATCAATCTGGCCACCAAACCCCACTGGTGCATGAGCATGCTGGGCACCCGGCGACGCACCTTTGGCAATATTGTCGGCCATGCCAAGGGCGTGGAAGACCTCAGCTCGCTGTCTGCCTGGACGGCCGAGCAGTTCGACACCACGCTCAACTGGAATGATCTCGAATGGATCAAGCAGCGCTGGGGCGGCAAGCTCGTGCTCAAGGGAATCATGGACGCACAGGACGCCCGCCTGGCCGCGCAGTGCGGCGCCGATGCCCTCATTGTCTCCAACCACGGCGGACGCCAGCTGGACGGCGCACCCTCCTCCATCTCCGCCCTGCCCGGCATCGTGCATGCTGCCGGCAAGGACATCGAGGTCTGGATGGACGGCGGCATCCGCTCGGGGCAGGATGTGCTCAGGGCCATTGCCTTGGGCGCCCAAGGCACCATGATAGGCCGCGCCTTTCTGTACTCCCTTGGCGCCATGGGCGAAGCCGGCGTGCGGCGCTGTCTGCAGATGATCGCCAACGAGCTCGATATCTCCATGGCGTTCTGCGGCCATACCGATATCCGCAAGATAGACCGCAGCATTCTGGTCAATGGCGACCTGTTCGACTGACGCGTCCGGGCCGGCAGCCCGCGGCATGGGCGCCGGCCCCGTGTTCACTGGCGGTTGGCCGAGTCGCCGGCCAGCACCTCGGCGATATGCAGCCGCCCCTGCTCGACCCTGTCCAGCGGCTCGACCGCCTGCATGGTTTGTCTGGAGCGCACCGCCAGGTCTTTGTATTGCTGCGTGCCGAATGTTTTTCGGGCAATCGCCTTGTCGTCCAGCTCGCGCACCACTCTTGCCGGCGACCCCATGACCAGGCTGCGCGGTGCAATCATCATTCCCGATTTCACGAATGCCATGGCCCCGACGATGCTGGCATCGCCAACGTCGGCCTGATCCATCACCACGGCATTCATGCCGACCATGCTGTTTTTCCCTATCCGACAGCCATGCAGAATGGCGCCGTGGCCGATGTGTCCTTCGGCCTCGACCACGGTGTCGTTCTCGCTGACACCATGGATGACACAGCTATCCTGAACGTTGGAACCTTCATTCAGGATGATGCGCCCGAAGTCGCCTCTCAGGCTGGCCAGCGGGCCTATATAGACACCCGGCCCGACAATCACGTCGCCGATCAGCACGGCAGTGGGATGCACAAAGGCCGAAGGATCAATAACCGGGGTGATGCCGTTGATGGCATAGACTGTGAACATAATCCGTCTCCGTTTGCGCCCTGACAGGCTGCGGTTGCTTGCAATGCTGCGGCGCCCGTCTGTAAGGCACAGCGGCACGCCCAAGCCCTGATCATAGCGTAGCAACCAGGCGCTCGCCGGTTCTCCCAGGCTGCTCAGCGCTGCGGATCAGCGTCCAGCCCTATATCCAGTACCGGCGCGCTGTGCGTGATCCAGCCTATGGCGATCAGATCGACGCCTGTCTGCGCAACCGCCGGCGCGGTTTCCACGCCAATACGTCCCGAGGCCTCGGTGATCGCCCGCCCGTCCACCATGCCTACGGCCTCGCGCAGCATGTCTGTCGACATATTGTCGAGCAGGACGGCTTCCACACCCATCGCCAACGCCTCGTCCAGCTGTGCCAGCGTATCGACTTCGACCTGTACGCGCACCATATGCCCTATGAATGCCCGCGCGCGTCTGACGGCCTCGCTCACGCCCCCTGCCACCGCAATGTGGTTATCCTTGATGAGCACAGCATCGTCCAGGCCATAGCGATGATTGCTGCCACCGCCTACGCGCACCGCATACTTCTGCACTGCGCGCAGGCCGGGCGCGGTTTTACGCGTACAACTGACGCGCGCGCCAAAGGGGCGGATGGCATCGGCAATCGACGCCGTCGCCGTTGCGACGCCGCTCAGATGACACAGAAAATTGAGTGCGGTTCTTTCTGCGCCCAGCATGGCTCGCGCGCTGCCCGCTATGCTTGCAATCTCATCGCCCGGCACAAGGCGCGCACCGTCCTCACGCGAGATATCCAGTTGGACGTCGGGATCCATGGCCAGAAAAGCCAACCTGGCCAGGTCCAGCCCCGCCAGCACGCCGTGCTGGCGCGCAACAAGCCGGGTTCTGGTCCGGGCATGTGCAGGAATGATGGCGTCTGACGTCAGATCGCCCGCGCGGCCCAGGTCTTCCAGCAGAGCGGCGCGCACCAGTGGCTCGAGCATGATCGCAGGCAAAGGCGGCACTGCGGGCTGCCCCGATGTCTCGTGCAGGGCAGGCATTGTGTTATCTATTATGCTCATTTTGAGTATTTTAAGAGTAGTCTATCGGAAGGCGGGCCAAGGGCTACGAGGTATGGCCTGAGGTTATGCTAACAGTGAGCATAATGCAGCGTCAAGCCAGGCGAGCCTGACCATTCCGCCTGGCCGCCAGGCTCGCCTAGCGGGCCAGCGGCAGCTTGCTGCCGGCGATCGCGCGCTCGCGCATCACATCGCCGCGAAACTGGAACAGCTTGGCCGGTCGGCCTGCCGTGCCCGTAGCCATGCCGCCGGCCTCCTCCACCAGCGCCTGCTGCTCGATAAAGCGCCGGAAATTCTGCTTATGCAGGCACCGGCCCGCCACCGCTTCGAATGCCTGCTGCAGTTGCAGCAGCGTGAACTCGGGCGGCATGAGTTCAAACACCACCGGGCGATATCTGATCTTGGCGCGCAGGCGGGCCATGGCCGTAGCCAGTATGCGGCGATGGTCATGCAGCATGGCGTCGCCGGACACAACGAGCTGCGTCCCCGCGACGGTGCTTCCTCCCGACACGCGCCTGGACCGGGCAGAGGATGTTTTGCCGCGCTGCAGGGCCTCCGGCACCAGGCCCGCCTCGAACAGCAGCTCGTAGCGCTGGAGCACGAGCTCTTCGTTCCACGCACTGTCGTCATTGCCGAAGGTATCGTCGACGCGCTGGCGGCGCAGACGGCGGACAGCAAGGTCCTCGCCCTGGCGGCACCAGCGTCGCAAAGCCGGCGCGATGAAATCCGACACGATATCGGGGCAACCTGCGCGCCAGTCTTCCCATGGGAAATACCGATACCAGTCCTGCCAGCTGACCTCGTTGTCCAGGCTCGACGATGAGCGGCGCGCCGCTCGCGCGGCCTCACCCGCCGGGGCCGGATCGCCCTCGCGCGTCAACCCGAGATAACTGACTGAAATAATGCGCTGCCCCGCGCGGTTGGCCCGATCGCGATCGGCAAAGGTATAAAGCTGCTCCACATACCCCAGGGGATGATGGGTTTGCGCCTCGACCCAGGCCCGCAGCCCGGCCTGCAGCGAGCGATGCGATGACTCAAAAGGACCAGCAGGCAAGGCGTGGTTGCCCCCTCGCGTCAGTACGCGCGGCTGCCCCTGGGTTACGGCAACCAGCACCGCCACCAGTTCGGTTTCGACGGCGTTGACTGGCGGAGTATGAGGACGGGCTTTTGGCGATAGCATGGGCACAACACGGAAATCGCCATTATAGGGATGGAACGGCCTGATAGCCTAACGCACGGGCGGCGTCGCTATGGCAGGATCTCGGTATGGTCGATCTCGAAGACGTGGCCGGGACCTGCATCGAGCAGCACATAGAAATCCTGATCGGGTCGCGCGAAACGGATGCTTGAGTGTTGATCCAACTGACCGGACAGCAGGATTTGCTCGTCGTAGGAGATCACATCGAACGTGACGCCGGGCGCTCCGATACCATTGGAAAAACCGCCCTTGCATTGAATCATACCGTCGGCCAACTGCTTGCAGCTGGCCATGGGATTATGGGCAAGCACGGGCGGCGTCAGGCCCAGCATGCCAGCCAGCGCCAGAATACGGCCGGCGCAGGCCAGCCTTGCGGAAGTATGGGTAGTCATTCAACGTCCTCTTTTGCGTAGCCAGGCAACCGTCGCAGGCGAAGCGCTTGCCAATGGCAGGGTGGCATGGTGTACCGTGCCGTCCCAGCCTTCGGCCGTCAGCCAAAGCAGGGAATCGGACGTGGTACTGTCAGGTATGCGGACTTCAGTCATCTGCCGGTGCGGGCTGCCGAAAAATACGGAGCCTGCCGTGCGCAGACTGCGCGGCTTGCCTACACGCAAATAAACCGCTCTGACCTCATCGATGCAATGATCACACAACGCCAGCGTGAAAGCTTTCATATAGCCCGCTCCGCCATCCAGCTCGGGCGGCTCAACCCGCAGCTCGGCCAGGCGCAGTGTCCACGGCCCCACCTTCTGCTCGCCGATCACACGCTGTCCCAGGCCGAGCGAGCCCCGAAAAAGCGCCTGGTCCTGGAAGTAACGGGGCATGAATGCGATCGGCAGAATCAGCATCAGGGCGCTCAGATGAAAGCGCCAGCGTTTCCAGCGTGAGACGCCGGCCCGCGCGCTGCCCGCCCGGCCGACCTTTGCCGCCCCGGCTTGATCCGGCAATAGCTTGCTCATGAGGATTCTCCCCGGACAAGCTGCTGCGCTCGCGCCGCCTGCGCAAGACGCCTCGTACGGGCAGGACGCCGCATCGCTGCCGCGGTTTCCTTGAGGGTGCGTTTGGTCCAGATCATCATGCCCGAAAACACCATCATGGTCAGCAGCACACCAAAAAAGAAATAGACAAGCTTGAGCCAGAGCCCGGCAAAATCTCCGGTATGCAGTGGCCGCATGGACTCGGTGAACAGTTCCAGCGCGGAGCGGTCTGCAACCATGCGGCTGCCTTCAACAGCACCGCTGTATGGATTGATGTTGAGGGTTTCAAACAGCAGCGGATAACTGCCACGGCCGCCCACCTCGTAGTGGCTGAACGCATTGCCGGGCAGGCTCACGAAGGTGGGCTGCAGATTCGGAAAGGTCTGGTGCGCGATCTGCGCGGCCCGGTCCAGACTGATCAGCGGCTTGGGCTCGCCAGGCTTGACGTCTGGCACCTGGGCGTGGGCAATGACGGCCGGCACGCCTTCCGTGGAAATCGAAACACGCAGGTCGAACAGAATCGCCTGCGTAAGAAACCAGAGCGAGCTGACAGAGATAAGCGCAATGAAGGGGACCGACCATATTCCCGCCAGGCGATGGAAGTCTCCCCAGAAAACGCGGGCGCCCTGCCCCAGCCGCAGCCTGGGCGAAAAGTAGCCGCGCCAGAATCGCTTGTAGACCACCAGGCCAGTGACAAGCGAACCCAACAGCGGAATGGCAAGCATGGACACCAGATACCATCCTATGCTGAAGCCGGTATTAAAGGGCATGAGCAGCCATCCATGCAGGGCACGCATAAACCCGCGAAAGTCGAAACCCGACTCCTCTCCCTGGATGTGTCCGGTGTAGGGGTTGACATAAAGCGTGGCCGAGCGGGCGTCCGGGTAGCTGACTCGTACGCTGAGGGCGAACTGCGACTTGACCGGCCTGGAAATGGACTGCACGATTGCGCCCGGATGCTCCTGCGACACCTTGGCAAGCACGGCATCGTAGCCCAGCAAGGGGCCATGATCAGCCGGCGCATTGGCCCGCACAGCGGGATTGACCAGCCAGAGGATTTCCTGGCTGACTGTGGCAATTGAGCCAGTGAGGCAGACAAAAAACACGAAGGCCCAGATAGGCAGTGCGAGCCAACTGTGCACCAGAAACCAGCGCTTGGAACGGGATTTTTTACGGACAGGTTTGGAGAGGGTCATGGATAGGCCGCTCATGCGAGTGTAAATAATAATGATTGTGATTTGATTGTACCTGCTTGCGCGTTTGCGCTGCAGGGCTCAGGCAGTATCATCGAGGCTTGACCGCTTACACCTTGCAATTCCAGGATGACTTCAACAACAGTCCGGCGCCTTGCCGACCAACGATTCCATCGGCCAGGCCATGCACAGGCTGCGCAATGTCGTCCAACAGGCGCCACCGTGCCTTCAGGCCTGGCCCTGCGCCGCCGCCTGGCGGGCTTGCTGCGCGCAAGCGGGCTGCGGCTTTGCGCGGCCCTGGCAGTATTCCTGCTGGTGGCCGGCTGCGCCACCGTCCCGCCCAGCAATCCGGAAAACATCTGCGAGATCTTTCGTGAAAAATCCGGCTGGCACAAAGCCGCCACAAAAATGCAGAACAAGTGGGGCGTTCCGCCGCAGGTCGCGCTGGCCATCATTTACCAGGAATCCAGCTTTCGGCACGATGCCCTGCCCCCGCGCCGCTATATCCTCGGCTTCATCCCGTGGGGGCGCGTCAGCTCCGCCTACGGCTATGCACAGGCCAAGGACGAAACCTGGGATGACTATCAGCGCGAAGCAGGCGGATGGTTCTCCAGCCGCGACAACTTCAGCGATGCTCTGGACTTCATGGGCTGGTACATGACCAAGGCGCAGCGCCTGAACGGCACATCCAAATGGGATGCCTACGGACAATATCTGAATTATCACGAGGGCTGGACCGGCTATCGCAATCGCAGCTACGACCGCAAGGCCTGGTTAAAGCGTGTCGCCGCCAAGGTCCAGGAACGTGCGGAGCGCTTCGGCGCCCAATACCGAAGCTGCAAGGACGATCTTTAGTGCAGCATGACCAAACGCCAAGGGAAACCAGCAAAAAATGACGCAGCAAAAACTCAACATCGGCATGATAGGCATAGGCCTGATGGGTCACGGCATCGCCACCAACATCGCCAGGCACGGCCACAGCCTGTGTGTGCTTGAACATCCAGGCAACCAGCCTCTGGACGCACTGCTGGCCGCCGGCGCGCATGCCGTCAGCACGGCCGCCGCAGTCGCCCAGGCCTCGGATGCCGTGATCCTGTGCCTGACCGGCAGTCCCCAGGTCGAAGCGGTGGTGGGCCAGCCCGGCGGGCTGCTCGATGGTCTGAAGCCAGGCACGGTGGTCATCGACTGCTCCACGGCCCTACCGTCCTCCACGGCGCAGGTCGCGCAATCCATCGAAGCCGCCGGAGGCCGCTATATGGATGCGCCCATGACACGTACGCCCAAGGAGGCCGCGCAAGGCCGCCTGAACCTGATCGTCGGCGGCGACGCCGCGCTCCTGAACCAGTGGCTGCCGCTGCTGCGCTGCTTTGCCGAAAGCATTGTGCATGCGGGCCCGGTCGGCTCGGGCCATCAGATGAAGCTGATCCACAATTTCGTGTCGCTGGGCTTTTCCGCTGTGCTGGCCGAAGCGGCCGCCTGTGCACAGAAGGCAGGCATCGATCCGGATACCATGGTGGACATCCTGGCCACGGGTGGCGGCGGTGGCGTGGTGCTGGACCGTCTCCGGCCCTATATCACTGGCAAGGACGAATCGGGCATGCGGTTTTCGCTGTCCAATGCCGTCAAGGACATGAGCTACTACACCACGATGGCGGCGGAAATGGGGGCGGCACACATCACCGCTCAGGCTGTACAGGCCTGCTTCGAGCTGGGCACGCGGATCCGTTCGCCGCACGCCACCGTACCCACGTTGATCGACAGTCTGTGCGAGGCGGGCGACCAGACAGCGGCCTGAGCGGCGGCTTGCAGGATGCCGGCGCGATCCTGCCCAGGACGCGCCCTCTGACCGCCGCCAGCCTTACGCGCCAGGCGCCATATCCTGCGGCGTGTCGATATCTCGCACGCAGCCCTGGTCCTGCACCTCGACCTGGCACAGCGCCTCCCTGGCATGAGCCCGCAGGACAGACCGGCCTCCTTCATCGCCATCCAGCGCACAAAGCGCCTGCCTGAAGCGCTGCGAAAACCAGACGGGATGGCCGCGCTGGCCGTGATACGCCGGCGCGACCAGGTCATGCCCACGCGCCGCGTCCAGCACGGCCTGCACCGTAGCCGCCTGCAGAAAAGGCAGGTCGGCAGGCATGATCAGCCAGCCCGAGGCATCGGCGCGTTGCGTCACCGCATGCGCCAGGCTACGGCCCATGCCGGCGCGCGCATCGGGACAAAGCGTCGAGCAGACACCCTGCTGCGCCAACTGTTCAGCCAGTGCGGCATCTTCGGGACCCAACACGACCAGCGTATCGGGCAAGGCCTGCCCGAGCAGTTTGGCGGCGCGCAGCAGCATGGGCTGACCCGCCACAACCTCCAGCCGCTTGTCGCGGCCAAAACGCAGCGACCGCCCGGCGGCCAGGACGATGCCGGCGGCCTGCGCCCTGCCGGCCTCAGCCGGCTTCATGCCTGGATTGCGCTCATGGCAAGCGGCGCTGCATGATGAGTGCGGTCGTTGCGCAAGGCGATCAGTTGAGCGAGGATGGCCACGGCGATCTCGGCCGGCGCGCGGCTGTGGATGGGCAGGCCCACCGGCGCATGCAGACGATCCACTTGCGCCGCGGTCAAGTCCAGGCTCAACAGACGCTGCCGGCGCGCACGCGTGCTGGCCGCCGACCCGATCGCGCCCACATAGAACGCCTCAGTTTTCAGCGCTTCCATCAGGGCCATGTCATCGACTTTCGGATCATGGCTCAAGGTCACAATCACTGTCCTGCAATCTGGCCTGAATGCCAGCACCGCATCATCCGGCATACCCGCCAGCCATTGCACATCCGGCGTACGCCAGTTGCGTCGCTGCTCTTCGCGAGGATCATTGACATAAACGGAAAAATCCAGCGCCGGCGCCATACGGGCCAGGAACTCCGAGACCGCGCCCGCGCCGACGATCAGCAGGCGCCAGCGCGGGCCGAACAGCTGCACCAGCTCTCGCTCGCTGTAGCGCACCGGAAAATCGCTGCGACCCGCCGCTGTTCTGACCTGCCCCGTGAGCAGATCCACATGGCGCTCAAGCAGTTGTCCCGCTGCCATGGCATCGCAGGCGGCCCTGATGCTGCCCGCGTCCCGCACCCGCTCGACCAGTAGCTCCAGCGTGCCGCCGCAAGGCAGGCCGAACCGGCGAACATCCTCGGCCTCTATGCCATAGCGCAAGACCGTGATGCCTTGCGGAAAGGCCTGAGCGAACTGGCGCAGCATATCGTCCTCCACGCAGCCGCCCGATACCGAACCGATGAATTCGCCGGCGTCCGTCGCGGCAAACAAAGAGCCCAGCGGACGCGGCGCCGACCCCCAATTGCGCACCACGGTCACCAGCACCACGGCCTGGCCTTGCGCCATCCACGCCAGCACGCTCTCCAGCACCTGCGCATCCATGGCATGCATGCGCGCGCCGGACTGATCCGGCAAGGCCGCCAGGTCAGACGCCCTATCCATCAGCGCAAAGCCTGCACGGTTTTGGCCGAGACATCACCCGGCTGGCCACCCAGGCTGGTGCGCAGGTAGTTGGCCAATTCAGCCACCTGGGCGTCATCCAGCGAGCCCGCGAATCCAGGCATGGCCTGGCGTCCCTGGTTGTCGGGGAAACGCTTTTTGTCCAGCCCGAACAGCACAACCTGCAGAAGATTGTGCGGATCGGGATTGCGCACCGTGGAGTTGCCTGCCAACGCCACGGTAACGTTGGGCTTGCCCTGCCCGTTGGCCGCGTGACAACCCGCGCACAGCGCAAGAAAATGACCGCGCCCTGCTTTCAGGGTTTGATCTGCATCGGGCGCCTGCGCGACCGGCTTGAGTGCCGCCGGGGCGAGCGGCGTATCGCCAGTCAGAAACCTGACCACAGCCTTGTTGTCGGCTTGGGACAGATAGCGCGTGCTGTGGTGAAAGGCATCGTACATGCCGCCATAGGCCGAGCCCTGCGGTGCAATGCCCTGGGCCAGGAACTGCTGCAGATCTTTCACCGTCCAGCCGCGCGCAGCCAGTGCCGCCGGCGTAATATCGGGCGCATGGATGGCTTCCGCCGCGCCGCCCTCAAAACTCTCTCCCAGCTTGAGCTGCCCAACCATGCCGCGCGGCGTGTGGCATTCCGCACAATGCCCCAGCACATTGACCAGGTAACGGCCTCGCACCCACTCATCCGAACTGCCCTTGGACACAGCCGGCAAGTCGTCCTTCAGAAAGAGCAGATTCCAGCCGCGCAGCAGCGGCCTGAAACTGAATGGAAACGGCACCTCATTGTCCCGGTTGGGCACAGAGGCCGGCTCCACGCTTTGCAGATAGGCGAAGATCGCATCGCTGTCCTCGCGCGACATGCCACGGTACGAGGTATAAGGCATGGCGGGGTACAGCGGATGCTCCGGCGCAATACCGTCGTGCAGGGCCTTGTAGAAATCGGCGGAGGTCCAGGTGCCGATGCCGTACTCCTGGTCCGGGGTGATGTTGGTGCCGTATATCGTGCCAAAAGGCGTCGGAATCGACACGCCGCCGGCAAATGGCGCCCCGTTCTTGCTGGTGTGACAGGCCGTGCAGTCGCCCGCCTGGGCCAGGTATTTTCCGCGAACCAGCAGTTGCTGGTCGGGCACGCCTGCCTGATCATCGACGGCCGAAGTCTCGTAGTCTGGCTCCAGCACACCCGACAGCACGACACCACCGGCCACCAGCACCAAGACTGCCACGATACCCGCGAAAGTAGAGGTTCTCATGTGCGATCCTCCTTGATCAGTCCCGGCGTGTTCAGGATGACATCCTTGACCGCCTGGTGATAACGCACATAGCCTGTGCAACGACAGATGTGATCATTGAGCGAGTCGGTGACATAACTTTCGATCTGGTCCCGCGCAATGGGCTGGCGCTGCAGGCGCTCGATCAGCACCGTGGCGGCGTTGACGAAACCCGGCGTACAGTAGCCGCACTGGAAACTGTAGAAATCGAGAAACTTCTGCTGTACCGGCGTCAGTGCTGTGACCACGCCTTTTTCGTCGCGCTGAGCATGGCCCTCGACCGTGCGCAGCTTGCGGCCGTTGAAGTAACCCACCCCGGTGATGCAGGTACGGATTTCCTCGCTGTGGCCGTTTTCGCGGTCGAGAATGATGGCACAGGCTCGGCAAACGCCTTGCCCGCAGCCCAGCCTCGTACCGGTCAGGTTGACGTACTCATGAAGAAAATCAAGCATCATGAGCGTTTCAGGCACCTGCACCGGCCCCACCGCTTCGCCATTGATTGTCATCGAAACCGTAATGGTAGCCGTGCTCATGCCAGCGCCTCCTGAATCTTCTCGGGTGTAACGGGCAGCGAATAAAAACGCTGGCCGGTCGCGTGGGTAATGCCGTTCACGATGGCCGCCACAACAGGGATCATCACGACCTCCGCCATGCCTTTGGGCGGGTCCGTCTCCGACAGCGGCGGCAGCACCTCGGCAGTCTGCTTCCAGAGCGCAACGTCCTTGGCGCGCGGCAGATGGTAGCGATTGAAGTTCCATGTGCCATTGCCCGGGCCATCCTCATACAGCGGCAAGGCTTCGTAGAGCGCGTGCCCTATGCCCATCGCCAGGCCGCCCTGTATCTGGCCCGAGACCAGTTCCGGCGACAACAGGGTGCCGCACTCGACAATGGAGTGATGATTGAGCAGCTCGACCTCGCCGCTGCCGCGATTGACGGCCACTTCGGCCAGGGTGCTGACAGCGGAGTAGTAAGTCACTGCCGCATTGTTGCGCTGGACGGGCGGGTAGTACACCGCATCCCGGTTAATCACCTGATAATGGCCGCGCGTTATGCTCCTGGTACCCAGTGTATCGTCCGGGCCCGCATCCATGCTGGTCACGGCAGCGGCCTGACCATCGACAGCCGCCTTGCCACCCGCCGCCGCCGCACTGGCGGCCTCTGGCTGGGCGGCCTTCCCATCAGCGGAGGCGCCTGCGCCGAAACATACGGCCAGTCCATCCAGCGGAATGCGTTCCTGTTGTCCGCCAAGCTTGAAATCCGCCTCCGTCCATTGCCAGCGGTTAAAACCATGCACCACCGCGCCGACCACCAGCCCCATGTCGTGGGCCTTGCGGGCCAGCTGCGCCAGGCTCAATGGCTGCATGCCATTGGCGGTCAACATGCCTTTTTCCCAACGCGCGTCTTCGCGCCGCACAACGTAAGGCGCTGCCTGGCCGCCGCCAGGTCCGCTGCTCCAGACCGCCTGCGCGGCCGGCCACAAGCCGTGCATGAAAATCATGCGCGCAGCTTCCCGCGTAGTGTGCGTGTAATAGAACGCAGAGTTCGACGCGCTGGCGGGCGAAGCCAGCGCCGGCGTCCAGGCCGGATTGGATGACAGATGATCCTGATCTTCCTGGCTCATCAGATAGGGATCGCCCGACGAGATCATGGGCAGATCCGGCCAATCGGTGATGGCAACACCAATGTCGTCTGCAGGACGACCCAGCCAGCGCGCACAGGCCAGCGCCTGCGAGGTGCTCATGCCCGTACCGATTTCCGTGCCGCTGTGACGCAGCAGGATCTTGCCTTCGGGAGATACTTCCACCTTGGCAAACGAAGACTCGGCCCCTGTGCCGAAGTCCTTCTGCACACAGGCAAAACCCACGCCATAGAGCTTGCCGGGATGTTCCGCCTCATAGTTGGCCTTGCGCCGGTCGCGTTCTTTCCAGACCGGGTGCGTGCGCGCCCTCATGAGCACTTCCTCGGCACGGATGGCGCCGGCAGGAACCGCGCCCTGCGTATTCTTCATTCCCGATTTCAGCACATTCCTGAGCCGGAACTCTATCGGATCCAGGCCCAGCTCCTGCGCCAGCTCGTCCATCAGCATTTCGGTGGCGGCCATGGACTGCAGCGTGCCATAGCCTCGCGCCGAGCCCGCATCCACGGCACGCGTGGCATCCGCCCTGGACGTCATGTCTGACTTGGGCAGGTAATAAATGGATTGCGCGGCAGTGGCGCCCACCATCGCGACCGAGGGCGAAAAATTGCATCGGCCGCCGCCATTGGCCACCATGTCCACCACACAGGACTGAATCAGGCCGCTGTTTCTATCCACGCCGATCTGATAATCCATATCGAAGGCATGCCGCTTGAGCGAAGTCTGGAACTGCTCATAGCGATCATTGGCGATGCGCACCGGCTTGCCATCCGAATACAAGGCACACACCAGACCATAAAACGGCATATTGAAATGGTCTTTGGAGCCATAGCCTACGGTATAACAGGGATGCATGACCAACGTTCTGGCGCCAAAATGGCTCTTGGCCAGCATGCCGGCCGCGGTGGCCGCGACCTCGCTGGGCGACTGCGTCGGCACCACCATGTGCATGGTCTGGCTGTTCTGGTCGTACCAGCAGTTGGCATTGTCAGGCTCCAGCGCCGCAGTATCGACTGACTGGGTCTGGTATTTGCGGTTGAGCACCAGCCAGTCCGCGGGCGGCTGCTTGAATTCGTCGCGAATCTGCCCGGCGTAGTACATACCCTCTTCACCGAGGCTGCCGTGGTTCTTGCCGTCGGGCCATACCGGCAACTGCTTGCGCATCTGGCTCGGAAATACCGGCGCGTCCTTGAGGCTGGAGAATACATCCTCCGCATAACCATCCTTGCCGCCTACGCGCACATACCGGAAGGTGCCCCAGGGATCGCGCTGCAACGGTCCGGTATGGCTGCCATAGGCGATGACATCATCCTGGAACTTGAGCGCATCCTTGGCCAGGCGGAACCGCGCAAACTCGTGAAAGATCAGGATGGCCACGGCATGCCCCAGATAGGCCGGCGTCTTGCCTGGCGGCAGCAGCATGTCCTCGCCATAGAAATCGGAAAACGCCACGCCATCGCGCTGCAGATCTTCGGCCGTGACGACCTTGTCCGGTTTCAGGTCTTCGCCCAGACGCGACAGGTCAAAGCCCGTATACAGCGCATCGGCGCGCGTCGCGCGCAAGATGAGTGCGTGGCTTTGCTGGTCCGGCCAGTTGGGCAGGTCCCGCGCCCTGATATCGCGGGCAAAAATCTTGCTGCCTGTCACTTTGGCAATGCCATCAACACGGTATCTGGCTTGTCCGGTGGCGGGGTCCCATTGCATGGGCGTCAGCAGCTTTTGCTCGAACAGCGCCGCGTACACGGGTGATCCAAAGGGAGCGATGTAAGTGGTAATGCCGGCAATGGTTGCGGCTTTCAGGAACTGGCGTCTGGACACCGTCGTACTGGCCATTCTTTTGACTCCTGGTGACTTATGGGAACGTGCCGGCAAGCGGCGTGCCTGCCGTCAGCAATACCTTGTGCCATGATACGCGACATCACCAAACTATCTGCTTAACGCCGCCATTTGCCGGCATGCCACAACGCCCGCACACGGGAAAACATCTGGCGCGCAGCGTCTGTGCGAAAAGTATGCATCGCACCCGTCAGAGCATCAAGTTATCCCCACAGAATGTGCATAACACTATGGACAACTTGATGACAAACGCTGTACATGTAATAAATACCGGCCTCAGGGGTTCTGTGGTCAAAATTTTATCTGTGCTGCGGGCTTGTCGTTCAGGCAAGCGCTATTGTTTGCCCTGCCCCCTGAGCGACTTCCAGATCGCGCCCACGATGCTGAAGTTTGCCAAGAATTGGCACGCCACCTCTGCCAGCCCAATGCCTACCGCCAGGC
This sequence comes from Pusillimonas sp., assembly GCA_048270225.1. GTDB lineage: Bacteria > Pseudomonadota > Gammaproteobacteria > Burkholderiales > Burkholderiaceae_B > Allopusillimonas. Next base: position 264,878 of record JBLWTG010000001.1, on the reverse strand, counting down.
CTATGATGAATCCGCTCATAACATCCAGTCCATTTATATATTTGTATGCGGATGCTACGTTGTGGCGGAAAAAATTGATGGCAGAATTAAGGGTTCCTGGCAAGAAAACTGTAAATCTTGGTGAATACCGGTGAATGGCCACGTGTTTCATCCAGGGCCGGTGCGGAGTCCGGGTTCTGCAACACCCTGGTCCGGCTGAATCACCAGCCTCAGGCCTGCGGTTAAATGCCGTGAAGAACGGTGTGAGATAACTGGTATAACTCAGCTTTTCAATAAAGCCAATATGACACGGATAAACTGCGTCCCCGTCGAAGAACTAAGCGGCCCTCACCTGGTTGCGGAGTATCGTGAACTGCCCCGCGTATTCGCCCTGGCGGCAAAAGCCGCCGCTCGTGGCAAACTGACGCAGCCTTCGGACTATACGCTGGGCAAAGGGCATCTATTATTTTTCTATACGCGGCTGGGCTACCTTGCGCATCGCCATACCCAGTTGATTCAAGAGATGAAGCGGCGTGGATATAAGCCAGCGTTTAGTGGCATGCAGCGGCAGGACTTCCCCGACATTCCGAATGAGTTCTGGAACGACTGGCAACCTACACCGCACGCCCTGCAATTGAATCGCCAGCGGATCAAAGCGCGCGGAGGTTAATCGCCAAGGCGCATCGAAGTTATGGTACGTTTGTGTGGCGGATATCCCGCGCTACAGGAGGCCAGATGAAAACGGAAATCAGCTTTGAAAAAATCGATGGCGGCAATGGCGTCGCACTCGTGGTCGGCACCATAACCAGTGACCTGCAGGCAAAGCGGGAACTGGCCGCAAAACTCGATCTGCCTCTCGTCGACACGCCGTCTGGCGAAAAAGAGGATATAGATGCCCGGCTTCGTAACGGCGGAATTGCACCGGCCTCGATCAAATTCAATCATATAAGCGAGTGAGCGCTGGCAGTATCAACCGACTCTGGCGTAGCCTGTATCGCCCCGAGGCTAAAAGAAACCAAGGCAGGCCTGAAAGCCAGTGACATCAAAAAAATCGCCGGGCTCAAAGAGCACCGGCGATTTCAGAACTGGCGGAGACGGAGGGATTCGAACCCTCGATACGGGTATAAGCCGTATGCTCCCTTAGCAGGGGAGTACCTTCAACCACTCGGCCACGTCTCCAGTTAAGAGCGGTATTCTAGCATGAGAAATTCAGTGCTTGCAGCGGCGTGCGCAGGCGCTGCTCAGACATGCTCGGGCGGCTGTTCCTGGTCCAGGCCAAACGCCTTGTGCAGGGCGCGCACTGCGAGTTCCATGTACTTGTCGTTGATGATGACAGAGGTCTTGATCTCGCTGGTGCTGATCATCTGGATGTTGATGCCCTCTTCCGACAGCGTGCGGAACATCAGGCTGGCCACGCCCACGTGGCTGCGCATGCCGATACCCACGATAGACACCTTGCAGACCTTGTCGTCAGGCACGATCTCGGTGGCGCCGACGGCCGGACCGATCTGGTTCTTGAGCAGATCCAGCGTGCGCGCGAAGTCGTTGCGGTTGACGGTAAAGGAGAAATCCGTCGTTCCGCGCACCGACTGGTTCTGCACGATGGTGTCGATATCGATGTTGGCCGCCGCGACTGGCCCCAGGATGGAGTAAGCCACGCCCGGGGTATCGGGAACAGCCAGCAAGGTGAGTTTGGCTTCGTCGCGACTGAAGGCAATGCCCGAAACAACGGCAGCTTCCATTTTGTTGTCTTCCTCGAAAGTAATCAGGGTGCCCGAAGCCATTTCGTCTTCGAGCGGAATCAGGGGGTCGGTCAGGGATGAGAGCACGCGCACCGGCACATGGTACTTGCCCGCGAACTCCACTGAGCGTATCTGCAGCACCTTGGAGCCCAGCGAGGCCATCTCGAGCATTTCTTCGAACGAGATGACGTTCAGGCGACGCGCCTCGGGCACGACGCGCGGATCAGTGGTGTACACGCCATCCACATCGGTAAAGATCAGGCATTCGTGGGCCTTCAGGGCCGCGGCAACTGCCACGGCGGAAGTATCGGAACCGCCGCGGCCCAGCGTAGTGATGTGGCCGTCGTCGTCTATGCCCTGGAAGCCCGTGACGATCACCACGCGGCCTGCATCGAGATCGGCCCGGATGCGGGCATCGTCGATGGAACGGATACGTGCCTTGGTATAGGAGGAATCGGTACGGACCGGCACTTGCCAGCCAGTGTAGCTGCGGGCCGCCACGCTTTGCGACATGAGTGCCATGGCCAGCAGCGCACTGCTGGCCTGCTCGCCGGTAGAGGCCAGCATGTCAAGCTCGCGCGGATCGGGCTGGGCGGCGATTTCCTTGGCCAGGCCCAGCAGGCGATTGGTTTCGCCCGACATGGCCGATGGAACCACGACCACCTGGTGCCCGGCAGCCTGCCACTTGGCCACCCGTCGGGCGACATTCTGGATGCGCTCGACGGAGCCCATGGAGGTGCCGCCGTATTTGTGAACAATCAAGGACATCTTCTACTCTGCATGAATGGTTGTACGTGGTACAAAAACACCTATCCGCGCTGAAATACCGTCAACCCCTCACGCAGATGGGCAAAACGGATTATTTTAACGTGTTTCACTCAAGCTGTTTGCCAGGCTCGATCATGACCCGGCCACGCACGCATACAATCCACGACTGACCATGCTTGACGCGCATGCCGCGATCATGTCCCAGCGCGTGCAAGCCGCGCAACTGGCGCATCAGATCCTGCAGGCGTGCATCAGTGGGCATGCGCAATCCCAGCAAGGCGAGCCAGAAGCGCAGCACCAGCGCCTGGCGCGCGGCAGACAGACTGCGCCAGGCTGCCAGCGAAAAACTGCGGTGATCGGCCGAGGGCGCCAGCCCGGAGAAATCCTCGCGGGCGACCTCGTCCAGGACATCGCGCGCCTGAGCGCTCTGTCGGGCGTGGCGGGCCAGCACGCCCTGCCAGCCGGGCCAGCGGTCATCAAGCTGAGGTGCCAGCCGCTCGCGCACCGCGGCGCGTGTGTAATGGTCATCCGTATTGGTGGGGTCCTGCACCGGCTCCCAGCCGCTCAGTTGTGCGAAGTCCTGAGCCAGCTGCAGAATCCTGGCGCGGTCTATGTCCAGCCAGGGACGCAGGTAGGCGATACCCTGTCTTTCGGTCAGGGGCGCCATCGCCGCCAGCCCGGTGGGCCCCGCGCCGCGCAACAGACGCAACAGCACGGTTTCGGCCTGATCATTGCGATGATGCGCCAGCAGAATATGGGCCAGCCCGGCCTGCCCGGCCAGCACTGCCAAAGCCTGGTAGCGGGCATCGCGCGCGGCCGACTCCATGCCATCTCCCGTGCCGGCATCAATGCGCACGCAGCGGGTATGACAGGGAACTTGCAGCAGGCGGGCCAACTGGTGGGCGTGATCCTGCCAGGCGTCGGCGTGCTGCTGCAGCCCGTGATGAACATGAAAGCAATGGAGCTCGAACCCGCGCAGCCTGGCCAGACGCGCGGCATGGACCGCCAGCATGGCCGAATCCGCGCCGCCGCTGAGCCCGACGCCGATGCGGCCAGGCTGCGCCGGCAAGTCATCCAGCGCCCGGTCTATGGCCTGCAACAGGGCCGGTGCGCCAAAATCCTGCCAGAATGACGGGGGAAGCATCTACGCCCTTGCGAAGATGGCTTAATGCACTTCCTGGAAACGACCGTAGGACATCAGACGCTGCAAACGGTGCTCCAGCAACTGTTCCGGCGACATGCTGGAAACCTGGCGCAGCGAATCGGACAAGGCGCGGCCGAGCTGACGCGCCATCATGCCCGGATCGCGGTGCGCGCCGCCGACCGGCTCGTTGACGATGCGATCGATCAGCCCAAGCTCCTTGAGACGCGGCGCAGTGACCGCCAGCGCCTCGGCTGCGACAGGCGCCTTGTCTGCCGCACGCCAGAGAATGGACGCGCAGCCCTCGGGCGAGATGACGGCGTAGGTTGAATACTGCAGCATCATGACCACATCGCCCACGGCAATCGCCAGTGCGCCGCCAGAGCCGCCTTCACCGATGATGGTGACAATAATGGGGACCTTGAGCTCGGCCATCGCGTACAGATTGTGCCCGATGGCTTCGGACTGCCCGCGCTCTTCGGCCCCGATGCCCGGATAGGCCCCCGGGGTGTCGACGAATGTGAAGATGGGCAGTTTGAATTTTTCGGCCAGACGCATCAGGCGCAAGGCTTTGCGATAGCCCTCCGGGCGCGGCATGCCGAAATTGCGCATGGCGCGCTCTTTGGTGTCGCGGCCCTTCTGATGGCCGATCACCATGCAGGGAATGCCGTTAAAGCGCGCCAGGCCGCCCACGATGGACTGATCGTCGGCATACATGCGGTCGCCGTGCAGTTCGTGATAGTCGGTGAACAGTTCCCGCAGGTAGTCCATGGTATAGGGACGCTGCGGATGACGCGCCACCAGCGCCGTCTGCCATGGCGTAAGCTTGGCGTAGATGCTTTTGGCCAGCGCCTGGTTCTTTTGCTGCAGGCGCCCGACCTCTTCGGAGATGTCGACTGCGGAATCGGTCTGGACAAACCGCAATTCCTCGATTTTGTTTTCGAGCTCGGCCAGGGGCTGTTCGAATTCCAGGTATGTATTACGCATAAGTGCTTGTGTTCCTGATGAAGACATTGCGTTGTCAGTAGCGCACGCAGGCTGGGTCCAGACTACGCCAGAGATACCAGGTGGCGACCGTGCGCCACGGCGCCCAGGCCTGCGCGACCTCGCGCGCCTCAAAGCGCGAAACGGGTTCGCCACTGAAATAGTGTAACGAAATTGCCTTGAGCAGACTCAGATCGTCCAGCGGCAGGACGTCCGGGCGCTGCAGATTGAAGATAAGAAACATCTCGGCCGTCCAGCGGCCTATGCCGCGAATGGCGCATAGTTCGGCAATGACAGCCTCATCGTCCATGGTGCGCCAGGCGGTGGGCCTGACCTTTTTTTCGTTGAAGTGGACGGCCAGATCGAGGATGTATTCCGCCTTGCGCTTGGACAGGCCGGACAGCCGGATATCTGTCTCGGCCAGATTGATGACGCAACGCGGCGAGGGGGTGCGGCCGCAGGCCTCGGTAAAGCGCTCCCACATCGCGTCGGCGGACTTGATTGAAATCTGCTGTCCCACAATGGCGCGGGCCAGTGTCACGAACGCAGTGCCGGTCGGCGCCAGCCATTCGCTGCGATGCCGGGGAATGAGCTTTTTGAGAATACGGTCGCGGCCCATGAGCTGCGCCGAGGCTTCGTCCCAGAAGCCGGGTTTTTCTTGGTCGAGGGCCAGGTTGTCAGACATTGTCCCCCCGCCTCAGGCCCGACGCCACTGGGTGACGCCGCCCGGCTTGTCCTCCAGCTCGATACCCTGAGCCTGGAGCGTGTCGCGGATCTGATCGGCGCGACCAAAATCGCGCGCCTGCTTGGCCGCCGTGCGTTCGGCCACCAGCGCCTCTACCTGCTCGACCGACAGGGTTGCGGCTGCGGCGGCGCCGCGCTGATAACGGCTGGGAGACTGCAGATAAACGGCAGGTTCGGTCTGCAGCAGGCCCAGCATACCGCCCAACGCGCGCAGAAGCCCTGCGGCGGCCGGGGAACGATCGCGGTTTGCTTCGGAAGCCAGCTCGAACAGCACGGCCACCGCGCCCGATGTGTTGAAGTCGTCGTCCATGGCGGCGCGAAATGCTTGTGCCTGGGGATGCGCCCAATCGACCTGGACCGGCTCGGGGGGAACATTCTGCAAGGCCTGGTACAGCCTGTCGAGCGCGTTCTGCGCATCCAGAAGGTTATCCGGCGTGTAGTTCTGCGGGCTGCGGTAGTGATTGCGCACAATAAAGAAACGCAGCATTTCGGCTTCGCGCGGATTCACCTCGTAGCTGGCCTGGTCATCGGCCAGCCCCGCATCGGCGACCGTGCCGCGTATCGTGCGGAAATTACCCAGCGACTTGGACATTTTGTCGGCATCGACCATGAGCAGACCGCAGTGCATCCAGATGGAGGCCAGCGTACCGCCAAAAGCGCCTTCGGTCTGGGCGATCTCGTTCTCGTGATGGGGAAACTTGAGGTCGGGCCCGCCGCCATGGATATCCAGCGGCAAGCCCAGCAAGGCCTTGCTCATGGCCGAGCACTCGATATGCCAGCCGGGGCGCCCCATCCCATAGGCCGATTCCCATTTTGACTCGGCCGGCTCGTCCGGCTTGGCGGCTTTCCACAGCACGAAATCGAGTGGATCATGCTTGCTGGAAGACACTGCCACACGTTCGCCTGCGCGCAGGTCGTCCAGGGAACGGCCCGACAGCTTGCCATAGCCGGCAAAGTCACGCACCGCGAAATTGACGTCGCCGTCGTCGGACCGGTAGGCCAGGCCCTTTGCCTCGAGCTGCCCGATAATGTTCAGCATGTCGCCCACATGCTCGGTGGCGCGAGGCTCGAAATCGGGCGCCTGCACGCCCAGGGCGCGTTCGTCGGCATGCATGGCATCGATGTAGAAAGAGGTAACTTCCTGCAACCGTCGTTGTGTCTGCACCGACTTGCGGATGATCTTGTCATCGATATCGGTAATATTGCGCACGTAGCAGACTTCGTAGCCGCTGATCCGCAGCCAGCGCTGGACGATATCGAAGCTGACCAGCATGCGTGCATGGCCCAGATGACAGAAATCATAGACGGTCATCCCGCATACATACATGCGCACCTTGCCCGGCTCAGCGGTCTGAAACGGCTCTTTATTACGGGAAAGGGTGTTATAAATGTGCAGCATGCGCGATCAAACAGATATCAGTAAATGCAAGGCAGCCAGCCTCGGCAAAAAGGAATGCTCGCTGCAATCTCGCTACGAGACTGCAGGCAAGGCTAAAATGGCGGTCGATAAGTATAGCAAGCCCTCTACCTACTTACAGATAGGCGCACATCCTGTGGTACGAATTTCTTGTCATGTTCTAACAATTGCACTGGTGTCAGGCCTGTTGCCAGTGCAGATGGCGCTGGCCCAGTCCTCCGTCCCCGGTCTGGTGCCGCATGTCGATCTTAACGCGTCGATCGGCGCAGGTCCAGACAGCCCGGCATTCGACCCGGGCGCCGGCGGCATGGCCGCCACGGTCGTGCATTATCGGCCCGAAGAGCAAAAGCTGTTCCCCACCCCTCGCAAAGAGGAAGGTGGCTGGAAGGGCCTGGCCCGGCTGCTGGAAGCCTTGACACCCAACATCGACACCAGCGTCCCCTTGAGCGCGTCCGATATCACCAACCGCATCAGCGCCATGCTCGACCAGGGAGACAGTCAGGCGGCGCTGGACATCATCCAGAAGCGCGAAATCCAACTGGCCGATGCAAACAGCATCGGCACAGACGTGCAACTGATGTTTCTGCACGGACGGGCCCTGTCGGCACTGGGCCGCCACAATGAAGCCATCAGCATGTACCTGGACATGACCACGCGCTTTCCCGAATTGCCCGAGCCCTGGAACAACCTGGCGGCAGAGTATGTCCGCCAGGGCAAGGTCGAGATGGCGCGCGACGCCCTGCAGATGGCGCTTGCCGCTGCACCGGACTACGCCGTGGCCCGGCAGAACATGGGCGAAGTCCAGCTCATGCTGGCCGAGCAATCGTTTTCGAGGGCCGCCACGCACGGCGCCAGCGGCGCCAAGGCACGGGCCCTGGGCACTGCCCAGCTCCTCAAGCGCTGACACCGCCCTCCTTCTCCTTATCACGTCAGATCACGCACAGCCATGAATCCACTGAATTTTTCCTTTCGCGCACTTGCACAGCCCGTGCGTGCCTTCAGCCTTGTTTGCGCAGCCTCGCTGGCCCTGAGCCTGGGCAGCGCTGCGCAGGCGGCCTCCTCAACCTCCAACCAAGGTAAATCCATGAGCACTTCTCCTCGCGTAAGCCTGCAAACCAACCAGGGAGACATCCTGATCGAGCTGGACGCCGAAAAAGCGCCCAAAACCGTTGAAAACTTTCTGCGCTACGTCAAGGAAGGTTTTTACGACGGCACGATCTTCCATCGCGTCATCAACAACTTCATGATCCAGGGCGGCGGCTTCGAACCCGGCATGAAGCAGAAACAAACCCACGCGCCCATCGAAAACGAAGCCAACAACGGCCTGAAAAACGACCGCTACACCCTGGCCATGGCCCGCACTTCGGACCCGCACTCGGCCACGGCACAGTTCTTCATCAATATTGCGGACAACGATTTCCTCAACTTCACCTCGCCCACGCCTAACGGCTGGGGCTATGCCGTGTTCGGCAAAGTCGTCGAAGGCACTGACGTCGTCGACAAGATCAAGAGCGTCAAGACCGGCAGCAAAGGCTTTCACCAGGACGTCCCGGTTGAGGACGTCGTGATCGAAAAGGCGACGGTTGTCGAATAAGCCTGACCGCCTGGCGCTGGCAGGCACGGTATGGATCGCCTCGGACATTCATCTGGGGCCCGACGTACCCGCCACCGCCCTGGCCTTTTACGAGTTTCTGGACGAGGCATGCGCCAAGGCGGATGCCTTGATTTTATGCGGCGATATCTTCGACGCATGGATAGGCGACGACTTCGCGCTGCAGTCGCCGCCCGCGTGGCTGTCTGCCGCACTGGACAAGCTCAGGCAAGTCTCCGCCCGCCTGCCCTTGTGGCTGGGCAGGGGCAACCGGGACTTTCTGCTGGGCAATGACTTTGCCAGGGCGGTCGGCGCACGCATGCTGCCCGAACCTGTCATCCTGGACACCGATGCCGGAGCCATCCTGCTCTCTCATGGCGACGAATACTGCACCGGCGACCCAGGCTACCAGCGTTTCCGCCGGTTTGTCCGCCAGCCCACGATTCAGTGGATATTCATGGCGCTCAGCCTGAGCGCGCGGCGCTGGGTCGCGAATTACGCCCGCGCCCGCAGCAGGGCCTCAAACCAGTACAAATCAGCGCAGATCATGGATGTCAGCCCGCAAGCCATTGCGCACGCGTTTGAATGCAGCGGTGCGCGCATCATGGTCCATGGCCATACGCACCGGCCGGCGGTTCATCGCCTGACCATCGCCGGCCAGGCCTGCTCCCGCATCGTCTTACCCGACTGGGATCATGACCACGCCGATGTTCCGCGCGGAGGCTGGCTGTCGCTAGATGCCAGCGGCCCCCGGCTGCATCAATGGCAGGAGCCGGGCAAGCCCGTCATCAACGGCTGAGCAGCCAGACAGCCACGACAATACCCAGGCCGATGCGATACCAGGCAAACGGACGATAGGTGCGCCGCGACACAAAGCGAAGCACGGCCCGCACCACCAGCAGCGCGCTGAGGAATGCCGCCACAAAACCCACCACAATCGCCGTTACCTGCGTTTCGTTCAGCGCATCGGCGCTACGGTACAGGTCGTAGACCGTGGCGGCCAGCATGGTAGGCATTGCCAGAAAAAACGAGAACTCCGTCGCCGTCTTGCGCTGTATGCCGGCCATCATGCCGCTGATGATGGTGGCGCCCGAACGCGAGGTACCCGGCACCATGGCCAGGCATTGCGCAAACCCCACCACCAGCGCCTGCCGCCAGGTGATTTCCTCAAGCGTGCGGGAGCTGACGTGCTGGCTGGCGACACTGTCCTCGCCCTCCGCATGAAGCGACGCATCCGCGGTGTGCTTGGCGTATTGCGGCTTGCGCTCAACCCACAGCATGATGAGGCCGCCCACGATCAGCGTGACCACGAAGATGGCGGGATTGTGAAACATCGCCTTGATGTACTTGATGGTGAGCGCGCCGATGACCGCAGCCGGCAGAAAGGCGATCAACAGGTTGCGGGTGAACAACACCTCGCTGCGCTCGCCCCGCAAAGTGCCGCCTATCAGTTGCCAAAGCCGCGCCCTGAAAATCCACATGACAGCCAGGATGGACCCGAACTGGATCACAACCTCGAACACCTTGTCATTGCCGGATGAAAAATTGATCCAGTCGCCGATCAACAGCAAATGCGCTGTGCTCGATACCGGAATAAACTCGGTAAAACCTTCCATCAGGCCCAGGAACAGGGCCTTTAACATGTACCACGCAGAATCCGTCATAGTTTTTCGTTGTCCAGTTCTTCATCCTGCACATGCAGGCGTTCTATCTGCACCGTTGCGATGCGACGTCCATCAAGCCGCAACACTGTAAACCGGAAAACATCCCGGTTATGCTTCATTTCGCAACATTCGCCCGGTTGCGGCAGATGGCCGAAGCGCTCCAGCAGATAGCCGGCCAGTGTCGCGTATTCTTCATCGTCGTCCACCAGCCCATCGGTATTGAGCAGCAGCTCCAGATGATGCAGATCGGCAGCGCCGTCCACCCGCCAGCGGTTTTCGTCTTCTATGGTGATGTCCGGCGTTTCGTCTTCGTCGGGAAATTCGCCGGCAATGGCCTCGAACACGTCAATGGGCGTGACCACGCCCTCGATTTCCCCAAACTCATCGGCCACCAGCACCAGTTGGCCGCGCGAGCGCTTGAGCGTATCCATCAGCCTCAGCACCCCGATGGACTCGTGCACGACCAGGGGCTCGCGCAGGCGGTTCAGGCGGATGGTCCCGCCGGCAATCAGATCCGCAATCATTTCCTTGGCGCGGCCCACGCCGACCATGTTGTCGAGCGATCCCCGACAGACCGGAAAAAAGCTGTGGGGAGACTTGATGATCTGTTCGCGCTGCGTTTCGGGCGGATCGTCCAGGTCTATCCACGACACGGCTGTCCGTGGCGTCATGATCGAGTGGATGGATCGGTCGGCCAGCGTCAGCACGCCGCTGACCATATATCGTTCTTCGTCCTCAAACACCTGCACCGGCGCGGCCAAGACCTGCGCCTGGGGATCGGCGCCGCTCGAAGGCCGCTTGCCCAGCATGCGCAACACCCCCTCGGCGGTGCGTTCGCGCAGGGGTCGGCGTGCATCCAGCTTGCGCAGATTGCGGCGCGCCATCTGATTGAGGACTTCGATCAGCACCGAAAAGGTAATGGCCGCGTATAGATAGCCCTTGGGCACCGGAAACCCGAAGCCTTCGGCCAGCAGCGAAAAGCCGATGGTCAGCAGAAAGCCCAGGCACAGGATGACGACCGTGGGATGCGAGTTGACAAAGCGGGTAAGCGGCTTGGAGGCCACCAGCATCAGGCCGATGGCGATCGTGACGGCCATCATCATGATGGCCAGATGATCGACCATGCCCACGGCGGTGATGACGGCGTCCAGCGAAAATACGGCGTCCAGAATCACGATCTGGGTAACGATCACCCAGAATCCAAGGTGCACGCGCGAGCCGTCCCCATGCTGGGCGCGTCCCTCCACCCGCTCGTGCAGCTCCAGCGTGCCCTTTAGCAGCAGGAAAAAGCCGCCGACGATAAGAATCAGGTCGCGTCCCGAAAACGACAACGGCCCCACGGAAAACAGCGGAGCCGTCAGCTTGATCAGCCATGACATGACCGACAGCAGCCCAAGCCGCATCAGCAGCGCCAGCGACAGGCCGGTGATCCGGGCCCGGTCGCGCATGGCCGGCGGGAGCTTGTCGACCAGGATGGCGATAAAGATGAGGTTGTCTATCCCAAGGACGATTTCGAGAATCACCAGGGTAAGCAGCCCCACCCAGGCAGAGGGATCGAGCACCCACTCCATCAGATGGCTCCGTCAGCAGGCATCAGCTTTGCAGATGGCCCAGCATTTGCGGGAAGATCTTGGGGGTGGCGGCCAGCAGGCTGCCGCTCTTGAGCCAGCCCTGCTCGCCCTCGAAGTCGGCGATCAGGCCGCCGGCCTCGAGCACCAGCAGTCCGCCCGCGGCCATGTCCCAGGGCTTGAGGTTATAGCCGCAGAAACCATCCAGGCGTCCTGTTGCAACGTAGGCAAGGTCCAGCACCGTGGAACCCAGCCTTCTGGCGGCGGCGCATTCGGACATGACTTTCTCGAAGCGGGTGCCGATGCTGCCCACAACCGAACGCGGCAGATGCGCACCCAGCAAGGCATCGTGATAGCGCAGGCGCCCGGAAACCCGCACACGGCGGTCGTTCAGAAAGGCGCCGCCTCCCCGGCTGGCCGTGAACAGCTCATTGCGGGCCGGATCATAGATCACCGCCTGCGTAATCTGGCCGCGCTGGGCCAGCGCAATGGACACTGCATAAATAGGCACGCCATGAATGAAGTTGGTGGTGCCGTCCAGCGGGTCGATAATCCACTGGAACTCCGCCTGTCCGCCCTCTTCCTGGCCGGCGGCCAGATGAGTACCGGACTCTTCGCCCAGAAAACCGTGATCGGGATACGCGGTGCGCAGGATGTCGATGATGGCTTCTTCTGCAGCGTGATCCACTTCCGTGACATAATCCTTAGGCCCTTTGCGCGCCACCTGCAGGCGTTCTAGGTCGAGGCTGGCGCGATTGATAATGGCGCCGGCACGGCGAGCCGCCTTGATGGCGGTATTGAGCATCGGGTGCATAGGTTTCCGTATTTAGCAAGAACTGTAGTGTCGGAACAGCCTGGCAAGGCGATTCCGGACACTGTAAACCACCTATTTTAAATGACTCCGACCATTCCCTCCGAAACACCCCCTATAGCCCCCTCTGCTGCGGCTTTCGGGCAGGTGCGATTCATCATGGTCCACCCCAGCCACCCCGGAAATGTGGGTGCAGCGGCCCGCGCCATCAAGACCATGGGTTTTCACGACCTGTGCCTGGTTGCGCCGCGTTTTGCCGACGTGCTGGATCAGCCCGAGGCGCACTCGCTGGCCAGCGGCGCCGGCGATGTGCTGGCCTCGGTCCAGATTTTTCCCACGCTTGAAGCGGCCCTGGCGCCAGTGACGCTGGCCTTTGCCATGACGGCGCGGGCGCGCCTGCTGGGGCCGCCCCCCTGTGATATCCGGGTGGCGGCAGACATCAGTTGCCAGCACCTGCAGCAGTCGGACCATGCGCGGGTTGCCGTTGTGCTGGGCACCGAACGTTCGGGGCTCACCAACGAAGATATCGCACTGTGCCAGCGCATCTGCCATATTCCCGCCAATCCGGAATACAGTTCGCTCAATGTCGCCCAGGCATTGCAGCTGGCCGCATGGGAGATGCGCTATGCGCTGGCCAGCGCAGCCGGCCTGCCGCTCATGCCTTCGACCGAAGGACGGCCCGACGCGGGCCTGGAGCCTGCGACCAACGAAAAAATCCAGGCCCTCATGACGCATTGGGAACAAGCCATCACCGATGTGGGCTTTCTTGATCCAGCGCATCCCAAAAAACTTATGCCGCGCATGCGGCATATGTTCGGCCGCAACGCACTGACCCATGACGAGGTCGATATGCTGCGCGGTCTGTGTACGGCAATGATCAAGGCGGCGGGCAAAACCGGCAGCTAGCCTGCCGGGCCCGCCCCGCGCGATCAGTCTACCGTCGCGCCGGAAGCCTTGACAACCTTGGCCCAGCTATTGACTTCGGACTTGATGAAGTCGCCGAACTGCGCAGGCGTTGTGTCGGCCGGGACAGCGCCGAGATCTTCAAACCTGGCTTGCACCTCGGGCTTGGCCAGGGCTTCGCGTATCGCCTTGTTGAGCTTGTCGACGGCTTCGACAGGCGTACCCTTGGGAGCAAGCACGCCAAACCAGGACGACACATCGAACTCGGGGAAGCCTGACTCCTGCATGGTGGGCAGATCCGGCGCCGTCTTGGAGCGGTCTGCCGTCGTGACGGCCAGTGCGCGCAGCTTGCCTGCTTCCACATGCGGCCAGGACGACGGCATATTGTCGAACATGAAATCCACCTGCCCGCCGATCAGGTCTGTCGTAGCGGGCGAGCTGCCTTTGTAGGGGATATGGGTGACGTCGATGTGGGCCAACTGCTTGAACAGCTCGCCGGCCATGTGAATGGACGTGCCGCTACCCGACGAAGCGAAATTGAGTTTGCCCGGATTGGCCTTGGCGTAGTCGACCAGTTCCTTCACACTCTTGGCGGGCACATTGGGATTGACCACCAGCACATTGGGCACGCGCACAGCCAGGGCGACAGGGCTGAAGTCATCGACAATGTTGAAATCCAGATGCTTGTACAGCGTCTGGTTGATCGTGCTGGTGACTGCCACCATATAAAGCGTATAGCCGTCGGGCTTGGACCGCGCCACCGCGCTGGCCGCGATATTGCTGCCGGCGCCGGGGCGATTTTCCACCACTACCGGCTGGCCCAATGTATCGCCCATTTCCTTGCCGATAATCCGCGCCACGACGTCCGTGGTGCCGCCTGCCGAAAAACCGACAATGAGGCGGATGGGCTTGTCCGGATAGGCCGCCATCGCGGCCGATGACATCGCCATGGCAGCCGTCGCGACAAGGCCTGCGGCCAGCGCCCGAGCACGGGCATTGAGTGTGAATTTCGTCAACATGATGTCTTCCTCCTGGTGTGTTGAGCCTGAGAGGCCAGTGTCCGTCTTTTGGACAGTTATATAAACAAGGCGTAGATTTTCTGATAAATTCTACTCATCTCAAACTATTACGTACGCGCTGTGGACACTTTAACCTCCAATGAGGGAGATCCCGGACCACGCACCCTCAGGCGCGGCCTGCTGGTGCTGCGTGCGCTCCAGGAAAATCCGGGCGCCGGCCTGACCATCACCGCCCTGGCGCGCGCAACAGGGCTGCAGCGCCCCACCATCTATCGCCTGCTTGCCGCCCTGACGGAAAGCGGATTCGTCCGCAACGTTGTTGGCACCAAGCGCTATACGGCCTGCCAGCCGCTTGCCGTGGCCGGCGACAGCGAACAGGACCCCCGGGTGCAACTGGCCTATCCCGCCATGTGCAGGCTGGCCGCCGCCACGGGCGATGCGGTATTCCTGGTTGTGCGCGATGGTCATGAGTCCTTGAGCCTGTGGCGCGAAATCGGCCCCTACCCGGTGCAGATCCTGGCGACCTATGCCGGCAAGCGCCAACCGCTAGGCGTAGGTTCGGGAGGTATGGCGCTGCTGGCGCGCCTGGATGACAAGACGATAGACGACATCATTGCGCAAAACAGTGGCCAGCTGGAGCTGTATGGCGGAATGAGCCCGCGCGACATGCGGCAGCTGGTCAGCAATACGCGTACACGGGGCTATTCTGTGGTGGGAAACTACGCCGTGCGCGGCGCATTGGGCGTGGGCTGCGCACTATGCGATGCCAAGGGGCAGCCTTTCCTGGCCATCAGCGTGACCGCCATCACCGAGCGCATGCCGGCAGTGCGCCAGCGCGAGATTGCAGCCCTGATTCAGGAAGAGCTCAAAGGCCTGGCCAATCACAGTTGAACGCAGCGACCAGGCCAGGCAGCCTTATGCGTCGTTGCCGTCGGGCGCGCCTGCTGCGCGGTCCGCCCGGGCTTCGGCCGGAGCCGGCAACTCGGACATATTTCGGGTCTGAACTTCGCGCACCGGCAGCGGCAGCTTGAGGCCGGCCCGCGCCAGCGTCTGCACCCCATTGCGGTACAGGTCGAAGCGCACGTCCCAGTATTTGCCCGCCGGCACCCACACCCGCATATTGACCATGGCGGTGCTTTCCTTGTATTGCGTGACCATGACCTGTGGCGCAGGATCAGGCAGCACGTCGGCGTTCGCATTGACGAGCGCGCCCAGCTCGCGCAGGGCCAGCTCGAGATCATCGTCGTAGCGCACCGCCACCTCAACGTCCAGCCGTCGCGTGGCGTTGCGGCTGTAGTTGATGATGGGGTTGCCCCACACCGCGCTGTTGGGCAAGGTGAGATGGACCCCGTCGAACTGAATCAGGCGGGTGAGAAAAAGGCCGACTTCGGCCACCGTGCCATCGCCCTTGCCTACCACCGAGATGTACTCGCCGGCGCGCAAGGGGCGCAGCATGAGCAGCATGATGCCGGCGGCGATGTTCTGCAGTGTGCCCTGCAGCGCCAGGCCTACCGCCAGGCCGGCGGCGCCAAGCACGGCGATGATGCTGGCCGTCTGCACACCGAGGCGGGCGAGTACCGCCAGAATGACGAAAATACGTATTGCCCACACCGTAACGGTGTAGACCATGGGAACAATAGTGGGATCCACGCGCGCCGATCGGGAGGCGGCCTTGCGCAGGGTGCGGCCTACTGCCGATGAGAGCCACCACCCTATCCCGAGGATAAGAATCGTGACCACGAGATTCATGGCGAGCAGTTCGATGGAGGGAATAAATGCTGAAAAATCGGCAAAGTAGTCGTGCATGATTACCTGTCAGAGAAAACAGAACAGAGACAAGGATTGTACGCAAGACGGTCATGCCCTGGATACAGCAAACAGCAAAACCCACCACCAGTTATCCACCGCATCTGTGGACAAGTGGTCGGATAAAATGGGAACTACTCCAAATTACCCAGGCACATCAATAACTTGCAATAAAAGCGCAACAAACGTCCATAACGGGCGAGCAAGCGGCTGATAGCCGCCTGCCCCGCCCTGGGTCACGGCGCGCGGCCGCTGATCAGGCGAATCAGCACCAGCACAATCGCCACAACAATCAGGATGTGGATAAACCCGCCTATGGTGTACGAGCTCACCACCCCCAGCAGCCAAAGAACAATCAATATGATGGCCAAGGTATAAAGCATATAAACTCCTCTTCTGAAAAACCGATATATCGCTGTTTTTATTCAGGCCATGCCCTGGCCATGTGTACTATTTACCAGCTTCGTGGCCGACGATGCCGCCTACCGCGGCGCCACCCACCGTGCCCAGCGCGCTACCACCCGTCAGCACAGCACCGCCGAGCGCACCAACGCCAGCGCCTACTGCTGTGCTTTTGCCCTGGTGCGACATGCCGCTACAGGCTGCCAGACTGGACATCAATACAACCGTTACTGCCATCGCTGCGCATCGTTTAGTCGATTTCATATAAAACCCCCTGCTTTCTGGTATATATCCGGCTTGAAACACCGGGTTATCGCAGCTGTAGCAAGCCGCGTGCCCGCCCAGACAGGACGGGCCTGTCCGGCCACAGCAACCGCCAGCCGCCGGACATTCCGGATGCGCCCTGTCGTCACGCTGCGGCACAGTAATTGCTCTCCCGGCATATGACATCGTGTCATTTTTAGGAGAAAGCAATGAAAAAACTGATCGCTGTTGCCACCTGCACAATACCTATGGTGTTTGCCTCCAACCTCTATGCACAGACGCAGCCGGCGCCTGCCGCAGACTCATCTGGCGCGGCCAGCACTCAGGGTGCAACGGATCCAGGCGCAGCCACCGGTGCACCTGCAGCGCCTGCTGCACCAGCCGCCGGCGCTGAAAATGCCCCTCCCACACCCGATGAAAAAACCGAGGCCATTTCGGGCTGGAGCGTCAAAGACAACATCATGGGCAAATCGGTGTACAACGAAAAAGACGAAAAAATCGGCGATATCAGCGACGTCGTTTTGTCTTCCGATGGCCAGGCTGCCTATTTCATCGTGGGCGCGGGCGGCTTTCTGGGCGTAGGGGCGCGCGATGTTGCCATCCCCTATGACAAAATTACCCAGTCCAAGGACAAACTGGTACTGCCCGGCTATACCAAGGATCAGCTCAAAGCGCTGCCTAAAGTAAAAGTCGCAAAATAATTACACAGGCACATCGTCAGACGGGAGTACATGAACCCTGTCCTTCGCAGCCATCAGACCAGCGCCGGCACGGTGCTGGTCTATTCCACCCGGGAGCGGGAAGCGGAGCACGAAAGCGCCGTACACGCCGATCTCGGGCGTCGTCTTGCCCGGCTGCTGGGCATGGACTTCGGCGGCACACATCAATCCGGCGCCCGCTACCCGGGCCGGATATACCTGCTGCCCACGGACACCATCATCGGCGAGGATCACGCCATGCGCCTGGGACTGCGCAGCGAGGCCGATCTGTTCGGCGGCGCCGCCCCGCATGCCTTCCTCCCCACCAAGGCGATTACGCACCCTCTCTTTGGGACCGATGCCACCGCGCCTGCCGGCTGGTCGCATGCCTTCGGCAGACTGGTCAGCCAGGCCGTCCTTGATGGCATCACGGTTTTTTCGCTACGCGATGCGCAGCGTGCGGGCGAGCGCATGCTGGAACACGGGCCGCTGCGGCTCAAACCGGTGCTGGCCACCGCAGGGCGCGGCCAGATCAAGATCAGCAGCCCTGGCGCCCTGCGCGAGGCCATTGCCCGGCTTGACGCCAATCACCTTGCCCGGTTCGGCCTGGTACTGGAGGAAAACCTGGAAGACGTCCAGACATTCAGTGTGGGCAAGGTACGCGTAGGCCATCAACTGGTGACCTATGTCGGTACCCAGTCGCTGACGCCGGACAACCGCGGCGAGATGGTCTATGGCGGATCCGAGCTGCTCGTCGTGCCCGGCGACTTCGACCGATTGCTGGCGCTGCCGCTGGGCGAAGACAGCCGTGTCGCCATCGCCAAGGCGCGAACCTACGACGACGCGGCCACGGCCTGCTACCCTGGCCTGCTGGCTTCGCGACGCAACTATGACATTGCGCTGGGCCGCAATCAGGCCGGCGCACCATGCTGCGGCGTGCTGGAGCAGTCCTGGCGGACAGGCGGCGCCAGCGCGGCCGAAATCGCAGCCATCGAGGCATTCCGCGCCGATCCGCAGCTGGAAGCGGTTCACGCCGCCACGGTGGAGCGGTTTGGAACCAATACCCCCGAGCCGGCGGACGCACAGCGTCTTTATCGAGGCAGCGACAGCGAAGTCGGGCCCATGAGCAAGTACGTGACTGTACGCCCTTATGGCAGGCCGCGTGACCATGCAGCGGCACCCGACGCACCGCCGCGCGCCGGCAATGGAAATCCAACAACCACGACGGCATAGCATATGGCGACAAGCAGCACACAGATTGAACTACTCATCGAAGACGAGCGTCTGGCTGGCACATTTCTCGCCCCGGAATCCAAAGTACCCGGCGTGCTGTTCGTACACGGCTGGGGAGGCAGCCAGCAGCGAGACCTGGATCGCGCACGCGGCATTGCAGGGTTGGGCTGCGTCTGCCTGACGTTCGACCTGCGCGGCCACGAAAAAGGCTCAGCGCGCCAGAAGACGGTCACCCGCGCCGAGAATCTGCATGACATCGTGTGCGCCTACGACAAACTGGCGCAGCATCCTGCCATCGACACCCATGCCATCGCCGTGGTGGGCACCAGCTACGGCGCCTACCTGTCCACCATCCTGACCACGCTGCGGCCGGTGAAGTGGCTGTCATTGCGCGTACCCTCGCTATACCGGGACGAGCAATGGGATATGCCAAAGCGGCAACTCGATCGCGACGATCTTGCCCAGTACCGGCGCATGCCCGTCGCGCCGCAGGACAACCGCGCCCTGGCGGCATGCGCCGCCTTCACCGGCGATGTGCTGATCGTCGAGTCGCAGCACGATCACCTGGTGCCCCACACCACCATCATGAACTATCGCGCGGCATTCCAGCATTCCCATTCGCTGACCCATCGCGTCGTCGATGACGCCGACCATGCGCTTTCAGAGAAAACCGCGCAGCAGGCCTATACTTCCATACTGGTACACTGGATTACGGAAATGGTCGTTGGTGCGCGCATAGGCAGCCGGACGGGCGTTCCCTAGCCGGTTCCGCCCACCCATCCGCGCCCGTCGGGCTGCATAAGCCATATACTCAAGCGATGACGTCCTTCTCGATACTTGACCTGTCTCCCATCACCGAAAACGGCACCGCCGCCGATTCTTTTCGCAACACGCTGGACCTGGCCCGCCACGCCGAACAATGGGGCTATAACCGCTACTGGATGGCCGAGCACCATGGCATGCCGGGCATTGCCAGCGCTGCAACCTCGATATTGATCTCGCATGTCGCTGCCGGCACCCGCCACATACGCGTGGGCGCGGGCGGCATCATG
The DNA here is from genome assembly GCA_048270225.1 of Pusillimonas sp. Lineage (GTDB taxonomy): Bacteria > Pseudomonadota > Gammaproteobacteria > Burkholderiales > Burkholderiaceae_B > Allopusillimonas. The sequence goes on along the minus strand of JBLWTG010000001.1, from coordinate 245,092 downwards.
CTGCCCAACCACTCGCCGCTGGTGATTGCCGAGCAGTTCGGTACGCTCGAATCCCTCTATCCCGGTCGCATCGACCTGGGTCTGGGACGCGCACCCGGCTCCGACCAGGCCACCTCGCGCGCGCTGCGCCGCACGCTCACGTCCGACGCCAACGAATTTCCGCAGGACGTGCTCGAGCTGATGGATTTCATGTCCGACGCACCGCGCCAGCAGGTCGCCGCAGTGCCCGGCAAAGGTTTGCACGTACCCATCTGGATACTGGGCTCCAGTCTGTTCGGCGCGCAACTGGCCGCGGCGCTGGGACTGCCCTATGCGTTTGCCTCGCACTTTGCACCGCAGCAGATGATGCAGGCCATTCAGGTCTATCGCGATACCTTCCAACCCTCGGCCCGCATGAAAAAGCCTTACGTCATGCTGGGCTTCAATGTCTTTGCGGCGGACAGCGACGAGCAGGCGCATTATCTGGCCACATCCTGGCAGCAGTCTTTCGTGAATCTGCGCAGTGGTCGCCCAGGCAAGCTGCCGCCGCCGCGCGAAGGCTATCTGGCACAGCTCGGCCCGCAAGCCCAGGACCTGCTCGATCATGTGCTGGCCTGTTCGGCCATTGGCGCAGCGCCAGCCATCGAAGACCAGGTCAAGGCATTCATTGCGCGCACCGGCGCCGATGAACTCATGATCACCTGCAACATGTATGAACATGCGGCGCGCCTGCGTTCCTTTGAGATCATGGCGCAGCTCAAAGACGCGCTATAACATCCGGATTGACGATTTCACCACACTGGACGCTCTGCAACATGGACTCCATCGCCACACGCCTGCAACTGATCCGACAACACATTGACGCCGCCGCCGGGCGCAGCGGACGGGCAGCCGGCTCGGTCTCGCTGCTGCCTGTCAGCAAAACCTTTGGCGAAGCAGCCATACGGGAAGCGGTTGCGGCAGGCGTGCACCGGCTGGGCGAGAACAAGGCCCAGGAAATCCGCAGCAAATTCGAGCCTCTGGCCGACTGCGGCATAGACTGGGTCATGATAGGTCATCTGCAGACCAACAAGGCCAAGGACGTCGCACGGATGGCATCGGAAATCCAGTCTCTGGACCGCATCGACCTCGCCATCGCGCTGGATCGCCGGCTGCAGCAGGAAGGCCGCGCCATCGACGCACTGGTGCAGATCAAGACCTCGACCGAGCCCACCAAATACGGCCTGCCTCCCGAAGACCTGCCCCAGTTTCTGCGCCAGGTTGCGCGCGACATGCCCACCCTGCGCATCAGGGGCCTGATGACACTGGCCATCAACCTGCCCGATCAGGATGCGGTGCGGGCATGCTTTCGGACCCTGCGCGTGCTGCGTGACCGCATGCGGGACGAAGCCATTTCAGGCATAGAGATGGAGCGGCTGTCCATGGGCATGAGCGGCGACTACGAAATTGCCGTCGAAGAAGGCTCGACCGAAGTGCGCATCGGCACGGCGATTTTCGGCGGACGCATTTACAACGACGACCATTACTGGCCCGAAGGCAAGAAGCCAGCCGCGCGCTGAGTCGGGCTGACGTCAGGCCAGCGTACGCAGTCTCTCGAAGATATCCTCGCCGCCCATCTGTCCGCCCTTGAGCATGATGTCCAGGCCTGACAAATGCGGGGCGTCGGCATGCATGCGACACAAGGCCGCGCCATGGTCGATCTGCCCCACATAAGACAGTCCCCAGACATCCAGCGCGCGCACTGCATGACTGGAGGTATCGCCGCCTGCCACGCCGACGCACGCGGGCCGGACCTGTTCCAGAATCCGCGCCAGCAGATCACCGCAGGCCCGCGCAAGCAACGCGGGATCGCTGGCAGCCTGAGCCGGCGAGTATGCGCTCTGCGGCAACGACGGTGGCGCTGCGCGTCCTGCGCTATCATCCGGCGGGCAGACATAAGCCAGAACATCCCGCCCCGTCCTCAACGCCGACACAATCTCCTGCTCGGCGCGCGCCTGCGCCGCCGGATCGCGGCCCAGCAAGGCGTCTACCTGCAAAGGAATCTTCAGATAGGCATCGGCGGCAGCGATCTGGGCCGCAGTCAACGGCGACATGCTGCCCGACAATACCAGCACGGGGCCGGAAGACCCTGAGCTGCCCGACGCGACTGATGGCTCTGCGGCGGCAGGCATCGCAGATGCCCCGGCCCAATGGCACAGCAACGCCTGCGCCACGCTGCTGGCTCCGACCGCAAGCAGCGGTTCGCGGCAGGCGCGCTGCCACAGAATGCGGCCCAGCACCGGCAGATGCGAGGCCTGTCCCACATCAAACAGCACCCCGTCCGGTCCTGCCGCAATGGCCTCATCGACCAGCGCATCGAGCACGTCGGGCGCATCGGCGTAACTGGGATAGGCAATGGCCGACATGCGCCGCATGCCTTGGGCGGCCAGATGCAGACGCAGGTCGGATTCGCACATGGGCGTCACGGGATGCTGGCGCATGGTGGGATGGCGATCCAGCCGATAGGCCACGCCCCCCGTCTGGAAGGCCGCAAACAGATGGCCGAACAGACAGTAGCGTCCCAGATTCGGCTGTCCGCCTATCACCGGCACAAAACCGGAGACATTCAACCTCTGGCGCAGAATGCCGACTGCATGGCCAATGCTGCCGATCTCAGGCGCGCTGTCGAACGTCGAGCACGTCTTGTAGTGCGTCACGGGCGCGCGCAGCGTCGCCAGATAGTCGGCGGCAGCGCCCAGTTCCTGCGCCTGCGCTTCGGCTCGCAATGAGCGGGAAGTGCCGGCAATGCCCAGGCAGTCCAGCGGGCCGGCCGCCTGACGCTGCGCATCGGTGGGCGGGCGCAGGAACAGCAGCGCACGCAGCCCTGCCCTGGCGACCGTCGCCAGCGTATCCGTCGCACCTGTGAAATCATCCGCATAGAAGGCCAGCTTGGGCGCCGGCAGGCGCGGTTCAGCGACCACCAAAAAACTCCAGCGCGCGATGCAGCGCGGGAGCCTCGCGTGCGAAATCCGCCAGCGCGACGCCTTCACGCGCAGCCTCCCAGGCCTGGCGCAAGCTCTGAACGCCTGCACCGGGGCCATCGGGATGTGCAAGAATGCCGCCGCCCGACATGAACAGCAAATCCTCGCCGCCCACGGCATCGAAGGTCGCCTGCACCGTCCCGGCCCACTGGCCGGACGAGAAGGCCGGCATGACGCGATCGTCCAGGTCCGGTGTCAGCGGCGTCAGGCAGTCGTGTGCGGATTCAATGACTTCATCGTCCGACTGCGAAAACTTGCCTTGCAGACCGTGCACATGCATATGGTCTACCCCGGTCAGCCGCCACAAGGTCTGATAGGCCTGAAACGAGATCCCCAGCAAGGGATGACGCGATAACGCACCGTAGCCATTGCGATGACCATGCACGGCAAGCGGCGTGCTGCGGCGCAAAGACTGCATGGCCGAGTAACCGCAGGCATTCAGGCTGGCCATCACGCATGTGCCGCCTTCGCGCTCGACCAGATCGGCGTGACGGCGCATGGCATCGGTCTCGTCCGTAATATTGAAAGCCATCATCACCTGTTTGCCACTGCGCTCGCGATGGGCGCGCAGCACGGCCATGACGGCGGGTATGCGTTCGGCCAGCGGCGCATGGACGGGATCGGCGCACACCTCATCATCCTTGATGAAATCCACGCCTGCCTCGCAGAGCTGGCGCACCAGTTCGGCCGTCTGCGCCGACGACAGACCGACGTTGGGCTTGATGATGGTGCCCAGCAGCGGTCCGCGCGCAACACCTGTCGAGGCGCGGGTACCGGCTATCCCCTGCCTGGGCAGATCAAAGCGGCGTCGATAGTCGGACGACAGTTGCAAGGACTCCAGGCGCAGCCCGGTGACTTCGCCCAGATCGTACAGATTGCCGGCCACCGTGGCAGCCAGCGTGCCCAGATTGGCGCCGACATTGCCGACGGGAAAAGACAGGCGCACACGCGCACGTTTCCAGGGGCCTGCCACACCCTTGCGGGCAAGCCAGGCATTGGACAGCGAAGGTGCGCTCACCGACTCCATTTCGTCGATCTGCTCGACCACGGCTCGCGCACGCGCCCGCAAGTCGTCGGTTTCGCCGTGCACCCGCGCAAACGTCCCGCAGGATTGCTCGCCTGCCATGACCTCGGCCACCTGGGCACAATCGAGCGGCGTTTCGATCAGATAGGTTGCGTAAAAACGATCGGCATTCATGGCTTACAGCGCGTTCAGGTCAGGAAAGGGGCGCACCGGATCAGTGCCGTCCCAGTCCAGCGAGGCGGCGCGGATCATGTCAAACAGCTTGCCCTTGGGCCCGGCCACTTCCGACAGCTCAATGACGGTGCCCGGATGATATTCCGTGTCGAAATAGATGAACCTGCCGTTCTCGCCGACCTCGCCGCCCATGACAGGCCTGAACCCCTGCTTGAGCAGGCGTTCCAGATCGGCATCATAGTTTTGCGTCCAGTAGGCCACGTGCTGCAGGCCGGTGTTGCCCGCCTGCAGAAAATCGCGGTACATGGAAGGCACGTCGTTGCGGGTCTGGATGAGCTCGACCTGGACGTCGCCCGAATTGGCCAGCGCCACCGAATTGTGAGGTGCGTAGGATTGTCCTTCGTAGGTGTAATTGCGTATCGGCACCTGCGGGTTGTAATACCAGGGACCCACGCCCAGCGTGCTGCTCCAGTACTCCATGGCGGCCTCAATGTCTTTGACGACATAACCAAGCTGGCGGATCTCACCGAAAAAGCGACTCATTTTTTCTTTGCTCCAAAAAAATCTGCAATCAGGCATGGCTCCGGGCAATACGGACCCATGCATCCAGGAATGCCTGCAGGCGGGCGTTTCGTGCATCGATGCGTATCCCGCGCCAGGCGGGCGGGCGCATCAGGGCTAATGTATGAACAGATTGGGCAGCCAGAGCGATACGGCAGGCACCAGTGTGATGACCAGCAAAGCCACAACAAGGGGGATAAAGAACGGCATCACCCCGGCGACCACGCGATGCAGCGGCATCTTGGCCACGATGCTGACCATGTACAGGCTCATGCCCACCGGCGGCGTCAGCAAACCGATCATCAGGTTCAGCACCACAACCACGCCCAACTGGACCGGGTCCACGCCTGCGGCCAGCAATGCGGGCGTCAGGATGGGCGCCAGGATCAGAATGGCCGCGATGGACTCCATGAACATCCCCACGACCAGCAACAGCACGTTGACGATCATGAGCAGGACAATGGGATTGTCGGAAAGCTTGAGCAGAAACTGCGTAGCCAGCATAGGCACCTGGTCTATGGTCAGCACCCAGGCAAACAGCGCGGCCGCGCCCACGATGAACAGGACGCTGGCCGTGGAATGCACCGTCTCGCGCGCCGCATCCGCCACCAGTCGCCAGGTCAGCCTTCGATAGACGACAAAGCCCAGGAACAGCGCATAAAGCACCGTGATGCCGGCCACTTCCGTAGGACCGAACAGGCCACTGACCAGGCCACCGATCAACACCAGCGGCGCGCACAGCGCCGGAAAGGCGATCACGGCCTGACGCCCGACGGCTGCCAGACTGGTCTTGATGGAATCGCGCGGCAGGTTCTGCATGCGCGCCATGACCGCGATCTGCACCAGCAGCAACACGGTGATGATCAGGCCCGGAATCACACCGGCCAGCAACAGCTTGACCGCGGACACCTCTGCCGCCGAGGCGAAGATGATGAGCGGAATGCTGGGCGGGAAGATAGGCCCTATCGTTGCCGCTGCCATCGTGATGCCGGCGGCGAATTCGTCCTTGTACCCCTGCTCGCGCATCAGGCGCATCTGCGTGCCGCCCAAGGCGCCGATATCGGCCAGCGCGGCGCCGGACATGCCCGAAAAAATCAGGCTGGTCAGTACCGAGACGTGACCCAGGCCGCCCCGTATGCGACCGACGATCAGGCGCACCAGATGAAACAGGTGTTCGGTAATGCCCGAGGCATTGAACAGACTGGCCGCGAAAATGAACATGGGCACTGCCAGCAGCGGCGTGGAATCCAGCGAGTTGACCATGCGCTGCGCCAGCACCGACATGGGCATGTCGAACCACCACAGCACCAGACCGGCCGATACGCCCATGGAAATGGCAATAGGCGTTCCCATCAGCATGATGACCAGGAACAGCACCAATATGGAAAGACTCATCATGGCGCGCAGACTTCCTCTTTATGTACCGGCGGCGCATAGGCGGCCGGTTGTCCGGCCAGCACCCGGCACAAACGCAGCATGGACACTGCGGCGAACATCACCATGCCCACCATGGTCGGAAGATAGAAAAACAGATTGGGCATGGACAGCGCCGGCGTGGTGAAGCGCCCGGCCCGCAGCAAAAACTCATAGCCGCCAAACAGAAAGAGTCCACAGAACAACAGCACAATCACTTCGTTGAGTACGCGCAACACGCGCCCGGCCGCGCCGTGCACACGGGCGCTGATAATGTCGACCGATATATGCCGGTCATGCATCAGCAGCAAAGGAATGGCCAGAAACACAATGCCCAGCCCGCCATACCTGGCCAGCTCTTCCGCCCAGGGCAAGCCTTTTTCGAACACATTGCGCGCCACCACCTGCAGCACCACCAGAAACGTCGTGGCCAGCAGCATGAACATCGCCAGCCGTTCCAGGAACCGGCACACGGCATGCAGCATGCGCGTCAACGCGTGAGCGCGCGACGGTGAAGTCGTTGACATGGATACTCCGTTGAAAGCGCCGCGCCCCAGCGGCGCGGCCTGCCCGAATGGACGGTATTACTTGATTGCCGCAATCTGCTTGTAGAGGTCGCCATACTTGCCGGCAAAGCGCTCCTTGACCAGCTTGGCAGCATTCGCCTTGAACAGATCAAGCTTCAGGCCGTCCTCCGGACCAATCACCTTCATGCCCAGCTCCTTGAGCTTGGCCAGCTGATCGGCTTCCTGGTCCACCACCATGCGGGTGGCTTTTTCCCTGACTTCGAGCGACGCCTTTTCGATGGCGGCACGCTGCGAGTCGGTCAGCTTGTTCCAGACCCGGTTGTTCATCACAATCACTTCCGGATTCATGATGTGTCCGGTCAGCATCAGGTGCGACTGCGCCTCGTACAGCTTGCTCGAGAGCACCACGTCCACGGGGTTTTCCTGGCCCGACACCTGGCCAGTGGCCAGCGCCGTAGGCACTTCGGACCAATCGACGGGCACAGGCACCGCGCCCAGGGCCTCCACCGCCGTCATATAGATCGGAAACGGCAACGAGCGTATCTTCTGCCCCGCCAGATCGGACGGCTGATAGACAGCCTTGTTGGCCGTCAATTGCCGTGTGCCGAAACAATAGGCATACAGCACCCGCACGCCGGCCGCTTCGATCAGGCCTTCGTTCAGCTTCTTCATGACGGGCGAGTCGATGGCCGTGACCTTCATCAAGTGGTCCACATCGCGATAGAGGTATGGCGTATCGAGCGCGCCAAAGGGTTCATACAGCGAACCCGTGCCGCCTGCCGTATTGTGCGAGATGGCAATCGCGCCGGTCGAGGTGGCTTCGGCCATTTCCTGCATCTTGCCCAACTGGGAGGATGGATACACGCGGATCTTGATCTCGCCATTGGTGTATTTCTCGACCAGGTCGGCGAACATCTGGGCCTGCAGGCCCGCGACGCTGTTGGGCGAATTCATGTGCCCGTAACGCAACTCCATGGTTTTGGCGCTGACCGCCATGGGCAGAGCCGCGCCCAGTACCAGCGCCACGGCAGCCTGCAGGGCGCTACGGCGCGAACGTCGAAATAGACTCAGCATTTGATGTCTCCTTGATCGTAACTGATGTGTTGTTTTTGATAATAGACTTGTTTGGGCTAGATTTTGACGATATCATCGATGCCAGTCAATCATAAATTTTGATGTTTTTTGATGTAAATATGCTGAAACCTCAAGCTTTTCAGGACCCTGTCTCCCGCAAGGCCGGCATTGCGGAAGTGGCCCGCCAGGCCGGCGTTTCCACCGCCACGGTCGACCGCGTATTGCATCACCGCCCGGGCGTGCGGCCTGTCACGGTGCAGGCCGTGCTCAAGGCTGCTGCCGATCTGGGCTATCTGCCGCAGGATGATCTGTACAAGGCCTTGCGCCCGCAACCCATGCGACTGGTGTTTCTGCTGCCCGCCGGCACCAACCGCTTTCTGAATATGCTGGGCGACTGCGTGGGCACGGCGCATGAGCAGTTCGAACCTTTCAATGTGCAGTGCCGCAGCCGTTTCGTCGAAGGCTTCAATCCTCAAAGACTGGCCGATGCCCTGCTGCGCGAAAGCAAGCGGGCCGACGGCATCGCTTTCATGGCGCTGGAGCATCCGCTGGTGCGCGAGGCGGTCAACACCCTGGCCGAACGCAATGTGCACACCATCACACTGATCTCCGACCTGTCCCGCTCCGCCCGCATCGCCTATATCGGCCTGGACAACCGCGCCGCCGGCCGCAGCGCCGGCCTGCTGCTGGGCCGCTTCAGCGGAGCGCGCGCAGGCAAGGTGGCGATGATTGCGGGCAGCCGCTATTACCGCGGCCACGAAGAACGCGAAATGGGCTTTCAGCATATTCTGGAAGAAAAATTTCCTGCGCTGCAGATCATCGGGCTGCGCGAAGGACATGACGATGCGCAGACCAATTACAGGCAGACCCGGCAACTGCTGGAACAGTACTCGGATCTGGTCGGCATCTACAACATCGGCGGCGCCTCGGACGGCGTGGCCCAGGCCCTGAAGGAAGCCGGCCGCGATCAGAACACGGTCTTTGTCGGACACGGATTGACGCCGGATACCCGGGCCCTGCTGATCGATGGCACCATGGATGCCCTGATCAATCAGAATCTGCACACCACGGTCATGAACAGCGTGCGCATCTTCAGCAACGCGCGCGACGGGCGCGACGCCATGGCCGGAGTCGAACCCACGCAAATCAGCGTGGTGCTGAGCGAAAACCTGCCGTGATCCCCGCAGGCCTCAGCTCATTTTTCTGATGAACTCAGCCATCTCTTTATGCTGACTGTCCAGTGCCGCGCGCGCCTTGGCGATGTCCGCATCCAGGCCGGCGATGCTGTCCTCCTCCTTGCCCAATGCGGACAAATAGCGCTGCGCCAGTTCGCTCTGCGCAGGCACCGAACCCAGGTTGTCGCGGATGCGCGCCTGGTTCTGCGCACTGCGCTCGCGCTCCCCGCTCAGCCTGTCGAGCGAAGCCTGCGCCTGGGCCAGACCGGCGCGCAATTGCGCAAGCCGCGCCAATGAACTTGCCGTGCCCGCATCTGCCGCCACGCCCGACCAGTAGAGCAGATCATCCTGACCCGCATCGGCCAGTGCAAAAGTTTCGTTGCGGGTCTGCTCCTCCTCGGCCTTGACCTCTGCCCGGGCTCCCGCCGTCAATGCAACGCGCAGGCGATAGCTGGAGGCGGTACTGCTGTCCAGCGCATCTGAGCTGAAGCGCCAGCCCGCGCGGCGCGGATGTTCAATGATGACAGTGCGCGGCGCATCCGCCGCTCCCGTGATCGAATACGTGGTATCAAGGCGCGCACGCTGCGTCACCTTGAGCACGCCATCGGCCACAGTGACCTGGCTTACCACTTCCTGCGGCGTCGCTTCGCTGCGTATCGTCACCTTGTTGTCGCTGGCAAAGCTGGCCATGCGGCTTTCGCCCTTGGGCATGGCCAGCAATTGCGCATCGCCCACATAGCCCTCCTGGTTATCGTAGACCGTCAGGATGCCGGGAGGCAGGCTGGCCTGCGTATCATTCTTCAGAAACAGGGCCGCCACCGGATGGCTGCCGCCCTGGCCTGGCCGGAATACCGACACCCGCTGCGCATCGACCTGCGTGTCAATAAAGGGAGCGGAATAGGTTTGCCCCGCAGCAAGGCTGACCGGCTTGGGAAACGCATAGATGGCGCTGGTTTGCCCTTCTTCGGCGATCGCCTCGTTGGCGGCCCGCGAGGGTTGGCTCATGGCGGCATCGGCCATGAATGCTGCGCTGCCGCCCGCCGCCGATGGCGCGGGCGCGGGGCGAGGCGCCTGAACGGCGCGCAGGGATTCCATTTTTGGCCGGACGCGCGGCACGGCTGTTTCATTGTCCGGGCGCGGCGGTTCAGCCGCCTGCGCCACAACAGGCACCTCAGGACGCGTGTGCCAATAGCGCTTGAGCAATTGCTGCGACAGCGTCACGGGCGCGCCGGACGACAAGGTAAGGTCGACATCTCGCCAATCTTCGCCCGTGGCGTTTTCGATGATGGCCCAGGCCTGCAGCCTGGCACGCCCATTATCGCCGGTTACCAGCCGATAGGCTGTCTTCCAGACCGGGGCAGACACGACATAGGACAGGCCGACAGCCCGTTCGCCTTCGCCAGCCAGTGCAATCGTCAGAGTGCGAACCTGGTCCGTCTGACCGCGGCCGCTGACCGCTGCAGCTTCCCGGATTTTTTGCTTCAGACTGTCATCCAGAATATCCAGCGACGCGTCGCTGCCCAGCGCCAGCGTCCTGATCTGGCCATCATCGCTCATGACCGACAGAACGTGCACCGGCGGCGCCTCGTCCCGCTCTCCAGCCGCAGACGCTTCGGTCATGACGCCCAGTACAGCGCCTTGTATGCTGCGCCCACCCGAGGTGGCGCGCACAGGCACCCCCTGAAGCGCCTGCGCCAGCGCCGGCAGCGAAGACATCTGCTCCGGCGAAAACGGCAGGCGACGGAAGGTTTCCTCCACCGGCGACAGGCCTTCCAGGCTGATCCCGCCCACCGCGCCCGCCGGATCCCTGACCACCAGGCTTTTGAGCATATCGTCCACCTGCTCCAGCGGAACGGGTATCTGCACAGACTCGCCGCCCTGAACCTGAGCACTGCGCGTGATCTCGGCCAGCCCACCCGAAGACAGCGTAATACGGTCTATTTTCCCGCTGGTGGCCGCCATGGCCGGAGCGCTCGCGCCAGCCACTCCCGCCGCAAGCGCCAAAGACAGAACGGACAGGCCCAATGGCCGCGTAAGAAGCGAATGTACGGTCTTGTGTGTAGCCAATGGTCTTCCCCTGTGCTCGGCGGCCTGTCTTCTGCCTGGACAGCAGGCCTGTGTCGTGGGCCTGGCGGCATCCAGGCGAAAATGCAGTTCGCATCCATTCTATGCCGAGCCAGTCTTCTGCAGGCTTGTTCGCCCTACGACAGGCTGCTATCCTCCCGCTGACGGATAACTATTGCGCTCGTCATGGCCCATCTACCCCTCTGCCCATTTTCTTCCGCACTGACCAGGCATGCTCATGGCTGAGCAGCTTCGCCTGGACAAATGGCTGTGGGCCGCCCGGTTTTTCAAGACCCGCAGCCTGTGCGCCGACGAAATAGGCAAAGGGCGCGTGCAGCTCAACCAGCAGCCGGTCAAGGCCGCGCGCGAGGTCAAGCCCGGCGATATCGTCACCGTGCGCCGCGGCGAACTGAGCACAACCGTCATCGTCAAGGCGATCAGCACCGTACGCGGGCCGGCGCAGGCAGCCCGCCTGCTTTATGCCGAAACCCCCGAAAGCATTGCGGCACGCGAACAGGCCGCCGAAGCGCGCAGGCTGGCGCCAGAACCCGCCCGGGACCAGACGGCAGGACGCCCCACCAAGCGCGACAGGCGCCTGATCGAGCGGCTGCGCGCAGGAGACTAGCGCGGCCGCGACCGCGTCGTATCCAGAATCAGCCCTGTTGCGCCGACACCGCCAAGGGCGCTGCGGCCATGCCGGGCGTTGCCTGGGATGTCGACATGGGCACTGCGGCCGTCGCATGCCCGCTCAAGGCCGCATCAAGCTGCTGTTTGTCCAGTTCGCCTTCCCAGCGCGCCACGACGACCGTCGCGGTGGCATTGCCCACCAGATTGGTCAGCGCCCGGCATTCGGACATGAAGCGATCCACCCCCAGGATGAGCGCCATACCCGCGACCGGCACCGACGGCACAACAGACAGCGTGGCTGCCAGCGTAATAAAGCCTGCGCCCGTTACGCCTGCCGCCCCCTTGGAACTGAGCATGGCCACCAGCAACAGCAGAATCTGATCACCGAACGACAGCGGAATATCGCAGGCCTGCGCAATAAACAGCGCCGCCATCGTCATATAGATGTTGGTGCCGTCCAGATTAAAGGAGTACCCGGTAGGGACAACCAGACCCACGACCGATTTTGAACAGCCCGCGCGCTCCATTTTCTGCATCAGCGTGGGCAAGGCCGCCTCCGAAGAGCTTGTGCCCAACACCAGCAGCAGCTCTTCGCGGATGTAGCGCACCAGCTTCAAAATGGAAAAGCCGTTGTAACGCGCCACGGCGCCCAGGACGATCAGCACAAACAGCACCGAGGTGGCGTAAAACGTGCCGACCAGCATGGCAAGGTTGATGATGGAATGAATGCCGTACTTGCCTATGGTAAAGGCCATGGCGCCGAACGCCCCTATGGGTGCGGCTTTCATCAGAATGGCAACCAGCTTGAAAACGGGCTGGGCCAGGGAGGTCAGCAGGTTGAGCACGGGCTTGCCCCGCTCTCCGACCATGGCCAGGGCAATGCCGAACAACACGGCAACGAACAGCACCTGCAGAATGTCGCCGCCCACGAACGGACTGAAAATCGTCGTGGGGATGATGTTCATCAGAAAACCGGTGACCGTCGAGTCATGCGCCTTGCTGACGTAGCTGGAGACCACGTTCTGGTCCAGACTGGCGGGATCTATGTGCAGACCGGCGCCGGGCTGGACCACATGGCTGACAACCATGCCCATGACGAGCGCGAAGGTCGAGAAAATCAGAAAATACAGCATCGCCTTGCCGACCACCCGCCCTACCTTCTTCAGGTCGCTCATGGCGGCAATGCCCGTCGAGACCGTCAGGAAAATCACCGGCGTGATGATCATCTTCACCAGCTTGATGAACGCGTCGCCCAAAGGCTTCATGGACGCGCCCAGCTCGGGCCGGAAGTAGCCGAGCAATACACCTACAGCGATAGCAAAAACAACCTGTACGTAAAGGATTTGATAAAACTTGAGTTTGCGCACCGGTGCGCCTTGATCTATGTCGATCATGGGTTTTGTCCCCATCAGTGCCCTCCTGAGCCCTACGCCGCAGGCGTAAACGAGAAGGCGTTATCTATTTTGCGCCCGGGTCAACACCCGGCCGGTTTCACCTTGGCGACGGTTTGCCAGGCTTGCACTGGTTAATGCAAAGTCCATGCCAACGCCTGATATTTTTACAAAACCGCCAACCATTTGATTTTTATAATAAAAATAATCACTCATCGATAAGCAGATTCCACGCCAGGCGATAATCCGCACAAAACAGGATTAATATGTGCGAAATTCCACACACCCCAATACTCCTTCCTATGTCCTCCACCCCCGGCCTCACCACAACAGCGGACGCCCCCTCGCCCGGCTTCGGGGTCCATCGGTCCGCGAAGCGGCGGTGGCTGGCGGCGGGTGTGTTGGCCCTGGCACTGGCTGCCTTCAGCTTGTATGCCGTTACGCGCGTTGCCCGCCAGGACGCACTGCAAGAGGTTGCGGCACAGGCCCATGGCGTCGAGCAGCTCAAGGCTGCGCTGCTGCGCAACCAGCTCGACAAGTTCCGTGCGCTGCCGTTTGTCCTGACCAGCGATATGGACGTTCGCGCCGCGCTGCGAGCCGGCGCACAGGACAAGGCCATCGTCCTGAACGAAAAACTCCACACGCTCAGCCGGGGCGTAGGCGCGTCCGTGATCTATGTGCTCGACAAGACGGGCTATGCCATCGCGGCAAGCAACTGGCGCGAGCCCGATTCGTTTGTGGGAACCAGTTACCGGTTTCGCCCCTACTACCAAGACGCGGTCGCCCGCGGCTCCGCCGAGCTGTTTGCGTTAGGCACCGTCAGCCATGAGGCGGGCATGTATCTCTCGCAGCGCGTCAATGATGAAACAGGCGCACTGCTGGGCGTCGTCGTGCTCAAAGTGGGCTTGAACCACCTGGAAGCGGACTGGCGGCAATCGGGCGCCACGACTTTTGTGACGGAACGCCACGGCGTCATGCTATTGGGCAGCCTGCCGGAATGGCGATTCGACGTTCTGGCGCCGCTCTCACCTGCGCTGGCAGAGCGCCTGCGCGATAGCCAACAGTTTGGCCAGGCCCGTTTCGAGCCCCTGCCACTGACGCCCGCATTACGTCCCGACAGCACAGGCCAGCTCGTTCGCACCACCCGCGCGCTGCCGCAGATTCCGTCCGGCACCGCGCTGCTGCACACCACGCTGCCTCTGCCCGGCTCTCCGGGATGGACGCTGCATCTGCTCTCCCCGGTCCAGCCGGCAATAGACCGTGCGACAGCCAATGCGCAGCTTGCCACCTTGCTGGCGTTGGGGCTCATCGCCGTCGGGGCAGGCACGCTGTACTACCGATGGCATCGTCGGCAGGTCGTCGCCACGCAACAGGCGCTGGCCCGGGAAGAGCTGGAAACCCAGGTGAGGCAGCGCACCACCGACCTGCGTCAGCTCAACGCCCAGTTGCGCACGGAAATGGACGAGAGGATGCGCGCCGAAGGCCGCCTGCACACCATGCAGGACGAACTCGTGCAAGCCAGCAAGCTCGCGCTGCTGGGCCAGGTGGCCGCAGGCGTTGCCCACGAAGTCAATCAGCCGGTGGCCGCCATACGCAGCTACGCCGACAACGCCGCCCAGTTCCTGCAACAGGAACAGACCGGACAGGCCCAGGAAAACCTGCGCATTATTGCGGACCTGACAGAACGCATCGGACATATCACTGGCGAACTGCGGGCATTCTCGCGCAAGGCCGGTTCGATGCTGGGCCCCGTCAGCCTTCACGACGCCATCGACGGCGCCTTGCTGCTGGTGGCCCCGCGCATGCGCCGTCAGGAAGTGAGCATGCGCCACGCTGCCCCATGTCCCGATATCGAGCTGCACACCAATCGTGTCAAGCTCGAACAGGCGCTGGTCAACGTATTGCAGAACGCACTGGACGCACTGGAGGACATGCCCGAGGGCGAAATCCTGATTGCCGTCGGCGAGCGCGCCGACGCCGTGGCGATCACCCTCTCGGACAATGGCCCTGGCCTGTCATCCCCGGCCCAGCTGTTCACGCCCTTTCACACCACGCGGCGTGAAGGACTGGGCCTGGGGCTGGTGATTTCGCGCGATATCCTGCGCGAGTGCGGCGGCGAACTATCCGCCGGCACGCCGGACGCAACGTTTCCCGCACCACCCGTGCTGTCAGGCGCCGTGTTCACACTGGTGCTGCCCAAGGCCAGCCATTCCGCCAGCGCGAGCCCTACTTTCACCTCATCATGACACCGCAGACATGAACCATGCAACGGATCTCCGGCCCCACCCTGACACTGAACAGGGCCGCGCCTTTCCGCGCGCCGTTTTCATCGACGACGACGAGCAGATGCGACGCGCCAATGCCCAAACGCTTCAGCTGCAGGGCATCACCGTCGACACCTATCCCGGTGCACGGGCAGCGCTGCCTGTCCTGAACAAAGACTTTGACGGCGTGGTGATTACCGACATACGCATGCCTGACATCGACGGCCTGCAGCTGTTCCGGCGCCTGCACGACATCGACCCCGATATTCCCGTCATCCTGATCACCGGCCATGGCGACATCGCCACCGCAGTGCAGTGCATGCGTGACGGCGCCTACGATTTTCTGGCAAAGCCTTATCCCGCCGACCGCCTTGTGGCCGCAGTGACTCACGCCGCCGAGAAACGCCGCCTGGTGCTCGAGAACCGCCGCCTGCGCGAGGCCGCCTTTGCTGACGATACCGACGCAACGCCATTTATCGGTGCAACGCCTGCCATGCAGCGCATCAAACAGATTCTGCGCCACATTGCCGACGCCGATGTCGATGTGCTCATCGAAGGCGAAACCGGCAGCGGCAAGGAAGTGATCGCCACCGCGCTGCACCGGCTGAGCCGGCGTCGTCAGCATGCCCTGGTCGCCATCAACTGCGGCGCCCTGCCCGACAGCGTCATGGAAAGCGAACTGTTCGGACACGAAGCCGGCGCCTTTACCGGCGCGCAAAAGCAGCGCATAGGCCGTATCGAACACTCCAGCGCAGGCACCCTGTTTCTCGATGAAATCGAAAGCATGCCGCCGGCTACGCAGATCAAGTTCCTGCGCGTGCTCGAGTCGCGCCAGATAACGCCACTGGGCTCGAACGAAGTACGCGATCTGGATTTGCGCGTGGTGGCCGCCACCAAGGAAGACCTGGGCGTTGCCGCCAGCCAGGGCAGATTCCGCGAAGACCTGCTGTACCGCCTCAATGTCGTGACGGTACGCATCCCGCCGCTGCGCGAGCGCCGCGAAGACATACCCTTGCTGCTGGCCCACTACTTGGGCCAGGCCTCGCGTCGCTTCGGCCGCGACATTCCCGATCTCTCGGGACCACTCCGGCAACACCTGCTCACCCACGACTGGCCGGGCAATGTACGGGAACTCGCGCATTTCGCCGAGCGCATCGTACTGGGCGTACTGGATCCACCGCCATCGACCGCCCACCAGGCTGCCATGGCGACACTCAGCCTGCCCGAGCGCATGGAGCAGTTCGAAGCCCAGACCATACGCGCCACGCTCGCCGCCCACCAGGGCGACGTCAAACAGACCCTGCAGGCGCTTGGCATTCCACGCAAGACGTTCTACGACAAGCTGCAGCGCCATGGGATAGACAGGCAGGCTTTTGCCAGAGGCGGTGATGTCCTTTCCTAGGTTGCGCGCGACGAATACGCCCAGCAGTGCGACAATCGAAGGGTTTCCTGACTCTTTCAACAGGTAGGCCTTCATGTTCCAGTACGCAGAATCCGATCCCACCCTGTCCCATGGCGATGCCAAGGCGCAGGAGCAAGACCTGCGGGTCGCATTGCTCCAGGAACAGTACCGGCGCCTGCAGGCCGCCGATCAAACCCTGCTGATTGTGCTGGCCGGCATCGATGGCGCGGGCAAGGGCTCGACCATCAATCTGCTCAACACCTGGCTGGACCCGCGTCACATCCATACCCTGGCGTTCGGCGAACTTACCCACCAGGAAGCGATGCGTCCGGCCATGTGGCGCTACTGGCGCGACCTGCCGCGCAAAGGCCAGACCGGGGTCGTGTTCGGCTCATGGTATGGCAGCCTGCTGGCCGAAACGGCGCGCAAGCATCCCGATCCGGCCAAGGTCGCCATGTATGCCCGCGTGATCAATCGCTTCGAGGCTATGCTGGCCGCAGAGGGCGTGCAGGTGCTCAAGCTGTGGTTTCACCTGTCCCGCAAGGCGCAGAAGGAACGCGCCGATCACATGCTGAAAGACCCGGAAACCGCCTGGCGCGTCAGCCATGCCGACCTGAAGGTACGCAAGAAATTCGACCGCTTGCGCAGCGCCGGCGAGCTGGCCATCAGCCAGACGCACCGCAGCCATGCTCCCTGGGTCGTTGTCCCCAGCGCAGACGAAGACATGCGTACCCTCAGCGCGGCCCAGGCCATCCTGTCCGCACTCAAGCGTGGCCCTGCCCGCCGCATCCAGGCAGACGAACCACTGCCCGCCACCCTGCTGCCGCTGTCCGCACGTCCGCCCAAAATCCCCCCGCTGAAAAAATCCACGTACGAAGATGAACTGCAGCACTGGCAGTCCAGGCTGGCCCATGCCGTGCGCAGCAAACACTTTACCCATCGATCCCTGGTACTGGCCTTCGAAGGCCTGGATGCGGCCGGCAAGGGAGGGTCCATCCGCCGCGTCACGGCTGCGCTGGACGTACGCAACTTCGATATCCATCCGATTTCAGCGCCCCTGCCCTATGAGTTCGCACGGCCTTATCTGTGGCGCTTCTGGCGCGAACTGCCGGCCCATGGCAAGATCGCCATCTTCGACCGCTCCTGGTATGGGCGCGTTCTGGTCGAACGCGTGGAGAAACTGATTCCGCCGAAAACCGTCGCCCGTGCCTACGACGAAATCAATGACTTCGAGCTGCAGCTGGCCGCCAATGGCACCCTGCTGCTCAAGTTCTGGCTGGACGTTTCCAAGGACGAGCAACTGCGCCGCTTTCGCGAGCGCGAGCAATCGCCATTCAAGTCTTTCAAGATCACGCCGGACGACTGGCGCAACCGCGCCCGATGGAAGGCCTACCAGGGGGCGCGGTTCGACATGCTGACCCGCACCAGCACCGAGCATGCGCCCTGGCACATCGTGCAGTCCGATGACAAGCTGGCCGCACGCGTGCACATCGTCAAAACCATCGCCCTGGCGCTGGAAGACATGCACAAGCGCAAGTCCCGCTTTCAGGAACCCGATGCGGACCTGCAGGTGAATGTGCTGTCGTAGCGCAATACCGGGACGTCTGCGGCTTTTCGAGCTGACGGCCTGGGGATAATCTGGTTTCTTGCTCCTGCGCCCAGCCCGATGTCTCAGAAAGACCACATATCCTGTCTCTGAAATGAGACATGGGAGCCATATTTTTGTAAATCCCACATAAATCTTTGGAAAATAATCAGGGTTTTCCCTAGAATTCGCTCACAGCGGCGATCGAATCGATCCAACGGAAAATGACTCCCAAGCCATCGACCCACAAGAAATAATTCAGCTAGCAATCGCACCGCTAAACCTTTACGTATCCAGCATTTCAGCAGACACCATACCGGTGACTGGCGATCCGTCGCGCATGTAGGAAACGGAAGTTCTGGATTTTATTTTCCGACCAATAGTGGAGGGCTTGAAGTGGCTTCTAATTTTTAACAGATATTAAAAATTGCTAAGTTTGCATCCATACATGTGAGAGTTGGCCTACCATGGGACAAATGGCTCTTGATTGGATGTCATCGGTTTAAAAAATCCACGCATGAACTTTTTTGGTAAGTAGGAGTTGTAATGAATAAAAAATATTTCGGAGCCCTGCTCGCAGTTTCCTCCCTCAGCCTGTCCTCGCTGGCATTCGGCGCTTCGCCCAATCCTGCAACGACGACATTTAACGTATCGATCACCCTGGCCTCAAGCTGCACAGTCACCGCGGGATCCGACATCGACCTGGGCACACAGGACCAAAGCTCGACGGACACCACAGGCAGCAGCACGTTTAACGTTACCTGTACCAAGAGCACGCCGTACACCGTAAGCATGACGCCCTCCAACAACGATACGGGCGGAGCCGGCACCATGGCCGCCACCATCGGCGGCAACAGCGATACGGTTGCATACAACCTGTATCAGGATGCGGCTGGCGCCACGGCCTGGGGCGATGTTTCGGGCACCAATACCCTGGCCGGCACCGGCAACGGGGCTGCCCAAAGCCTGACGGTCTACGCCCAGGTACTGGCTGCGGAATACACCAAGCAGCCTGACACCTATACGGATACGGTAACCATCGCGGTTAACTACTGACAATGCTAGCTGCGCTTTTGTGCAAGTGGAGGCTGTCCGGGTTCCGGGCAGCCCTCGCTCTGATAGTGTGCGCAATGCCGGCGTATACCTGTGCCGCAGGCCTTCAGGTATCGCCCGTTTCGCTGACCATTCCGGCAGGCCAACCGGGTGCGGGCATATGGCTGATCAACAGCGGTAAAGATCTGGTCAATGCCCAGGTGCGCTTGTTTGAATGGACACAGCCGCAGGGTGAGGATGCCTATGGTGAGACAGAGGCGCTTGTCATAAGCCCTCCGTTTCTCCGCCTGGAACCGGGCCAGCGGCAGCTGATCAGAGTGATCCGCAGCAGTGGCGTGTCGGCGGAAAAACCGGATCGGCCGGCAGCCGCGCCTGACGACAAGTCTGTCGAGCACAGCTATCGTTTAATCATCGACGAGCTGCCTATTCAGGATGGAAAACACGGGATCCAATTCGTCATGCGCTATTCCGTTCCTGTGTTCCTGCCGCCGTCATCCGCGAAATCATCTGCACCCGTGCTCAACTGGCATATCCAGCAAGACGAGGGCTCTTCCTCGCTGGTTGTAAGCAATACAGGCGCCGTCCACGCACAGCTGGCCGATGTTGTGCTGTCGACAGCTGCCGGCAGGAAGATCGAGGTTCGCAAGGGTCTGCTGGGTTATGTCCTGCCTGGCGCCACGGTACGATGGCCTATCGCCGCATTGCCTGATTCAGGTGATTACACAGCCAAGGCCTTGTTAAACGGGGCTGCCGCCAGCGGTATCAGGATCTCGGGCGGATAAAGATTGTCCAGGGCATTTTGTTTCTCGGCGGCACTCGCATGCTGCCTGGCATGCGACGCCTCCTGGGCGGCTGCACCCCCGGCGCTGCCCGCGACGCAGCTTCTGTCGCACGCTGCGGTTGCCGGGAAAGGCGAGCATCAAATGCCCGAGGCGATGAACCTGTACATTGATGTGATCGTCAATCAAACGCCCCGCGGTACGTTTCCCCTGTCGTTAAGACAAGGCCAGCTATGGGCAAGTACTGACGTAGCACAACGCATCGGCCTCAGGCTACCCGCAGAGGCCAATAAACAGATAGCACTGAATGAGCTGGCGGGCATCGTTACCCGCTACGATGCTGAAAACCAGAGGCTGTACATTGACGGCGACAGCGCTCATCTCGCACTGCCCTCAACCATACTCGGCGCTCAGGACACCGAGTATGTGCCGGCCAGGTCCTCGCCCGGCGCTTTGATCAATTACGATCTTTACGGAACCAGGCAAAGCAATCATGTAAACACGCTGGGTCTGTTCTCGGAGCTTCGCGCCTTCGCCGGCAACACCACCTTCAGCTCAACCGGTCTGTCGCAAACCGTTCGAGGCTTGCCTGACTACAACGGAACCCGGTCCGTACGTCTGGACACCTCTATCACGACCTCATTACAGAAGGAAATGCTGTCATTCACGTTTGGGGATGTCCTGACGCGATCCCTGGCATGGACCCGTCCATCCCGGTTGGGCGGCGTAAGATTCGGACGTGACTTCGGTTTGCAGCCCAATCGTCCCTTTGTACCCCTGCCCGAGTTTTTTGGTTCGGCAACCGTGCCATCCGACGTTGAACTGTATGTTAATGGCCTGAAATACTATACCGGTCAGGTTCCCGCAGGGCCTTTTCAACTGAACGCCATGCCGGGGATCAGCAGTGCCGGAACAGCCCAGATCGTGCTCACTGACGCCTTGGGGCGCAGCCGCACCCTGGATTTTTCGCTGTACGACAGTCAGAGCCTGCTTCAGCAGGGCTTGTCCGACTGGAGCGTCGAGCTCGGCAAAGTGCGCGAGCAGTATGGCAACAAATCCTTTTCCTACGGCTCGGAACTGGTCGGCAGCGGCAGCATCCGCTATGGCTTTACGCAGCGATTTACCGCCGAAGCCCATCTGGAAAGCACCAGCGAGCTTGTCAATGGAGGCGTCGGTGCGATTTGGGCCCCTGGCAGTCTGGGGACTGTGTCCGCCTCGGTTGCTGGAAGCCGCCACGACGAAAGCCGCGGCTTCCAATGGTCACTTGGATACGATTGGGCAGGCACCAGCTTTAATTTCGGCGCCAGCACATTGCGCGCCAATTCAGCCTATCGCGACGTGCCTTCGCTGTATGGCGCTCCGACTATCCGTGAGCAAATGAATGTGCATGCCGGATATACCCATCCGACATTGGGCAGCACAGGCGTCAGCTACCTGAAATTCCGCGCTCAGGACATGGAGCAAGCCCGCTACGGCAGTATCTACTGGTTCAAATCATTAGGGCGGCGTGCCACGCTGAGCCTGAACTTCAATCAGAATCTGGACGAAAAACGCGACCGGGCGGTATATGTAGGACTGACGATTGCCATAGGCGACGACATCACCGCCAGTATCGGCGCCCAACGGGATCGGGGCGAGAACGCCCTCACAATAGATGCCAGTAAATCTGTCCCCACTGAGGGCGGGTGGGGTTGGCGCGTGAACAGCAGAACCGGCAATAACCAGCACGGGGCGCAGGCCCAGGCAGATTACCTGGGTAGATACGGACAACTGACGGCAGGGTTGTTAAAAACCGGCGACATCAATCAGGTATACGGAGGCGCGAGTGGCTCGGTCGTGCTGATGGGAGGCGGAATATATCCCAGCAGGCGGATCGACGACGGTTTCGCAGTGGTCTCCACATCCGGCCTGGCCAACGTGCCTGTAATGCTTGAAAACCGCTTAATGGGCGTGACAGACGATAAGGGCAAGTTGCTTGTGGCGCCGGTTCACGCATACCAGCACAACAAGATTTCCATAGACACGCTGGCCTTGCCTGCGGACGTGCACATAGATTCCGGGGTGCGCGACTCTACGCCAACACTCGGGGCGGGAAATTTCGAATCATTCGAGATCCGGCATGTACGGGCGGCGTCGGTGAAGCTTCAGTGGCCGGACGGAAGCCCGCTTCCGGTAGGCGCGGCCGTGTGGCTGAATGGCGCCGGCCAAAAAACCTATGTCGGCTTTGACGGGTTAGCATATCTGGAAGGCCTGAAGGACGAAAACCTGCTGAAGATCAGCTTCGAGGACGTCCAGCCCGGTCAATTGAATGCCAGCCAGCAGGAAAGCACTTGCCAGTTGCGTTTCAATTACGCCAAACAAGGCAGAAGCGTCAAGCCGCTGGGGCCCTTCACGTGTCGGCGATAGGAGACATCTTGATCACACAGTTGTTCAACACCAGACTTCGACTGTTTTCAGTACTGTTGGGCGCCACCACCTTGATGCCTGGCCCGGCCCTGGCGCTCAACTTCTCTTGCTCCGCGACCATGTCAGCGCTGAATTTTGGGAATGTGGATTTCGTTATGGGAACAGGGCTGAATGCCACCGCCTCGCTAACATACACATGCAAAAACACCGGCGTATTGCTTACGCGCAATGCAAGGGTATGCTTCAACATCGGCGACGGCGCACAGGGAACAGGTTTTTATGATCCCCGCGTTTTGCGCAGCGGCACCAGCAGTCCGCTATATTTCCAGATGTACCAGTCTCCCGGGCTGATCTGGGGATCTTCAGCTAATGGGACAATACCGGTTCCGTTTGAGATCGTGCTGCAAAACGTGCTGCCTCAGGGTACTCGATCAGGAACAGTGAGCCTGATCGGACAGATCACTCCAGGCCAGACTGCGGTAGCGCCCGGTACATACCAGAACCAGTTCACGGGCGGGCACACCAAAATCAGTCTGGTGGAGAGCTCGGTAGGCACGCCGGCAAACTGCGGAGTCGCCAATGACGGAAGCTTTCCTTTCACGGTCACCGCCACTGTTCCGAAATCCTGCAAAGTCAGCGCTACGGACCTGAACTTTGGGACAGTCCCCAATCCCGTCACGGCCTCGAATATTGTCAGCCAGAGTACCGTAACGGTGACATGCAGTGCGGGCACGCCATACACTGTCGCGCTCAGGCCCTCCAATAACGCGACCAACGGCGTTGGCCAGATGCTGCCCTCCGGCACATTGCCGGGCAATACGGACAAGGTTCCGTACCAGCTCTACCGCAACGCGGCGCGAACATCGCCCTGGGGCGCCCAGACTGGCGTGAATACCGCTGCCGGCACAGGCACCGGAGCAGGACAGGCATATACGGTATATGGGCGTGTACCCACGACCAACTTTTTCGCCGATAGTTATCGGGACACCGTGACGGTGAGCGTCACGTACTGACACTCTCCTCTGCCGCGTTCCCCCTGGCCGGCCATGAACCGATCTCTCCAGTTATACGCCCATGGTGGGTCAAGAACAACCATTCCGAGGGGCAAAAAAACGAATAAAGCACCCTTTGAGACGGTATCCGCCCACGAAACGCATATAGCTAAGCGCCCACTCGCGCTTGGCGTCGTCCACCACCAATCCCTGCCACTCCAACTTCTGGAGGAGTTGCTCTGGTGACGATGCTGGCTTATTGAATGGGACGCGATTTATTGCCATGGTATAGACGCGAAAAACCCGCCTTTTGCACGTCTGCGTAAAGCAGAACCCTATCCGAAGATAGGACGTGTGGCGGGTGTGTTAAGTAGATTCTAACCTAACTGCCCCACTACAAACAAGCAGAAACGCGACGGAAAACGCGACGACGAACCGGTGTCAAGCCGCCCGCGACCGACATTCCGCTGTGCCTACCACACATGGTTTGGCAAAAGCACTGGACAATGGCTACAGCCTGTACTTCCGTATCGGCTATGCCTTCGTTGTTCCACATAGCGAGTGTGTCGAAAACTTAAATATCCCCACCGCATTGAGGGGTACGCGCCCCAGGCGCATTCCCCCCCCGGCCGGCCATGCATGGGTAACTACTTCTTAGCACTGCTTGTGCCTGTGATGTCAGAAACTAGTGTATTATTTCTAACATAAAAGGTACCCAATGACTACGCTTCCCGAAACCATCTTGCAGCAAGCGCTATCCCTTCCTGAGGGCGGCGTCTTGTCGCCCAAAGAGTTCCTCCACCTGGGTAGCCGGGCTGCCGTGGATCAAGCATTCTCACGGCTGACCAAGGCAGACAAACTATTGCGTGTGGAGCGTGGCGCCTATGCTGCCCCTGTGTCCAGCAGGTTCGGCACCAGAGCCCCTGCTCCCGAAAAGGTTGTGATGTCTCTTGCTGAGCAGACGGGAGAAACCGTGGTGCCGCACGGCGCCAGTGCTGCCAATGCACTAGGACTAACTCAGCAAGTGCCAATCCGCGAAGTGTATCTGACTTCCGGACGCACGCGCACCTTGACGTTGGGACGCTCAGAAGTGCAGGTAAAGCATGCACCCCGCTGGATGCTCGCACTCGGCACTCGTCCCGCTGGCGCGGCCATCCGCGCTTTGGCCTGGCTCGGACCTACGCATGTGAGCCAGGCCTTGCGAGAACTGCACAAAATACTATCCCATACAGAATGGCAGGCACTGGCCTCCGCGCGTGCGGCGCTACCAAGCTGGATGGCAAAAGCCATCAGTCAGGAGACAGCACGTGGCTGAGTATTTTTTCGGCTTGAGCACAGCCGATCAACGCGAGGTGCTGGAGCAAGGGCGCGCTGAAACAGGCCGCCCGGTTCACCTGCTTGAAAAAGACATATGGGTGGTCTGGGCGCTGCAAGCATTATTTAAATCTCCGCTCGCAACAGATCTGACCTTCAAAGGTGGCACATCACTATCGAAGGTCTACAAGGTCATCGATCGCTTCTCCGAAGACATCGACCTCACCTACGACATCCGCAAGCTGATCCCAGACCTGATCGGCGAAAGCGGCGATCTACCAGCCAGCCGCAGCCAGGCCAACAAATGGACGCAGGCTGTACGCCGTCGCCTACCAGGCTGGGTCGCGCAGAATGTGCAGCCAGTATTGCAGGAGGCTCTTACGCATGAGCGCCTGAACGCCAGACTGGAACTGGGCGGCCCCGAGAATGACAAGCTATTCCTGCACTATCCCGCACTGACCACCGGAACGGGCTATGTGGCGCCCGTCGTTACGCTGGAATTCGGTGCGCGCGGCACAGGCGAACCGCACCGGATCTTCGAGGTCTCGTGCGACATCGCTCCCAGCTTGCCTACCATATCGTTTCCCGTCGCGTCGCCGCTGGTTATGAGCATTGCTCGCACGTTCTGGGAAAAGGCAACCGCCGCACATGTATTTTGCGCACAAGGCCGGATTCGCGGGGAACGCTACGCGCGTCACTGGCATGACCTGGCTGCTATCTCACGAAGCACACATTTTTCGGATGTTGTCGCCGACCGTGCTGTGGCTACGACTGTTACCCGTCACAAGTCATATTTTTTTATCGAGAAAGACCAGAACGGCGAAGTGATCAACTACATGGCCGCCGCCACCGGCCACCTCAGTCTCGTTCCTGAGGGAGATGCCAAGACAGCACTTGCCCATGACTATGCTGCCATGTTGGCCGACGAAGTGATGGTGGGCGACGCCTTACCGTTCAACGATTTACTAGAAGCATGTGCCAACCTCGAAACGAAAATCAACAGAAGTATCGTTGCCACCGACAATAACAACCAGACATTGGGCGCCCAAGGCTCTTCCTAGAGAGCGAGTCTAGGCAAAACAAGTCCCGTCGCTATGTTTTTTCTCAAGCAAAAAGCCACATTCCTGATGGGACATTACATATGCTTTGGTAAAAATACTGGTTCGCGAGCCATGCATGGTTAAATACTTCTTCGCACTGCTTGTGCCTGTAGTTACGCCTGCAAATCCAGAGACGTAACCTTCAAACCAGAACGTCCACAGTTTCAATGCCAAAAACCGATCTCTCCAGCCATACGCCCATGATGCGCCAGTACCTCGCCCTCAAGGCCGAGGCAGGTTCGCATCTGCTGTTCTACCGCATGGGTGATTTCTATGAAATGTTCTATGAGGATGCCGAGCGCGGCGCGCGGCTGCTCAATCTCACGCTGACCAAGCGCGGCTCCTCGAACGGCGCCCCCATACCCATGGCCGGCGTTCCCTTTCATTCAATGGAGGGTTATCTGGCACGGCTGGTCGCCCTGGGCGAATCCGTCGCCATCTGTGAGCAGATCGGCGACCCGGCTGCGGCCAAGGGGCCGGTGGAGCGGCGCATCGTACGCATTGTGACGCCCGGCACCCTCACCGACGACGCTCTGCTGCCGGCCAAGGCAGACCGCGTGATCGCGTCGGTCTGGACCGCGCGCGTCAACCGCGCCGAACGGGCGGGGCTGGCCTGGATGAATCTGGCCAATGGCGCATTCAGCGTGTGCGAATGCGCGCCGGACATGCTGGAAACCGAACTGTACCGTCTGGACCCGGCCGAGCTGGTCTGCGCAGAAAGCGCAAGGCCGGCAGGCCATCACGGCATGGCCATCAGCGCCATTCCCGACTGGCATTTTGAAACCGACGGCGCGCTCAATGTACTCCACACCCATTTCAAAGTAGACACGCTGGACAGCTTCGGCATGACAGACCTGCCTGTCGCCACCTGCGCAGCCGGGGCGTTGCTGCGTTATGTCAGCCGCACCCAGTCGCAATCGCTCTCGCACATACAGACGATACGCGTCGATCATTCCGGCGAATACGTGGTGCTGGATCCCGTCACGCGCAAGAACCTGGAGCTCACCGAAACCATAGCCGGCGAGTCGGGTCCCACGCTGTTTTCCACGCTGGACCGCTGCCAGACGCCCATGGGCAGCCGCCTGCTGCGGCGCTGGCTGCATCATCCCCTGCGCGACAACGCTCCCGCGCTGGCCCGCCAGCGTGTGATCGCAGCCTTTCTGTCCGCGCCGCCAGGCAGCGATGCGCTGGATGCCGAGCCTGCGCTGGACGCCCTGCGCCGCATGCTGGATCGCTATCCCGATATCGAGCGCATCGCCACCCGCATATCCATGCGCTCCGTGCGTCCGCGCGAACTGGCCAGCCTGCGCGACGCTCTGGCGCTGCTGCCGGCGCTGGTGCACACCCTGAGAACGTCCTTTGGCGCGGAGCCCCGCATACAGGAATTCGCGCAGCGCATCGCCCTGGAGCCGGCGCTGGCCGAGCTGCTGCACCAAGCCATTGATCCGGAGCCCGCCCTGCTGGTGCGCGAAGGCGGCGTCATCGCCACCGGCTATGACCAGGAACTCGATGAGTTGCGCCGCCTGGCCAGCGACAGCGGCGAATTCCTGATGGAACTCGAGGCCCGCGAGCGGGAGCGCACCGGCATTTCCACGCTCAAGGTTGAGTACAACCGGGTTCACGGCTTCTATATAGAAGTCTCCCGGGCCCAGGCCGATAAGGTACCGGCCGAATACCGCCGCCGCCAGACGCTCAAGAATGCAGAGCGCTACATCACACCTGAACTCAAGACATGGGAAGACAAAGTCCTGTCCGCCAAGGATCGCAGCCTGAGCCGCGAAAAATGGCTGTTCGAACAAGTGCTGGACCTGCTGGGCGAGCAGGCCACAGGGCTGTCCGCGTGCGCCTCGGCGCTGGCGGAGATCGACGCGCTCGCGGCACTGGCCTGCCACGCTTTCCTGAATGACTGGGCCGCGCCTGAGCTATGCGACGGCGGCGAAATCATGATCGAGGCCGGACGTCATCCCGTGGTGGAGCACAGCATCGAGCAGTTCACGCCCAACGACTGCGAGCTGGGGCCGCAACGCCGCATGCTGCTGATTACCGGCCCCAACATGGGCGGCAAGTCGACCTACATGCGACAGGTTGCCCTGATTGCCCTGCTGGCGCGCGTGGGCAGCTTCGTGCCTGCGCGATCGGCACGGATAGGCCAGGTCGACCGCATCTTCACGCGTATCGGCGCCGCCGACGACCTGGCCGGCGGACGCTCCACCTTCATGATGGAAATGACCGAAGCCGCTGCCATCCTGGCCGCCAGCACCCCGAACAGTCTGGTGCTCATGGACGAGATCGGCCGAGGCACCTCGACCTACGACGGCCTGGCCCTGGCCTGGGCCATTGCCCACCGCCTGCTGTCGCACAATCAGGCGCTGACACTCTTCGCCACGCATTATTTCGAGATCACCCGCCTGCCGGCCGAGTCCCCCGCTGCAGCCAATGTGCACCTGGCCGCGGCGGAGTCTTCATCCGGCATCGTCTTCCTGCACGAAGTGCGCCCGGGACCCGCAAGCCGAAGCTACGGAATACAGGTGGCACAGCGCGCCGGCATACCGCAGGCGGTCATACGCCATGCCAGCCGGGAGCTGGCGCGCCTGGAAGCCAGCGGCGCGCCCACCCCCCAACTGGATCTGTTCGCCTCGGCAGTCACGCAGCCGGACCAAGGCGAGGCCGATCCATCCACGCCAGCCCAGGCAGACAGGGCCGAGCAGCAGGTCCTGGATGCAGACACGGCAGACGCCCGCGCACTGCGCGAAGCGCTCGCCGACCTCGATCCGGACGAGCTTACGCCGCGCGCCGCCCTGGACGCGCTCTACCAGCTGCACAAACAATATCTGTCATAAGCAAGCACACACGCCCCCATGAACATCGACCTTCCACTGGATCTGCTCGGCGGCCTGACGCCACGCGTTTTCATGCAACGCTATTGGCAGCGCCGCCCGCTGCTGATCCGGCAGGCCATTCCCGGCTTCAGGCCTTCTCTGTCGATCAGCGATATCCGCCAACTGGTCAAACGCGAAGAGGTGGAGTCGCGCCTGATCTGGCACGACGAAAAAGGCTGGAATATGAAGTCCGGCCCCTTTGCGCGGCTGCCCGCCGCCAGCCGTCCCAACTGGACGGCGCTGGCGCAAAGCGTAGACCTGCATGACGACGCCACGGCCATGCTGATGCAACAGTTCCGCTTTATCTCCGACGCCAGGCTGGACGACATCATGATCAGCATTGCATCGCAAGGCGGCGGCGTCGGGCCTCACTTCGACAGCTACGATGTATTCCTGCTGCAGGCCCATGGCCGCCGGCGCTGGCGCATCAGCCAGCAAAAAGACCTGTCCCTGACCCCCGGCCTGCCGCTCAAGATTCTCAGCCGTTTCCAACCCGAAGAGGAATACGTGCTGGAACCGGGCGATATGCTGTATCTGCCGCCGCAGGTGGCGCACGATGGCGTTGCGCTGGATGATGACTGCATGACGCTGTCCATTGGCTTTCGGGCGCCCAGCGAGGCAACGCTGGCCAGCGGCATGCTGGAGGCAGCCAACGACCTGATCATGGCCAGGCTGGGCAATACAGAAGGCCTGTATGCCCAGCCGCCGATTCCCGGGCCGACACTGTCCGCCACCTACAAAGACGCGGGCGAACCGGCCACCGCCCACCCGGCCGCCCTGCCGCCGCGCCTGGTCCAGGCCACACTCGCTGCCGTCAGCAAGATACGGTTCGACGAGCGACTGGCGTCGCGCTTTCTCGGCGTATGGCTGACCGAACCGCCCCCCAGCGCACTGTTCGAGCCATCCGACCCCTTGCCCGATCTGGACGAGCATCTGCCCGCCTCGGGCCGGCTGGTCCTGGACCGCTGCACGCGCATGATGTATCGTGCGCGTGAACTCTTCATCAACGGTGAAGTCGCGAGCCTGCCCGCCAGCGCGGCCTTGCGCCGGCTGGCCGATGAGCGCAGCCTGCCGTGCGCCAGCGCCCCGGCACGCCGCCTGAACGAAGCCGAGCGCGATCTGGTGATGCAATGGCTGGAAGATGGCTGGCTGCACTATCGCAAGGACTGACCCCGCCTGTCGCGGCGCCTGAGGAGCACGATGGAAATCCGGCAACTTCGATACTTTGCCAGGGTGGTAGAACTGGGCAGCATGGGCAAGGCGGCGCACGACCTGGGCGTCGTCACCTCGGCACTCAGCCAGCAGATCAGCCGGCTGGAATCCGAACTCGCAACACGCCTGCTGCAGCGTACCTCCACCGGCGTGATCCCCACCGATGCAGGCATCGCATTCTTCCGGCAGGCGCAACTGGCATTGCGCCACATCGACGAAGCGGCGCGCGCCGCGCAACTGGCTCGGCTCTCGGGACATGTGAGCGTGGGCCTGGCCCCCACAACGGCCTCCGTCATGGGCCTGCCACTCATCCTGGCCATGCGCAAACGCTATCCCAACGTCCGCTTTCACCTGGTAGAAGCGCTGTCCGGCCATCTGGTGACCATGCTCAATGCACGGCAACTGGATCTGGCCATCGTCTTCAATGCGGACGCAGGCCGACGCTGGTCCAGCATGCCCCTCCTGGATGAACGGCTGTTCGTCATCGCCGCTGATGGCTTCAAGGGATTTCCCAGAAAAAAACACGTCGGCCTTGCGACACTGGGCAAGCTGCCGCTGGCGCTGCCCACCAATATGCACGGCCTGCGCGCGCTGCTTGCCAACGCCTGCAGCCAGCACAACCTGACGCTGAACATCGATCTGGAAATCGACTCGCTGGCGATGCTGATGGATGCCGTCACCGCCGGGATTGTGGCCACGATACAGCCTGGGGCAGCCGTCGCTCGCCTGCGCAGCCACGCATTCAAAATGGCCGAACTGGCTGACGAAGGACTGCTGCGGCGCAATCTGCTGGTCAGCCTGTCGGACGAAGAACTCTCGCCTGCCGCCCTGGCTGCCCGCGTCGTCATGCGCGATGTGGCGCTGGCGCAAGTGCGCGGGGGGCATTGGCTGGGCGCATCACTTCACGAATCGTGAACACCTCTTAGCCAGCCAGGGCTGGCGCCCGCAACACCCGCTTTCTATGCTGTCGACATGACATCTTCTCGGCGCCGCTGCATCCTTCGCAGCGACGGCCGCTTTTTACCCAAAGAGAAAACATGATTGACGTACTTGTCATAGGCGGCGGAAACGCCGCCCTGTGCGCCGCATTGATGGCGCGCGAAGCCGGCGCAAGCGTCCTGCTGCTCGAATCCTCGCCCCGGCAATGGCGCGGCGGCAACTCGCAGCACACGCGCAATCTGCGCTGCATGCACGACGCGCCGCAGGATGTACTGGTCGACGCCTACCCGGAAGAAGAATTCTGGCAAGACCTGCTCAAAGTCACCGGCGGACAGACAGATGAACATCTGGCGCGGCTGGTGATCCGCGCATCATCCTCCTGCAGGGACTGGATGCGCAAACATGGCGTTCGCTTCCAGCCCTCGCTGTCCGGCACACTGCACGTCGCCCGCACCAATGCCTTCTTCATGGGCGGCGGCAAAGCCCTGGTCAACGCCTACTACCGCAGCGCCGAACACCTGGGCGTGCAGATTCGCTACGACGCGCCCGTAGATGCGCTTGAGCTGGATGGCGACCGCTTTGTGGCTGCGCGTATCGGCCAGGAGCGCATCCCTGCACGCAGCTGCGTAGTGGCCAGCGGCGGCTTCGAGTCAAACCGGGCATGGCTGCGCGAAGCCTGGGGCCAGAACGAGAACGGCGAATGGCCGGCGGACAATTTCCGGATCCGGGGCACGCGCTTTAACCAGGGCGTATTGCTCAAATACCTGCTCGAGGCGGGCGCCGATGCCATCGGCGACCCGACGCAATCACATTGCGTGGCCATCGATGCCAGGGCGCCGCTCTATGACGGCGGCATCTGCACACGCGTGGACTGCCTGTCGCTGGGGATTATGGTCAACCAGCGTGCGGAACGTTTTTACGATGAAGGCGAAGACTTCTGGCCCAAGCGCTATGCCATCTGGGGCCGGCTCGTGGCGGAACAGCAGGGCCAGATAGGCTATTCCATTATCGACGCCAAGCCCTGGGGGCTTTTCATGCCGCCGGTTTTCCCCGGGGAGCAGGCCAATACCCTGGGCGAGCTGGCGGGCAAGCTGGGACTGAACGCCGACGCATTCGTGCAGACCGTCAACGAATACAACGCGGCCTGCCGCGTCGGCACCTTCAATCATGAAGTGCTGGATGACTGCCATACAGAAGGGCTGAAACCAGCCAAAAGCCATTGGGCCCGACCCCTCGACACGCCGCCCTACTACGCATTTGCACTGCGTCCCGGCATCACCTTCACCTACCTCGGCGTCAAGGTCAATGACCGGGCCGCCGTGCATTTCGGCGGCGAACCCAGCCCCAACCTGTTCTCGGCCGGCGAAATGATGGCCGGCAACGTGCTGGGCAAAGGCTACACCGCCGGTGTCGGCATGAGCATAGGCACGGCCTTTGGCCGCATTGCCGGAACACAGGCCGCACTGGCCGCCCAAGCGCAACGCGCTTCACTACACGCAGAACCCAGCCATGCAACAACTTGAATCACTGACCGAACAGGCCCTGCAATTCATGCCGCCTGGCGCCACAACCCTCACGCCCGAAGAAGCCGAAGTCGATCGCGTCATGACAGTCTGCAATGCCTGTCGCTACTGCGAAGGCTTTTGCGCCGTGTTTCCCGCCATGACCCGCCTACTGGAGTTCAAGAAGGCCGACATTCATCACCTGGCCAATGTCTGCCATAACTGCGGCGCCTGTCTGCATGCCTGTCAGTACGCCGCGCCGCATGAATTCGCCCTGAATGTGCCCCAGGCGCTGGCCAGAACCAGGGCCCAGACCTATACGGAATACGCGTGGCCAGCCGCGTTCGGCGCGCTCTACAGGCGGGCCGGGCTGACTGTGGCGCTGGCCACGGCCGGCGGCCTGATTCTGTTCCTGCTGCTTGCCCTGCTGACGCGCGGCACACTGTTTCACGAACCGCTGGCCGGCAACTTCTACGCCATTTTTCCCCATAACCTGCTGGCGGCGATATTCGGGGTGGTGTCTCTGTTTTCAGTGCTGGCGCTGGGCGTGGGTGTGCGCCACTTCTGGCGCGATATTTCGCCCGCAGGCCCCCCCATCCCGAAAGCGGCCGCCATCGAAGCGGCGCGCAACGCGCTCACGCTCAAATACCTGGACGGCGGCCATGGCGAAGGCTGTAACGAAGAAAGCGACCGCTACACACTGTGGCGACGCCGCTTTCACCATCTCACCTTCTACGGCTTCATGCTGTGCTTTGCCGCCACCGCCGTGGCAACGCTCTATCACTATTTTCTGGACCGGCATGCACCCTACCCAGTGGTCAGTCTGCCTGTACAACTGGGCATCTGGGGCGGTATAGGACTGCTGATCGGCCCTGCCGGATTGCTGTGGCTGAACCTGCGCAGGCATCCCTCGCACGGCGATGCCGCCCAGAAACCCATGGACCGCGGCTTTATCGCGCTGCTGTTCCTGATCAGCCTGACCGGCCTGGCCTTGCTGATCTGGCGTGATACCGGCGCCATGGCCCTTCTGCTGGCCGTGCATCTGGGCATGGTCATGGCATTATTCCTGACCATGCCCTATGGTAAGTTCGCCCACGGCATCTACCGCAGCGCCGCCCTGCTCAAAAGCGCTGTGGACAGGCGCAGCGCTGGCGGATAACACTGCCTTCCGCTGCGCCCCCAAGCGCAGCGGCGCATGGCCGGCGCCGGCAGCGCTGGCCGACCGGCGATTATTTCCGGATGGGCACAAAACTCACCAAGAATAAGCATATAAGCAATATAGAAATGAAAAACCCTTCGTTCACGCATTGCGACCGGCTCCCTAGAATGGTGACATACCCTCTTTATGCGAGTGCGCAATGCTGGCTCCGTCCTACCTGCCCGAATCCAAACACCCCCTGATCACTGAACTTGCCGACAGCCTGGACAACAGCGCGCTCAGTTGGCTCTCAGGTTACTTTGCCGGCGTGGCGCAAGGCCGTCAGGCCGAACCGGTCACCGCGCCCGTCATCAGCGCCGTCACCGAGGCCGGTACCGCCAAACGCCTGACCATCCTCTACGGCAGCCAGACAGGCAATGCCAAGCGTGTGGCCGAAGCGCTGTCCGAGCGTATCAGCGGCGATGGCCTGCAGGTGCGGCTGGTGCGGGCCGACCGCTACGCCACCCGCGAACTCAAAGACGAAGACCTGCTGTATATCGTCATGAGCACGCAGGGCGACGGCGAACCGCCGGACGACTCGCTTGCCTTTGTCGAGTTTCTGAACAGCCGGCGCGCGCCCAAGCTGCCACAGCTCAAGTATGCCGTGCTCGGCCTGGGCGACTCCAGCTACCCTCTGTTCTGCGGCATTTCCCAGCAGATCGACGCCCGCCTCCAGGAGCTGGGCGCCGAACGCCTGCAGGAAGCAGGCACCGCAGACCTGGATATCGACACCGTTGCCCTTCCCTGGCAGACCAAAGCGCTGGAGCAGGCCCGCAAGGAGCTCAAGCAAAACGCCGTGCCAACCGCCAGCGTAACCGCGCTGCACCCCAAGACACCCACGGTCACACGCGACCAGCCATTCCTGGCCGAGCTGCTGCTCAACCAGCCCATTACCGGACGCGGCAGCGACAAAGACATACGTCACCTGGAAATCTCCCTGGAGGGCAGCCCCCTCAGCTACCGCCCAGGCGACGCGCTGGGTGTCTGGCCCACCCAATCGGATGAACTGGTCAACCGCGTACTCGACACCCTGAAGCTCGACGGGGCAACACCGGTCACGCTGAATGGCGATACGCGTGAACTGCGGACATGGCTGGGCAGCCATCGCGAGCTGACACAAATCACCCGGCCCTTCCTGGTCGCCCATGCCGAGCGCGCCGGCAACGACGCACTCACCGCACTGCTGCAGCCCGAGGGCATCGCGGATTTCCGCAGATTGCTGGAAACACGCCAGTTGATCGACGTCCTGCGCACCTGGCCGGCAAGCTGGACCGCGCAGGCGCTGGTTCAGGCGCTCAGGCCGCTGGCGCCACGCATGTATTCCATCGCATCCAGCCAGGCAGCCGTCGACGAAGAAGTGCACCTCACACTGGCCCATGTCGACTACGAGCAGGAAGGCGAAGCGCGCTGGGGCGTTGCGTCGCACTTTCTCACGACGCTGAACGAAGGCGACAAGCTGCCTATCTTCATCGAAGAGAACACCCGCTTTCGACTGCCCGAAGACAGCTCGCGCGACATCATCATGATAGGACCAGGCACAGGCATCGCTCCCTTCCGCGCGTTCGTGCAGGAGCGCGCTGCGGCGCAGGCGACCGGCCGCAACTGGCTGTTCTTCGGCAACCCGCACTTTTCCACCGATTTCCTCTATCAGACAGAATGGCAGCGCGCCTTGCAGGATGGCGATCTTCATCGCCTCGATCTCGCCTTCTCGCGCGACCAGTCCCAGAAGGTCTACGTCCAGCACCGCTTGCTGGAACGAGCAGGCGACCTGTATGCCTGGATCCAGGATGGCGCCCATGTCTATGTGTGCGGTGACGCCAACCACATGGCCAAGGACGTGCATCAGGCGTTGCTGCAGATCGCGCAGCAGGAGGGCGGACTGGATGAAACCCAGGCGCGAGCCTGGCTGGATGAACTGGCGGCGCAAGGCCGTTACGCCCGCGACGTCTACTAAGACAAGCGCGTTGCAGGCTCCGAGCAGCCTGCAACGCGTCAGATCACACGCCTGCCGCCCCAATGCAGAACGGCGCCCGGCAGCACGCAACACTCAGGAATCCACACAGCATGACAACCCCGACCGCCGACGTTTCCGGCACCGATCAGCCGCTTTCACATCTCGAACAGGTCAAGGCAGTGAGCCGCCACCTGCGCGGCACCATTGCGGAAGGACTGGCCGACCCCATCACCGGCGCCATCAGCGAGGATGACAACAAGCTGCTCAAATTCCACGGCAGCTACCAGCAGGACGACCGCGACATTCGCGACGAACGCCGCCGCCAGAAACTCGAACCCGCCTATTCCTTCATGATACGCGCGCGACTGCCCGGCGGCGTGGTACCGCCAGAACAGTGGCTGGCTTTCGACGACATTGCCCGTACCTATTCATCGCGTGGCTTGCGCATTACGACGCGCCAGACTTTTCAATGGCACGGCATCGTCAAGCACAACCTCAAGCCCACCATGCAGGCCATCCACAACGCCCTGGCCACCACCATTGCGGCCTGTGGCGATATCAACCGCCAGGTGGTCTGTTCGGTCAACCCGCATCTGTCCAGCGAGCATGCCATCGTCTGGGAATGGGCCAAAAAACTCTCCGATCACTTCATCCCCCGCACCCGCGCCTATCACGAGATATGGCTGGACGGCGAGAAAATCACCGACGAGCCGGAGGAAGAGCCCATCTATGGCGACACCTATCTGCCACGTAAATTCAAGATCGGCATTGCCGTGCCGCCGACCAACGATAGCGATGTGTTCGCCCAGGACCTCGGCCTGATCGCCATCATCGACCATGGCGAACTGCAGGGCTTTAACGTGGCCATCGGCGGCGGCATGGGCGCCACGCATGGCGACGACACCACCTATCCGCGCCTGGGCAGCCTGATCGGCTTTGTCACCGTCGACCAGGTCATTGCGCTGGCCGAGGCGGTCGTCACCACACAGCGCGACTATGGCAACCGCGTTGAACGCCAGCATGCCCGTCTCAAATACACGCTTGACCACAAAGGCCTGGCGTGGTTCAGGGATGAGGTCCAGACGCGCGCCGGCTTTGCGCTGGCGCCCACCCGCCCTTATGCATTCGTGCGCAATGGTGATCGTTTCGGTTGGGATCAGGGTGACGATGGAAAGTGGCACCTGGGCCTGTATATCGAATCGGGCCGCCTGTGGGATCACGGCGAACAGCGGCTGCAAACCGGGATACGCGAAATTGCCGGCATACTGAAAGGCGAGTTCCGCATGACCTGCAACCAGAATCTGGTCATCGCCAAGGTAGACGACGCCGACCGCGCCGGCATCGACGAGCTGGTCGCCAGATATGGCCTGGACGGCTACAAGTCGCAAAGCGGCATACGCCAGCACAGCATCGCCTGTGTAGCCCTTCCCACCTGCGGCCTGGCCATGGCCGAGAGCGAGCGCTACGCGCCCACGCTGCTGGACAAGCTGGAAACCATCCTGGACCAGCACGGCATCCTGGATGCCCCCATCCTGCTGCGCGTCTCAGGCTGCCCCAATGGCTGCGCCCGGCCGTATCTGGCCGAAATCGCCCTGATAGGGCGCGCGCTCGGACGCTATGATCTGCGTCTTGGCGCCGATTTCACTGGCGAACGCCTCAACATCATCTACCGCGAAAATATCGCAGAGCCCGAAATACTCAGTACACTGGACGAGTTATTCGGCGCTTATGCCAAAAACCGCGAGCCAGATGAAAAGTTCGGAGACTATCTCATCCGCAGCAAGGTCTTGCCCGCGCCAACCCCCAACCTCATTCCCATCAGACTGGAGACAGTGGCGTAACCGTAGCGTCCCGACTCCTACGCCGGACATCCAATGAGATTATTTCCCCTGTTTGCCGACGTCTCGCGGCGTCGCGTGCTCGTGATCGGCGGCGGCGTCGTTGCCGAGCGCAAGATCAGAAGCCTGCTGGTCTCCGACGCCGATATCGCCGTTGGCGCGCCGGAACTCACCGAGGCGCTCGCCGCGCTGGCGGCGCAACAACAGCTGCAGCACCTGGCAGGCACCTTCCAGGAAAGCTGGCTGGATGGCGCCTGGCTGGTGGTTGCCGCCACCGATGACCGCGCGCTCAATCGCCGGATCGCCGAGCTGGCCGAAACACGGCGCCTGTTCATCAATGTGGTCGACGACCCCGAGCTTTCGTCGTTCCAGGTGCCGTCCATCGTGGACCGCGCGCCGCTGACGATAGCCATCTCATCGGCCGGCCACGCCCCTGTGCTGGCGCGCCGCGTGCGCGAACGCATCGAAAGCCTGTTCGATCACAGCATCGGCGCGCTCGGCGCGCTGGCGGCCCGCTATCGCCCCGCCATACGCAAAGCCCGTCCCGACCTGCGTCAACGCAGGGCTTTTTACGACTGGATGCTGGACGGACCGGTTGCGGACGCGCTGAAACGCCAGCAGTTGCCGCAAGCCGAAAAACTGCTGGAAGAAGGCCTTGCGCAAACAGAGCCCGCGCCGCAAGGCAAAGTGCTGCTGGTCGGCGCAGGACCCGGTGACCCAGGACTGCTGACACTCAAGGCGCTCAGGGCATTGAACGAAGCCGATGTCATTCTCTATGACCGGCTGGTGGCGCCCGACATCCTGGAACTGGCGCGCCGGGACGCCGTCCAGATCGCCGTGGGCAAACGCCCAGGAGAAAACCACGACGCCACGCAGGCGCGTATCCACGACCTGATGCTCGAACATGCTCGCCAGGGCGAAGTCGTGGTGCGTCTGAAAGGCGGCGATGCCTTTGTCTTTGGGCGCGGCGGCGAGGAACTGCAGTTTCTGCGCGCCCACGCCATCCCCTACGAAATCGTGCCCGGCATCACTGCCGCGCTGGCCTGTTCGGCCTATGCCGGCGTACCGTTGACGCATCGCGATCATGCACAGTCAGTCACGCTGGTGACAGCCCATTGCCGCGAAGGCGCCATGCTCGAAGACTGGCCTGCCCTGGCCCGCCAGAAACAGACACTGGCCTTTTACATGCCGGTCAGCCAGCTCGGCTGGCTGGCGGAACAATTGATGGCGCACGGCCGCAGCGGCGACACGCCTTTTGTGATTGTGGAAAATGGCACCCGTCCAGAGCAGCGCGTGCTGCAGGGCAACCTGAAATCGCTTGAACAGGCCGCGCAGGCCCATCGTATTGTTTCGCCCTCGCTGCTGCTGGTGGGCGAAGTCGCCGGGCTGGCGCCCGAACTGCAGTGGTTTGGCGCCAGCGTCAGGGCCGGCGATCCGGCCCCGGCGGCATAAGAAAGACGCCAGGTACGTCATCGGCGCCAGGGCCATCGCAGTGGCCCTGGCGCCGATTCCGTTACTTCATGTGCTTGGACAGTACGGCCAGAATACGCTTGGCGGTGTCTGTCTGCTGCACCGTGCCTGCGGTATCGAGCACCGTCACGACGGAACTGCCACCCTGCTGGGCCACATGAATACGGTAGCTTGCGGCTTCGGCCGTGTTCTTTC
This sequence comes from Pusillimonas sp., assembly GCA_048270225.1. Taxonomy (GTDB): domain Bacteria; phylum Pseudomonadota; class Gammaproteobacteria; order Burkholderiales; family Burkholderiaceae_B; genus Allopusillimonas. The sequence goes on along the minus strand of JBLWTG010000001.1, from coordinate 205,981 downwards.
CGCCGAACATGCGGCTAAAGACATTCTGCTGCTCGATCTTCTCGCCCGAATCACTGTCCAGATAGCGAATAAAGTAATCGCCTGAGGAGCGGTCGCGATCCGTAACATCAAAGCCGGCAGAGTCTATGCCCACGCCCACACGGCGCCATGCGCGGTCAAAGCTTTCGTTCAGCATGAGTGCCGCCTGGCCTTCCTGCATCTGCGTAACCTGAACCTGATCGGGATCCTGCTCCGCCTGGGCCACGAGCTTCTGGGCCTGATCGACATTGGTGCCGAGGTAGACCATGAGACGGGCCAGCATGGCGGCGTTCAGGCCTGGGTCTTCCTTGCCGTAGACCCATTTCCAGCCGCTGCCGTCCTGCGTCTGGGTTTCTTCCATGTGCTCATGGCTGATATAGACTTCGGTCTTGCCGTTGACCCGCTCGAGCCGCGTGCGGAAACGCTCGCGCTCGCCGCTGTCGTACACCGTATCGAGAATGGAGCCCAGCGCGGAACGTATCCAGCCTTCCGGAATTTTGGCGCGGTTTTCCGCCCAGTCAGTCTGGATGATGCCGGCCTTGGCATCCTGCGAATGCAAGGTGAAGCCTTGCTGTCCCCAGAATTCGACCACCTGGGGATAGACATCCTCGGCGGCGCGGTCGATCTGCAGCCAGCGCAGGTCGCCGTCTCGCATGACCTGTATGCCCTCGGGCTGCGGCAAAATCCTGTTCTGGGCGCTGGCGCTCTGCTGAGCCTGTTGCTGGCTGGCATATTCGCTGAACGTGGTCGTGCCTTCAGGCGCGCGATAACGCGTGTCCTGATTGGCCTGCGTCAGATCAGGCGGAATGCTCAGCGGTTCGCCGCGAACAGTGCTTTTATAGTCGACAGACTCTTCGGCGCCAGTCAGTTGATTGACGGCCGAGCAGCCGGTCAGCAGCAGAGCACCCAGGCTCACTGCCAGGCCGGCACGTGTAGTAATACGCAATTTCATCATTTAGATCAGACCCGCTTCTTTTAATGCGTTGCGCACCACAGGGTGGTGCTGCTCATGCAGGGGAGTCAAGGGTAGGCGGTAGCCGAGCTGAGTCAGACCCATTTCAGCAAGCGCCCATTTGACCGGGATAGGGTTGGCTTCCACGAAAAGCACTTTGTTGAGCAGGGCCACCCGTGCGTTCAGTTCGCGCGTACGCTTTCCATCGCCCGCAATGGCCGCCACACAGAGCTCGTGCATGATGCGGGGCGCCACATTGGCCGTCACTGAAATATTGCCGTGCCCGCCCATCAGCATGAGCGCGGCCGCCGTGGCGTCGTCCCCGCTGACCACCCGGAAATCCTTGGGCGCGTCGCGCAGCAGCAAGGCGCCGCGGCCTATGTCGCCGGTTGCGTCCTTGATGCCGATGACGTTGGGCACCTGCGCCAGGCGCAAAATGGTGTCGTTGGACATATCGGCGATCGTGCGGCTTGGCACGTTGTACAGAATGACGGGCAGGTCGACCGCTTCGGCGATGGTGCGAAAATGCTGATACAGGCCTTCCTGGGAAGGCTTGTTGTAATAGGGCACCACCGACAGGCCAGCCTGCGCGCCCACGCTCAGTGCGTGGCGGGACAACTCGATGGCCTCGGAGGTGGAGTTGCCTCCTGTTCCCGCAATGACGGGAACCCGCCCGGCTGCGTGTTCGACCGCAACGCGTATCAGCTCGACGTGGTCTTCGACATCGACGGTAGGCGACTCGCCCGACGTACCAACCACAACCAGGCCGTCGGTGCCTTCGGCAATGTGCCAGTCGATCAGTTTTCGGTAGGCGTCGAAGTCAAGACTGCCATCGGGATGCATGGGTGTGATGATAGCCACCATGCTGCCCCCCAATACAGAGGCCGTGGAATCCGTGCTTGTTGCCATGATAGGAAGTATCTCCTTGAACTCGGCGCCCGATGCGCGAGTGTGCCCGTAACGATAATTAATGAAAGGCGTATGCCTGATTGTGTATCAATGCACAAGTTTACCGGATTCGTGCCTGAAGTTTACAAAAACCACCCTACGATGGATTGTCCGAAAGCAAGGAAAGGTTGCAGAACCGTCCAGAGCACACCCGTCACCATGAGCAGGATGACGATCAGCAGGCCATAGGGTTCGATGCGGGAGTACTGCCAGGCCATGCGCGCGGGCAACAGGCTGAACACCACCCTGCCGCCGTCCAGCGGCGGCAGCGGCACCAGATTGAGCGCCATCAGCACAAGATTGACCTGAATCCCGGCGATCGCCATCTGGGCCCAGAAGTCGCCCTGTCCGGCGCCGGTTTCGGCCAGCATGCGCAGCCCCAGCGCCCAGATGATGGCCATGATCAGATTGGAGGCCGGCCCGGCCAGCGCCACCCACAGCATATCGCGCTTGGGCTGGCGCAGACGTCCCCAGTCGACCGGCACGGGCTTGGCCCAGCCGAACAGCAGCCCGCCGCCGCCCAGCAACTTGGTGCTGAACAGCAAAACCAACGGCACCACGATGGTGCCGATGGGATCGATATGCTTGAGCGGATTGAGCGTGATGCGCCCGGCCTGCCAGGCCGTGGGATCGCCGAACATTCGTGCAACATAGCCATGCGCCGCCTCGTGCAGGGTGATGCCGAAGAGCACCGGCAGGGCATAAACGGTAATAGTCTGTATCAGCGAATCCATGAAAATCCGAAAATGGCCACCCTGGAATCGGGCGGCCGGTAGAGATAGGGCAAGTGGATGGGAAAAAAGTTCTTGCGATCCTCAGGCAAGCCCGAGGGCGGACAGATCGCCCTGCCCCCGCCGGATGACCTCGGGCGCGGGGCCGGTGAGGTCGAGCACCGTCGTTTGCGACAGCACGCAGGGGCCGCCATCGATCACGGCGGCCAGCTGATTGCCATAGCGGTCGAAAATGGCCTGTGCATCGTTCATGGCCTCGGTTTCGTCTTCGGGAATGAGGGTCGTCGACATGAGCGGCGAACCGGCCGCTTCGATCAGGGCCAGCGCAACCCGGTGATCCGGCACGCGTATGCCTATGGTCTTGCGGGAAGGATGGGACACCCGCCGGGGAACCTCGCGCGTGGCTTCAAGGATAAAGGTCCATGGGCCCGGCGTGGCCATCTTGAGAAAGCGATACTGCTTGTTGTCCACACGCGCAAAATGGCTGATCTCAGCCAGGTCGCGGCACAGCAGCGTGAGGTGGTGCCGCTCGTCCAGGCCGCGCAATCGGCGCAGCGCCTGTGCAGCCTGCGCGTCATCGAGCCGGGCGACGACGGCATAACTGGAATCGGTAGGTACGGCCACCAGGCCGCCTTTGGCCAACAGCTCGCCTGCCTGGGCAAGCAGGCGCGGCTGGGGGTTTTCTGGGTGAACGACGAATAATTGAGCCATTTAACGTATCCTAACACTCTGGACGAGTGAGTTTAAGTTTCAACACCGCCGCAGGCAATACAATGAAGCCCGCAGCTGCACCCCGGGGCCGTCTCACGGCCGCCTCTGCGTCACGACCCTCCTTCAAGGAACTTGCATGCGTCTGGACAATTCTCGTGAAAGCCGCAACATAGAAGATCGCCGCGGCCAGCGCCCTCGTCTGGGCGGGCGCGGAAAAATCGGCATAGGCACCATCGTGCTTGCCCTTGTCGCCATGTATTTTGGGATCGATCCAAATATCGTGCTCCAGAATGCGGCGGGACCAGACCAGTCCTATACTACAACGACCCCGGGCGAAACACCCGCGCAGACGCCGGAAACCCGCTTCGTCTCGCGCGTACTCGCCGACACTGAAGACACCTGGGATGATATTTTCCAGAAGAAAGAATGGGGCCAGTATCAGGCGCCGACACTCGTGCTGTTCAACGGCGCAACGCCTACGGCCTGCGGTATGGGCCAATCGGCCATGGGGCCTTTTTACTGCCCCGGCGACAGCAAGGTCTATCTGGATGTGAGCTTCTTCCAGCAAATGGCGCAGGAACTCCATTCGCCCGGCGATTTTGCGCAAGCCTATGTCATCGCACACGAAGTCGCCCACCATGTCCAGCATCTGCTGGGCATCACCGAACAGGTTGACCAGATGCGCCGCAGCAACAGCGCCTCGGCCAATGCACTGTCGGTACGCACGGAACTGCAGGCCGACTGCCTGGCCGGCGTCTGGGCTCAACACTCAGACAGCCAGCGCAACACGCTGGAAGATGGCGATATAGAAGAAGGCCTGAACGCCGCCTCGGCGATCGGCGACGACCGGCTGCAGAAACAATCCCAGGGTTATGTCGTTCCCGACTCCTTCACCCATGGCAGCTCGGCCCAGCGTGTGCGCTGGTTCAAGCGCGGCTTTGAATCCGGCGAACCCGCCCAGTGCGACACCTTTAACGCGGACAGCCTGTAACCCAACCAGCAAGGCCGCCGGGCCGCCGCATCCGGCTTATTGCAGGACGGACGCCCCGAACGGCGGCTGGGCCTTGCTTATTTCATGCGCATGCCCGAACCGCTTTCCATGCCTTGGTGACCAGGCATGGGTTGCTGGCCATTCATGGAAGGGGCATAGGAACCCGAGCCGGATGAGGACGGCGTCGCTGGCATGTTGGTGGACGGAGCCTGCCCTGCCGGCGTGTTATACGACGGCGACATAGGCTGCGACTGCCCGGTGCTGGAGTCGGCAGGAATTTCGGTTTCCTTGACTGTGAGCGTGGGCTGCACATCTATTTTCTGAGCCTCGATCCAGGCACGATGCCTGGCCGCATCGCCTTGTGCCTGCGCGGCAGCCAGGGGGGCAGCCAACAAAGCAGTAATCAAAAGCGTTTTTTGCATAGTCTTCACGGTGAACTCCTTTTGGACGATTGCGGATACTTCATCGTAGAGGAAACCCCAGGGCCTGCGAGGGCATAAACGTTTCGATCCGTCACAGAGCCTGCGAACGCAAACAAGGCTGACAGGCAAGGGTTATCCCTGAATCGAGCTGTTTTGCGTATCAATGCTGACACAATCGGTTTCCTTTTTCAGCCCGGACTCACTGCCTTCCCGATCGCCGATTCCCGCATTCTGTCGCCTGATGGATTTCATGCTAGAATCCTGCTCTCAGTTGCAAGGCTTGCCCGGCCCCTACGTGATATACTTTCGGGTTCATGCAAGCACACAGTGGTGACCGTAGCTCAGTTGGTAGAGTCCCGGATTGTGATTCCGGTTGTCGTGGGTTCGAGCCCCATCGGTCACCCCAACAAACATTTGGGTTTTGAGATACTCGCAAGACCCCAAAATGGTGAAAGCATCGCCTTTCGGCGACAACACCATGATACGCCCTCCCAATGCGAAGGGCTATTTTTTTGCCCGCGCGGCAACCCGCACAGCCTCATTCGGCAGCAGTCCTCAGCGCAGTGAAATACTCAGGCCGCCCTGCGTGCCCGACTCCCTGCGTGCGGCACGCGCCGGTCAGCCTGCCCGTGCCACAAGCCTATATACTTGGCCCTGACCTGTTCCAAGCACGGAACAGGCGAATCCGGACTCAGGTGTCCGACGCTACCGCGAGAGCCTACGCCATGGATTTAAGTTGGATTACGTTCCAGGATCTGTTCGACAAGTACTGGCCGCATCTGGTGTTTTTGCTGAGTGTGATCGTCGGCAGCACCGCCGCCGTGCACGCGGCCATGACCAAAAACGACGTGCGCGCTGCCATTGCCTGGGTGGGCGTCATTATCATGTCGCCGCTGCTGGGGCCATTTGTGTATCTGATCGCGGGCATCAACCGCGTACGCCAGGAACACATCACTGACCAGCAAAACCGCAATCTCAAGGATTACTTCAGCAATCCGCCGCCGCCTGTTGCAGACATTGGCGACCTGTGTGCACCGCAGTTCGAGTCGCTGCGGGTGCTGGGCGACCGGGTCAGCCATTTTCCATTGTGCGCCGGCAACCACATTCGCCTGCTCAAGGGAGGCGACCAGGCCTATCCGGCCATGATAGCGGGCATAGAACGCGCCGAAAGATCGATCGCGCTGCAAAGCTATATTTTCGATGACGATGCCGAAGGGCGGAAAGTTGCTGATGCCCTGTCCAGGGCGCATGAGCGGGGCGTTCAGGTACGCGTACTGATAGACGCGGTGGGATCGCGCTACTCACGCCCGCCCATCATCCGGCGGCTGCGCCGCATGGGCGTGCCCTGCGCCCTGTTCATGACCAACCCCTGGGGCATGCGCATGCCGTATGCCAATCTGCGCAGCCACCGCAAGATACTGGTGATCGACGGATGCAGGGCCTTTACGGGCGGCATGAATATCCGCGGCGGCTTCGTCACTGCTTTCGCGGGCAAGGATACCGCCATGGACACGCACTTCCAGGTAGAGGGGCCGGTAGTGCTGCAATTGATGTCAGTCTTCGCGCACGATTGGGAGATCACCACCAAGGAACAACTGCCGCATGAGGTCTGGTCCGGCAGTCAGTGGCACCCGCCGCCGGGGGTCAGGATACCGGCGCGCTGTGTGCGGTCCGGCCCAGACCGCTACATCGTGGGGACGCACAACATGCTGCTGGGGGCCTTCGCCGTCGCGCAAAAGCATATCCGCATCCAGTCGCCCTACTTCCTGCCCGACCAGGTACTGCTGGGCGCCATCAACACCGCTGCCAGGCGTGGCATTATCGTGGACATCGTCATACCCGACCGCAACAACCTGCGCCTGGTCAATTACGCGATGACTGCACAGCTCGACCAGATCATCCGCAATGGCTGCCGAGTCTGGCGCGCACGCGGCAATTTCAATCACTCCAAGCTCATCACCATTGATGGCGCGTGGTCGTATGTTGGCTCATCCAATCTTGACCCGCGCAGCCTGCGGCTCAATTTCGAGCTCGACATGGAACTGTACGGCCGCGAAACCGCTGGCGACATTGAGCGCCTGATCGACGCGGAGATCGCCGATGCGCGCGCCGTAACGCTGAAGGATCTGGCCGCCATCCCGTTTCGCAAGCGTTTGCGCAACCGGATCATCTGGCTGGCCAGCCCCTATCTATAGCAGCGCGCCGGCCGGCCCTATGCCTCAGACCGCCGCCCCCATGATCAACTCAGGCAGGCCTGTGACGATGCCAGGAAATATGCAGAGTATGACAATGGCCAGCATCATGACCAGCACGTAAGGCAAGGCGCCCCATAGGATATCCTTGGTCGGGATATCCGGCGCTATCGAGTTGAGCACAAACAGATTCAGCCCTACCGGCGGCGTGATCAGGCCTATCTCCATATTGATGGTCAGCACGACGGCAAACCAGTAGGGATCGAATCCCGCCTGCGTAATGATGGGAAACAGCAGCGGCGCCGACATCACGATAATGGCCACCGGCGGCAGGAACATGCCCGAGACCAGTAAAAAGACGTTGATCAGTCCCATGAGCGCCCAGCGATTGATCTCCAGGCTGGCAATGGCGGCCGCCAGCGACTGCGTGATGTAAAGCGACGACAGCGCAAAGGCGAACAACTCCGCGGATGCCATGATCATCATGATCATGACACTCTCGCGCATGGCCGATCCGAATATTCCGGTAAAGTCGCGGATGCGGAAAAGCCGATACACGACCACGACCACGATCAGCGTCAGCAGCGCGCCGGCGCCTGCTGCCTCCGAGGGCGTCGCCACGCCGCCATAAAGCACAAACAGCATGCCCACAATGATGAACAGCAGCGGCAACACGCGCGGCAAGGTGGCCAGCTTGTCCTTGAGCGTGTAGTGAATCGATGCCGCGCGAAACTGGAAGCCTTTGCGGCGGGCGTCGAAAACAGCCCAGACCATGAACATGACCACCAGCATGATGCCCGGCACCACGCCCGCCAGAAACAGGCGGCCTATCGACGTCTGAGTCGAAATACCGTACACAATCATCGTGACCGAGGGCGGAATCAGAATACCCAGGGTGCCGCCCGCAGCAATGGAGCCGGTGGCGACGGAGTTCGGATACCCTCGATGGACCATTTCCGGAATACCCATCTTGCCGATGGCGGCGCACGTGGCGGGACTGGACCCGGTCATGCCCGAAAAAATGGCGCAGGCGCCGATATTCGAAAGCACCAGGCCGCCCGGTACTTTGTACAGCCAGCGATCCAGCGCCTTGTAGAGATCACCGCCGGCGGGCGTACCGGCCACAATGGCCCCCATCAGCACAAACATGGGAATGGCGACATAAGCGAGATTGGCGATCCCCGCGAACATAGTTTCGGTGAGCACGTAGATAACGTCAAAGCCCATGTCAAGGAACAGACCGGCGATGGCAGCCAGGCCCAGCGCAAACGCAATAGGCATTCCCGTGCCAAGCAGCATGCACAATCCCACAACAAGCAATACACCAGCAATAGTAGGGGTCATGCAGGCTCTCCCGCCAGTTTGATGAGCTCGGCCACATATTGCAGACTGAGCAAGAGAAAGCCCACCAGCATGGGCGTCAGGGGCATCCACAAAGGAATGGCGGCAACACTGGGCGTTGTCCAGCCGCCCTCCAGTGCCTCATACAGATGAATGCCCGTGGCAATCATCATCGTGATGCAGAACACCATGCCAAGCAGGGCTCCCGTGCGCTCCAGACGCAGGCGGGTACGCGGCTTCACAAGCATCTGGATAATGTCCACGCCGACATGGCCTTTTGTCATCAAAACGTAAGGCGCGCCAAGGAAAATGGCAGCAGTCGCACTGAACACAACGGCCTCGGTCTGCCAGATCGTGGCGGCCCGCAAAACGTAGCGAATGACAATCATCTCGCAGACGACCACCATGGCGAAAACCAGCAACAGAGCCGACAGCACACCGCAAAGGCGCGATAGTCGCTCTATGAAATCAACAAAAGTCCGGGTCATCAAATGATCCTTGTTCTGGACAGGGTACCGGCATACCACGGCGTGATGCCGGCTCGGTCTATGCGCACGCCAACATCGCACCTGCCGGCGCAATAGCCGGCGGGTGCATGTTGCTACGCGCGTTTACTGAACTGCCAGCGCCTTCTTGAGCAGTTCGTCACCACCCTTCACTTTTTCGGCGAAGTTCTTGTAGGAAGATGCCTGGGCGATCTTCATCCACGCGTCATAATCTTCCTTGGACATGGTGACGACCTTGACGCCTGCCTTGGTAAAGGTGTCTATCATCTTCTTCTCGCCCTTGCGCGACTCGCCAACGAAGTAGGCCTCTGCCTTCTTGGCCGCGGCAAGGATGGCATCGCGCTGCTCGGGCTTGAGCTTGTCGAACACCTTCTTGGACATGATCACCGGTTCATACATAAACCACAGTGCGTTGTCTCCAGGCGCCGTCAGGCATTTGACCTGCTCGTAAATGCGATAGGAGACAAAGCTGTCGTTGGATGTATTGGTGGCATCAAGCACGCCCGTCTGCATGGCCGTGTAGATTTCCGAAGAAGGCATGGACGAGATCGAGGCGCCCGCCGCTGCGAGCATCTGCTCGAACGCGGGACCTGCCGCGCGTATCACCTGGCCCTTGACGGTATCGGGGCTGGTAATGCATTCCTTCTTGGATGCAAAGCCGCCGGCCAGCCAGGCATCGGCGATCACGACCGCCCCCTTGTCTTCGGCGATCTTCCTGATCTCCTTCATGAAGTCGGACTTGTTCAGACGCTGCGCGTGATCATAGTTGCGCACCAGACCAGGCATCAGCGTTGCCGAAAACTGCGGCACGCGGCCCGAGGCATAATCCAGCGGGAATGCAGACATATCCAGCTGGCCGCGCGTGATGGCGCCCCATTGCTCCGTGGCCTTGTACAGCGACGACGACGGGAACACCTGGATCTTAAGGCCTACATTGGCGGCGGCAACTTCGCGGGCGATGATCTGCACCATCTCGTCGCGCGGATCGCCCTGCCCCCCTGGAAACTGATGCGACGCGCGCAATACTGTTTCGGCCGATGCCGTCCCGACGGCGGCGGCGCAAAGCGCGGCCACAGCCGCATATCGAAATACCTTGTGCATTACTTGTCTCCTGGTTTTATAAAAATAAGAACAGCAGCCTGCTATGCTGCAGCTGCCTGTACCGCCTGCTGCCTTCTTCTGCAGCAATACTCCTGCCCTGTACCCGCAAATCAAAGGACTTTGTATTGCTCTCTCAATACATTCTTCTGTACCTTGCCCATGGTGTTGCGGGCAAGCTGTTCTGCAATATGTATGCGCTTGGGCACCTTGAAATTGGCCAGATCCTGCTTCAGGCTGGCCATCATGGCCTCGACATCCAGCGTCTCGCCCTTGCGCGGCACCACTACAGCCACGACCGCCTCACCGAAATCCGGATGCGGCACGCCGATCACCGCCGATTCGTCCACGCCAGGCAGCGCGTCGATGACCAGTTCGATCTCCTTGGGATAAACGTTGTAGCCACCAGTAATAATGAGATCCTTGCTGCGCCCGACAATCGTCAGGTAGTCGTCCGGCGCCTGCGCACCGCCCCAACGCCCCACATCGCCCGTCTTGAACCAGCCGTCCTGAGTGAACTCCTCGCGGGTTTTTTCCGGCATGCGCCAGTAGCCCGCAAACACATTAGGCCCGCGCACCTGCACGGCGCCGATGTCGCCCGGCGCCAGAGGCGAGCACTGTTCGTCGACCACCCGCACCGATACCCCCGGCAGGGGCTTGCCCACAGTTCCGCCCACACGCTCTCCGTCGGCGGCATGATAAGGATTGGAGGTCAGCATAATGGTTTCGCTCATGCCGTAGCGCTCCAGAATGGTATGCCCGCTGCGCTCCCTGAACGCGTCGAAGGTTTCCGACAGCAAGGGTGCGGAACCCGATATGAACAGCCGCATGTTGGTGCACACCTCGCGCGTGAAGGCCGGTTCGGCCAGCAGGCGCACGTAATAGGTGGGAACGCCCATCATGACAGTGCAGCGCGGCAGATACTGCAGCGCCTGCTCAACGTTGAGCCTTGGCAGCCATATCATTTTCGCGCCGGCCAGCAGGGCCCCGTGCGAGGCCACGAACAATCCGTGCACGTGGAAAATGGGCAGCATGTGCAGCAGCACATCGTCCGAACGCCAGCCCCAGTAGGTTTTCAGCACCTCGGCATTGGAGGACAGATTGCGATGCGACAGCATGGCCCCCTTGCTGCGCCCCGTCGTTCCTGAGGTATACAGGATGGCGGCCAGATCATCGGGACGGCTGTGCGCAATGTCGGCACTGGGTTCCTGGCTGGCTGCCGCCACAGGCAAACTGCCGCTGCCATCCGCGTCCAGCGTATAGACATGCGGCGTGCCGGTTTTCTTTGCAAGCTCCCCTATCCATTCCTGGTTGCGGCTATCGCACACCACCAGCGAGGGCTCCGCATCGCTCAGAAAATACTCCACTTCTGCCGCGCGATAAGCAGTATTCAAAGGCAGATACACCAGGCCGGCCCGCAACGTCGCCAGATAAAGCATCAGCGCTTCGGGGGATTTTTCCACCTGCACCGCCACCCGGGCGCCCACAGGCAGTGCCAACGCCCTGAGCAGCGCGGCCAGTCGTCCGCTTATTTCGTCGATGTCGGTCCAGCTATATTGCCGCTCGGGTGTTTCGATCGCGACCTGTGAACGGTCGGCCGGAAAGCCCGATGACAGCAACGCGTACAGATTGGCATTGCCTTCCAAGATCAGTCTCCAGTAAATACCGGCTCACGGCCGGCCAGAAAAGCCGCCACGCCCTCGCGGTGATCGCGACTCTCGGCATAGCCGAAAAAAGCCTGGCGTTCGGCCTGAGTCAGTGGCTCTGGCGTTGCGCACAGGCGCGCCGCCGTCAGTTTATTGATGCGGGCCGCCAGCGGCGCCCCGCGTGCAATGCGACGCGCCGTGCGCATGACGTCGGCCGCAACCTCGTCATCGGGCACGATGCGCGTCAGCAGGCCCTTCGCATGCGCCTCGGCCGCGCCAAACACCCGTCCTTCGAGCAGTATCTCCATGGTGATGGCTCGCCCGGCCAGCGCCAGCAGACCGCGCATTTCATCCGGCGCCATGGGAAAACCCAAGCGATTGATGGGCACGCCGAATCGCGCTGAATCGCCGGCGATACGCAAATCGCACTGGCTGGCAAGCTCAAGCCCGCCGCCCACACACACGCCTTCTATCTGCGCCAGCACGGGGTGCCGGCAACTGCCCACCGCCTCGAGCGCGGGCGCCAGTATTTCAGTGTGATAGCGCAGCACACCAGCCATGCCCCCCCGTTCGCGAGGAAACTCGCTGATGTCCGCGCCTGCGGCAAACTGCCTGTGCTCGCCTCGCAGTACCACGCAGCGCACATCATCCCGCGCCGACAATTCCGTGAATACGCGCCTGAGCGATTCCCACATGGCCACGCTGATGGCGTTCAGCTTGCCCGGGTGACTCAAGGTGACCAGTGCAATCGCGCCTTCGTACTCCACTTCTATCCGCCCCGCCGAGGCAGCGCCGTGCCTGCCGGACTCTTGCGCATCGCTCACAGCCATCGCAGATTCAACCCCATTTTCGGTTTGCCGGCTGCGAGCTGAGCCAGATTGTCGTCCAACTGCTCCAGTTCATACACATAGTTGGTCATGATCCCGCAGGATTGCGCCATTCCCTTTGCTGAACAGTCCGCCGCCCAGTTGACCCGCTCGATGCGCGCCCCATTGCCCAGATGAAAACGCGCCACCGGATCGAGCGGCTGGCCGTTTTTCATGCTCCTGAGATACTGCACTGCCAGCCTCAGGCCCGTGCGCTGCAAACCGCCATCGCCATCCTGTCCTGCCGCGGCAGCTGCCTGCAGCCGCTGCACCCACTTGCTGCCTGCCTCGGGATCAGCCAGCGCAGCCTGCTTGTCGGCCTTGTCGTGCAACAGTTCCTGCATGGCCTTGCCATCCTGCTTGCCCAGCCAGTCGGCAAAGCCGGGAATAGGCGACAGCGTCGCAAACGACTTCAGGCGCGGCAGTTCCGCCAGCAACGCATCGATCACGCGCTTGAGCAGGAAGTTGCCGAAACTGATGCCGCGCAAGCCGGGCTGCGTATTGGAGATGGAGTAGAAAATCGCCCAGCGCGCCTTCTCGGGGCTGTCCGACGGCACGTGAGGATCCAGCAGCAATTGCACATTGCCGGCCATCTGCGCGGCAAAGGCGACCTCGACAAAAATCAGCGGCACATCGCTCATGCGCGGATGAAAAAAAGCATAGCAGCGGCGGTCGTCCGCGACACGATGCTTGAGCTCCTCCCATGAGCGTATCTCATGCACGGCCTCATATTGAATCAGCTTTTCCAGCAAAGAGGCAGGTGAGTCCCAGTTGATGGGCCGCAGCTCCAGCATGCCCACATCGAACCAACTGGACAGCAGCCCTTCCAGCTCACGCTCCATCACCGCCAGGCCCGCCACCTGATTGCGCCAGCGCAGCATGTCGGCACGCAAATCCACCAGCAGGCGCAGGCTCTCGGCTTGCGCATACAGGCGCTTGAACAGGCGCAGTCCCTGATCGGCACGCGGCTCAAGCGCCCCGCTCGCCTGCGCCAGAGCCGTCAACAACGCGCGTCGCGCCTTGCCATCGGCTGCGTCATAGCGCGCGCTCCATTGTTTGGCCAGCCTGTTGGCGGCCACATCGGTAAGCCGTGCCGTGAACAGCGACGCCACCTCGCCCGCAGTGGGCGAAGGATCACGCTCGAGCCAGCGGCCCAGGCGCGCCATCAAACCTTGCGCCGCCTTGCCTTCTTTGCTGGATGTGTCGAGTACATCATCACCGCCCGCCTCTTTGCCCGATGCGGCATGCGGCACGACTGCCATATCCGATCCGCCCGATTTTTTCTTTCCGGCTTCTTCCTTGTCAGCCGGCAGTGTGTTGGATGTCGTGGCAAGCAATGTGTCACGCTCTTTCGTAGCCATCTACTTCTCCCGTTTGCAAGGGTGCCAGCGCAGAGTCTGGCTGTTGTTGGGCGGCGTCTTCAGCAGCCAGACAGCGCAGGGCATCGAGCTGGCGCAACAGATGCTTGCGCGTCAAGGCCTCGGCGCCATCCGGATCGCGCGCCTTCAGGGCCGCGAAAATCGCCAGGTGTTCCGCGCAGGACTCATGGACACGACCAGGCCAGGCCAGGCTTTTATGACGCGAGAGACTGAGCAGCTTGCGCAGATTGTCGATGAGATCGGAGAGCCAGCGATTGTCCGCGAGCGCCTGCACAGCCTCGTGTATCAGCGCATTGCTGACATAGTATTGATCGATGTCGCCCTGCAAGGCGTGCTCGCGCAGGCGCTGATGCAGTGGTTCGAGCCGTGCCAGATCCTCATCCGTGACCTTGCACGCGGCTTCGTAAGCACAGCGCCCTTCCAGCATGGCCATAAGGGGAAATATCTCGTCCAGGTCGCGAGCGGAGAGCTGATTGACGAAACAACCGCGTCGGGGCTCGAGCCTGAGCAGCCCTTCGGCCACCAGCACCTTGAGCGCCTCGCGCAGCGGCGTGCGTGAAATGCCCAGATCGTTGGTGAGACGGACCTCGTCCACCCACTCGCCCGCCTCCAGCTCGCCAGTCTGAATCATGGCGCGCAGCTGGTCGGCAACCTGCTGATACAACACCCGCTGGATGATACGCGACGCCATGCCCTCTCCCGATGAATGGCAGCCCATTGCACTGGTGCACAATCGGTATTCGGTCATCGTAATTCATAATTATGGGACTGTCCACAACAGCTTCCCTAGGGTTTTCCAAGGGCTGGACGCATAACCTCTCGCCGCATTGCGGTGTATCAGTCAAGGCATATTGGAGCGGCATCCGGACAATGCATGGGCCGACGGCAAGGCACTGTCGCCAGTCAGGTCACATAAGTGAAGGGCCGGAAACGGCGCAGCGCCATGATCGCTGCCATCGACAGCGCAAACACGCACACCGCCATGAAAGGTATCGACCACCATGGCGAGCTGTCGCTCGTCATGATGCCCGTCGCCTCATCAATGCGCTGAAGAATGAAAATATGTATGCAGTAGACGCCCAGAGTACTTGCGGAAGCCTGTTTCAGCGGCGCGGCCATCCCCCCATTTCTGGCGCCCAGGCCATACAGAATATTGAATGCGCACACCGATGAGGCCAGCACAAAGGGCGACAGATAATCATAGAACAAGGGATCAGGCTCTCCGGCATGCAAGGAATAAGCGTAAGTCGCCGCCATTGTCAGCGCCGCAAACACCATGAACAGTCCTGCACTGCCCAGCACATACCTGCGCTTGTGTTCCTGCTCCAGATAGCGCTCATGCACATAGGCGCCAAGAAACAGATAGCCTACCAGCCCGAAAAACGGGCCCACACCGTAGACCTCCAACAAATCGGTCTCAATACCCAGCAACGTCTTGACCGTTGGCCAGCACGACACCAGCACCCACACGCCAAGATAGATTTTTTTCTCGGTCGGCCCCGTGGTGTTCCAGATTTTGCGCAGGAACGGAACAAACAGGTAAATGCCGACAATCGCGTACAGATACCAGAGATGGAATGTTACAGGTCCGTTGAGCAATTCCCGCAGCCAGTCGTACCAGGCGCCATATTGTGTTCCCTGCGTGGTATTCCAGATCATGTAGAACAGCGACCAGAACAGCAGCGGTGGCAAGATGCGCAGGAAGCGCTTTTTGAAGAACACCGGCATCGATTCCTGCTTGCCCAGCAACAGCACCCCGGTAATCATCAGGAACAGCGGCACACAGCTGCGCGTCAGCGAGTCGTAGAAATTGCTGGCCCACCACTGCTCGCCGAATATATGGAAGTTCTGCGCTGCCACATGCAGCAGTACGACCATGAAACAGGCCACCACTCTCGCAGTGTCCATCGCGACGCTGAATCCCTTCTGCCTTGCCTGCATGCGCTCCCGGCTCCAGTGGCGCGCGGCATCCAGGCAGGACGCGGGCGCCGTGTTGATTGATCCACTTCATTAGTAACATGCAGTACGCACCAGCATGCTTAGGACTATTTCCAGGTGTAGCAGAGCGTAAACGGGCCGGATATCTGGCTAGCCCGCCGCCTGGCGCGCATAGGCACTGGGCGGCCTGCCTGTCATCTTCTTGAACATCGCCGAAAATGCAGACGGACTTTCGTAATCCATATCCATGGCGATGCTGGTCACGCTATCGCCCAGCGTTAGCCGCGAAATCGCCACGAAGACACAGGCCTTGCTGCGCCACTCAATGAAATTCAGGCCCGTGCCCGCCACAAACCGCCGGTAGAACGTGCGCTCACTGACGTGCATGCGCTCGGCCCAATGGGCCGGCGTGACGGACTGCATTGGCGCCTTGAAAAAAGCATTGCACATCGCGGCCAGTTGGGCATCGCGCGGCATAGGAAGGTGAAACGGCGCCGCCGCAGACTCGCAGGCCTCAAGCAGCAACAGCCGCATCACCGCGCCATCGCGCCGCCGGGTGTCATACAGCAGCGGAATACGGGCTGCGGCATCGATGAGTTCGCTCAGCAATGGAGAGACCTCTATGACCTGGCATGCCTGCGGCGCCTTGCGCAGTGCATTCATACGAAAATACAGGCTGCGCGTGGTCACCCTGGTGGTGGTGAGCTGGTGCCTGACGCCCGCCGGTATCCAGAGCGCGAACCCGGGCGGCACAATCCATGTGCCCTTGTCCGTCTCCAATTGCATGATGCCGCTGATGGCATGCAGCAACTGGACACGCTGGTGCGTATGGCTGGCGACGACATGTCCATCGGGGTAGTCGCTCTCGACGAGGACTACATCGCGGTCGGCATGCTCAAGCAGAGCGATAGGGTGCTTCATAGCGTGGCTGAAATTCGTTGATGAATGTCCAATATTCTAATGACAGACAGCCTGCGCACGCCTATATTCTGATGTTCGAGCTTAGCAAACCGCGCATTCACTCACAGAACGCCTGCCTGTTACGCCTTTTTGCCATCCCGACACGCCTTTTTTCCAAACCGCTGAACCATGAATCAAGCCACTGCTGCAATCCCGCCCGACGCCGGCGCAGAATCGCCGGCCTCGCCCATCGCCCCTGCCGGCCAGGAAATCCCGCCTGTTGCAGCCCTTGCCTCGGCACAGGCCGGTCCTGCTCAGGACTCCGGCGTCGCGTACCGCGTCCTGGGCGCCATCAGCGTATCGCATCTGCTCAACGATATGATGCAATCCGTGCTGCTGGCGCTCTACCCCGTGCTGAAAGGCAATTTCTCGCTCAGCTTCGCGCAGGTCGGCATTATCACACTGGCATTCCAGTTTTCGGCATCGCTGCTGCAGCCGCTGGTCGGAGCCTTTACCGACAAACGCCCCAAGCCTTACTCCCTGCCCATCGCCATGGGCTTTACCATGATGGGGCTGCTCCTGCTCTCACAAGCCTGGAACTTTGGCAGCGTCGTGGTTGCAGCCGCGCTCATCGGTATGGGCTCATCGGTGTTCCATCCCGAGTCCTCACGCGTTGCGCGCATGGCCTCAGCCGGGCAGCATGGGCTGGCGCAATCCATTTTCCAGGTGGGCGGCAATCTGGGCTCTTCGCTTGGCCCTCTGCTGGCCGCGCTCATCATTGTGCCGCTGGGCCAGCCCAGCGTCGCGTGGTTCTCGCTTGCAGCCCTGCTTGCCATTCTGATACTGACGCGGGTCAGCCGCTGGTACGCGGCCAACCTCAATACACATCGAGGCAAATCCAGTCTCGGGCGGGTGGAAACAGGGCTGTCGCAACGACAGGTCATCATGGCGCTGGGCATCCTCCTGGTCCTGGTGTTTTCCAAATATTTCTATCTGACCGGCCTGAACAGCTACCTTACGTTCTACCTTATGCATCGTTTCGATGTATCCATCCAGAACGCACAATACTGCCTGTTCATCTTCCTGTTCGCCGTCGCCGTCGGCACGCTCATCGGCGGCCCCGTGGGCGATCATATCGGACGCAAACGCGTGATCTGGGGCTCCATTCTGGGCGCCGCGCCTTTTGCCCTGGTGCTCCCCTACGCCAATCTGTTCTGGACCATTGTGCTCATCTTCATCATCGGCCTGGTCATCGCGTCAGCGTTCTCGGCCATCCTGGTCTATGCCCAGGAACTGGTGCCGGGCAAGACAGGCATGATTTCGGGCCTGTTTTTCGGACTGGCTTTCGGCATGGCCGGCATCGGTGCCGCGGCGCTGGGCAAGCTCGCCGACTCAACCAGCATCGAGTACGTGTACCACATCTGCTCCTACCTTCCCCTGCTGGGCCTGGCTGCACTGCTGCTGCCCGAAGGCCGCAAGGCCGTGCACAGCAAGGGCTGACAAGCAAAGACAGATATCAGGCCGGGTTGAATCGGGCCGGGCCGGCCGGCCATTCCCCCGTCATGATGGCCTGGGCCAGCGCCGCCGGCAGCAGGCCCTCCACCGGACCTTGCGCCGCCACCCTGCCCGCTTTCAGAATCACCACGCGATCGGCGACCTGTACCACGTCATCCATATTGTGGCTGATCAGCAGAACCGTCACGCCCTCATTCCGCAATTGCTGGATCAGCGCCAGCACGCGCGCCGTTTCCTTGACGCCCAGCGCGGCAGTCGGCTCATCCATGATCACAATGCGGGCCTGCCAGCGCAGCGCCCGCGCGATGGCGACCGCCTGCCGCTGACCGCCCGAGAAGTCCGACACGGGCCTGTCCACATCATCGATATCCTGGTTCAGGCGCTGAAGATAAGCCAGCGTCTGCGTCCGCATGCTGCGCTTGTCCAGCACGTGCAGGCCGGGAAGCACTCGGCGGCGCAGTTCCGCGCCAATGAACACGTTCTGCCAGACGCTCAGGCGCGGCGCCAGAGCAAGATCCTGATAAATCGTCGCCACGCCGTTGGATAAGGCATCGTGCGGCGATGACCAGCGCAGCGCGCGGCCAGACAGCAGCAACTGCCCGGAACTCATGGCATGCGCGCCGGACACCACCTTGATCAAGGTGCTCTTGCCCGCGCCGTTATCGCCGCAGATCGCCAGCACCTCGCCCTCGCGCACGTCGATATCAACGCCGCGCAGCGCTTGCACAGCGCCATAGCGCTTGGTCAGTTGCCGTAATTCCAGTATGTTGTTCACGCTCAAGGCTTCAGATAGTTTTTGACATTGCCCGCATCCACCAGCTCGGCATCCAGGTAAATATAAGGGCCGGGCGCAACCGCCGCCTTGTCTTCTTTCTTGACCGCAACGCGATCAATGACGTCCACCGCCTTGATGCCCATTTTTTCGAACGGGATCATCACTGTTGCCATCAGGAGCGAATCCGGATCAGCAATGCGGCGATATGATTCAGGCCCGCCATCGATGCTGACCAGCACAGGTTTGCCCTTCTTGGCGCCCATCTGGCGCAGAATGTCGTCGATGATATAGGCCTGCGCATCGAACGAAGCCCAGATGCCGTCGACCTTGCCCTGGTTCTTGAGCAGCAAGGCGTTCATGCCTGCCTGTACATCGTCGCGCCAGGACGCCGTGCGCGCCATGGTGTGGGTGCCAATCTGCTTGACGGACGGATTCTCGCTCAGCACCACATCCAGAATCTTGCCGCGGATGCGCGTACCGACATTGCCTTCGAAACGCTGGGTCAGGATATTGCCCTGGTAATTCAGGTGATCAAGCAGAAACAGCGCAGCCTGCGCACCTGCCGAATACTCATTCACCGCGATGTCCACCAGCGAGTCAGGGCTGGTGCCGCTCATGACCGTGACCAGCGGAATGCCCGCCTCCTTGGCCTTTTTGAACACCTCCGCGGCCTGCAGCGGCTTGCCCATGGCGACGATGATGCCGTCAGGCCTGGTGAGCAGCAGGTTTTCAAGCTGATTGATGTGGGTGGCCATATCGCCCTTGCTGTTAAGGACCTGCACGTCCCAGCCTTTGGCCTGGGCCTCTGCCTTGGCGGCATTGACCACGCGCGCATGGGTTTCCGAAGACATCTGAAAGCCGATAATGGCCAGCTTGGTGGCATGGGCGGCGCCGGCACAGCTCATGATCAGCGCGGCAGCGGCAAAGAGGCGATATAGCGGATTGCGCATAAAATTTCCCGGAATAAAAAGATATTGATCGTACGAAACAGCACGCTGCAGCAACCTGGGCCTGGCCCGAACGCAGCGAGGCGATCCGCTATATGGAAAAAGCGGCCTTCTTCAGCACCGATGACGACAGCGCCACCGATACGACAATGATCACGCCCAGGAGAATATCCTGGAAATAATACTCAACCCCCATCAGAACCAGCCCGTTGCCCAGCATGCCGATAATCATGGCCCCCACCAGGGTGCCCGGCACGTTGGCCCGGCCAGGCTCGAACATGGTCATGCCGAGCAACACCGCTGCGATCGCAGTCAGCATCAGGTCGGCGGCCGAATTGGGTGCGGCTGATGCCAGGCTCGAGGTCATGAGCACAGCCGTCATGCCGGCGGCCAGTCCTGACAGCGCCAGGCCGATGATCTTGATCGTCCGCACATTGACGCCAGCCAGCCGCGCGGCTTCCGTGGCTTCGCCAACGGCAAGCATGCGAAAGCCCAGTCGCGTCTGCTTGAGCATGAACCAGGCCAGCACATTGACGGCCAGCAACCAGAAAATCAGCGAAGGCATGCCCAGTATGGTGCCGCGCCCTATCCACAGGAAGCGGCTGTCCCACTGCCCCACGAACGCAACGCCGTCGGTCACCATAAAGGAAAACCCGTTGGCGACCGACGCCGTGGCCAGCGTGGCAATCAGCGAAGGAATGCGCAGCACGGTCACCAGCAGGCCGTTAAGCACCCCGGCCCCCAGACCGACCGCCAGACCGGCCGCAACCGCGGCTTCGGGCGCATGTCCGTTATGGATGAACCAGCCCGTGCAAACCGCGCACAGGCTGCAGACATTGGCGAAAGAGAGATCCAGCTCGGACACCAGCAGCGCCAGCGAAAAACCCAGGCCCAGCACCGCCATGAAACTGATCTGCTTGACGATGTTGGACAGGTTCAGTACCGAAAGAAAATTGGGCGCCCACAGCGCAAAAAAGAAAAACAGCGCGATACCCGCAATACAGGTGCCGTAGCGGCCTAGCCATGTGTGAAACCGTACTGTGCTCATGATAAAAAAGAATCTCTGCTCAACATCGATGAAAACGCCCTGGCTCTGGTGTCGAAATATGCCGCCCGCGCGGCTTGCGGCAATACGCTGCAACTGCCCGCCACAACGACTTGCTGCGCCGCGGCAAGACTGTCGTACAGGCCGGCGGCGACTGCCGCCGCCAATGCCGCACCAATCAGCGCCGACTCTCCGGAAGCACCGATGGCTATCGGCATATTGAACGCGTCGGCCCTGGCCTGCACCCACTGCGGCAATTGCGCGCCGCCCCCGCCCATGCGCAACACAGCTTCGGGCGTACGCGCCTGCATGGCATCCAGTGCCAGCCGGTGCGCCAGCACCAGTCCCTCGATCAGCGACTGTGCCATGTCTGCGCGGGAGTGGTGCGATTTTACCCCGTGAAAACTGGCCGACAGGCTCTCGCTCCACAAAGGCATGCGCTCGCCAGACAAGTAAGGAAGACACAGCGGCACATCATCAGCACGCGAAGCCTGTGCGGCGGCCAGTGTATCGGCCGGATCATCGCTATCCAGAAAGGTACGCGCAAACCAGGCCAAAGTTCCCATGCCGGTCTGGCACGGCCCGCCCGTCTGCCAGAGGGTTTCGGTCCAGAGCATGGATACCATGCCTTTGAAGGGCCGCCGCTGGCTGCTGAACATGCCCAGCACCTGTGTCGTACCTGAAATATCGTAAACGCCCCCATCAACCATGGCGCCCATGCCCAGGCAGGACGCCCAGGTGTCAAAGCTGCCGACCACGACCGGGATAGCCGTCAATCCAGGCGCAACAGACTGTCCCAGTATCCGGGCGGGCAGCGCACGCGGCGGAATCAGCATCGCGGGCAAGCCAAGATGCCTCAGTACCTGGGCCAGCGACAGGCTGCCGCCTGCGGCTGGCTCGAGACGGCCGTATGCAACGGCGTCGGTTGCCAGCACTCCCGTCAATCTGTAATTGAGCCAGTCCTTCAGTTCGACCAGCACCTGCGGCATAACGCCACCGTCCTGGCCGCGCTGCAGCGCTCGCGCCAGTGGGTGAAACGCCCCATGACCCGGCGTGTCGTCCGGCAAGCCATAGGCCTGCGCCACCCGCGCCCCCTGCTGCGCGCCGCTGGGGTCACTCCACAGCATCACGGGTCCCAGCGGACAGGCATGTGCGTCCAGAAAAACATGAGAGCGGGTCGCGCCCGTGAGCGAGATCGCCAGACCCTGCGCCTGCGTCTGCGCGCGCAGACGCAACAACAGGCCCAGTACAGCCTGCCACACCTGCTCGGCATCCAGCGGTCCGGTCCCCTGCAAGGGCGACGCGATCCGCTCTACATGCAACAAATGGCCGTCCACCCCCACCAGGCCTCCCTTGAGCCAGGTCGACCCCAGATCAATGGCCAGCACCAACTCCACCCCGCGGGGCGCCGTGCCTGGCGCACGCCTGTCGTCCATCTCCATGCTCGCTACCAGCCCTGTCATGCCAAAACCATGGATTTTATCCTCTGTGTCCCAGTGCAGTCCCAATGCAGGCCGGCCACCAACTCCGGTAAACTGAAGCTTCCATGGAGGATGCAATGAGTGAATCGATTCTGATACAGGCAAACGAACTGAACAAACTGCTGGACGAGCGCCGAGGCAAGGAAATCCTCGTCTGCGACTGCAGCTTCGATCTCGCCAGCCCCGAAGCCGGTCGGCAAGCCTTTGAGGCAAGCCACATCCCCGGCGCGGTCTATGTTCATCTGGAAGACGACCTGAGCGCGCCACGCACCGGCCACAATGGCCGGCACCCGCTACCCGCCGCCGACGTATTCGCCAGTCGCATGGCTGAGCTTGGTGCCGACAATGACACACTGATCATCGCTTATGACAACGCCAACAGCATGTATGCCGCCCGTTTGTGGTGGATGCTGGGCTGGATGGGTCACACTCGCCGCCAGGTGCTGGACGGCGGCATCGCCGCCTGGAAGGCCGCCGGGCTGTCGCTGGAAAAAGGCGAGGCGCTGCCTGCGTCCCGGGGAGACTTTACCCGGCGCGACGCGCTGCACGACACCCTGGACTACAACGCCGTACGGTCCAATCTGGACACAGACACGTTTCAGCTGATCGATGCGCGCAATGCAGAGCGCTTTCGCGGGCAGAACGAAACCATGGATGCCAAGGCAGGCCACATCCCTGGCGCACGCAATCACTTCTTCATGCAGAATCTGGACGCCAACGGCAAATTCAAGTCTCCCGCCCAACTGCGCGAAGCCTTTGCACAACTCCTGGGCGACCGGGATCCGGCCGCCGTCGTCAACCAGTGCGGCTCAGGCGTCACCGCCTGCCATAATCTGCTCGCCATGGAGATCGCGGGGCTGCACGGCGCCAGGCTGTATCCGGGCTCGTGGAGCGAGTGGAGCCAGCAAGACGACGCGCCTGTGGCGACAGACTGATTACCGCTTCCGCTTACTTCGCCCAACGAAGGACCAAAGGATCCAATCGTCGAGCAGTCTCGATCAGTCCTGCGCGAACTTCGGGAATCGCCATGGGGAATGGATGTCGCGCGCGAGCAGTCGCTGGCGCACTAGTCTCCCCCATGGTCGCCATCCTACGCTGATAGCGCTGCGCGACTTTTCAACGATAATGCTCCGACATCCCCACACCAGGACTCACAGATGTTTCAAATCGCCCCACAGGAATACGACAGCAAGCCGCAGCACTACGACGATCTGCTGCAACAGGCACGTGGCCTGCTGCTTGACGAACACGACCTGATCGCCAACGCCGCCAACTTCAGCGCGCTGATTTTCAACAGCCTGCCCAAGCTGAATTGGGCAGGCTTCTATCTGTTCGATGGCAAGGAACTGGTGGTCGGCCCCTTCCAGGGCAAGCCCGCCTGCGTGCGCATTCCGCTCGGCTCGGGCGTATGCGGTACCGCGGCCCAGACGCGCCAGACTCAGGTCGTGGCCGATGTGAACGCCTTCGCCGGACACATCGCCTGCGATGCTGCCTCGCAATCAGAAATCGTGGTCCCGCTGATCAAGGCGGACGGCACCCTGCTGGGCGTATGGGATTGCGACAGCTTCGTTACCGAGCGTTTTGATGAGGACGATCGCACTGGCATGGAGGCGCTGTGCGCGTGTTTTATGAAGAGTCTTGAATTCCCTGCTGCTAAGGCTTAAGTACAGGGCGCCGAGCACCCGACACCTGGCAGTGCCTTTACCCAGGCCAGGCAGAAACTACGCTACAAACTCAGGCCTCGTCCAACAGAGGATTGAACGGCTCGAGAAGATCCGCAGAAACCTGTGTGGCGAGCCTGGCTGTCTGGGTAAGCCAGTCCGCCTGCCGCAGCACAAATGCCGCGATACCCTGCGCAAACAGGCGCTCCTGCGGCTCATAGGGCATTGCATCGAGTAGCGGCTGAACCTGTTGCGCCGCAAGCGTGCTCAAGCGAAATGCCTCGCGCGCCAGGAAAGCCGGCTGAATATCACAAGATGCTGCGAACTGGGCCAATTCCAGGGCGGAAATATCGTGCAGCGTGAACGCATCTCCGATCGCCATCGCCAATTCGCTACTAAAGCCCGGATATTGGGCAACACTGACCAGGTCATACCAGGGCGCAGGCTGCAAACCAGCCGGCGTGACATAAAAGGAAAAATTCTTGCCATGCGCATCGTAATTCCCGATGAGCAACTGAAACAACACCCATTGCGTCAATGTCCGTTTGCCCAGGGCAGGTGCAATGAGGTGCTGCCGGGCAATCCTGAACAGACGCGGCAAGCTCATCCCGTCCCGGATATGAGCAACATCGCGGCCACCACCAAAATTTCGTTCGTATTTCAGACTGACCGGAAAATCATATGCCTGACACGCATCAATGACGTGCAAGCGTTCGACAGGATGCAAGGATTCACCGGAAGGCAAGCATTCCGAATCAATGCCGCGTGCCTGTGCACCGGCCGGACGTCGATCAAATCGCTTCACCGATAGTACAGCCTGAGGCACGCGCAGGATGGAAATCTGCGCGGCGGGTAGCCCCAGTGCTCTGGCCAGCGACATGCAAAAATGCTCATTCACCACCATATGATCAACCTCTGTCGGCTCAGGCTTCAGAATATGCGTTGACGCCAATGGGTGATCAGGCAAAAACATGTAAAGCTCGTGTGGTCGGCTTGCGCTTTCATGCAGATAGATGGGCAGCTTCTCCTGAAAGCCGGCGACTGACATGCGGATCCGACCATCCCATTCAATGAGCGGACGCGCGTGCTGCGAGGCGATACGCGAGCTCAATTCCTCAGCGGTGATACGCCTTGGTGCATCTTCTGCAGACCCGCCGGAGCGTTGGTCTGGCGGCAGGAAACGAAAGGCTCCGGTTGTTTCGGCGCCGATCATTCGGATGAGACCAAACACATTATTCTTGGAGATGTGCTGGGACGCTGCAATCGCATCCAGCGCATGGCCTTCAGGCAGCAGGTTTTCCAGAAAGCGTTTGATCGCACCCGGCGCGTACTCGGGCTCGTGTTGCACACCTCGCGATATCGGCAGGCTTGGGCATAACGAAAAACTATCAGGTCTGTCGCGCCACGATGGAGCGTAGGACAGCTGCCACGTATCATGGCGGGCATCATGCACGATCGTCGCAACCAGCGTGGCGTCAGTCCACAGCCCCAGCGTCGCAAGCTCACTCATGCAATGCTTCCTTCTGCACCAACGCACGAAGCTCTGCATTCTCTTTCCGTGCCACGATCAGTTCCAGCCCCAGGCCGGACAGCACCTGCAATACCTTGTCTGTCGCGACGCCGCCTTTGCCGTTTTCCAGCCTGGACAGCAGATCTACCGAAACACCGCAAAGACTCGCCGCGTCATCGATCCGCAGGCCCTGCCCACGGCGCGCCGCCCGTATTTGCAGGCCGATATCCACCAGCGCCTTGACGGCCTGTACCGCTGGCACGGCCGCAACCTTGTAGCCAGCCGCAGGTTTATGCGGGGAGAGCTTGGACATAGGGCATCGTCAATATCAAATTAATTTCTGATATTACGAAACTATCACAATTAACAGAGCTATGCAAACAATATTTCTGATATTGCGAAATAACTGCCGGGATTGGCGGAAAATTAACTTAATTTCGTAAAACCAGAAATATTTTAGGATTACGGTGCTTGAAGTAAAGCATCAGACTCGCTCAGACTGATTCCTTCGCGATTGCCACGAACGCCTCAACCAAAGCATTATTTCTGCCTTTGATATAGGCCAGCGCCAACTCATAGCCCAGTATGCGCTCAGGTGCTTCGATATCGACATAATTGACGTTATGCATGCGTATTGCCTTCAACGCGGACGGCACCACGGCGACCCCCAATCCGCTGGCAACAAGCGTAAGGATGGTCTGCATCTGGGATGCCTCTTGAGCAATACGAGGCGAGAATCCCGCATTGTGGCAAGCGGCTAATACCGTACCCGCAAAACCGCTTCCCTCCGAATAAGAAAATGAAATAAATGATTCCTCGGCGAGCATAGATAGTTTGATCTCCCGCTCGTGAGCGAGACGATGCGTCGCCGGCAACGCCAACACCATTTTCTCGCGCCGCAATACACTGATCTCGAAACCGTTTGCGTCGGTCAACGGAGGAACAATCATCGCAACATCAATGACCTCCGACCTCAACTTGGCAACATCCTGCTGCGTACTGGCACCAGTCAAAACCAAGCGAACGCAGGGATGCGCCTGCTGAAAACGCTGCAGAAGCTGGGGCAACACATCCAATGCCGCGCTGGGTACAAATGAGAACCTCAACACCCCTGATAACCCCGATCCAATGCCTTGCGCCGCTTCGACGGCGAATCTGGCTTGGGCCAAGGTCCGACGAGACTCTGCCAAAAACACCTCTCCCGCTGCGGTAAGTCTCACAAACTGGCGTGTACGCTCAAACAACTTCACGCCCATGCTGTGCTCCAGCCGGCGAATCGCCGCACTTAGCGGGGGCTGCGACATATGAAGGCGCTGCGCAGCCCGGCGAAAATTCAGTTCTGTCGCCACCATGATGAACTGCTGCAACTGTCTGAGATCAACCATCACAAAACCCCGTACTTGCGCAAGAAAACTGCCCTGCAGCGCAGGGGCCAATCGAACACGAAAAGTATCACGACGCCTGTCAAATGGTATTAGAAATATAAAATAATGGCACCTATACTTTTCATCATCCCAGGTTCGCATTTGTCCGCATGCAACTCAAGCACATGAAATACAAGGAGAAAACAACATGCAGCCCTCGCTACTGGAAGAACTTACTCCCGTTCCCAATCCCTATCCCATCCAATCGGAGCTCAGCTATCCCGATGTATGGACGCTCTGTACACAGGCGAGGGATCTCGCCTGGGATCCCCGTTCGATTGACTATCAGGACATCAAGGAGGCCGGTCTTTCACCCGAAGTACGCGATGCCGGCGCAGAATGGTGGAGCCTGCGCGCCTGGATGGAACATGGTGCCATTCCTTATGGCGCCGAGCGGCTGCGCGATGCAATCTACAGCCACCTGCCTTTCGAAATCAAACAGCACGTTGTCAATTTCATTGCAGAAGAGCTAAGGCATCACGAAGCATCGGTCAATATTGCCCAGGCCCTGGGCGGCTACCAGCCCTCACCCCGCGCAGACTATTTTCAATCAATCATTCCGCAGTTCCATAACGAGAACGAAGAAAAGACGATGTCATTCTTTGGCGGCATGGCTGTGAACACCTTGTTCGAACAACTATCAGGGGAGCTGCTGCAAGCACGTTACGACAACGCCCGTTTCGAATCGATCAAAATGGCATGCAAACTAATACTGCGCGACGAAGCCCGCCATATTCAGTTCGGTCGCATTCTGATGCGTCACTTTTTCGACGAGCTGTCTTCCGAAGAAAAATTGCAACTTGGACGCCAGTTTGCCAAGAAGCTCAGGGGTAGCCTGCTCAACGGAGTATATGCTGTTGTCAATCTTCCGGACGATGAGCGACAGCGGGCAGGTCGAAACCGGGCGCTTGCGGCAAAACATGGCCTTGGCGCCACACATCCAGACGAGGAAATGGACGTCATCAAGCGTGCATTGGATGAAATCCGCGAGGATGCAGGAAAATTTGGCGTGGAAATCCCCCACATCGCCGAAGTCGACGACAAACAGCCCATAGCCATCTGAGTTTGTGAGGCTTTTCGTCAAATCACAACGCTGATCATGTCGTCAACCCCAACATCATTGCCATCGCCCGTACTGTACAAACAACATTAACAGGCGATTGCGAGGAGCCTCCTCATGATTTGGATTCACTACTGCTTGCGCATGGCGCTTGCAATCGCGGCGCTCGGCCTTACCGGAACGCCCGCACAGTCTGCGCAATACCCTAGTCACCCCATTCGGATAATCGTACCGTATCCTCCGGGCGGATCAGCCGATATATTGACACGACTGATCGGAGAAAAACTACAAACGCGGCTACAGCAAGCAATTGTGGTGGAAAACAGACCGGGGGGAGGCTCTATCGTCGGTGCACGCAGCGTTGTCAACGCACCTGCCGACGGCTATACGCTGCTGCTTGGAACCGTCAGTTCGAACGCCATGACACCGGCGGTCAATAAAAAGGCCGGCTATGACCCGGTTACGGACTTCACGCCCATTGCCCGCATCGCCTCCATGTCCTTCGTCTTGCTGGTCAGACCGGGCCTGAAAGTCAACACCATGCAAGAGCTCATCGCTCTGGGGAAGGAAAAGCCCGACACGTTGACCTATGGCTCGGCAGGCGTTGGCACCTCGAACCATATGGCGGGGGTTCTCTTCAATAGCCGCGCGGGCACAAAAATGCTGCATATACCTTACCGCGGTAGCGCACCAGCCATGAACGCCCTGCTGGCTGGCGAGGTAGACGTCATGTTTGATCTCGTTCTGACCGCCGCCCCACATATAAAGGCAGGGACTGTTGTTGCATTGGGTACGACTGGCAGCAAGCGCAGCACATTACTTCCGAAGCTGCCGACGTTGGCAGAACAGGGCCTGGCAGATTATCAGGTTACAGCCTGGTTCGGCCTGTTCGGCCCCGCACAGCTACCCGAGGCGATCACCAACCGACTCAACCGTGAAACCAACGACGTTCTCGCGCTCCCCGAAGTACAGACCCGTTTTAAACAACTTGGTATAGAACCGGAAATAGACAACCCAACGGCTTTCCGTGATTTCGTGAAGGCTGAATCAGAAAAGTGGACGGCCGCTGTACAGGAAAGCAATATTGAGGCAGGAAACTGAATCATGCAGGACATTGGTGACCCGTCATTTCCCTATCCTTCCACAGTCAGGCCAGTCATCGGCAAAAACATGGTTGTCGCCTCTCAGCCGCTCGCCGCTCAGGCAGGCTTGCAAATGCTTGAACGTGGCGGCAATGCCGTTGATGCCGCAATCGCCGCGGCAGCCGTCATTGCCGTGGTGGAGCCGACCAACAATGGTCTGGGCGGTGACGCATTCGCCATGGTATGGGACGGCGAATCGCTGCATGGACTGAATGGAACAGGACGGGCGCCCCTGTCAGCAAGCCTTGAGCACATGGCGTTAAAGCATGGCGGTGTCATGCCTGAAAGAGGATGGGACAGTGTCACTGTACCTGGAGCAGTGTCCGCATGGTCGGCCTTGTGGGAACGCTACGGCACACTTCCATTCAAGCAGCTTATGGCGCCCGCTATCAACTATGCGGCAGACGGCTTCTACGTTTCGCCCGGCGTAGCACGCAAATGGCAGGAACAGACAGACACCCTAAAGGACCAGCCTAACTTCAGCAAGGTATTCCTCCCTGGCGGCCGTTCACCTGATGTCGGCCAATGCTTTGTGCAGCCCGAACTTGCCGACACGCTGGATCGCATTGCCGGCAGCTCAGGCCGAGACTTCTACACCGGGATCACTGCCGAACGCATCGCGCGGTTCGCATCGCAATGCGGTGCAAATTTAGCGTTTTCCGACCTCGCCTCGCATCGCGCTGTGTGGGCCGATCTGCTGAGCGCGCGCTACAGTGCTGCAACTGTCTACGAAATGCCGCCCAATGGGCAGGGCATCATTGCGCTGTATGCGCTGTCTATCCTTGACCGCCTGGGCCTCAGACACTATCAACCCGACTCGGTCGAGACGCTTCATTTGCAAATCGAAGCCATCAAGCTAGCCTTCGCGCATGTGCAGGACCAGTTGGGCGATCCGGAGCAAATGCAGGCAGCTCCCGCTCAGATCGTGACGCCTGAACGGATCAACCAGGCAGCATCGATGATAGACATCAATCGGGCTCAGGATTTTCGACATACCCCTGTGCCACTTGCCGGCACGGTTTACCTGGCGGCGGGCGACGCATCGGGCAAAATGGTTTCCTTGATCCAGTCCAACTATATGGGATTTGGTTCCGGTGTGGTGGTGCCAGGTACGGGCGTGGCGCTGCAGAATCGTGGGGCAGGGTTCTCGCTGGACAGAACATCGCCAGCACGCCTAGGCCCCGGATATCGACCATTCCATACGATTCTGCCCGGTTTTCTGATGCAACCTCAACACTCGCAGATGGCATTCGGCGCTACCGGAGGCGCCTTTCAACCGCAAGGCCACGTACAGCTGGTTGTTCGCTTAGTGACATTTGGCCAGAACCCTCAAGCTATCGTCGATGCCCCCCGCTTCAAGGTCTCCAGTGGCATGAAAGTTTCACTCGAGCCGGGATTCACTCCATCCTGTGTGGAAGGTTTGCGATCACTCGGACATCAGATTACGGAGCAGGACACCAGCACATGGGACTTTGGAGGCATGCAGATGCTGCAGCGAAAAGACAGCCATTACATCGGCGCTAGAGATTTTCGTCGGGACAGTCACGTCGCCGTCTCTTGAAGTCATTTTGAACAACCATCAAGGAGTCATTGCATGGTAGGCAAAACACTCAATCCGAAAAGTATGGCAGCACCTTTGGGTGCATATAGTCACGCAGTATGCAATGACGGAGCCGGGCGCTTGCTGCATATTTCCGGTCAAGTCGGCATTCAACCAGATGGGAAGCTGGCCGAGGGACTAGAAGGCCAAATTGAAACCGTGTGGAAGAATATCGCAACGTTGTTGCACGAAGCAGGCATGGACGTTTCCGATCTGAGCAAAATCACCACCTATGTCACCGACTCAGCTGCATTGAAACAGGCCAGCGAAGTCAGGGCGACTTATTTGGGCGACCACCGCCCTGCCTCCACGGCACTTGTGGTTCAGGCCCTCGCAAATCCCGAATGGCTGGTAGAAATCGACGCAACCGCCTTTCGGTCTGGCACCCTGCCTAGCTCTCACCATTCCCGTGAATAACACGCAGTATCGTATACGAGCCGCTTCCCCCCACCCGAAAAAGGCACTCGCGGCAATCGGCTAGCTCGCCAGCAAACTTTCCCTGGCCCGAACCAGCCCCACCACCACATCATTGACCGGTGTCGGTACGCCCAGCTCGGCACCCAGCCGGCTGATGGCGCCATTGATGGCATCGATCTCGCCATGCCGTCCGGCCTGCGCGTCCAGCAACATGGAAGGCTTGGCATTGGGAATCCTGCCGCCCAGATGCCTGACATGCTCGATGGGATCCGGCAGTCCCAATTCCACGCCCAATGCCTTGGACACCGCCACCGCCTCTTCCGAACAACCCCGCGCAACCTTCCAGGCATGCGGATTGGCGATGATCTGGCCTATCGTCAGCCCGGTTACGCAGGAGGTACCTGAGTACGCCACATTCATGATGAGTTTTTTCCACACCATGCTTTTGACATCGTCGTGAAGCTGCACGTCAAAGCCCGAGCTGCGCCACACCTGAGCAGCCCCCTCGAACAAATCATCCGGGACATGGGCGTACTTGCCGAACCAGGTCACCTCAAGCCCGTTGTGGTGCACATGGCCCGGCTCGGGTACTGATGCGCCATAGCCGCCGACCACGCCCACCGCCATCTGATCGACGGGCAATATCTCTGCCGCCCGCTCCGGCGACCCCACACCGTTCTGTATGGTCTGGATCACGGTGCGCGGGCCCACCAGCGGCAAGGCCGCCCTGGACGCGGACTCGACATCGAAGGCCTTGGTGGCAATAATCACCAGATCGCAATGGCCAATCCCGTCCGTAGTAGTCGATGCGCTGGCCAGCGGGACCGTTCTGTCTCCACTCTTTCCTGTTACGTGCAGGCCTTTTTCACGGATCGCCGCCACATGATCAGGCCACAAGGTAATGGCATGCACCTCATGACCGGCCGACGCCATCAGGCCTGCATAAACCGAACCCATTGCACCGCAACCCACAATCGCTACCTTGGCCATGACACTCCTTTTATCTGCAAAAACATAGTCTCGCGCGTACCGGTCATGCAGGCATCATCGGCACGCAGTATTACTTAAGATGATGGGGCAGGTATGTCGCCAGCTCCGGGACTACGCCCACCATCACCAGCACGATCGCCATGATCAGTACATAAGGCATGGTGCCGGCAATAATCCTCGACAGCGGCACATCCTCGACCACGCCCTGGACCACAAACAGGTTCAGACCTACGGGCGGTGTGATCAGCGCCATCTCCATATTGATGACCATGATAATGCCGAACCAGACCGGATCCCAACCCAGCGCCAGAATAATGGGAATGAGTATGGGCGCGGTAATCACAATAATGGACAGCGTCTCCATGAAGCAGCCCAGAAAAATCAGCAGCAGATTGATGGTGATGAAGGCAACCCACGGCGGCACGTCGAGCTCAGCCACGATACGCGACAGCGTCGGCGCCACGTTGCTGGTCGTCATTGCATAGCCAAAAAGCATGGCGCCGGCGATGATCATCAGCACCATGACACTGCCCTTGGCCGATTCGCGACAGATCAAGATCATCTTCGCCCAGGAAAGCTCCCGATAAACCACCGCCGACAACAGCAGGCTGGCGATCACCCCGAGCGCCGCAGCTTCGGTAGGCGTGGCTATGCCCTGATAAATCGTGCCCAGGATGATCCAGATAAGAATGGCCACGGGCACGATATGCTTCAGGGCCGTCAGGCGCTGTCGCAGCGTGACCCGTTCCGGCCCCGCGTCAGGACGGCGCTTCATCTCGCGCGTGGCATTCCATACCTGATAGACCACGAAACCAAGCGCCATGAGAATGCCTGGAACAATGCCCGCGATAAACAGCGCGCCAATGGATTCCTGGGCAATGATGCCGTAGACAATCAGCGGGATACTGGGTGGAATCAAAATGCCTAGCGTTCCGCCCGCAGCAACCGCCCCACAGGCGGTTTCATCCCTGTAGCCGAAGCGGCGCATCTCCAGCACGGAGAATCGTCCAATGGCACCGGCGGTCGCCACACTCGAGCCGGATACGGCAGCCATGATCGTGCAGGCCAGCGTGGTGGCCACCGTCAGGCCGCCCGGAACGCCATGCATCAAGGTCGCCAGCGAAGCATAAAGACGCGCCCCCATTCCCGATGCCGAGATGATCGCGCCCATCAGAATGAACAGCGGCACAGCAGTCAGCGTAAAACTGGCAACAGACGACCACAGGGTGGGTGCGACCAGTCCAAGCGCATCAATCCCGCCGCCCAGGATGGTGAGCGAGCCCAGCCCGACGGCGATCAGGGCAAACGCAACGGGAATGCCGATCAGCAAGGCGCCCAGCAGCGCAACAAACATTGCCAGCCCTATCCACAACTCCATCATGGATTGTCCCCGTCTCGTGCTGGCCGGCTGCGCTTCCCGACGAGCTGAACGATCAGCACCAGCAACAGCCAGGCCATACCGACAAAAAACGACAGATACGGGATCCACATCCTGACGGAGAAAATCGTGTCGGACACTTCATTGCTGGTCCAGGCTTCCAGAAAAAACTGAAAACTGAGCCAGGCCAATGTCAAAACGATGATCACCATGCACAGGTCGGCGACTGCAACCACAATGGCGCGCGGACGCGGCGACAGCTTCTGCACCAGCATGTCGACACTCACGTGAGCGCCCTCCCTGAGGGCATAGGCCGCGCCCATGAAAGCGATATAGCCCATCAGATAGACGGTGACTTCGGATATCCAGGAATTCGTCATGCGGAACCAGCTTCGCGCAATGACGTCATAAGCCACCAGCACGCCGATCAGGAAGGTGGCGACACCCACAGAGATGCCGGAAATATCCACCAGCCTGCCGAAAAAGCCCCGGCGCGTATCGCCTGCGCTGCGCACACCCATTTACTTGTACAAGGCGAGCATTTCGTCCAGCAAGGCGGCATCGGACGGGTTATCTTCCTTGAACTTGGGAAACGCATATTTCTCGAACAGCGCATGCCACTGGTTCCAGTCATCCAGCGACATCTGCCGGACTTGCACGCCGTTATCCGCAAACAGCTTCGCAACACGGGCATCTTCGGCTTTCGCGCCCTCCAGGGCCGACTGTTCAAGGCTCTTGCCCACCTCGGACAGTATCTTCTGCTGCTCCGGCGTCAGTTTGTTCCAGGTCTTCATGCTGATCGCGATGGGATCAATGGTGTAGTAGATGCTGTATTTTTCCGGCGAAACGTAAAACTTGCTGACCTCATAAAGCCGATAGGCGCCAAAAGAACTGGACGACGTCCACACTGCATCCAGCAGGCCCATCTGCATGGCGCTGTAGTTTTCTGAAGACGGCATGGACACCGTGCTGGCCTTTGCCTGCTGCAGAGCATACGACATGTACTTGCCCGCCGCGCGCACCTTCTCGCCAGCCACATCCGCCGACGACACGACAGGTTTCTTGGTCGATGCCACGCCGCCGGAAATCTGTATCCAGCTCAGTGTCTTGAATCCATATGCCTCCGCCTTGGCTTCTATTTTCTGCCACGGCGCTGAGGTGCGGAAATTGAAAACATCATCATGGGATTTCCATACGCCCGGCATCAGCACCAGGTTCATCTCGGGGATGGCGCCCGCTGCATAGATGTAGGGATAAATGGCAAGATCCACGGCGCCGTTTTTCAGGGCCGTATGCGTATTGCTGGCCTTGACCAGCGATTCAGCGGGGAAAAACTGGATCTTGATATCGCCATTGCTGCGCTTTTCGACTTCCTTGGCGAACTTGATGGCCGTGGCGATCACGTAATCCGATTCTGCCTGCGGCCACTGATGGGCCAGTTTCAGGGTAACCGGCTTGGCCAGCGCAGGCGTTGCCAGACATATCCCCAGCCCGGCAGCGACCCCAAATACAGCAAACAGCTTTTTGCTCGCATCCATGCTTGTCTCCAATTTTATGATTTTTTCGTACTATTTTTCTAAATACGGAATTATTATATGTTTTTATTTTACCTTCAGAATTTTTATTTGCGCAATGTTCTTGACGACCGTCTGCCGAAGACAGCAACACCTGAGTGTCTAATGCTCGCGTCAGCCCGTGCAGACTGCTTGACATGCCCGGATTAAATTCTTTATATTGAATTTATACTATATTTAATTCTAAATAACGAATTTAATGCGATTGATTGTTTACCTTTACAGCGCCATTCAGCCATGACAACTACTACCCTGAGCCGTTCCGCACTGCGCCCTTTTGACGTGCTGGAAGCCTTCCGCAGGGCCAAGCGGCCGCTTTCTTTGTCCGAAATCTCTCACATGGCCGGCATTCCCATGTCAACCTGCCACAGCGTGATCCGTTCGCTTGAGCAGTACGGGCTGCTGTATTTCCTGTCGAACCGCGAGTCTTACCCGACACGCTGGCTCTGGGATACCGCAAGCGAGATCAATGCCAACGACCCCATTGCCACCCGCTGCCAGCCCGCCCTGATGGCGCTGCGCGACGCCACCAATGAAACCGTCATCCTGGGCACGCGTCAGGATGATCGTGTGCTCTATCTGCTGGTGGTTGAAAGCGGGCAAACCATACGCTACTCATCGCGAGTGGGCGACTTCAAGCCGCTGCATTCGAGCTCCATCGGCAAAGTCATGCTGGCCTGGTCGCCAGACGAACAGCGCCAGGCCTGGCTGGCAACCCACACCCTGGCGCATGCCACACCGCACACCATTACGGATACGCAACGCCTTCAGGCCGATCTGGATGAAAGCCGCCAGCGCGGCTACACCATTACCCGGGGCGAGAACGTGGAAGACGTGATGGCGATCGCCGCGCCCCTGGCCTTTGGCGCCATGACGCTGGGCGTCGCCGTAGCGGGCCCGCGACAACGCATGGAGCAAAACGCCGACCGTACAGCGCAGCTGCTGCTATCGACCACGGCCAGCCTCAAGCCCTGACGCACCCGCATCACAAGTGTGCTCAGGATCGCATCCACTGACTGCGCATTCTACTTTCGACGAATAACAGACAGGCACCATTCCTGAAGCACCGGACGCAGCGCACACACAGACTGGAGTTCACATGGAAACAAGAAAAATCGCGGGCGCATTGGGCGCCGAGCTATCCGGCATAGACCTGTCTTCTCCGCTCGACGCCGATCAGGCCCGGGCCGTGCGCCAGGCCCTGCTGGATCATCAGGTGATCTTTCTTCGGAATCAGGATATTTCACCCCAGTGTTTTCTCGACTTTGCCAGCGCAATGGGAGAGCCTATCGAATACCCTTTCGTCAAGGGCATCGAAAACTTTCCGCAAATCATTGAGGTAAAGAAGCTGGAAACCGAGAAGGTCAATTTCGGCGGCATATGGCATTCGGACACCACCTATCTCCAGGAACCACCAATGGGGTCCATGCTGCTGTCGCGCGAGGTTCCCCCGTACGGCGGCGATACGCTGTTCGCGAACCAGCAACTGGCGTACGAAGCGCTGTCCGACACCATGAAAAAAATGCTCGATGGTCTGATCGGCATCAGCACATCTGCCAAGGCCGATGTCTCGCGCACGCGCGAAGACCGCATCAGGACCGACGGCAGGAGCGAACCGCAGCAGGACTATGTGGCCGAGCACCCTGTCGTGCGCACGCATCCCGAAACCGGCCGCAAAAGCCTCTATGTGAACATCGCACACACGGCAGGCATCAAAGGCATGTCCGATGAGGAAAGCGCACCGCTGCTGGAGTTTCTGTTCAGGCACCAGGTCAAGCCCGAATTCACCTGCCGCTTTGCCTGGACGCCCCACGCCATTGCATTCTGGGACAACCGCTGCGCCATGCACAACCCGGTCAACGACTACCACGGATTTCTCCGTGCCATGTACCGCATTACGCTCAAGGGGGACCGTCCTTATTGAGGAACGGCGCCCCGGCTTCTCGCGGCACCCACCGCGCATCCGCAGCTACTTCACAAAATGCGGCAAAAACAGCGTGACGGCAGGAAAAGAAATCAAGATCACCAACAGGATCGCGTCCGAAAAAATAAACCAGGTCACGCCTGAAAATATCTGCGCGAGCGTGACCTTTCTCCCGACGATTTCCTTGATCACGAATACGTTCAGCCCAACCGGTGGCGTGATCAGGCCGATTTCCAGGAACTTCACCAGCAGAATACCGAACCAGATCAGGTTAAAGTGCTGCGCCTCCAGTATCGGAAGCACAATCGGCAGCGTCAGCAGCATACAGCCAAGGGGGTCCAGGAACATGCCAAGAAAAAGATACAGCACGGCGATCGCAAGCATGAGGACGAATGGACCGACCTGCATGCTGGTAATCAGCTCAGACAGAAAATCCGGCACCCCTGTCATGGACAGAAAGCGTGTCAGCAGGGCTGCACCGATGGCGATAAAGAAGATGGACGAGGTACCCCGGATTGTTTCAACAACGGCCTGACGCACAACGCTCCTGGTCAGCGCCCCCTTTAGCCAGGCGATTAGAAATGCCAGGGCAGCACCAACAGCTCCTGCCTCTGTCGGCGTGAACACACCGGAAAACAAGCCGCCAAACACGCCAATGACCAGCAGCAAGAATGGCCAGACATCCAGCAGCGCGTGCAAGCGCAGAGACCAGGACGGCTTTTCGTTCAGAGCTGGAGCCAGACTGGGGGTGATCTTCACGCGAAGAACAATGACAATCGAGTAGAAAACAGCGGTCAGGATGCCCGGAACGACGCCAGCAATAAACAACTGGCCTATCGAGACTTCCGCAAAAACGCCATACACAATCATAAAAATGCTGGGCGGAATCATGGAACCTATGGTTCCTGCCGCTGCAACAATGCCCGCTGCAAATCCCGGCGCATACCCCAGGCGCATCATCTCCGGCACGGCAATTCGCCCCATGGCTGCGGCGGCAGCCAGACTGGATCCCGTTACCGCGGCAAAACCGGCCGCACCTGAAACCGAGGCAATCCCCAGCCCGCCTGGCAGACGCCCCATCCAAAGCTGTGCAGCTCGGAACAGGCTTTCCGTAATCTTCGAATAATAGGCCACGTAGCCCATCAGCAAAAACATGGGGATTGAGCTGAGTGTCCAGTGAGCCGTGAACTCGTAGGGAATCTGGGCCAGGGTTCCCCAGGCTGCGCGAGGGCCTGCCAGCAGCCAGATTCCGCCGAACGCCACGCCGCCGAGCGCTGCGCCAACCGGCAGGCGCAACATCAACAGCAAAACGACGACACCAAGTCCCGTCAGGCCTAATGTGATTTCATCCATCAATCATTTCCTTCGAGGCGCGCCAGTTCGTCCGATGCCTCGTCGCTCTCTACCATGCCGGTGCGAATACTGTCGATCGCCTTGCATGCCAGCACGATCGCCAGAAATGCAAACCCCACGATCGGTAGAAATCGCGAGGGCCATGTCGGCACGATAATTGTGCTGCCGGCATAAGAACCGGCGTTAAGCGCCGACAGCGCCGGCTTGCAGGCCGCATATGCCGCGACAGCACAATAGGCGGCGGCCAGCAGCAGCGCCGCCGGATAAACAACCCGGCGGATCCCTAGCACCATGTTTCCATAGACAATTTCCACATGCACCAGACTGCTTCCGGGTCGCTCCAATGCAGCCAATGGCAAAAATGCGACCGCAGTCATGTAGTAATAGCTGACCATCTCCATGGTCAACGGCACGGGGTAATTGAAGATGTACTTGGACACCACGTCGATGCTCACATGAAGCATCATCAGGATCAAACCAACGGCACCGACGAACAATAGGATCCGGTCCAGCGATCGGATAATTTTCATATGCGCTCCGGGCTGATTATGAAAACACAGGTCAAACTACATGCCGTAGGTGGCGGGATCGACCTTGGCATAGATCTCGTCCTGCATGGCTTTCACCAGCGCAGCTTGATCTCCGTGCGTTTTCTTGACGATCCCATCCCACTTTACGAGCAGCGCGCGATACTGCGTAATCCATTTATCCGCGTCATTGATCTTCAGGCGATTGCTGGCAATGGTGGCGACTTCCTTGAGGTCTCGCTCGACGAACTCGTCCTTCTGTTTGACGATGGATTCGCTGGGCTCAACAATCTGGACGCCATGCTGCTTTGCCTGGGCAAGCGCAGCATCATCGCTTTTCATGTACCCGAACGTCACGCCCATGGCCCCGACGGCCGAACCGTCGAGCAGGATTTTCCGCTGATCAGTGCTCAGATCGCGCCAGAACCCCTGGTTCATCGTAAACAATGACATCGCGGCATAGGTACCCAGAGGCAGCATCACATCATATTTGGCCACGTCCCACAGGCTGTAAGACTGCAGCGCCGACGGCGAAAAAACCGCGACGTCAACGCCGCCCCTATCCAGCGCTTCGAACATTTCCGCCGCGGAGACGTTGACGGATGCTCCACCGATATCCGCCGTCCAGCGGTCCCAAACCGTACCGGCTGATCTGTATTTCTTTCCTTTCAAGTCCTCCGGACTGTTCAGCGGCACCTTGGAAATCAAAGTGTAAGGCGTCGTGGAGTACGAGGACGTGAATACCAGTCCTTTGTCGGTAAACTCCTTGCGACAAGGCGCGCAGTCCAGCATGACAAGCTCGGTAACCGCTGCGGCGACGGCGGGTGGATTGCTGGACAGCATCGCCAGATTGGAAATGAGCTGAAAATAGGGAAACTCGGCCGGAAAATAAGTGAGCGCCAGTACGCCGATGTCGGCAATGCCGTTCTCGATGCCCGGAAGGGTATCTTTCGCTCCCAGCAACGCGCCCCCTGACCAGAACTTGAAATCAATATCCCCGTTGGACTGCTTTTTAACGTAGTCCATAAACGGCTCGTAGCCGCCCGTCACCCCCGGATGTTTGGGCGGGTGCCAGCTGCTTGCCCGTATGGTCGTCTTTGACATTGCCGTGCCGGCAAGCCCCAGAGCCAGTACTCCGGAAATCAATGCATAGGTAAGTGTGGAACGCAATTTCATGATTGTTGTCTCCTGGTTAATATAATTTTTATGCACAAGCACTATGGACCAGTGTCCGCGATAGTGTCCAATACCGTTTGTGGGGTATGCAATATCGTACGGATATCAGCCGGCTACACCCGATATCGCTCAATGACCTCCGGATCGGGATCACAGCCCAGGCCTGGGCCCAAGGGTATTGCAATCGAACCGTTGGCATCCACAGTTCCCACAGCACCGAAAAGCGGGCTCTCCAGATCAACGCCAAACACCTCTACTGCACCGATATTCCTGAATGCCGCGGCGAGCTGAAGCGTGGCAAGCAGTCCAGGGCCAAAATAGGGAGAATGCGGTGCAAGCGTACGGCCTTTCTTGGCCGCAGCCTGTGCAACCAGGCTCAACTCGCTGATGCCTCCCATCTTCGTGACACTTGGCTGAAAATAGTCCAGTACGCCGTCATCAAGCAGGGGAAAAAACGACCAGGCATTAGCCAGGTTTTCACCCAGCGCCAGTGGGATATCCACGGTGTCTCGTAGCCGGGCCAGTCCGGCCAGATCTTCCGGCGGCCATATAGGCTCTTCGAGCCACTTCAACCGGTAGGGCTGCAATTGACGCGCCATGTCTATGGCCTCATCTGCCGACCACTCGCAGTTCACGTCCAGCGTGAGACTGGCCCGATCCCCTACCGCCTTGCGCGCCGCAGCGACAGCCTCGACAGTAATCTCATGCAACTTGATGCTTTGATAGCCTTGGTCAATCGCACGCTCGCACGCCCTGCTGATAATGTCCGGCTGCTGCAGGCGCATAAAGCTTTTATAAGCAGGAATTGACGGACGCGGTTCGTGTGACAGCAGCCCGGCGACAGATTTCCCTGCCCGCTTGCCTGCCAGGTCCCACAGCGCGATGTCCAGTCCGCTTAATGCATATTGCACCGGACCGCTGCGCCCGAACAGATGCAGGGACTTTCTGAGACCTCCCATCAACGCAGCGAGATTGGACGTATCCTTTCCCAGTGCGAGCGGTTTGACCATGGTCTCCATGGCCGCAATGGTTGCGGCCATGGCGTTATAGCCAAACGCCTCACCCCATCCGACAAGCTCATCCTCAGTCTCGACCCGGACCAGCAGATAGGAAAGCGTCGGCCAGACAGTGCCGCCGAATCCCGTAAGAGGTCCTTCGTGCCGATAAGGGATGGAGACCTGAATTGTCTGAATAGCAATGATTTTCATGATTAATTTTCCACAATGCCTGTTAAGCCACAAGTCACGCCACGGCTTCCCGAGCCCCTCCCAGATAAATCTGGCGAATCAGCTCTCCATGCTTGATATCCTCTGCTGACCCCTCCCCGCCGATAGTGCCCGCCTCGATCAAATAGCAGTAGTCCGCGAACTGAAGTGCTTCCTTGACAAGCTGTTCAACCAGCAAAATGGCAACGCCCCGCTTTGTCAGGTCTTTCGCAACGGTAAGAATGCGATGCACAACCAGCGGCGCCAGGCCGCCTGAAGGCTCATCAAGAATCAATAGCTTGGGGTCGCCGATAATGCCCTGCCCCACAGCCAGAATCTGCTGCTGCCCCCCGCTGAGCCGCGAGGCGAGCTGGTGACGCTTCTCACCCATTTCCGGAAACAAC
Source organism: Pusillimonas sp. (assembly GCA_048270225.1). Taxonomy (GTDB): domain Bacteria; phylum Pseudomonadota; class Gammaproteobacteria; order Burkholderiales; family Burkholderiaceae_B; genus Allopusillimonas. The sequence goes on along the minus strand of JBLWTG010000001.1, from coordinate 164,234 downwards.
TCATATATGTACTCAAGACGACTACGGTCCCCATGCGAATTCTTCGCATAGGTTCCCAGCAGAAGGTTGTCCTCCACAGTCAGGCCCGTGAAAACGCGATGCCCCTCAAGTACGCTGACCAGGCCCTGCCGTGCGATGGAACGTGTATCCGCTCTGGAGATGTCCTGTCCGGCAAAGACCACTTCGCCCGCCTTCTTTGGAATGAGTCCCGAGGCAGCATGCAGCATCGTGCTTTTTCCTGCACCATTGCGGCCCAACAACACGACAAATTCACCTTCGTGCACCCGGAAGTCCACGCCATGTACGACCTCCGCTTTGTCATAGGCAACCCGCAAGCCCGAGACGTCGAGCAGCGCAGGAGAGGAAGAATGTATTCGCTGATTCGTAGACACGCTATGCTCCCAGATAAACGCGAATCACCTCGGGGTCATTTCTGACCTCGTCCGGGGTGCCTGCGGCAATACGCTTGCCCAGATTGAGCGTGGTGACCTGATCGCTGATGCGAAACACAAAATCGGTATGATGCTCCACAATCAAGACGCCAAGCCCCGCTTCACGCATGGCCATCACGATGTCCGACAACTGTTCAATTTCGTGTCCTGTCAGCCCGCCGGCTGGCTCGTCAAGAAGAATAAACCGCGGCATCATGCACAGGCCACGCGCAATCTCCAGAAAGCGCTGCTCGGCATGATCCAGCTTGCCCGCCATGGTATTGACAATGTGGCCAAGCCCGATACCGTGCAAAATTTCTTCTGCGCGCCCACGCATTTCACGCTCTTCTGCACGAGTAACACCCAGTGCAAAAACCGTCTGCAGAAAGCCTGAGTGCGTATCCTTCCAGCCGCCAAGCATGACGTTGTCCAGCGCACTGAGGCTGTCCAGCAATCTCGGTTTTTGAAACGTACGGGCTATCCCGAGACTCGCGCGAGACTGGACCGTGAGCCCATGCAACGGTGTACCGTCTAACTGTATGGCGCCCTCGTCAATCGCGTAATACCCGGACAAGAGGTTAAGCAAAGTCGTTTTGCCGCTGCCATTCGGACCAATGAGTCCGTGGATCTCACCCTCTTTCAATGCCAGCGACACCCCATCGACGGCAAGCACCCCGCCAAAACGCTTGCGAACAGACTGAATCTGTATGCCTTGCATGAATCATCCCTCCCCACGAACGCGAGCCAGCAGTTGCGTCTCGGGATGATCGCCGGATGTGCCCGATCTCCCGGGAAATCCGCCTTTTTTGATCGCGGCGATCAGGCGGGGCAGGTCTGGGCTGACCACCTGCTTATGGCGGCGCTCGGGCCAGAATTTCTCGCGCAGCATCGTGACGACGCTCCCTACCCCTTCTGGAATGAGCAACACAACCATCAATAGCAAAGCACCATAGAAGAATTGTCCCCATTGGGCCAGCGACCCGACCAACTCAGGCAAAGCCGCCAGAACTATCGTGCCGATGAACGGCCCCCACATGGAACCCCGCCCACCGATGACGATGCATACAAAAAAGAACATGCTGAGTTCAAAGACGAATGTTTCAGGGGTGATATAGCTTTGCAGTGTCGCAAACAATGCGCCCGCCAGTCCTGCTGCCACACCGCTGAATGTGAAGATGCTGAGCTTTACCGTAAAAACCGGCACTCCGACCGCAGCGGCCGCGACACTACTGTCACGCACCGATATCATCGCCCTGCCCCACATGAAACGCACCAGATTCCACGACAGCCAGCTAATCAGTGCAACAAAGCCGAGCACCAGCCAATAGAATCCTGCCGGCGTATCAAATGGAGCGGGAAATGTCGGCACCGGCAACCCTGCCCCGCCTCCGGTCAACGCGTCCTGGGCGAGCGAAAACTCCATGGCCATCATGGCAAAGGCAATCGTTGCCATGGCGAAATAAAAACCGGGCAACCGCAGGGATGGCAGCCCGAGCAGAAAGCCGCACATGCCGCCCAGCATGGCTGCGCATGCGGTAGCCAGCCATGGATCCACATCATAATGACCCGTAAGTATGGCGTAGCAATAAGCCCCGATCGACAACAGCGCAACATGGCCGATGGACAGAATACCCGCATACCCGACAGCGAGGTTCAGCCCGCAAATCAAGATCCAGTATGTGCCGATCAGTGTGGCAATATGCAGGTAGTAGGGATTGGCGACCCACAAAGGCAGAGTCAACAATACAATGGCCAATATCAGGATTCTTGCCCTGGATTTTGAAAGTAGGTTCATACATGCCTTACCTGTTTATTACCGAATAAACCTTCCGGCTTGATGAGGAGAAAGGCCATCAACAATCCGACAGCAATGGTCTGCTGGTACTCTCCCCCAAAGAAATAGGTGGCAAAGGTAGACAACAAGCCCAATGCCAGACCGCCGATAATGGCGCCCAGATTGCTGCCAAGACCGCCTGCGGCCAGCGCAATGAACCCATAAAGCGTCAGCGTGAGCCCAACCGCAAAATAGGCGAACGTCAATTGCCCCGCCGCGAATCCAACCAAACCGCCCAGCAAACCGGCGATACCGTACGAAAACGCTCTGATCCGGTCTGTTGCGATCCCTCGCGCGCGCGCCGCGAACGGATCTTCAGCCACAGCGAGAAACACCTTGCCGAAAAGGGTATAGCGATAGAAGCAGTCAAGCGCCAACGCGACCACAATCACCGCTCCAATCACCAACCAATACTTTTGATCCCAAATTCCAGCAGTAAAGTCCTGCTCCAGCAGCCGTGGAAACGCGCGTGGCTCGGTACCCCACCACAAACCCACCGACTGCTGCACAATAGTGGCCAGGGCCAGGGTGCTGAGCAGCCACAGATGCTCTTGCGAGCGGGCCAGAATCCGGCGGATTGCTATGAGCTCGGTCAGCACGCCGAAAACAATCGCTACGGCAATTGCGCCAAGCAGGCCGACAATTTTCGGAAGACCCATGTCACCTATCAGAAAGGCACCGGTCACGCTGCTCACCATGAATATGTGACCAGTCGTGATGCTTAAAACCTTTGATGTCGAGTACATGACGTTGTACGCAAGCGCCGCGGCCGCATACAACGATCCGATAGCAAGCCCAATGACCAGAACACTAAGCATATGAATTCCTCACGCGATAATGAGTATGGTGCCGCTCCGGCCTGTTGCGGCGGGCCGAAGCAGTCAACGACTGGTTATGGAGCGATCTGGAAGCTGCCATCTTTAAACGTGTTTGCAAGATTGAGCACCATCGCGTCGTCCGGAAACCCGTTATGGCTTTCGGGCGACCAGGTATAGGTAGCGTAAACACCCTTGAAACCCTTGGTTCCCTCAAGCACCTTCTTGACTTGATCCGGATCCGTGCTGCCTCCTGTTTCCTTCAGTACATGCTCGATAATCTTGACCGTGTCGTACCCCAGAGCGACCCACCAGAAAGTGAAGTTGATCTTGTCCGTACCCAGCGTCGGTCGGATTTCGTTCATCAGCTTCTGTGTGGCCTCCGGCAGCTTCCCGTCTTTATAGGTCGTGCTTGCATAGCCTGCAGCAAAGGTATTGTCCCAATAGTCAGGCTTGTTGAGCAGATCACGGATAGGCGATCCCATGAGCGCCGGGTGACCCACGACAGGCACATTCCATTGCATATCGCCGCGCGCATTCAGGATACGCGCCAGCAACCCAGTAGACGCAGACCAGGGCATCAAAACATCAGCACCAGCTTCTCGCGCTTTTTTTATTTCGTCGTCCACGCTGGTCTTGTTGGGATCAATCAATACCGAATACACCGGCTTGATGCCCTCTTTTTCCAACAGTTGCGTCGCACGTTTCGCAGATGAAGCGCCGTAGCCCGTCGTATCGCCGATCACGGCGATTTTATTGTGCTTGAGCTTGTCAATTGCATAATGGTTGGCCGACGTGATCCACTGCTCATTCGTATTGATGACGCGAAAAGCATACGGATACTTTTTGGGGTCGGTCAGTTCGTCTACCGTGCCGATAATCAGGTTAGGTACTTTGGCACGTGTCAGGATCGGCACAGTCGCCAGCGATTCTCCCGAATTAACTGGTCCGATGATAAACGATACCTTTTCGCTGAAGGCCAGTTCCTTGGCGAAGTTCACCGCCTTGGTCGGATCGCCGACCGTATCGCGCGTGACCAGCTCAAGCTTGCGGCCATCCACACCGCCCGCCTTATTGATCTGGTCAACCGCAAACTGCACTCCGGCATTCTCCGCAATGGCTGCCGACGACAGAGGCCCGGTCAGCGACGAAAGCCAGCCAATTCTGACAGGCCCGTCTTCTTTGGCCTGCGCATTGGATGCGCCTACTGCGAACGCCAGCGCCACAGCGCCGTGCATGACAAGCGTCAATGTTTTGGAAAAATGTCTCATCCTGCTCTCCTTGATATATTTATAACGACCTACCGTTAGCTGCCAGCCTTGGCGCCAGAGATTCGATAACGGTCTATGCTGTCCCAATCAAAAGTAAAACCTGCTCCGGGACGATCCGGGACACGGATCATGCCATCGCTCTCAACATGCATTTTCTCGTTGAACAAACGGGCATACCATGGCATGTGTTCGCACCATGTGGCGTTGGCAGCAGACGCAACGATATGCAGGCTGTGCTCGGTAAAAATGTGCGGCGACACAGGAAAATCGAGCGCCGCAAGGTAGCGGACCGCCTGGAGCATTTCGGTATATCCGCCCATACGCTGCAAATCGGGCATAAAGACAGAGGCCGATTTGCTCTGAACCATGCGCTTGATCCCGTGGCTCGTATACTCGGTTTCGGCGCTGGCAATAGGCGTATCCAGTTTTCTGACCAGCATAGCCGCCGCATCATCATCCCAGGTGGGCACAGGTTCCTCAAACCAGGCCAGCCCAAAACGCTCCAGCTCTCTGCCCAGCCTGAGCGCCTGCGCGGATGTCAAACCCTGATTGGCGTCAGCCATCAACGTAATACCGTCGCCGATCGTCGAACGCACCGCTTCGACCCTGGCAATATCTTCTCGCCAGTCAGGCGAACCCAGCCGCATTTTCATCGCCTTGAAACCCTGGGCCAGGAATCCTCGGGCCTCTTCGCACAACTCATCCTTGCTCGACGACAGCCACAACCCGCCGCTGGCGTAGACGGGCACACGATCTCGATAGGCGCCAAATATCTGATATAGAGGTCGTTGCGCCGTTTTTCCGATGATGTCCCAACAGGCGATATCTATGGGGTTGTAGGCAAGCACGGAGATTCCGCTACGACCATAAAAATTGCAGCTACGGACAAAATCGTGCCAGAGCGCCTGCACATCATGGGGATTCCGATTCATGACCAATGGCGCAAACGATTCCGTAAATCGCGCAATCGCGGCCAGCCTGTCCGGATCGAAACAGAAGCCATAGCCTTCGCCCGATATGCCCACGTCTGTTTCTAGCGTCACAAGCAGACAGCAAACCGACGATATTTCGTGAATAGAAGTCTTTAATGTCTTTTCAAGCGGCAACGCCACCAGGGCTGTTTTCAAAGCTGTGATACGCATACTCAAGGACACCTCCTTTGATGCTGGGTTTGGTAACTGGCACGCCCTGACAGGCTTTACAACTAACGCGCCTTCATCGAGGATAGATACAGCTCCACCCCGGCAAAACCGCTCAGCTCTCTGAGCGCCGATGACTGAAATGGCATCAAGCGGGCGCAATTGGAAAGCTCTTGCGACACACGTTGCGTGGCTTCGGCATCCAGCTCCGCCGAGTGTCCGGTGACCACGACGCAACCGAGCACATGGCCATCCTCATCTGCATAATTGGCAGCAATCGCACTCAGTCCGTCGTAGAACTCGTCACGGACAGTGATCACGCCCAGTTTGCTGGCCTCGTCCAGGTTGTCGGCGAGCGCCTGCCATGTCCTCAGCGTTCGGGTGGTATATGCCTTATAGGGCTCAGTACCCAGCAACGCCTGTCTGGTTTCCTCATCCAGCGAAAGCAGCAGCGACTTTCCCGGCCCTGATGCATGCAAAGGACCACTCAACCAGGGTTCGTAATAGGGACTCAGCGAGCCCGATGCCTGAAAAACGTCGAGCACCAGGCGCTCTGTTCCAAAAAACACCACCAGCACAACCGTACTGGATAAGCGCGTGGACAATTGCCTGAGCATATGGGCCGATTCACGCCTGAACTGCTCGAGCGGATGCCGCAACGACAGGGGCCTCATGGCTTTGGGTGACGCCAGGTAGCGCTTTCCATCCCCAACGCGCAAGACCTGGCGCGCGGTTTCAAGCGCGCGCAGGAGTCGCAGCGTGGTACTTTGGTCTAGCTCGACCCGTCCGGCCACCTCGCCCAACGACATAGGCAGTCTCGCTGACAGCAAGACATCCAGTACGGCCAGACCCCGGGACAGGGTTCCGGCCAACGCAGGGCTACGCTGCTCGTCATCGGATTCCGATGCGGTCTCAACTTTATTTGCAGCTTTTTTTGCCATTTTTTCAGTCCGTTAAAGCTTTGAGAATTTTTGCAGGGCCTCGGTAAAACTCAGGCCATTATGGATTTCTTCTACGGCCTGCCTATCCTGCGCCTCGAGCTGACGGCTGCGCGTGGCGATTTCATGGGCGTGCTGACGCGGTACGCGAACAATCCCGGACGAGTCGCCGATCAGGATGTCTCCAGGCGCTACAGCGACGCCGTCTATTTTCACCACAGTGTTGATCTCGATAATCTTCACGCGCGACTTGCCTGACAGCGGCACCACATGACGGGAATGAACCGGAAATCCGAGGTCCCTGATTTCGTCTGCATCCCGTACCCCGCCGTCGACGACCAGCCCGCTTGCGCCGTTTCGCACTGCTGCCACGGACGCCACACCGCCCCAGGTCGAGACCTGCTGCCCGCCATTATCGATAACAACCACATCGAGTTTCGCGATGCGGTCTATAACCGTGCCCAGGCCGAATTCCGCCGCCGTGTATGTATGTTGTGTGCCTGTCACTTCCTTGACGGTGAGCGCCGCGCCGACAAATGTCCGGCCTGGCGCGACCTGCCTCAGGTTCAACATAATGCCATCCAGCCCCATGTCATCCAGCACGTTTCCGATCGTGCTGGTGCCTATGCCCCTGAACTGCTCGATCACATCAGGATCTGTGTCCTGGCGTTCGCCAATAAAAATACTCATGCCTGTCTCCTGATGGGTCGAATGAATAGATAGCCTGCACGAGAAACCCAGCCGTCTCGGCAATAAGCCGCTACGGAATCACCCCGCCGACGTATAGGCGGTTTTAACGATGGTGTAGAACTCGGCGGCGTATCGTCCCTGCTCACGCGGACCATAGGAAGAACTCTTGCGTCCCCCGAACGGCAGATGAAAATCCAGGCCGCTGGTGGACTGATTGACCTTCACGATGCCCGCTTGAGATTGGCGCTTGAAATGGGTGGCATATTTAAGGCTGGTGGTGCAGATTCCTGACGACAGGCCGAACTCAGTATCATTCGCCATCGACAGCGCCTCCTCGTAATCCCGCGCACGGATGACCGCCGCAACAGGGCCGAAAATCTCTTCGCGCGCAATGCGCATGGATGGCTGCACGCCGGTAAACAGAGTCGGCTGCAGGTAAAAACCTGGCGTGCCGGCCTCAAAGCGGTTCCCGCCGCAATGCAGCTCCGCGCCCTCCTCTCTGCCGATCTGGATATACTTCATGTCGACATCAAGCTGGCGCTGATCCACCACGGGACCGATGTCGGTGTCTTGTTCAAGGGCATGCCCGATCTTCAAGGCCTGCAAACGACGGTCGACTGCCTGAACAAATCTATCGTGAATACCTTCTGTCACGATAAAGCGGGAGGACGCGGTACACCGCTGTCCGGCGCTGTAGAACGCGCCATTGACAGCGCACTCAACAGCCACATCCAGATCGGCATCATCCAGGATAACCAGCGGGTTCTTGCCGCCCATTTCCAATTGCATGCGCTTCATCGTCGCGCCCGAAACACACGCTGCAGCAATACTTCGTCCGGTCGGCACCGAGCCGGTGAATGTCACAGCGTCAACATCCGGATGCGAGGTGAGCACAGCCCCAACTTCCCGCCCGCTACCCATCACCAGGTTCAACACGCCCGCGGGCAAACCTGCTCGGTGCAGAATAGATACCAGCTCCCAGGCTGATCCAGGAACCAATTCGGCAGGCTTGAAGACAACACTGTTACCGTAAGCGAGTGCCGCGCCTATCTTCCAGGCAGGAATCGCAATGGGAAAATTCCAGGGCGTAATCACGCCCACAACCCCCAAGGGCTCCCGAGTGACTTCAGCATCGCTGCTAGGCATCAATCCGGCCAGTCGCTCACCGGCTATGCGCAGCGCCTCACCAGCCATAAAGGCCAGAACCTGCGCGGCGCGACGCGCTTCACCCACGCCCTCGGGCAAGGTCTTTCCTTCTTCGCGAGAAAGCAGGTAGCCAAGCTCTTCGGCGCGGACCGAAACTTCCTGCGAGGCCCGCATGAGAATATCGTGTCGCGTCAGCGGTGTCGTGACTGACCACGCCAGGAACGCGGCTCGGGCGGCGTCAATGGCTGCCTCGGCTTGGGCAGCAGACGCCTGCGCATACTCGCCGATGATGTCGCGCGTATCGGAAGGGTTCACATTCGCGTTGAATGAGTCGCCATCCGTCCACTCGCCATTTATGAGATTTCCATAACGTTTTGTCATCGGCATCCTCGTCGAAAAATTAGCGCCCGGCTGCAATTGCGGCCTCGCGCAGGCTCGTCAATGTGTATGAAGGATTGATTGCCTCGGGATCGATCAGGCAATGAATGATGGAAGGCTTGCCTGACGCAAGGGCGCGCTCGAAAGCCGGGGCGAACTCCTCGGTTCGCTCGACGCGCTCGCCATGTCCGCCAAATGCTGCCGCATACGCGGCAAAGTCAGGGTTCTTCAGCATCGTGTTACTGATGCGACCGGGGTATTCGCGCTCCTGATGCATGCGTATCGTGCCAAACATGGCGTTATCGACAACAATGACGATGATGGGAAGGTCATACTGTACGGCTGTCGCGAATTCCTGGCCATGCATCAGAAAGCAGCCATCGCCAGCGAATGCAAGTACCGTGCGTTCAGGAAGCAGCCGCTTTGCGCCTACCGCAGCCGGCACGCCATAGCCCATGGACCCCGATGTCGGCGCCAGCTGGCTGCCGAATTTCGTGAAGCGGTGAAAGCGATGTACCCAGGTGGCGTAGTTGCCGGCACCATTGCAGACAATGGCATCGTCTGGCAGTGCATCGTTCAGATAGTCCATCACTTGGGCCATCTGCAGCAATCCAGGCGACTGAATGGCTTTTGTATCGCTCCACGTCTCGTAACTGTCTCGCGCACGCGACCGATATTCGCTGCGCGACGGCGACGACGGCAGCTCCAGCCTGTCCAGCTCCTCCACAAACGCTGCGGGTGCAGTGTTGATGGCCAGATCGGGCTGGTATACCCTGCCCAGCTCGGACGGATCCGGGTGCACGTGCACCAGCGTCCGATCACAAACAGGGATATCAAGCAAGGTGTAGCCCTGGCTGGGCACCTCGGACATACGGCTGCCTATCAGCAACAGCAGGTCAGACTGCTTGACCAGATCCACCAGTTTGGGATTGGGGCCAAAGCCCAGATCGCCCGCAAAGCAGGGATGATCAACAGGAAACAGCATCTGGCGACGCAGGGATACGGTTACCGGTATATCCCACCTGGCTGCGATATCGGCAAATTGCCTGACCGACGCTTCTGTCCAGCGCGATCCACCCAGGACAATCAGCGGCCTTTGCGCCTGGACAAGCAGACGCTGCAACTCATCCATTTGCCGACGTCCCGGATAAGCCTCCACCGCCTGCGCGGGTCTGGCATCCTGAACAGCGGCGGTTTCAACCAGCATGTCTTCAGGCAACGCGATCACGATAGGCCCGGGCCGTCCGGACACAGACAAATGAACCGCACGCGAGATGATTTCAGGAATGCGCGCGGCATCGTCGATTTCAGTGGCCCACTTCGCCATGGGCTTGAAGACGCCGCGGTAATCCAGCTCCTGCAAGGCATCGCGTTCCCGCACGCCCCGTTCGACCTGACCGACAAACACCAGCAACGGTGTTGAGTCGTGATAGGCGATATGCACACCAGGCGTTGCATTGGTTGCACCGGGAGCCCGCGTCACAAAACAGGCGGCCGGGCGCCCTGTCAATTTGCCATGCGCCTCGGCCATCATCGCAGCCCCGCCTTCTTGCCGGCATACCGTAACGGCGATGTCGGTATCGCGCAAAGCGTCCAGCACAGCCAGAAAGCTTTCTCCCGGCACGCAAAACACGTGGTTTATGCCATGAACGCGGAGCTGATCGACGAGAATTTGTCCGCCCGTGCGCTGCAGGGGGAGCGAAGATGCACTGCACATGATGTTGCCTCGTATCGTTTTTATTGGTGTGCATGCAGACCTGCACCACACGACATCCATCATGGGTTAAATCATCATTGAATGCAAGTAAATTTTTATTCAATGAAATAATTTATTCATTGGACGTCAAAAACCTCACGGGCAACCTCAACAAAATTGCGTACGGCGGCCGACTCACTTCCCTGCTGCCAGCCCAGCGCAATGCCGATGGAAGCGCTTTCCGGAAAATCGGCCAGGGTTTTCCAGACAACATTGTCTCTCTGCAGCCCCTGGTTCACTGACGGCACGAGCGCAATTCCCAGGCCCGCCCCCACCAGTCCGATGACGGTCTGAACCTGAACCGCTTCCTGCGCCACCTTGGGCGAGAACCCCCGGAGCTGACACGCCTGGGTTGCCGCCATCCTCAGGCCCGCCGCATCCGAGGCTGTGTACAGAATAAAGCCCTCCTCGGACAGATCCCGCAAACAAACCGTCGCCTGCGTCGCCAGAGGATGGTGACAGGGTACGGCCAGAACGAACGGTTCGGTCTGCAGCGGCGACATCCTGATGCCCGAGCGCGCGGATACCGGAATACGCACGACGCCCACATCCAGGGTTTCATCCTCCAGGCTTTCCATGATACGGATCGACGTAGCCTCCCTAAGCACGAGCTGGACGCCTGGGTAGCGGGTTCTGAACTGCGACAAAATGCTGGGCAAAATCGCATGAGTGGCCGATCCGACAAATCCTATGCGCAGCACCCCGCCATCACCCGTCAAGGCTGCGCGCGCCGCCTGGCCGAACTCCCTGGCATGGAACAGCGCCCGTCTGGCATCGGCCAAGGCAGCTTCTCCGCTTTTCGTCAGGCTGACGCCTTCCTTTCCTCGCGTGAACAGCGCCACGCCGAGCTCGGCTTCCAGCTTGCGAATCGAGACTGAAAGAGGAGGTTGAGACATGTGCAGTTTTTCGGCTGCGCGGCGAAAATTCAGCGTTTCGGCAAGTACAACAAACTGCTGAAGATGACGAAAGTCCATACGATCTCAATATAGATAAGCACACGAATATCGAAATAGTATCAACGAACCGAATATTAATATTGGATGAAAACTCCGGATCGGCATATTGTTGCAGTTTGAGCCATATGCCGGCGCCAACGTAAGGCGCCCACCAACATGGAGTACCACACAATGGATCTGGGGCTGAACGGAAAATGGGCGATTGTTTGCGGAGCCAGCAAAGGCCTGGGTCATGCCTGTGCTCAGGCACTGGCGCGTGAAGGCGTCAATGTGGTGATGGTGGCGCGCTCAGCGGGTGCGCTTGAAGAAAGCGCCGAACGGATTCGCAGCGAATCCGGTAGCGAAATCACCGCCATCGCCGCCGACGTCGCCACCGAAGCAGGACGTGCCTGCATACTGGCTGCAGCGCCGCGCGTCGATATTCTTGTCACCAATGCCGGCGGACCGCCACCGGGCGACTTTCGCGCTTTGCAGAAAAGCGACTGGCTGGCGGCGCTCGAGGCCAACATGCTCGCACCCATTGAGCTGATCAAAGCGGTCATCGACCCCATGATAGCGCGCCGGTTCGGCCGCATCGTCAACATCACGTCCGCAGCCGTCAAGTCGCCGGTCGATATGCTGTGCCTGTCCAACGGTGCGCGTGCAGGGCTTACCGGATTTGTCGCCGGCGTATCGCGACAAGTGGCCGAGCACAATGTCACGATCAACAACCTGCTGCCAGGCAAGTTCAACACGGACAGGCTGTTATCCAATAACCAGCGACGGGCGCAGAGCGCCAGCGTGACACTTGAAGAGGAGGCTGCGCGACAGGCAGATCTGATTCCCGCCAAACGCTTCGGCGCTCCGCCCGAGTTCGGCCATGCCTGCGCTTTTTTATGTAGCGCCTATTCAGGCTACATCACTGGACAGAACCTGCTCATTGACGGCGGAGCATACCAGGGCCTGCTATAGCATCGTTGCTAGTTCGGAAGAATAACGCACGAACCGGTTGTCTGGCGGGAAGCCAGCAGCGTCTGCGCCTGGGCAGCCTCATCCAGACTGAATCGCTGAGACACAGGCGCGCGAATCACGCCTTGCGCCATCTGTTCGAACAGCGTTTCCGACTGGGCAATAAGCGCCTCATGCGTATCGACATAGGCTGTAATGCCTGGCCTGGTGACATAAAGGGATTTCTTCTGCAGCACCGATAAATCCACCCCCCTGACCGGGCCGGAAGCGTTCCCGAAATTAACCAGCATTCCGCGCGGCCTCAAGCATGCCAACGATACATCCCAGGTGGCCTGCCCGACACCGTCGTATACCACTGACACGTTCGCGCCATCGGTAAGCTCAAGCACGCGCTCGGGAACGTTCTCGCGACTGGTATCGATGGTTTGCCAAGCGCCATGCTCGCTGGCCAGCGCTGCCGTCTGTGAGCTGGACACCACGCCGATAAGCCGCACGCCAAGATGCCGCGCCCACTGGCAGGCCATGAGCCCAACACCGCCCGCCGCCGCGTGAAACAGAATCACCTCGCCGGGCTGGGCCACATAGGTTTGTCTGAGCAGGTATTGCGCCGTCAGCCCTTTCATCATGACGGCGGCAGCATCCTCAAAAGACACGGCGTCCGGAACCTTGACTATTTTCTCGACAGGCAGGTTGCGACGCTGTGCATAGGCGCCTATGGGACCCATAGCGTAAGCGATCCGATCTCCCGGCTGCACATAGGTCACGCCTGCGCCCACCTGTTCGACAATGCCGGCGCCTTCAAATCCCAGCCCGTGCGGCAAGGCGTGAGGATACAGACCAGTACGATAATAAATATCGATGAAATTGACGCCGACCGCCTGGTTGACGATCTGCACTTCGCCTGGCGCCGGTGGTGGCACATCAACAATCGTGACGCGCAGGACATCTGGCCCACCGTGCTCCAGCATCGTAACGGCCCTGGTTTTGAGTTGTTGCATGAACATCATCCTTTTGGTGTGTTGCCACTATGTTTGCTGCCCGCTTGACGATGCCCGCCGACAGACACCTGCTTCAGCAGTCCGCGCCAGCAAGGGCGTGAAGCGCAAGGGGGTCAAGGTAATCGGCGTCCAGGTCAGAAAGCTGTGCACACCCTAATAGTGCAAGATTCCGGTCTATTTCCTGGCTGAGGATGTCGAGCACTTTGCCCGCGCCTGCCGCACCGGCCACCGAAGCGCCGTAAAGCGCCGGGCGGCCGATGAACACCATGCGCGCGCCCAGCGCTATCGCCTTGAGCACATCGGTGCCACGCCTGAATCCGCCGTCAATCATGACCGGATAGGCTTCAGGTACAGCACGTTTGATCGGAGGCAGCGCCGCAAGCGAGGCCATTGCACCATCGAGCTGACGGCCGCCATGGTTGGACACAATAATGCCATCCATGCCCCGCTCAACAGCGATCTGTGCATCGCACGGATGCATGATGCCCTTGACAACCAGTTTTCCCGGCCAGTGCTCACGCAGCCAGCTCATATGTTCCCATGTGAGCAAATCGCGGCCGCCTCGAAATCCATGAGCGGGCTCTTCAGTGATGCGCGGGCCATGCTCTTCATACAGGTTCATGAAGCGCGGTACCCCTTCGTTCATCAACGTCTTGAAAAACACATTGAAAAGCCAGTCCGGGTGCCGGACTCCGTCCAGCAGCAGCCGCAGGCTGGGCCGAAAAGGAATTGTGAACCCATTGCGCTGATTGTTCTCCCGATTGGCAGCCACTGGCGTATCGCATGTGACAACCAGCACCTCCACATTCGCCTGGAGCAGGCGCTGCACGATGCGCCCCAGCCTGTCGACGTCGCCCGGAAAATAGCCTTGATACCACGCGCCGCCAGGGCCCGCTTGTATGTCCTCCAAGGCAACGTTCGAAGCCCCGCTCAACACATAGGGCAAGCCTCTCGTGCGCGCCGCAATCGCAAGCGCCATATCGCAATGCCGACGGCAAATGGCGGTTACCCCCATGGGCGCAATGCCGACGGGCGAGGCATATTCGCTTCCCCACAACCGTACAGACTGCGAACGCCCCGCAACGCCGGTCAGGCCGCGGGGTCTGAAACCAAGCCGTTCGAAACTCGCACGATTGGCGCTCGCACTCAGGCCGTCCTCCGTGCCGCCGCACACATACTCGTACACAGCATGGGGCAGTTTCCGGCGGGCGGCCTCTTCAAAGTCGGACAAGCAAAGAAAGCGGTTCAAATCCAAGACATGATTCCCGTTAAATTACACCCGCCGCACGAAAGCCCGCTATATCGTCATCATTGCACTGAAGCACCTCTGCAAGAATCTGCGCGGTATGCTCCCCAAGCCGCGGCGGCGCGACAGGCTCCCGCGGCGGCGTGTCCTTCAGGTTAAGAGGAGATCGCATCAGCCGCAGCGTACCATGGCGCGCATCGTCGACATCCGCTACGAGACCGCGAGCACGCACCTCTGGCGCATCAAGCGCCTGCGACACCGATCTGACGGGCCCTACCGGAACGCCGGCAGCACGTATGCGAGGCAGCCAATAGTCGTTCGGCGCAGTGGAAAAGATGGCTTGCAATGCAGGAATCAGCGATTCGCGATTCAGCACCCGCTGACGGTTGCTGGCATAGCGTTCATCATCCGCCAATTCAGGACAACCGATGGCCTCGCACAAGAAAGCGAATTGACGGTCATTGCCGACAGCCAGCGCAAAACAGCTATCCGACGACGCCATGATTTGATAAGGGACCACTGTCGGATGCGCATTGCCGAAACGTTCGGGCTGGTTGCCGGCCACAAGATAACCTGAGCCGATATTCGCCAGCACGCTGGTGGCGCCGTCAAGCAGGGCCAGGTCTATGAACTGGCCTCGTCCTGTTTTTCCGCGTGCTATCAAGGCCGCCAGGATTGCCTGCACAGCGTTCATCCCGGTCACCAGGTCTGTGATCGCTACCCCAAGCTTCATGGGTTCGCCATCAACTTCGCCTGTAATCGACATCAGACCACTCTCGGCCTGAATAATAAAGTCGTAGCCCGGTTCAGCGGCCCGAGGTCCGGTGCGCCCATACCCTGAAATTGAACAATAGATGAGCCGGGGATTGATCTGAGCCAAATCCTCGTAACCCAGCCCAAATCGCTCCAGCGTGCCGATCCGATAGTTTTCGACCAGCACATCGGCTTCCTGCGCCAGCCGCCGCACCAGGGACTGGCCTTGTGCAGTTTTCATATTGATGGTCAATGAACGCTTGCTTCGGTTCGCGCACATAAAATAGGTGGATTCGCCGTCCAGCTCCGGCGGGAGCCAGGAACGCGTATCGTCGCCAGCGCCCGGCGCCTCAACCTTCCATACGTCTGCGCCCAGATCAGCAAGCGTCTGCGTGCTCCAGGGACCGGCCAGCACGCGGCTGAGATCCAATACCTTGATACCATCCAGCGGCCTTTCAGCAGCGCTTATCCTGTCGTTCATGTGGTTTCGCTTCGTCTGTGCCTAAGCAACGGAAGGTCACCACTATCCATGATCGCGCTGATGACTGTCTAATATTATTTTTCCTATGGATGATATGAGTAGAATATCGCGCTGGATGCGGGCCGCTTTTACGGCTGGGCGCGGAGCCGCTCAAGCATGCTTGTTTACAGCCTGTTGCGGAGCCAGAGCATAAGCTGATTGCCGGCGTTCATCGCCGGCCTTGACCGACGGCTTCCCGTCGCCTAACGCCCACCCTGCCAGTACCAGTCCACCGCAGCCCGCGCCAAGGCATCGATAGAGTCGATAATGGGTATGCCCAGCTCCGCTCTGCGAGCATGGGGAATAGCCAGCGGCAGCTCAGTACACCCCAGCACGACCGCATCGGCGCCTTGTTGCCTGAGCGACTCGACACATGCTGCGGCAGGCTCGAATGCCTCGACGATGCGGTTGGCCACGACCAGTGCAATGGCCTTCTTGCAGTACGCCATCATTTCGCCATCCTGGGGTACCAGGCACTGGTAGCCATCCGCTTCCAGCACCTGTTGATACAGCCCCAGCTCAAGCGTCGCTGCAGTACCCATGAGTCCGACGCATCCCCGATGCATGCCCTCGCGGCGCATATCATCAGCCACGGCACGCACAATATGAAGTATCGGTACAGATGTCTCGGCCGCCAGCGACTCGTACCACAAATGCGCGGTATTGCATGGAATTACAATGGCGTCCGCTCCCATGCTCACGAGGCGGTTCACGCCATTCATCATCCAGGGCAAAGGATCCGGCCCCTGCTTCAGATAAGCTTGCGTGCGGGCCGGAATGCGCGGATCGCTCCATAAGATGGCAGGCATATGCTGCTGATTGCAGTCTGCTTTGGACAGCGCGATCAGGCGCTCCATGAAAAATACGCCTGCAAGAGGCCCCATCCCGCCCAAAACACCTAGAAAACGGCCTTCAAACTGTTCCGCGTCCTGCATATACCTGCTCCAGAATGTAAAAATCGACTCGCGCTCGCCCGGGTCGCTGGCGACACTAGCCGAACGCGTTGGCGTAAGCAAACAGTCCGACCATGCCGCCTGTGTGGACAAACACTACGTTCTCGCCCTTTTTGAAGCGACCGCTGCGAATCAAGGCAAACAGCCCTGCCATGGCTTTACCCGAATACACAGGGTCCAGCAATATTGCCTCTTTTTCGGCCGTCATACGAACAGCTTCCACCATTGCATCCGTGGGTATGCCATACCCGGCCCCGACGAATCCTGAGTCGGCCACTACATCATCCCGCCGCACCGAGGAGAACGGCATTCCCATAAAGTCCATGGCAGCCTGCACGGTATCCCAGACATGCGTCTCCTGCTCTTCTTTGTCCGCGCGCACACTTACACCGTAGACCGGAATCCTGGAGTTGCTGCCCCGCAGGCCCAGCAGCAAACCTGCCTGCGTGCCCGAACTGCCGGTTGCATGCACCACATGATCAACGGAAATATTCTTGTCAGAAGACTGGGCCAGGATTTCGTGGGCGCATGCCACATAGCCGAGCACCCCGATAGAGTTCGAACCGCCTCCCGGTATCACATACGGCTTGTGCCCGCCGGACCGCAGCTCATCGGCCAAGTCGCTTGCAGCTTTCCTCATATCCGTACCAGTTGGCAAACGCGCAACAATATCACCCCCCATCAAGCGATCCAGCAACACATTACTGGAGGACAGATAGGCTTCTGTAGTGTTGGGAACACGCTGTTCAAGCAACACTTTGCATTTCAATCCGGTGCGGGCAGCTGCTGCGATTGTCTGACGCACATGATTGGACTGAAGCGCTCCCACGGTGATAAGCGTATCGGCTCCCTGAGCAAGCGCATCGGCAACAAGAAACTCCAACTTGCGTGTTTTATTTCCACCGCTGGCCAGACCTGTGCAGTCGTCGCGCTTGATGTACAGATTGGGGCCGCCAAAATGCGCTGTCAGGTTAGGCATGAACTCCAGCGGAGTTGGAAAATGGCCAAGATGAATGCGCCGGAAGGCAGAAATATCCATGAAAATGGGTCCCGTATCAATGAGTGCATACTCGCATCGTACGTATCGCCGCTTACATTGCCTAATGCTATTTTTTGAGCACTTCATGCATTTTTTGCATGGGCGAACATGGCCTTACCGCGTTAACGCGCTACTGCCCTGAGCGAAAGCTGCTCACCGGATAGTATGCAAATTACGCATGCATCAATAAAAACATAGCATTCGACATCCCAATCGCTGCTACGTAGGATACCGAAAGATTTCTCTATCTCCTGCCCAAAAAGGCGGAGCGAAATCACACACTGAAAACACGGCATCTACTAAGCGGTTAGCTGCTTGCATACCACCATGGGGTAGCAATACGCGCAGCACATCCGGAGCCGGAATGCCCTGAATGGGCGGAGACACAAAATGATAAGCACGATAGTCAAATGCGGCCTGCTGGCCGGCATATTCACGTTTGGCGCAAGTACTGTGAATGCCAAAACACTGCATTGGTCATATCAGGGCGACATACAGTCGCTGGATCCGATGGCGCTGAATGAAACATTCACAATGGGCACCCAGGACTGGTTCTACGAATCACTCGTGACGTTCGACAAAGACCTGAAGCTGATGCCGCGCCTGGCGACAAAATGGGAAAATACCGAACCCACAAAATGGGTTTTCCATCTGCGGCATGGCGTAAAGTTTCACGACGGCACGCCATTCACCGCAGACGATGTGATTTTTTCGTGGAAACGCAGTCTGACCCCGGGATCAGACATGAGGAGTTTCGGCGTGTACGCCAAAGACGTCCGAAAAATCGACGACTATACCGTCGAGGTCACGACGCCTGAACCCGACCCAGTTCTACCGCGCGAATGGATTGATATGCGGATCATGAGCAAGGCCTGGGCGGAAAAGCATCACACCACCGAAGCAAGCGGCGTAAAAGGCGGCGCCAACAACTATGCCAATCTGCATGAAAACGGCACAGGCCCGTTCATCGTTGTTGAGCGCCAGCCGGACGTCAAAACCGTGTTCAAGCGCTTCGATGACTACTGGAACAAAGACCTGGCAACCAATGTCACGGATATCGTGTTCCAGCCCATCGCGCAGGAATCCACCCGTACGGCAGCACTGGTCTCCGGAGAAATGGATATCATCCTGCCGGTGCCGCTTCAGGACTGGAAGCGTCTCAAAGAGTATCCCAATATCAACATCTACCACAGGCCTGAAACACGGCCGATCGTATTCGGTATGGATCAGCAGCGAGACGAGCTTCTGTTTTCCAATGTAAAAGGAAAGAATCCGTTCAAAGACATACGTGTACGCGAGGCAATGGCAAGAACCATAGACGTGAATGCGATCAACAAGAAAATCATGCAAAGCGCCGCCAGGCCTTCTGGCACACTGATTGCATCCTCCATCAACGGCTATGACACATCATTCGGTGAACCGCGCAAGGTCGATCTGCCCAAAGCCAAAGCATTAATGACTGAGGCAGGCTACCCAGATGGCTTTTCCGTGCAGATGGACTGCCCGAACGATCGCTACGTGAACGATGAGAAAATCTGCCAGGCGGTGGCTGGCATGCTCGCCCGCATAGGTATCAAGGTAGATCTTCTCGCGCAAACCAAATCCAAGTTCTTCGCTAAAACACAAACACAATCAGGTAACCAGACCAGCCTGTTCATGCAGGGATTCTCGCCCAGCTCTGTCGACGCCGGGCGAGTACTGGACAGCGTGGTCCAGTGCCGCGATGCCAAGAAAGGCGTAGGACTGCAAAACTGGGGAGGCTACTGTAACGAGCAGGTTGACGCTCTCATCGCGAAGATTCGGGTGGAAACAGACCACGATAAACGCAACGCCATGATAAAGAAAGCATTTACGCTCGTTCGTAACGATTACGGCTTCCTGCCCATACACGATCAACCACTCTCATGGGGAGCCAGGAAAGGGGTGAAAGTTGAGCAGCGAGCCGACGGCGTTCTGAATATACGCGACATCGTCATGCCCTGAAGAGGCTACTGAGCCGGGGTTTTCATGACTCCGCGCACTCATCCCCGGAGCCCGAACGCTCCGGCACGTGCTTCCCGCGCACACTGACCAAAGAGCTTCCATTATGGTAGGTTTTATTGCTCGACGACTCGTTCAGTCGGTTTTCGTCATGCTGGCCGTAAGCTTTATCGCATTCTCCATGTTTCGTTATGTGGGCGACCCCATCAATAACATGGTCGGCCAGGACACAACACTGGCGCAACGCGCTGCGCTAAAGACGCAACTAGGTCTGGATGACTCCTTTCTCGTACAGTACGCAAGATTTGTCGGCAATGCGGTACACGGCGACTTCGGCGTGTCATACCGCCAACGCCGTCCTGTCAGCGAATTGATAGAAAGCCGCTTGCCGGCCACACTGGAACTGTCGCTCACGTCGGCCGCCATCGCGCTGCTGTTGGGCATCCCGATGGGGATATACACCGCGCTCAGGAGACGAGGCCTTATGTCTCAGGCGTTCATGACCATTTCGCTGATAGGTATTTCCTTGCCGACCTTTCTTACCGGCATTCTGATGATCCTGGTGTTCGGCGTCCTGTTGCGATGGCTGCCTACTTTCGGCCGCGGTGACGTGCTGCACGTAGGCTGGTGGAGCACGGGTTTTTTTACCAGAAGCGGCTGGCTATCGTTGATCATGCCTGCGCTCACTCTGGCCTTGTTTCAGATGACGCTGATCATGCGCTTAGTGCGGGCCGAAATGCTTGAGGTCCTGCAAACTGACTTCATCAAATTTGCAAGAGCGCGCGGCTTGACCGAACGCATCATCAATTTCCGCCATGCGCTGAAAAACACGCTGGTTCCAGTGATAACGATCACCGGACTGCAGCTAGGCTCCATCATCGCATTTTCTATCATCACCGAAACCGTCTTTCAGTGGCCTGGGATGGGCCTGCTGTTCATCCAATCCATAGGCGTGGTCGACATCCCTGTCATGGCGGCCTATCTGCTGATGATTGCCCTCTTCTTTGTCGTCATCAACCTCATCGTGGACCTTCTGTATTTTTCAGTCGACCCCCGACTGCGCGTGCAGAATAACTAGAAGCCCTAAGACCATGACAGATAACGCCTTTTCCCGCATCATATCCAGCGATGTGTTCCATAGCTTCAGTCGCTCGCCTACTGCGATCATCTCGGCAGTCATTGCACTGGCGATTTTCCTCGGAGCAGCATGCGCTCCGCTCATCGCACCGTACGATCCATTCAACCTGGCGTCATTAAACCTGCTTGATGCCCATACCCCGCCAGCCTGGTCTCCCGACGGCAGCAGCCAGTTTCTTTTAGGTACCGACGACCAGGGCAGAGATATGCTGTCTACCATTCTGTATGGATCGCGCATCTCTCTGCTGGTGGGTCTTGCGTCCGTCATGCTCTCGCTTTCCATAGGCGTGACACTGGGCCTGATCAGCGGGTACTCGGGCGGACGCGTCGATACCTTCATCATGCGTATTGCAGATATTCAACTGTCGTTTCCCGCAATACTGGTCGCTCTGCTTATCGATGGTGTCACACGGGGCCTGCTGCCGCGCGATGCGCAGGACGCCCTGTCTGTGTATGTGCTGATTTTTTCGATAGGCATATCGGGATGGGTGCAGTTTGCACGCACGGTACGGGGTGCGACCATGGTCGAGCGGAATAAAGAGTATGTGCAGGCAGCCAGGTTAATAGGTATGCGGCCATTTATGGTGTTGCGTCGCCATATTCTGCCCAATGTCATGGGGCCTGTGCTTGTTATCGCCACAATTCACCTGGCCGTGGCAATTATCACCGAAGCCACACTGTCCTTTCTGGGCGTAGGCATTCCACCGACAACCCCTTCGCTTGGCACGCTGATACGCATAGGCAACAGCTATCTGTTCTCAGGAGAATGGTGGATCACGATTTTCCCCGGCATATTCCTGATATTGCTCGCCCTGTCAGTCAACCTGCTGGGAGACTGGCTGCGCGATACGCTGAATCCAAAACTGAACTGAGAAATCCGCATGACACTTCTGAACATTGATCGACTACGCATAGAGTTTTCCAGCCGACACGGCAACCTGGTTGCCATCAACGACGTCAGTCTGGCGCTCGATAAGGGAGAAATCCTCGGCATCGTCGGAGAATCAGGCGCGGGTAAATCGACGATAGGCAATGCAGTCATCGGTCTGCTTCAGCCTCCCGGCAAAATGACGGACGGCACTGTCAGTCTGGATGGGCAGCGTATAGACCATCTGTCCAGTCATGCATTACGTAAAGTGCGCGGCCGGCGCATAGGCATGATATTCCAGGATCCCCTGACCTCACTTGATCCCTTGCAAACCATAGAAACACAATTGGTCGAAACGATGCAGGTGCATCTGCGCATTTCCAGCGGCCAGGCACGCACGCGAGCCATCGATTTGCTGCAAAGCGTCGGCATACCAGAGCCAGCCATGCGACTGCGAAATTATCCTCATCAGTTCTCTGGAGGCATGCGCCAACGCGTAGTCATTGCGCTTGCGCTGTGCTGTGAGCCCGAAGTCATCATCGCGGACGAACCCACCACCGCGCTCGATGTCTCCATACAAGCGCAGATTCTCGACCTCCTGCGCAAGCTCTGCAAAGACCGGCAGATGGGTATGATGATTATTACCCACGACATGGGAGTGATTGCGGAAGTAACGGACAGGGTGGCCGTGCTTTACCGTGGCAAACTTGTCGAACAAGGCCCGACACAGAAAATTCTCGGTAATCCAGATCATCCCTATACGAAAAGCCTGATTTCAGCCGTGCCACGCTCCGACGTTAAGCTGCGCCGCTTTCCCATGGTGACTTACATTGAAGACGCGCGTGCGCCCACCCGTAAGGCCTTGGACATCGGCACGCATTGGCTGGGCCAGGAGCGCGATTTCGGCCAGCGCGCCGACACGCCACTGGTGGAAACCCAAGACCTGGGCATACAGTTTGTCCTGAGAAACGCCCTGTTTCGCAGAAACCGGCGCATGCTGGATGCTGTCAAGCATGTCAATCTTTCCGTCAGGGAAGGAGAAGTATTCGGCCTGGTGGGTGAATCGGGATCGGGAAAATCGACCATTGCCCGCCTGATTGCGGGGCTGTACGAACCAAGCAGCGGCAATGTCATTTTCAACGGCATTAATCTGACCGCGCTTAAGCGTCCATCGGCCCTCAACGCGTTTCGCCGTCAGATACAGATGGTGTTTCAGGACCCCTACTCCTCGCTGAATCCTCGCCTTCGCATAATGGATATCGTCGCCGAACCGATACGCTTTCATAAGCTGACAACCAGCGAAACGCAAACCCGTTCCGTTGTGGCGGATCTGCTTGATTATGTAGGGCTGGGCGAGCAAGCGCTCAGGCGATTTCCGCATGAGTTCTCTGGAGGCCAGCGCCAGCGTATCTGCATTGCGCGTGCGCTGGCCACCCGACCTCGATTTCTGATCTGCGACGAACCGACATCTGCGCTTGATGTCTCCATTCAAGCGCAGATACTGAATCTGCTCAAGGATCTGCAGGAAAGACTCAACCTCACTATCCTCTTCATCAGCCACGATTTACCTGTGATTCGACAGATGTGCGACCGAGTAGGCATCATGCGGGGCGGTGAACTACTCGAGGTCGCCGCTACCGAGGAGTTCTTTTCTCATCCTCAGCATGAGTACAGCAAGCATTTGCTGTCGCTGATGCCGTCATTGCATCGTCTGTCACAAAGCGGGCTGGACCTGGCGAAGCCAACTCGGGCCCGGGCAGCATAAGCCACGCCGCAAAAACAGGCTTACGGGCCACTAAAAGAGGAGGCAGATGCGTCGCGGACAGGAATCGAACCCGTAACCCCCGGCTTAGAAGGCCGGTGCTCTATCCAGTTGAGCTACCGCGACATTGAAGACGACGTCGCTATAAGCGCGCCATTATAGACATCCCCGCAAAAGCGACCGGCCTGAAAAAAACAAGAGCCTGTCCCGCTGCGTCCGGGGATAGAAAAAATCAAGCCGCCTATTATATCGTGACACGCAGACGATGCCGCACAGTCTGCAAGATCGCCGCGCCCGGTGCGCGTTTCTATCCAGTCGCTACCATTTCATTACAATAGGTTGCGTCGTTTTTTGAGGGCAATGTTACAGTTTCCCTTCCCAACCTTAATATGTATCCCATGCATTGCCTCCACTCCGCAAGCAGACTGGCGCTTGCCAGCATTGCGCTCGCAGCCGGTACCGCCCTGACCTGTACAGCCGCGCAGGCTGGCGTCAGCTACAGACTCTCGCAGACGCAGGCGGCGCCTGGCGACACCATCAATATCACTGCCGTGCTGTTCAACGATACAGCAAGCGCCATGAGCTGGACCGCGCCAAAGCAACTGGTGATCCAGTGGCGCGGACCGGATGGTCAGGCCACACGCAGCCTGGCCTACCTCACTGAAGGCGAGGGGCAGATCACCATACCCGTCAATAATTTTGTGCAGATCAGCTGGCGCGCCACGGTCCCCAGCGAAGTCAAGGGCCTGCAGGCCGTCAATGTCGAGGGGGACTCGACATTGCTTGCCCTGGATGCGAGCCTGCCCGGCAAAGGCCTGGTCGCCACGGCGCCTGCATCGAGCCCCGTGATCGACGCCGGCAAGGCGGGTCGCAACGGCGCACCAGACCCCGCCCTGCCCAGCGGCGAAGTCATTGCCGCCGGCGCACCGCTGTATGAGGGTCCGGCCCCTGCAACGACGACGCCGGTCGATGCATCATCATCTGGCTTCGAGAATTTCCGCAGCGCCATTCAGCCTTACGAACCTGTTTATTTTGCGCTGGGCAATCATGATGGCCGGTTTGCACGCTACCAGATCAGCCTGAAGTACCAGCTGTTCCGGCCCAAGGATATGGCCAACCCCGAATTCATCGACAATTTCTATCTGGGCTATACGCAGACTGCCCTGTGGGATTTGTCCTCAGACTCGTCGCCCTTCGTGGATACCTCGTTCAAGCCCAGCCTGTTCTGGCGCAAAGACGCCTTATGGCAATCCCCGGACAAGCAATGGTTCACGGGACTGCAGACGGGCGTAGAGCATGAGTCCAACGGCAAGGCCGGCGACGATTCGCGCTCGCTCAATTTCGTCTATGTGCAGCCCGAATTCAACTATCGTTTTGACGGCGGCAGCACACTGACCTTTGCCCCCAAGGTCAAAGCATATTTCGGCCTCAGCGACAATCCTGATTATGCCGATTACTACGGCCATGTCGACTGGAAGCTACGGTGGGCGCAGGACAACGGGCTGGTGCTGAGCAGCCTGTACCGCCGCGGCGACCACGGACGTTATGCCACGCAGTTGGAAGCCGCCTGGCCATTGCGCCGAACCTTCCTGAGCATGAATGGTTACCTCTATGCCCAGTACACCAAGGGCTATGGCGAGACCCTGCTCGACTACAACCAGAAAACAGGTTCGCAGTTCCGCATCGGGCTGGCCATCGTTCCCTGATCGCCATACCCGGCCCTGACCTGTGAACGACAGCCTCCGCGCTCAGGTCAGGGGCGCCGCAGCACCTCTTCTCCCCTACCCTCGCACGCCTGGACCAGAAACTGTCTGAAGGCATCGACCAGACCGACTGGATCGCGCCTGGCCGGCCAAAGCAGCCCGACATCCATCGGCGCGATGGGATCCGATAACGGGATGCCCACTATCTTCTTGCCCTCGAGCGACCAGGGCCGATAGACCAGGTCGGAAAGTATGGACACCCCAAAACCATAAGCCACCAGACCGCGCAAGGCTTCCAGCGAACTGGTGCGCATGGCGATTTTCAGGTCGGTTTTCGTGCCGTCCCAATGCCGCAACGCGGCAGCATCGGCATCGTCCACCGTCAATAGAATATAGGGGTAACGGGCGATATCATCCAGACTGACCATAGGCTGGCTGGCCAGCGGATGGTCCGCCCCGGCCCACAGCCGCCGCCGCGACCGCACCAGCAAATGCTGTCCATGCCGATGGCCGGACGCGATATTGGATAGCAGGCCTATGCCCAGATCGATGCTGCCGTGTTCGAGCGCGACCTCGAGCTCACGGCGATCCATATCGACCAGGTCAATCTCCACCTGCGGATAGCTGCGCTTGAAACGGCTGAGCAGATCCGGCAGGAAATAGCCCAGAACAGTATAGGTGGCGGCAATCCGTATCGTGCCCTGCGCGGTCTGCGGGACCAGGCTGGCATGACGCATTGCGTCGTTGACCGAATCCATGACATGGCGCGCATGGTGGAAAAACACCTGGCCTTCCGGCGTAAGCGCCACGCCATGCGGCAGGCGATCGAACAGGCGCACCTTGAGCTGGTTTTCCAGCGCCTGCACGGCGCTGGTCACCGCGGATTGCGAGACGTGCTCCTGCACTGCAGCGGACGACAGGCGCCCGGTTGTGGCGGCGGCAATAAAGTAACGGAACTGCCGCAGAGTGACCTCGCTCTTCATCTGTTATTTTTATACCAGATAGCTGAAAATTTGATTTTACGATATCAATGGCAACACATACACTGTCTGAACAGAAATAACGATTACGTCCCAGGAGACTACCTGCATATGAACGCCCCCCTCGATCAGGCGGTGCTCTCATCGCTCGCCAACGTAACGCTGGACGACAAGTACACACTGGACAAAGGCCGCGCCTACATGAGCGGCACCCAGGCCCTGGTCAGACTGCCTATGCTGCAAAAGGCGCGCGACCAGGCCGCCGGCCTGAATACTGCAGGCTTTATCTCGGGCTATCGCGGCTCGCCCCTGGGCGCCCTGGACCTGGCGCTCTGGAAAGCCAAGCAGCACCTGAGCGAAAACGACATTGTCTTTCAGCCGGGCCTGAACGAAGACCTGGCGGCCACTTCGGTATGGGGCAGCCAGCAGGTCAGCCTCACGCCTCACGCCACGCGCGACGGGGTGTTCGGCATGTGGTACGGCAAAGGGCCGGGCGTGGATCGCTCCATGGACGTGCTCAAGCACGCCAACGCGGCCGGCAGCTCGGCGCATGGCGGCGTGCTGGTGCTGGCCGGCGACGACCACGGCGCCAAGTCCTCCACGGTCGCACACCAGTCCGAACATGATTTTGTCTCCGCCGGGATTCCGGTGCTCTATCCCGCCAACGTTCAGGAATACCTGGACTTCGGCCTGCACGGCTGGGCCATGAGCCGTTATTCGGGCCTGTGGGTAGCCATGAAATGCGTGACCGAAGTCGTGGAGTCGACCGCCTCGGTGGATATCGATCCCGATCGCGCCCGCATCATCATCCCCGAAGACTTCACACTGCCGCCCGGCGGGCTGAGCATCCGCTGGCCCGATCCGCCGCTGGACCAGGAAGCCCGGCTGATCGACTACAAGTGGTATGCCGCCCTGGCCTATACGCGCGCCAACCGCCTGAATCGCATCGTGTTCGACTCGGACCGGCCGCGCCTGGGCATCATGACCGCCGGCAAGGCCTATCTGGACACCCGGCAGGCGCTGGTGGAGCTGGGGCTGGACGAGGCCGCCTGTGCGCAACTGGGCATACGCTTGATGAAAGTAGGCTGTGTCTGGCCGCTCAACGCCCAGGATGCGCGTGAATTCGCCACCGGGCTGGAAGAAATCCTGGTCGTGGAAGAAAAGCGCCAGATTCTCGAATATGCACTCAAAGAAGAGCTGTACAACTGGCGCGACGACGTACGCCCCAGCGTTTACGGCAAGTTCGATGAAAAGGACAACGCGGGCGGAGAATGGTCGGTGCCTCGCGGCCAATGGCTGCTGCCCGCGCGCGGCGAGCTGTCGCCCGCCATCATTGCCCGCGCCATCGCCCGCCGCCTGGACAAGGCGCAGATGCCCGACGCGCTGCGCGCACGCATTGCCTCGCGCATCGCCATCATCGACGCCAAGGAGCGCGAACAGACCAGCCCCGCCGCCGAACTCGAGCGCAAACCCTGGTTCTGTTCCGGCTGTCCGCACAACACCTCCACCCGCGTCCCGGAAGGCTCGCGCGCGCTGGCTGGCATAGGCTGCCATTACATGGCCATCTGGATGGATCGCGAGACCGCAACCTTCAGCCATATGGGTGGCGAAGGCGCAGCTTGGATAGGCCAGCGCCACTTCACCGACGAGCAGCACATATTCGCCAATCTGGGCGATGGCACGTATTTCCACTCCGGCATTCTGGCCGTACGCGCGTCAATTGCCGCCAACGCCAACATCACCTACAAAATCCTGTACAACGACGCCGTCGCCATGACGGGCGGGCAGCCCGTGGACGGGATACTCAAGGTCACCGATGTGATTGCCCAGGTACACGCCGAGGGCGCCCGCAAAATCGTCGTCGTGACCGACGAACCCGAAAAATATCGGGGCGTGGCGCTGGCAGGCAATGCTCCGGTCTATCATCGCGACGAGCTCGACCGCGTCCAGCGCGAACTGCGCGAAATCGAAGGCACCACCGTGCTGGTCTACGATCAGACCTGCGCCACCGAAAAACGGCGGCGTCGCAAGCGCGGCGCCTACCCGGATCCCGCCAGGCGCGTATTCATCAATGATGCGGTCTGCGAAGGCTGTGGCGACTGCTCGGAAAAATCGAACTGCCTGTCGGTGGAACCGCTGGACACGCCGCTGGGTACCAAGCGCCGCATCAACCAGTCGTCCTGCAACAAGGACTACTCCTGCGTCAACGGCTTCTGCCCAAGCTTTGTCACGGCAGAGGGCGCCCAGGTCAGGAAGCCCACACCAAGCCCGGCCCCTGTGCGCGCCAATGGCCAGACCGCCAGCCCGGACCGCCATGCACCGCCCGCTGATCTGCCCCTGCCTGACGTGCCCGAGCTGACCGACACTTATGGCGTACTGGTCACCGGCATCGGCGGCACCGGCGTGGTCACCATAGGCGGCCTGCTGGGCATGGCGGCCCACCTGGAAAACAAGGGCGTCACGGTGCTGGACATGGCCGGCCTCGCGCAAAAGGGCGGCGCCGTTCTCAGTCATGTACAGCTTGCGCCCCAGCCATCCGATCTTCACGCGACCCGCATCGCCACCGGCGAAGCCAGGCTCATCATAGGCTGCGACGCCATCGTCACGTCTTCCGCCGAGGTGCTGGGCAAAGCCTTCAAGGGACGCACCCAGGCAGCCATCAACAGCGCCACCATCCCCACGGCGGCCCTCATTCACAATCCCAAGTGGCGCTTTCCGCAAGAGGCAGCCAGCCAGCGCCTGATCGATGCGCTCGGCCCGGACTGCGCATTTCTTGACGCCAACGCGCTGGCAGTGAGCCTGCTGGGCGACGCCATCTACGCCAATCCGTTGTTGCTGGGCTACGCCTGGCAGCAAGGCTGGATACCTCTGTCGCAGGAAAGCCTGCTGCGCGCCATCGAGCTGAACGGCGTTATGGTCGACAAAAACCTGGCCGCCTTCGACTGGGGCCGCGCAGTCGCCCACCTGGGCGCGGATGCGGTTGCGCCGCAACTGGCATCCGGCGACAGTTTCCAGGCCCGCGAGGCCAGTCGCGGCGATGCGCCCCGCCGGGTCATTGCCATGCCCGAAACCCTGGATGCACTCATCGAACGCCAGGCCCAACGCCTGACCACCTACCAGAACGCGGCTTATGCGCGCCGCTACCGGGACGCACTGCAGCGGGTGCGCGACAAGGAATCCAGCCTGCCCTCAGGCCAGGCAGGGCGCCTGACGCGCAGCATCGCCGCCAACCTGGCCAAGCTGATGGCGTACAAGGATGAATACGAAGTTGCCCGCCTCTACACCGACCCGGACTTCCTGCGCAAGCTGCGTGAACAGTTCGATGGCGAACCCGGCAAAGACTATACATTGCGCTTTCATCTGGCCCCGCCGCTGCTGGCCCGCAAGAACGACAAGGGCGAGCTGATCAAACGCAGCTATGGGCCCTGGATGATGCGCGCCTTCGGCCTGCTCGCCCGTCTCAAGGGCCTGCGCGGCACGCCACTGGACATATTCGGCAAAACCGCCGAACGGCGCATGGAGCGTGAGCTGCTGCAGGATTACTTCGCGCTGGTCGATGAGTTCTGCAACAGTCTGACGGAGCGCAATCTGGATGCAGCACTGGCGCTGGCCGGACTGCCGGACGATATCCGGGGCTTTGGCCATGTGAAAGAAAAAAGCGTACTGGCTGCGCAAACCCGCCGGACCGAACTGCTGCAGCAATACCGGCACGGCAGGACACTGCAGCAGGATGTGGCCTGAAAACGCGCTATAGCTCCAGATAGCTGCGGCGCACGGCATCGTCGTGCGCCAGCGCCTGCATACTGCCCTGATAGCGGATTTCGCCTTTTTCCAGGACATAGGCGCGATCCGCCACCAGCCGGGCAAAATGCAGATTCTGCTCCGACAGCAGCACACTCACGCCGCGCTGCTTGAGCGTCAGTATCATCTCGGCCATCTGCTCGACAATCACCGGCGCCACGCCTTCCGATGGCTCATCAAGCAGCAATAAATAGGGATTGCCCATCAGCGTGCGGGCCACCGCCAGCATCTGCTGCTCGCCGCCGCTCATCGCGCCCGCCGGCCGGTGGCGCAAGCCCGCCAGATGCGGAAACACATCGAAAATCCGCTCCAGCGTCCAGTTCAACGTTTCTTCGCCTGCCGCAGGCTGGGTGATGACGCCGGACGCGGACTGACCGTCGTGGCCCGCAGCGGCAGCTTTACGCCCGCTGCCCCGAATACCCTGCACCGCTTGCCGTGGCCACGCCCGCGCCGCCTGCCGGCCAGCCATCAGATTTTCGGTGACGGTCAGATCGGTAAAAATCCGGCGGTCTTCCGGCACATAGCCCAATCCCAACCGGGCGATCTCGAAAGGCTGGCGCTGCGCCAGTGCATGCCCCATGAAATCCAGCGCCACCGCCCGCCGCTCAACCAGGCCCATCACGGCCTTGAGCGTCGTGGACTTGCCTGCCCCATTGCGTCCCAGCAGCGCCACCACTTCCCCGCGCCGGACCTGCAGCCCGACGTCGCGCAGGATGTGCGCGGCGCCATACCAGGCGTCCAGGCCCTGGGCTGTCAGCAGCGCCGGCTGCTGCGGGACGGCGTCGACCTGCACCGCAGCATCCTCTGCCCCGGTGAACGTTTTACCGCTGCCGAAATAAACCTTGCGCACGTCAGGATGCTGGCGTATCTGATCTTCCTGCCCCTGAGCGATCAGCCGTCCGCGTGCAAGCACCAGAATGCGGTCCGCATAGCCGAACACGACATCCATGCTGTGCTCGGTGAACAGTGCGGCCATATTGCGCTCGCCGACCAGGCGCTTGACCAGCGCCATCAGCGCATTGCGTTCGCTCGCCCCCATGCCCGCGGTTGGCTCGTCCATCAGCAGCAGCCGCGGATTGCCCGCAAGGCTGATGGCCAGCTCCACCCGCTTGACGTCGCCGTAGGCCAGCTCCTTGCACGGACTGTCCGCCTGATCGCGCATGCCGACCTGCTCCAGCAGTGCCAGCGCCTCATCCCGATATGCCCGGCGTCCCGGCCGCCAGAACGACCAGGACTTGCCCCGACTGGCCAGCAAGGCCATCTGCACGTTTTCCAGGACACTGAATGAGCCGAACGTGGCCGCAAGCTGGAAGCTGCGGCCCACCCCAAGCCGGGCGATGCGGTGCGATGCCAGGCCCAGCAATGCCTGCCCGTCCAGGGTGGCCTCGCCCGAGCTTGCTGGCAACTGCCCGCCCAGCATATTGAATACTGTCGACTTGCCCGCGCCATTGGGTCCGATCAGCGCCAGCAGTTCTCCAGGCGCAAGATCGAAACTGACGTCGTCGACCGCACGGTTGCCGCCGAAATCGCGAACCAGATGCCGGACCTGCAGTAGCGTCATGTCCGCCTCCGTCGCCAGATGCCGGCGTAGCCTGCAAGGCCGCGCGGAAACACCAGCACAATCAGCAGAATGACCAGGCCGAACAAGGCCCGCCAATACTCGGTAATTCCCACGAAGACATCCTGCAGCACGGTAAAGCCCGCAGCTCCGACCACCGGTCCGGCCAACGCCTGGACGCCGCCAAGCAACACCATGACCAGCGCGTCGACGGACTTGCCGATCCCCATGACCTCCGGCGAAGTGCCCCCCTTGGCAAAGGCATACAAGCCGCCCGCCAGCCCGGCAAGCAGGCCGGCAATGATAAAGGCCAGCCACTGTATGCGCCGCACGTCCAGCCCGATCGCATCGGCTCGCAGCGCGGAATCGCGCGCGGCGCGCAACGCCATGCCAAAAGGAGAAAACGCAATGCGCCGGACGCCCGCCACGACGACGACCGCCATGCCCAGCGTGAAATAATAGAACCCGTTGCCCGAGAGCCAGCCCTCAGGCCAGACACCAAAAATGCCATTGGAGCCGCCCGTGACATCATCCCACTGGAACACGATGGACCAGATGATCTGGGCAAAAGCCAGCGTCAGCATCGCCAGATACACCCCGGTCAGCCTCGCGCCCAGCCAGCCAAAGCACAGCGCGGCCACGCCCGCCGCCAGCGGCGCCGCCGCAAGGGCTCCCAGCATGCCAACCCCTGCGCCGGTGAACAGCATGGCAGCGGCATAAGCGCCCAGCCCGAAATACGCCGCGTGGCCGAACGACGGCATGCCGCCCAGCCCCATGATGAAATGCAGGCTGACAGCGAACACGACAGCCACCAACACATCCTGGGCCAGCACCGCAGCGTAGGGCAGGTAATCGGCCAGCAGCGGCAGGGCCGCCAGGGCCAGCACAACCGCAATCGCCAGTCCGCCTGCCCACCTGCCCGCAGGACGCAACAGTGACTCGGAGGCGCCCTGATGGCGGGAAATAGACAAGGGTTTGCCGCACAGCCCCCAGGGCCTGAACACCAGCACCAGCGCCATGAAAATAAACTCCACCGCCAGCGTCAGGCGGGGGAAGGCGATGGTCAGCCCACCGATATCCATCACCCCCAGTGCGACGCACAGGGCCTTGAGCTGCGCGATGATCAAGGCGGCCAGAAAGGCGCCTGGGACAGAGCCCATGCCGCCCACCACGACCACCACAAAAGCATCGCCGATAATGCTCAGATCCAGTCCCAGGCTGGCCGGCTGCCGGGGAATCTGCAGCGCACCGCCCAATCCGGCCAGAAAAGCGCCAAAGGCAAACACCGCCGTAAAGAGCCAGGCCTGGTTCACGCCCAGAGCGCCCAGCATCTCGCGATCCTGGGTGGCCGCACGCACCAGCATGCCCCAGCGCGAACGCGTGAGCAGCAGCCAGAGCAGCAGCAAAACCGCCGGTCCCAGTCCGATCAGCAGCAGATCGTATATCGGCAGATAGCGATCAAAAATCTGCACCGAACCGCTCAGGCCAGGGGCCAGCGGACCGAGCAGGTCGTCGGGGCCCCACAGCCACAGCGCCATGTCGTTGAACACCAGCACCAGCGCGAAGGTTGCCAGCAACTGGAACATTTCGGGAGCGCCGTAGATGCGTCGCAGCAGCAGTATCTCGACAATGGCGCCCAGCAGCGCCACAGCAAGCGCGGCGCATAGCAGCGCGATCCAGAATCCCATCGCGCTCTGGCCCCATTGCTGCACCAGGCTGTAGGCCGTATACAGGCCCAGCATATAGAGCGAACCGTGCGCAAAATTGACAATGCGGCTGACGCCAAAGATCAGCGACAACCCGGCTGCCACCAGAAACAGCGACGATGCCTCGGCCAGCCCGTTCAGGAACTGGACGACAAAACCCGTGATATGCATGGCGCCCGGCTACTCAGGCGTCGGCGCGCACCCCGCCGCCATGTCAAACGCACCGGCGCGCCTGCCCGAACACCGGCCGGCGCACGCCTCTGCGGGGCCCATCAGTCCGCCGAGGCCGGACGCCACTGCCGGACCTGCTCGTCGGTGGGCTGTACGCTGGCGCCATCCACATACTTGAAATCGGTCATGATGCCTTTGCCGTCCTTGACGGCGAGCTTGCCCACATAAGCGCCCATGGTCGACTGATGATCGATGCCCCGGTACTGGATGCGGCCGAAAGGTGTATCCACCTCCAGCCCCTTGAAAGCCTGCACCAGCGCATCGGTGTCTGTCGAGCCCGCCTTTTTGATGCCGGCCGCCAGCGACAGAATAGTGTTGTATCCCACCACCGTGCCCAGGCGAGGATAATCATTGAACCGGGACTGGTAGGCGTCAAGAAACGCCTTGTGCTCGGGCGTATCGATGGCATACCAGGGATACCCTGTCACCACCCAGCCCTCAGGGGTTTCGGCGCCCAGCGCGTCCAGATATTCGGGCTCGCCCGTGAGCATGCTGACAACCGGCAGCCCCTTGAAGAAATTGCGCTGCGTGCCGGCGCGCACGAACTTGGATAGGTCTGTGGCAAACAAGACATTGAACATGGCATCGGGCTTGGCGTCGGCCAGCGCCTGTACGACGCTGCCCGCATCGATCTTGCCCAGCGGCGCGGCCTGCTCGGCCACGAACTCGACATCAGGCTGGGCCTGCTTGAGCAGCGTCTTGAAGGTGGCGACAGCCGACTGCCCGTATTCGTAATTGGGATACACCAGCGCCCAGCGCTTCTTGTTCATCTTGACCGCTGCCGGGATCAGCATGGCAACCTGCATATAGGTGGAATTGCGCAGGCGGAAGGTATAGGGATTGCCGTCGGCCCACACGATCTTGTCGGTGAGCGGCTCGCTGGCCAGGAAGAAGCGATGCTTGTGACCGGCGAAATCCGACACTGCCAGGCCGATATGCGACAGAAACGTGCCCGCAAGCACATCGACTTTTTCGCGCGTGAGCAATTCCTGAGCCGCGCGGACTGCGTCGCCAGGATTGGAATTGTCGTCCCGGGTGACAAGCTCCAGCTTTTTGCCATTGACGCCGCCTGCGGCATTGACCTGCTCCAGCGCCAGCTCCATGCCCTTTTTATACGGCCCCAGGAAGGCGGGCTGCGTCTTGTAGCTGTTGAGCTCGCCGATACGGATGACATCCTGCGCGCCGGCGGAAAACACGGCCGTAGATAGCAGGATTGCAGCAAACAGCCGGGTATATAGCCTGGGAAAATACATGGAAAATAATCCTGTGCGGGCGCTGAAAAGACAATGCGCCATCGGGGTGAAGCCGACTGCGGCAACCCGCTTCCGGCGATATTTCAATTATGCTAACAGTGAGCATAATTATGCGTCAAGAACTGCTGACTACCAGGGCGAAACGTCCATTATCGCAGCTTCTTACAGGGGTGATGCAAGCTCTTGCCATTAAGCTTGCACAAAATTGCCGCAAACCCTTTACACTTAGTGTTCCAGAATCTCTGCCAGCCGCCCATGCGCGACCTCACCTTCGTTTTTATCGTTGCCAGCTTTGTATTGTTGACTTTGAGCCGTTGCCTGCTTTCCGCCTGGCAATGGGGCCGCGTACGACAGGCAGGCGGCATCTGGCCGATATTACGCGGTGGCCTGCGCATAGACGCCAACATTATCGCCACCCTGGCCGGCATCCCGCTGGTGCTGTCGCCCTGGTTCGGCAGTTTTCCGTTGGCGCTGGACATCACCGAAGGCTGGTTTCTGTTCGCCTGGGTGCTGCTGGTGCTGATGGAGGTATCCACGCCTCAGTTCATCGATGAGTACGACACCCGGCCCAACAGGCTTTACGTGGAATACCTGAAACACCCGCGCGAAGTCTTCGGCATGCTCTGGAAGGGTTACAAGCCTGTATTGATCTTCGGCGTGCTCTTTATTGTCGCCCTGACCTGGCTGGCGAAATACCTGTTCGGGCTCAGCCAGCCGGATGCGCCCATGAGCTGGTGGCTGCGCATCCTGTTCTCCCTGGCCGCAGCCGTGATCGTCTTCCTGGCCATTCGGGGCACGCTCAAGCACCGGCCCATCAATCCATCCACCGTCGCGTATTGCAGCGACAGCATGCTCAATACCCTGCCGCTCAACTCGTTGTATAGCGTCGCCTACGCCATCTACAGCATGAAGAACGAGCGTTCGGCCACCCGTGTATACGGTAGCCTGCCCGAGGAAGAAACCAATCTCATCGTGCAGCGCTGCGCCGGCATCGAAGCGGGCCCTCCCGCCATCCCCACCCTGCATGTGCAGACCCCCTCGGCCCGCCGCGAGCGTCCGCTCAATCTGGTCATGATCGTCGAGGAAAGCCTGGGCGCTCAGTATGTGGGCAATCTGGGCGGCTCGGGCTGCACCCCCTGTCTGGATGAGCTGGCCCAGACAGGCTGGAACTTCACCCGCGCTTACGCCACCGGTACGCGCTCGGTGCGCGGGCTGGAAGCGGTTTCCGCCGGCTTTCCACCCACGATTTCCGATGCCGTGCTGCGACTGTCGGGTGCGCAGACCAACTTCTTTACGCTGGCCCAGCTGCTCAAGCAGCAGGGCTTTCGCTCGCGCTTTATCTACGGCGGCGAAGCGCATTTCGACAACATGAAGAATTTCTTCCTGGGCAATGGATTTGACCAGGTATTCGACCTGCCCACCTTCAACAAGCCGGCCTTTGTCGGCACCTGGGGCGCCAGCGACGAAGACATGTTCAACCAGCTGCACGGCCTGATGCAGCAGGATCCGGAGCAGCCCACCTTCACCCTGGCCTTTTCCGTCAGCAATCATTCACCCTGGGAATACCCCGAAGGCCGCATCACACCCGATGGCGACCCCCGCACCGTACAGAACACCGTGCGCTACGCAGACTGGGCCATCGGCCGCTATTTCGAACAGGCCCGTCAGTCCAGCTACTGGGACAACACGGTATTCCTGATCGTGGCCGATCACGACTCGCGCGTCTCGGGCGCTACGCTGGTGCCCATGCGCCACTTTCACATCCCCGCCCTGATCCTGGGCGCCGATGTACAGCCGCGCCGCGACGACAGGCTGGTCAGCCAGATCGATCTGCCCACCACCCTGCTCTCGCTCATGGGCGTACAGGCCGAACATCCCATGATCGGGCACGACATGACGCGCGAAGGCGGCGACCGGGTCATGATGCAATACCAGGACAACTACGGCTACATGAAGGGCGATCAGCTCATCGTGCTCGAACCGCACCGGGGCGCCAGCCAGTTCCGCTACACCGCCCCCGAAACCTACGATCCCCAGGCTCTGGATGCCGGCCTGGCCCGCGAAGCGCTTGCGCATGTGCTATGGCCCAACTGGGCCTATAACAGCCGCGCCTACACTTTGCCTCATTTACGTCCATGAGCGACGACCCTGACCCGGCCAGGCCTGTCCCCTGCCCCTGGCGGCACGCC
Organism: Pusillimonas sp.; assembly: GCA_048270225.1. Lineage (GTDB taxonomy): Bacteria > Pseudomonadota > Gammaproteobacteria > Burkholderiales > Burkholderiaceae_B > Allopusillimonas. Next base: position 127,255 of record JBLWTG010000001.1, on the reverse strand, counting down.
GCCACCCTCGCTTTCCTGAACCTATCCGTCCGGCACGCAACACTGCCCAATGACAGCCGCTGCCTGCTCCATGACAGGCGTCGGCTATTATTTTCTTTTCACCACACAAGGAGAATGGCCTAATGGAAGGCCTGCTGGATTTATTGCTGGACCCCGCCGTTTGGGCGGGTCTGTTGACGCTCGTCGTCCTGGAAATCGTTCTGGGCATCGACAACCTGATTTTCATCGCCATCCTGGCCGACAAGCTGCCGCCGCAACAGCGCGACCGCGCTCGCATCATCGGCCTGAGCCTGGCGCTGGTGATGCGCCTTGGACTGCTGTCAGTCATCTCCTGGGTCTTCCAACTGACAACCCCTCTGTTCAGCATTGGCGATGCCAGCTTCTCCGGGCGCGACCTCATCCTGATCATTGGCGGCTTCTTCCTGGTGTTCAAGGGCACCATGGAAATGCATGAGCGCGTCGAAGGCAAAATGCACACCAGCTCAGCCTCGCCCATCTACGCCGGTTTCTGGGTTGTGGTGACGCAGATCGTCGTGCTGGACGCCGTCTTCTCGCTCGATGCCGTCATCACGGCGGTGGGCATGGTCGAGCATATCGAAGTCATGATGGTGGCCGTCGTCATTGCCGTAGGCGTCATGCTCATCGCGTCCAAACCGCTGACCCGTTTTGTCAATGCCTACCCCACCGTGGTCATTCTGTGTCTGGGCTTCCTGCTGATGATAGGTTTCGCGCTGGTGGCCGAAGGTTTCGGCTTCAAAGTGCCCAAGGGCTATCTCTATGCGGCCATCGGCTTTGCCGTCATCATTGAAACGCTCAATCAGGTAGCCCGGCGCAAGCTGCATCATCTGGAAACCCTGCGGCCCATGCGGGAGCGCACTGCCGAAGGCATACTGCGCATGCTGGGCAAACGCCCCGTCAGCACTGAAGAGACTGCACAGGACGCTGCGCCGGCGCCATCAGAGGTTCCGTTTGGAGAAGAAGAGCGCAATATGGTCAGCGGCGTGCTGCGTCTGGCCGAGCGCAGCATCCACTCCATCATGACCCCGCGCACTGACATCACCTGGATAGACCTGGATGACGATCCCGCCGATATCCGCAACGAAATCAGCCATTCGCCGCATGGCTTCTTCCCTGTCTGCCGCGGTTCGCTTGACGATATCGTCGGCATAGGCCGGGCCAAGGATCTGATCGCCGACCTCCTGCTCGATGGCAAGCTGGACGAAAGCAAGCTGCGTCCGCCCATTATCGTTCACGAAACGGTACGCATCCTCGATCTCATGGAAACCCTCAAGGCCGCGCGCGGACAGTTGGTGGTCGTGATCAACGAATTCGGCGCGGTAGAGGGCCTGGTTACGCCCATCGATGTTTTCGAGGCCATCGCCGGCGACTTTCCCGACGAAGACGAAACGCCCGACATCATCATCGACCGGGAAAACCGCTGGATTGTGGAAGGCGCCACCGATATGCACCAGTTCGAGCAGACCGTGCAGGTCGAAGGACTGATGGATGACTCGGACGAATACAGCACCGTGGCGGGGTATCTGCTGAGCCAGTTCGGTCGCCTGCCGGACATAGGCGACCACATCGTGGTGCCCAGCACCCGCGGCGACCTGCGCTTCGAGATTCTGGAGCGCGAAGGCCGTCGCATCGCCAAAATACTGGTCGAAACCGGAATGGCCGCCGAGACGCCGTGACGCGCATTGTCACTATCCTGCCTGGCATGGCATCGACCAGGCAGGCGCCGCAAGCATCGCGCCTGCGCGCAAAGTAGAGATAACACCAAGTAAATTTCTGCCCCGAACGCCTGCCCGGCGTTATTGAGTGCATTTATATGCTATATTGCTTGGCTGTAACGAAGTCGGGGCGTAGCGCAGCCTGGTAGCGCATCTGGTTTGGGACCAGAGGGTCGAAGGTTCGAATCCTTTCGCCCCGACCATAGTTTCAGCAGGAAAATCAAGGGTTTACGTAGATCATGCGTAAGCCCTTTTTTCTTGAGTTGGGACACAATCTTCGTTCCAACCCTACCGGACTGATATCTCCATGTCACGGCCCAGGCAGGCCAGTGCAGCGCCGATCGTGTCGATCTTGGTGGTGTGATCCAAATTGACGATGCGATTCACATCCTGCGGGCGCGTTCCAAGCCGCCGCGCAAGCTCGGCCGGCGTCACCCCCTGCGCCAGCATTTCATTGAGCAGCAGAACCTTCGCCCACGCACTGGCAGGCAGATCAATCAGCACCTCTCCGTTTTTTACGGCAGAAGGAAACGGAACCGGCCGGCGATCCTCGAAATAAAAATCCATGGCGGTACGCAGCGCATCTGTTGCCATTTCCTTGGCGTCCTCGAGGGTGTCCCCGCAGGTCAATGCTTCCGGGATATCTCGAAACGAGACTGTAAAGCCTCCATCGCCCGGTTCAATATGAGCAGGATATCGAGCCATACTATTTGTGCGGTATTTGCCGAGTTGGGCCCTTCATTACGGGGCGTCCATTTATTTCAAACCTAACTGCTTAATGATTAGCTTCCTGAGCGGCTCCCGGATTTCCTTGCCCGGATGCCTTGGAAGAGTGGTTTGCCTCTCCTGATAATAGGCTTTCGTGTGATTTGCTCCCTCCACAAAAGTCACTCCCTGGGAAGCGAGCCACCGCTTGAACTCGCTTTGCTTCACCGCACCTCCTTTACTTGTTAGGCAAGCGCTTAAGATAAACAAAATTGATCATATTTACAAGCAATTTTGTTTATATCAGTTCCCTAGAGAGGCGCACCGGCGCGTTCAATCCCGCTGCTCTTTCAACGACATCCAACAGGCTGAAGAAAAATCCGTAATCACGCTGTCCCCACCACCTTGCGAGAACCAAGCAAATACCTACGAGCCGCCGGCGAAACTCGCGCAAAGCGCTGCCAGGTAGAGACATTCAGCCCTCCCAAAAAAACGGCGGGGGCGGCAGAGTCGATGCCAGCCAGGCGCGAGGAAGTTCGCTCTACTCCAGCGAAAGCTTGTTGTCGGCAACCAGCTTGTTCCACTTTTCATACTCGGACTTCAGGAAGGCCTTGGCCTGGACCGGGCCGCCTTTCATGGGGGAAGCATACAGGCGCGCGGTATAGGCGGCCGCCTCCTCCCCCGCATTGATCTCCTCAACCGCCTGGCTGAGCCGCTGCATGACATCAGCAGGCACATTGGCCGGTGCGACCAGTACATACGAAGCGCCGACGTTAAAGCCCTTCAACCCGGCCTCATCCAGTGTCGGCACATCAGGAAACACCTTCATACGCTCCAGTCCCGTGACGGCCAGTATCTTCAGCTTGCCGGACTGCACCAGCGGCACTTCAGTAGAGACGCTGCCGAACATCATGTCGATATCGCCGGCCATGAGCGCCACCTCCGCGGGCGACACGCCTTTGTAAGGCACATGCGTCAGTTTCGCGCCCGTCATGGCCTTGAATAGCTCGCCGGACAGATGAATGGACGAACCCACGCCCGCCGAGCCGAAGGTCAGGAAGGCGCCCGGCTTGGTCGCTGCCTTGATGATGTCGTCCACGCTGTTGAACGGGGACTTGGGCGGAACGACCAGGATGTTGGGCGTTGACGCGATCAGGGCGATGGGCGCAAGCTGCTTGTCCCAATCATAGTTATTGCGCTTGAGCGCCGCATTGGAAGCAATGTAGTTGGCGCCCATGGCAATGGTATAGCCGTCGGGCTTGGCATTGGTGAGTGACTGGATGGCAACATTTCCCCCGGCGCCGGGACGGTTTTCAACAATGAACGGGTGACCCAGCTTGCGCGAAAGCTGCTCGGCATAGAACCGCGCGAGCAAATCGGTGGCGCCGCCAGGCGCAAACCCCACATAGACCTTGACGGGCTGGTCGGGATATTCCGCGTTCGCAGGCAGCGCTGTCAGTGTGGCGAGGCCGAGTGCTGCCACGGACAGGAATTTCAAAAATGACATCGTTATCTCCTCTGTTTGTTATGGGCTTATGCCGTTATTATTACGACATGTCGTCAATTATAACGATAACTCGAAATTAATTGCAATTATTTACGACTACACGTATACTTCTTCGGCATACGGTAATAATTAATGAATTAACGACAACATCAGAACAGGCTCGGCCCGAAACGGTACGACCCTCAACACAAAGGAAGAAGATGGATCTGCAACTCACAGGAAAGGTCGCCCTCATCACAGGGTCGGGGCGAGGCATAGGCTTCGCGTGCGCCCAGGCCATGGCGCAGGAAGGCGCCCGTATCGTGATCACCGACATCAATGCCGACGCGGTCCAGGCTGCCACGTCCCGCCTGACTGATGCCGGACATCAGGCCGTCGGCGTCGTGGCGGACGTGTGCGACCCGCAACAGGTGCAGAACCTGGCCGACCGCGCCGTCAGCGAATTCGGATCCATCGACATTCTGGTCAACAACGCCGGTTTCACCCGCGACAAATACCTGACAAAAATGCCCGAGGCCGACTGGGACGCCGTCGTAGACACGATTCTGAAAGGCGCCTACTACTGCACCAAAGCAGCCTTGCCTTCCATGATGGAAAAAAAATGGGGCCGTGTGATCAACATCGCGTCGCGCGCCCATCTTGGCAATCCCGGGCAAACCAACTACTCCGCCGCCAAAGCCGGCCTTATTGGATTTACGCGTTCCCTGGCCTACGAACAGGGAAAATTCAACATTACCGCCAACGCTGTCGCGCCAGGCTTCGTCGAAACAGATTTGATCCGGGCGCTGTCCACCTACGAAACCTTGCGCACCAATGCGCTGAACCGCCAGCCCGTACAGCGCCTGGGCGCAGTTGAGGATATCGCCGACGCAGTAACCTTCCTGGCCTCGGCGCGCGCCGGATTCATTACCGGCGAAACATTGCACGTCACCGGCGGCCGCTACGCCAGCTAAACAACGACGACTTCAAAACCGGGGAGGAGACACCCAATCATGCAAGCTACTTCGACTCAGACCAGCCCCTCAACCCAGCCACTGGATGGCGCCTCGACCGCATCCGATCCGTTGCCCAGCATTGGCTATGCCTTCGAATCGGCGGGCCGCACCATCACAGAAAGCGACATCACCTGTTTCGCCGGTCTGTCGGGTGATTTCAATCGCCTGCACGTCGATGACGAATATGCCAAATCGACCCGCTTCGGCCAGCGCATCGCACACGGGCTGCTGGTGCTGTCGGTGCTGTCCGGCCTGACAACCCAGACACTGGAATACCGGCGGCTCGAGCCCTGCGTTCTGGCCCTCATAGACCTGAACTGCCGCTTTCCGAAGCCGACCTTCATCGGCGATACTATTCATGCGCGCATCACTGTAGTCGAGCGGCAACAGGATGCAAAACCCGGACGCGACAGAATCGTGTTTCGCCGCGAAGCCGTCAACCAGCGTGGCGAAGTTGTCGTGCAGGCGGACTTTGCCATGCTGATGCGTACAGCGGGAGTGTCGGCATGAAACCCTTCGCCGACCTGGACCGCTTCATCAACCCCACCAACGTCGCCGTTGTCGGTGCATCGTCACGCCCGGCCAGCCAGGGCGGACGTCTCTACACAAATCTGACGCAGCACTCGAGCCTCAAAGGCACAGTGTATGCGGTCAATCCCGCCTATAAGACCATAGGCGACGCGCCATGCTGGCCCTCGCTTCGCGACCTGCCGCCGGCACGGATTGATGTGGCCCTGATCATTGTGAATGCAACGCTGGTCATCGAGGCCTTGCGGCAGTGTGTGGAACGCGAGATTCCTTACGCCGTTGTATTTTCCTCAGGCTTTTCCGAGGCGGGCGAAACAGGACACCAACTAGAAAAAGAAATTACTGATCTGTGCCGGGAAACCGGCCTGCATGTATATGGTCCGAACTGCCCCGGCTTTGTGAATGTGCGCGACCGAATCGGCATGACCTTCTCGCCGGCCTACAAAAACGACCTGAACGCCGGTGCCATCGGATTGGCCACCCAGGGCGGTGGCCTGGGACGCAATCTGCTGCAGGGTCTGAGTTTCGGGCAAGGCGTGGGACTTTGGTTTTCCGCAGGCAACGAGGTCGACCTGGAAATCCCCGATTTCATTGCCCACATGGCCAACGATCCCCAGATCAAGGTGATCGGGCTATTGATGGAAGGCATCAAGGACGGCCGGCGCCTTACCGCGGCGCTGGCGCTGGCGCGACAACAAAACAAGCCCGTCGTCATTCTGAAGGTCGGCCATTCCGAGGCCGGTGCGCGCGCCGCCCAGTCGCATACCGCCTCGATTGCGGGCAGCGCTGCGGTCAACAGCGCCGTCTTCCGCCAGTTCGGCGCCATTGAAGTCAATGATCTGGACCAATTGCTTGCCGTCGCGCGGCTGTTGACGCTGCCGCAGCCCAGACCGGGCAGTGGTCTGTGCATTTACACGTTTTCGGGCGGCACCGCCGCGCTGGCAACCGACATCGCCGGCACCGCCAGACTGCCCATGGCCGCGTTCACCGAAGAGACCAACGCGGCATTGAAATCGCTGCTGCCTGACTTCGCAAACATTTCCAATCCCGTCGATACGACGGCAGACATCCTGCGCAACCAGGAAGCCGCGAACGAATGCCTGCAGGTCGTGTGCAATGATCCCAATGTGGGCATGGTGCTGTTTCCCATCCCGATGGATTATGGCGAGGTCACTGACGGCATTGCGCAATCCATCGTCCAGGTGTCGGCCTGCTCGGACACCCCCATTGTCCCGGTCTGGATGAGCCGCCGGATGGGAGGTGGTTTCCAGGCCATGGAACAGAGCGGGCTGCAGCCCTTTCTTTCCCTGTCCAGCGCAATCGGCGCGCTGAAGGCCATCTGGCCTGCAACGCCGGCCAGAACGCCGGACGCGGCATCGCCCCTTCATGCGAAGACGCAGGCCTCGACGGCTAGCCACACGCCGACGCAGCATGGCCATGGCGAGCGCCGGCAAATGAGCGAAGCGCAGGCCAAGGGCTTGCTGCGACGCGAAGGCCTGCCCTTCCCCGTCGGTGAAGTGGCTACGACTGCCGAGCATGCCGCCCGCATCGCCGGCGCCGTCGGCTACCCTGTGGTCATGAAAGTGGCCAGCCCCGACATCGCGCACAAGACCGAAGTGGGCGGCGTCAGACTCAATATCTGCGACGACAAGCAGGCTGAAGAGGCTTTCACAGGCATCTGCCAGGCCGCTGCGGCCGCCGTTCCCGATGCCCGCATAGACGGCGTACTGGTGGAGGCCATGTTGCCGCAAGGCGGACGGGAAGTGCTGATCGGCGTACATCGGGACCATGCATTCGGCCTGGTCCTCACGGTAGGCCTGGGCGGCGTCTTTGTGGAAACACTGCGCGATGCAACGCATCGCATGATACCCCTGATGCCGGGCGACGCGCGGGCCATGATCAACGAGTTGCGCCATGTGGAGATTCTGCAGGGGGTGCGGGGCCAGGCGCCATGCGACCTGGATGCGCTCGAAGCGCTCATCGGACAGGTCTCAGCCTTTGCGCAACGCCACGCCGACGAACTGCTTGAGATGGAACTGAACCCCGTATGGGTAGGACCAATGGGCAAAGGCGCAATACCACTGGACGCCCTGCTCATCACGAACGGCAAACTGAAACAACACCAGCAATGCGAGGAACAAACAGCATGACGATCACCACGAAAATTGGCTTTGCCACCACCGACGATATTTTTGTACGCGGCAAGAATCTTTCCACCGACATCATTCCCAACGCCGATTTTGTCGACATGACATGTCTGTGTATTCTCGGCCACTATCCGGAAGCACGATTCAAGCGCATGATGAACGTTCTGCTCGTCACCTCCTGCGACCACGGCTTCACGCCTATTTCCATGGCCGGGCGCCTGACTTTTCTCGGCGCCCCCGAATCCATGCAGGGCGCTGTTGCAGCAGGCCTGCTCGGAGCCGGCGACCGTTACCTGGGCGTCACGCAGAACGTCGCGCAGATGCTGCTGGACGAAACCGTCGGCCTGCAGGACGACAGCGCCGCCGACGCATTCGAAGCACGCGCCCGGGATCTTCTTACCCGTTACGCGGCTGAGAAAAAGAAAATAGCCGGCGTGGGGCATCCTATTCATGTCGACGGCGACCCGCGCGTTCCGGCCTTGCGCAAGATATCAGCAGACAACGGCTACTACGGCAAATGCTGGAAGCTGCTCGACGCCATAGCCGCAATCAATCAGGCCGAGTTCGGCCGCTTTCTGCCTATCAACGGCGCGGGCGCCATGGGCGCCATCGCAGCCGAGATGGGCCTGGACCCCAAGGCGGCACGAGGTCTGGCCCTGGTCGGCCGGACAGCCGGGCTGATTGCGCACATCATCGAGGAAGCAGGCAGCCCGACCGCCCCCGAGATGTGGAAACTGGTTCTGGCTGCGGAAAAGGAAGCGCAATGACCACTGCGCAGCATGCCGGCATGAGTTTTTCGCTTACTGCCGACCAGATCGAACTGCAGGACGCCCTGCGCCGTTACCTGCAGGCCGAGGCGGCGCCCCTCGTCAATGAATACGAAGCGCAATCGCGCATGGTGCCCCCGCATATCATTCGCGCCATGCGCGACTTCGGCTTGCTGGGCGGCATGCTGCCCGAAGCCAGCGGCGGCTTTGCGCTTCCCATGACGACATACGGCATGCTGATCGCGGAGGTCGCACGCGTATGGCCTTCTCTGCGCAGCATCGTCAGCACCAGCAATCTTGCTGCATCCGTGCTCGCCGATGGCGGCTCCCCGGCGCTGAAAGACCGGTTTCTTCCCCGCATCCTGAGCGGAGAAGCGATTGCCAGCTTCGCGCTCAGCGAGCCCAACATCGGGTCTGATGCCGCCAATATCGAAACGCGAGCCACCGCCACCGAGCATGGCTGGCGCGTCAATGGTCGCAAACTGTATATCAGCCTGGGACCGGTGTGCGAACTGGGCGTGGTGTTTCTCCAGACCGATGAGGAGGATGGCAGCCGGCGCGTGTCCTGCCTGCTGTTCGAGCGCGACATGCCGGGACTGTCCGTCAGCGACATACCCAAGATGGGCATGCATAGCTGCCCCCTGGGAGAACTGCTCTTTGATGACGTGGAGATTCCCCGCGACAATCTTGTAGGCCGACAGGGATCGGGTTTTTCACTTGCCAAGAAATACCTGAATATCGGCCGCTGCGTCGTGGCGTTCTCGGCGCTCGGCATCGCCGAAGCGGCCTGCGAGGCGGCCGTTCGATACGCCGGGGAACGCAGCCAGTTCGGCCGCCCCATTGCAGGCTTTCAGCTCGTCCAGCATATGATTGCGGATATGCTCACGCTGGTGGAGACATCTCGCCTGCTTTGCTACAGGGCAGCGAATGCGCTCGACCAGAAAGCGTCCGACAGCCACCTTCTATGCTCCATGGCCAAGCGTCATGCGACGGACGCCGTGCTGCGGGTTGCCGAACTATCGCTGCAGGTCCACGGCGGCGCGGGCTATACCAGCCTGTTTCCGGTGGAGCGCTATTATCGGGACGCCCGCCACCTGAGCATTGCCGAGGGCACCAACCAGATCCAGGCGCTGCTGATGGCTCAGAGCGTATTGGGAATTTCGGCTTTGAAGTAAGCTTGGCGCAAGCAGACTCACGCCTGCGCCTTTGCGATGTCCACTCTCAACCATTCATAACCATGCCCCAGACCTTACCCACTGCACAACGCGTCCTCCAAGTGTTTGAAACCTACGCAAAAGAGCGCAGACCGCTGAGCAACTCAGAAATGGCACGGCTCTTGGGCCTGGCCGACAGCAGTTGCTCCGACCTGCTGTATACCCTCAGGCAGGCCGGCTATCTGCTGCGCTCACCCAAAACTCGGCTCTTTCATCCCACGGCCCGGTTGCTGAGCGTCGCGCAGCGCATCGCCGCTACGGACCCCATGCAGATTTTTGCCGCCGAGGCCCTGGAAATACTGAGTCGGCAGTCCGGCGAATCCTCCATGTGCGCCCACCTGGACGGCAATCATGTACAGATATTCGGCTGCCAGGAAAGCCCCCGCGCGCTGCGCTACGTCCTGAAGCCCGGCACCATCGTCGATCTTCATACGTCGGCGCTGGGCAAGGCCCTGCTTGGCACCATGGATGAAGCAGCGGCACAGGCCCTGATCGATACCCTGCCCATGAACGCAGCAACGCCCAAGTCTATCGTGGACAAAGAAGCGCTGAAGGCACAGCTGATTGAAGGACGGGAGAAAAAATACTACTACGCCCGCGACGAAGGCAATGCAGGCGTTTTCGCCATAGGCATCGCCGGCCATGTGGGCGGTCAGCTGACCGCGATATCGCTGGTCGGCCCTACGTCACGCATGGAAGAAAACTTTGACAGCAACGTCGAGCTTCTGCTCAAGGCGCGCACCGAGTTCTTTGAACAGTAATGGCTTTCACAGGAGGACGCCAGTATGAGCGGGCCGTTGACCGGATATAGGGTGCTGGAGCTTGCTGGAATAGGGCCAGGTCCGTTTTGCGCCATGATGCTTGCCGACATGGGCGCGGAAGTGATTCGCGTCGACCGCAAGACGCCGGGTTTTCTGGGCGGTGGCGGCACCATCGTGGACCGCGGAAGGCGCACCATTGCGCTGGACGTCAAGCAGCCGGGCGCGACCGACATCATTCTCGAACTGGCCGACACCTGCGATGCGCTGATCGAGGGCTTTCGGCCCGGCGTCATGGAAAGGCTGGGCTTGGGACCGGACATTTGCCTGGCCCGCAACCCCGGGCTTGTGTACGGCAGGATGACAGGTTGGGGACAGCAGGGGCCGCTATCGGCCGCAGCGGGACACGATCTGAACTACATCTCCATCACGGGCGCCCTGCATGCCATGGGCCACGCCGACCGCCCGCCCACACCGCCGCTTCATCTGCTTGGCGATATCGGCGGCGGCGCCATGATGCTTGCATTCGGCGTCGTCTGCGCCCTGCTCGAAGCCCGGCGCAGCGGCAGCGGACAAGTGGTGGATGCCGCGATCTGCGATGGCGTGTCGACCCTGGCCACAAACTATCACGGCATGCTGGCCAACGGGAAATGGACCAACGCGCGTCAATCCAATATGCTCGACGGCGGCGCGCCCTTTTACGGCTGCTATGCCTGCGCCGACGAAAAATTCATTTCCATCGGATCCATAGAGCCGGCGTTCTATGCGCTACTGCTTGAGCTGTGCAATATCCAGGACGCCGATTTCCAACAACAGTGGGAGCGCGCCAACTGGCCCACGCTGCGCGCCAAACTCGAAAAGCTGTTCGCCAGCAAGACACGCGAGCAGTGGTGCGCCATCCTGGAGGGCACCGATGTCTGCTTTGCGCCAGTACTTGATTTCCACGAGGCAGCTGCGCACCCCCACAGTCAGGCAAGAAACAGCTTTGTCGAAACTGACGGTATTGTGCACCCTGCTCCCGCCCCGAGATTAAGCCGCACCCCCGGCAAACCTGGCAACATCCCGGTGCCCGGCCAGCATACCGAGGCGCTGTTGGCCGAACTGGGGCGATCGCCCGCAGAGATTGAGCGCCTGAGACAGCATGGTGTCATTGCCTGAAAACTGCATGCAGGTCCGATAAGAATCAACAAGGAGGAGCAATGAAAACAACAAGAAACCCGTACGAAGCCGTCGTCTACCACGTGGTCGATCATGTCGCCACGCTGACCCTGAACCGCCCTTCTCGAAAGAATGCGCTGGACGCAACGATGCGTCAGGAGCTCGGAGAGATCGTCGGCGCCATTCGCAGGGATAGGAGCATCAAAGTATTGGTGCTCGGCGGCGCAGGCGGCGCATTCTGCGCAGGTGGAGACATCAGCACCATGACGGACGACACCGCCGCTGAGGCCGCGCGCGACCGCATGCTCAGCCTGCAGGTCGTCATCTCCGACCTGCTCACGCTGGATCGGCCCATTATTTCAGTGGTGGATGGACCCGCCTATGGCGCCGGACTCGGCCTGGCGCTGACCGGCGATCTGATTCTTGCCTCGCCCAGGGCCCGTTTCTGCCTGTCCTTTCTGAAACTGGGCGCCGTGCCCGATTGCGGGGTGTTCTATACCCTGCCCCGTATCGTTGGTCTGCAACGCGCCAAGGAACTGGCCTTTTCAACCAGAGCCTTCGATGCCGAGGAAGCCAGGACCATGGGCATGGTGTTCGAGATTCAGCCGGAAGAAACCATCAACGCCAGAGCCCAGGCCCTGGCAGCAAGCATGAGCAGCCTGCCGCTCGCGGCATTAAGCCTGACCAAGCGGATATTCAATGCATCCCTGAACAGCGATCTGAGCACCATGCTGGAAATGGAGGCGGCCGGCCAGGGCATTGCCCGCTCAACGGCCTACCACCATGAGGCAGCCACGCGATTCCTGGACAAGAACGCGCCGCTGTATCAATGGGCGCAGGTCTGACAAACCGCTATGCCTTAGCCCGCACCAGTTCCCGCGCAGCCTCCAGTACCGAACGGGTCAACTGCGCCATCGTCGGCGAGTCCACGCGCCAGTATTGCCAGTACAAGGGGACATCTTCCCAGGCGCGGGCGCGCAGCAGCATCAGCTCTCCGCTGTCCAGGTATTCCTTGACCATGGGCAAGGGATTCATGGTCCAGCCCAGGCCATCGAGCGTGCCGCGCACAAACGCCCTGGACGACGGCAGCCACCATACCGGCGGTTGCCATGCTGCGCCGCGCATGATTTTTTGAGCGAACCTGGCCTGCATGTCGTCTTTGCGATTGAAGACCAGCACCGGCGCATCGGCCAGCGTGTGTGCGTTCACACCGGCCTCGAAATGACGCGAATGAAAGGATGGCGAGCAGCAGGCCACATAACGCATGCGCCCCAGCGTGTGCATATGACAGCCCTGGACCGGCTCGCCGTGCGTCGTGACGGCAGCCAGCACCGTGCCATTGCGCAGCAGTGCAGCGGTGTGATCCTGGTCTTCGGAATGCATGTCCAGCGTGGCGCGCGACCGGCCTGAAAAAAGCAAGGCGGCCTGCATGAACCAGGTTTCCAGGCTGTCGTGATTGACCGCGACCGAAACACTGGTCGCGGCGGCCTCTTCGTCCAGGCCAAGCTGCCCCGCTGCATCGTGTTCGAGCAGCGCCACCTGCTCGGCAAGATGAACGAGAATCTGGCCGTCGGCCGTCGCGGCCGCTGGAACACTGCGGCGCACCAGCAATCGCCCCATACGCTCTTCGAGCGCCTTGACACGCTGAGAGACTGCCGAGGGCGTGACATTGAGCACCGCCGAGGCCCGCTCGAAACTGCCTTCACGCACGACGGCAGCCAGGGCCCTGAGGTTTCCGTGGTCGATTTTCATGAATTAAGCATTACTTAATTTAGTTAAGTTTATTTAGCTGTATTTTATTCATCTATTCAGCAAAAATACAGTCCATGTTCCCGCTTATCCTGTCTCCCTCCCTCGCCTCGGCATGGGCCAGCGGCATCGCCACTGGCCTGGGCCTGTTCGCCGTCGTCGGCGCGCAAAGCGCATTCATACTGCGCCAGGGGTTGATGCGCGCGCATCTGCGCAGCATTCTCGCCGCATGCGCGTTGATTGACGCCACGTTTATCTTTGGCAGCGTCCTGGGGCTCAGGACCATTATGAGCTGGGCGCCCTGGCTGACGGGCGCCGTGCTGTGGTTCGGGGTTGCTTTTCTGTCGTGGTATGCCGTTCAGTCCGCCCTACGGGCGTGGCGGCCACGGGGCGGTATCCAGGCGGCGCGTCAGACTTTGTCGTCGCGCCGCGCCGCACTCCTGGGCGCGCTGGGGTTCAGCCTGCTCAACCCGCACTTCTGGCTGGACATGATGGTGGTCGGTTCACTGGCCCAGACCTTCCATGACGCGCGCCTGGCGTTTGCAACCGGCACGCTTACCGCCAGCCTGATGTGGCTGCTGCTGCTGGGAACAGGATCGCGCCTGCTTGCGCCTTTGTTTTCGGATCCCCGCGCATGGCGGGTACTGGACGGCCTGATCGCCATCATCATGGCCGGGCTGGCGCTCTTGCTGGCATGCAGCGGGCTGGGGTAACTGACCGCGCGGTCAGTTGCGCCCCCATCCCAGGCGAAACCAAAGATTATGGCAACTGCGGCGCAGGCTGTCCGCCAGGCTGGACAGCTCCCGGCGCAACGTATCCTGCACCGTGCGCTTGACCTTGCCGGCCCCTTCGTTGATAAAAGACCCCAGGCCATCCTTGGCGCGAATGCAGACCGGCTCGATGCCGATGGCTTCCACCTTGTGCTCGAAAAACCGCTTCATGGCTATATCGACGGGATATATCCATTCCTGGCTATAGGCCAGCAGACGACGGGCCTGAGGCGGGCTGATCAGATAGCCCGTGGTGCCGGTCGCGCCCTTTAACAGCTTCTTGACCACAAAAGCGCCCTGCTTGCCGATACGGATATCGCGACGCTTTTTGCTCAGGTCCGGCTGCAGCCAGACCAGCCCGTATGTCGACGAGAATGCAGCGGCCTCCCGGTAGAACTGCATGAACGATGGCTGCAGATGCGCATCGTCTTCAAGCACGATGATGGGCTGATCAAGCGCTACGCACCGTTCCCATAACAGATAGTGACTGGCAAAACACCCCAGTTGGCCCAGGTTCAGCGACACTCCGGGGCCGCGCCGGCGGGCGCGCTCCGCATCGTTGTATTTGCTGAACAGGGGATGGTCCGGCTGGCTGGCGCCATGAACGCCATCGAAAAATTCGTAAGTCAGGCCCAGGGAATCAAGCTGATCCTGCATGAAAGCACGACGCTCATACGCGGTGGCAAGATTGATCACATAGATAAAGGGAGGGGGCATGGAAGTGGAAAACCGCAAAAGCCAAGAAAGCGCAATTATTGTAGTGGAAACCACCTATTCCTAACATGAGTTTCATTATTGTTACGTATTCGTCTCTTGCTCGCAGAATACCGCTGCCATCGCCCTGGCAGCCTGCCTCATGGGCTCGGCATAACCGAGCAGCTCATGCAGGGATTTCTGGGCGGTCGCGGCATGGCAGGCAACTGCGGCAATGACCTGTTCCTGTCTGTTGAACACCGGCACGGCGATCGCCACCATGCCGCGCACAAACTCCTCATCGTCAATGCCGATTCCCAATCCGCGTATGCGCTTCAGTTCAGTCTCCAGCCCGTGCCGGTCGACGATGGTCTTGGGCGTAAGGCGGTCAAGCGCAATGCGATCCAGGATCTGGCGCCGCTCGATTTCCGGCGCAAAAGCCAGGAACAGCTTGCCGCTTGCCGTGCAATGCAGCGGCACATGCACGCCGATCTCCATATGCAGCTGCAGCCGCTGCATTTCCGGGCGCTCCACTCTTGCCAGATAGTGCACTGCATCGCCCGCCGGCGCCGTCAGGTTGCAGGCTTCGCCCGTGATGGTGATCAGCATTCCCAGAATATGGCGGCAGGCGCGCAGGAAATGAGGCGTACGCAGAATATGCGCGGAAAGGTGATGCGCCCTGGGCCCCGGTACATAACCCATGTCGCCGGGCAGACGCGTGACATAAGCCGCGCCCTCCAGCGCCTGCAGCATGCGCATCAGGCTGGATTTGGGCAGGCCCGTGCGCTGCGAAAGCTGGGCCAGCGTCTGGGGATACTGCGTGGTAGCCAGTTGCTCAAGCACGCTGAGCACACGCAGGTAGCGCGGACTATCGTCTTCCATTATGTACTTTTCCTTGCATAGCTCGGCAAAAATGAAATGATTATGATACTTATCGTTCCGAAATTGGACTTTATAGTGATAACCCTATAGATAGCAAATACCATCGGGCACAAACTGGCTCACCGTACTATCCAATACTCAAAGGTGAGAGGCAATGAAGTCCGATACAGTCGACTATGTCGTGGTGGGAGCAGGCTCGGCCGGCTGCGTGCTGGCCAACCGCCTCAGCGAGAATGGCAGATATACCGTCTGCCTGCTCGAAGCCGGCCCGCCCGACAAGAATATGTGGATACACATCCCCATCGGCTACGGCAAGACCATGTTCAACCCCAGGCTGAACTGGGGGTTCTATACAGATCCCGATCCCCACATGCTGGGCCGCAAGATTTACTGGCCGCGCGGCAAAACGCTGGGTGGATGCAGCTCGATCAATGGCCTGATCTATGTGCGCGGACAAAAGCAGGATTATGACCATTGGGGCGAGCTGGGCAACAAGGGCTGGAACTGGGAAACCTGCCTGCCCTACTTCCGCAAGCTGGAAAGCAACGACCTTGGTCCGGGCCCGACACGCGGCACATCCGGTCCCTTGCATGCAACCTCCATCAAGACTCAGCATGAACTGGTCGAGGCCTTCATCGGCTCAGCCGTCAACAATGGCGTTCCGCGCGTATCGGACTTCAACAGCGGCAACCAGGAAGGCGCGGGCTACTATCAGCTGACGACTCACCATGGCAAGCGCTGTTCCACCGCCGTGGCCTATCTCAATCCGGCACGCGGCCGCAGCAATCTACGCATAGAAACCGAGGCGCAGGCCACACGCATCCTCATGAAGGGCACACGCGCATCAGGCGTCGAGTTCCGGCAGGGTGGCCAGTTGCGCCGCATCCAGGCGCGCCGCGAAGTCGTGCTCAGCGCTGGCGCACTGCAATCTCCCCAACTGCTGCAGCTATCCGGCATAGGCCCGGCTGCGCTGCTGCGCGAGTTCGGCATCCCCGTTGTCCGGGATATGCCGGGAGTAGGTGAAAATCTGCAGGATCATCTGCAGCTGCGACTGATCTATGAAGTGAGCAAGCCCATCACCAACAACGACCAGCTGCGTTCGCTGTGGGGCAAAGCCAAAATGGGTCTGCAATGGGCCTTGCTGCGCAGCGGCCCGCTGGCCATAGGCATCAATCAGGGTGCGGCGTTCTGCCGGGCCCTGCCCGATGAATCGGCCACCCCCGACATCCAGTTCCACTTCGGCACGCTGTCCGCCGACCTGGCCGGCGGACAGGTGCACGACTTTTCGGGCTGCACATACTCCGTATGCCAACTGCGACCCGAGTCGCGCGGTTACGTCCGCATCAAGTCCGCCGATCCGTTCGAAGCGCCCTCGATGCAGCCCAACTATCTGTCCACCGACCTGGACCGGCGCACGGCCGTGGCCGGCGTGAAGTTCGCGCGGCGCATCGCGAGCACCGAACCCATGAAAAGTCTGATGAAGCGTGAATTCCGTCCGGGCAGCGATGTGAACACAGATGATGAAATCCTGCATTTCTGCCGTGAATACGGCGCCACGATTTTCCACCCCACCGGCACGGCGAGAATGGGCCTGGCGACCGACCGCCATGCAGTGGTGGACGAGCGGTTGCGCGTCCATGGCATTGACGGACTGCGCGTTGTCGACGCCTCCATCATGCCGACGCTGGTCTCGGGCAATACCAATGTGCCTATTGTGATGGTGGCCGAGCGCGCCTCCGAATTCATACTGGAGAGCGCCGCCGCGCAGGCGCAGCCCGCCATTGTTTCGCAGCCCTCGAGGCTGGCCGCCTGAACAGGCGCAGGAGCAGGCAACAACACGGCATTTCACGCGCAGGCGCCGTCCAAGGCACTGGCGGCGCATGCGGCAACGCAGGCCTGGCCCATGCCGGCCACCTGCGCATCAATAACAAAACGAGGCAATCCAAGACCTCGTCCTACCTCTTTCAGGAGACACTAGATGGCGGCAGATATCAAGACAGTCAAACGGGTTGTGATGGCCTCGGTCATCGGCGCAACCATCGAATGGTATGACTTTTTCCTTTACGGGGTCGTAGCCGGCCTGGTATTCAATCACCTGTATTTCCCCGGCGAAGATGCCTATATCGGCACTTTGCTGGCCTACGGAACATTCGCCGTGGGGTTTCTCGCACGGCCGCTGGGCGGCATTATTTTCGGTCACTTCGGCGACAAGGTTGGCCGCAAGAGCATGCTGGTCCTCACACTGACCATCATGGGGCTGTCGACCGTCGCCATCGGCGTGATTCCGTCGTACGCAAGCATAGGCATCTGGGCCCCCATCCTGCTGCTGCTGTGCCGCATTCTCCAGGGCATAGGCCTGGGCGGCGAATGGGGTGGCGCCGTGCTGATGGCCTATGAGTACGCCCCGCCGCAAAAACGAGGCTTTTTTGCATCCTGGCCGCAAGTCGGCCTGGCCACCGGACTGTGCCTGGCCTCCGGCGTGGTGGCCCTGCTGTCAGCCACATTGACGGACGCGCAGTTCCTGGCCTGGGGCTGGCGCGTCGCTTTCCTGCTGTCTTCCCTGCTGGTCTTTGTGGGCCTTTATATCCGCCTGACCATCAAGGAAAGCCCCGAATTCGAGCAGCTCAAGCAACGCAATGCCGAAAGCAAAATTCCTTTCATCGACATGATGAAACGCTATCCCGGCAATATTCTCAAGGGCATGGGCGCCCGCTATATCGACGGCGTATTCTTCAATATCTTCGGCGTGTTCATCATCAGCTACCTGACCAACAATCTGGACCTGACCCGCACCCAGGCTCTGACAGGCGTCATGGCGGCAGCCGTGGTCATGTGCTTTACCATTCCCTATTTCGGCGCGCTGTCCGACCGCCTGGGCCGCACCCGCGTGTATTTCTGGGGTTCGCTCATCACCGGCTTTTCCGCGCTGCCCGCATTCTGGCTGATCAACACGCACAGCGACAACGTCATGGTGATCTGGCTTTCCATCGTGATTCCCTTCGGGATTCTGTACGCGTCGGTCTACGGCCCTGAAGCCGCACTGTTCTGCGAGCTGTTCGATACCGATGTCCGCTATACCGGCATCTCGTTTGTCTATCAGTTCTCCGGCATATTTGCATCCGGCATCACGCCCATGATCGCCACCGCACTGCTGCATGCCAACGGCGGCAAACCCTGGATGGTCGTGGGCTACACCATTGTGGTGGGCATTATCTCCGCGGTCAGCGCAGCGCTGATGCACAAGCCCAAAGTACGTCATGGCGGGCGACAGTTGTTCAACCAGTCTTCAGCATAGTTACCATCTGCATCCTGCGCGCCCTGAACTTGGGCGCGCACCCGCGCCGATCCTGAGAAAGCGGTTTTCGTTCGGTAACAATTAATTACCATCATGCCGCAAGCTTAACCGCAAAGCCCTGAACCAATCCAGAACGGCAAGCTCTGAGTCGGCAGGAGAGCCACTTTTGAGCTGTCCAGTTCGAAGGCAAAGGTCTTCGGGCAATCTTTCAGGAGCGTACATCCATGATCAGTTCCTCACGCCTCGCCATTTTCCTGTCGGCCTCCACGCTGGCTCTCGGGCTCGCGAGCACAGCCACGGCCTATGCCGCCACCACCGCCCCTACCAAGGCGCCTCAGGCGAGCATGCATGCCAGCAAGCATGCCGGCACGGCACACCACGCCAAGAAAACGCATCACAAGGAGATGAAGAAAGCGCCTGCCAAAGGCTAACCCATCTCCTCTTCACTCCATTTTTCCGCGCTGGCGCCAGCCAGCGCGCGTACCCGCTCCTCGTCCTGGCCGAATTCTGCCGCCGCCCCTTCGTAGACAATCTTCCCATCGTCCAGCACATAGGCACGGTCGGCAATCTCCACCGCAGCGCGCACATTCTGCTCGATCAGCAGCACTGAGGTGCCTTCATCCCGCGTAGCCTTGACCACGCGAAACACTTCCTGCACCACCAGCGGCGCCAGCCCCTGCGAAGGCTCATCCAGCAACAGCAACTGCGGATTGAGCAACAGCGTGCGCGCGATCGCCAGCATCTCCTGCTCGCCCCCGGACAGCTGCCTGCCCTTGTTGCTCCTGCGCTCATCAAGGCGCGGAAACAGTTTATAGATGCGGGGGATTGTCCAAGGCCCGGGACGCTCGACAGGCACTTTGAGATTTTCGTCGACAGTGAGATTGGCAAAAATGCGCCGGCCTTCGGGCACAAACCCCGTGCCCAGCGCAGCGATGCGGTAAGGCGGCCAGCGCGTGGTATCACGCCCCAGGATGGTAATGGACCCGCTGCGCGCCGGCGTCAGACCGATGATGCTGCGCAGCGTCGTGGATTTCCCGGCGCCATTGCGGCCCAGCAAAGTCACCAGCTCGCCTTCGCCCACGTTCAGGCTGACGCCATCCAGAATGTGGCTCTTGCCGTAATACGTGTGTATGTCGTGAACATCCAGTGCGTTCATGCCGCCTTCCCCAGATACGCGATTTGCACGGTTTCGCTGGCGGCAATGTCATCGGGCGTCCCCTCCTCCAGCACGCGGCCTTCGGCCAGGACAGTGATGCGATCGGCCAGATTGAAGATCACCCTCATATCATGCTCCACCAGCACAATGGTCAGCTCCTGCTCGCGATGCAGGCGGCGGATCAGCATGGCCGTACTGTAGGTTTCGCGGCTGCCCATACCGGCGGTGGGCTCATCCAGCAACAGCAATCTCGGCTCCAGCGCCAACGCCATCATGATTTCTGTGGCGCGCTGATCGCCGTGCGAGAGTTCTCCGGTAAGCCTGTCCGCATTGGCCTTCAATCCGCCCAGCTCCAGCAGTTCATCCACCCGCTCGCTGGCGCGCCTTGCATCGGTCGCATTCATCCACGCACGCAGCCGCAATCCCAGCGCGAGTTCCACTGGCGTGCGCAGGTTCTGCCTCACCGTGAGCTCGGGAAAGATTTCGGTTACCTGGAAGGTGCGCGCCATGCCCAGGGCTACGCGCTGATGCGGCGGCGTCAGGGTAATGTCTTTGCCGTCGAGCCGGATATGGCCGGCGGTAGGCCGGAAAAACCCGCTGATCAGATTGAAGAAGGTGGTCTTTCCCGCGCCATTGGGTCCGATCAGGGCACGCAGTTCGCCTTTTTCCACCGCCATGGATACGTCATCGACCGCCACCAGATTGCCGAATTTCTGTGTGACATGATCCACTTCCAGCATGCTCATGAGTGCCTCCTGCGAATAATCCCAAGCACACCACGCGGGAAGAACAGCACAATCAGGACGAAGAACACGCCAATGAAGAACATCCAGTTCTGGGTGTAGCTGGACACATAATCCTGCAGCACCACAAAAATGGCGGCGCCGATCAGCGGTCCCCAGAACGAGCGCATGCCGCCGACCACCGCCATGATCACGAAGTTGCCCGACAGTGTCCAGTGCAGTGTGCGCGGATCGACAAAGTTATTGAGCAGGGCATACAGGGCGCCGGCCAGGCTGGCGAACGCTGCGGAAATCACAAAGGCGATCAGGATATGACGCTCCACGGGAATGCCCAGAAAACGTGCACGCCGTTCGTTTTCGCGTATTGCCAGCAATGTGCGTCCGAAGGGCGAACGCAGTATCAGCGCCATGATGCCGACCGACACCGCGAACAGGAAGAGCACCATGTAGTAATAGGTGTTGCCGTTCGAGAGAATGTCCAGTTTTCCGATGCCCAGATCTATCGGCAAGCGTCGCCATCCGGTCAGGCCATCATCGCCGCCGGTCACGTTATTCCATCGGAAAGCAATGAAATAGAACATCTGGCCGAACGCGATGGTGACCATGGCAAAATAAATGCCGCGCAGCTTGACGATCAGCGCACCGACAATTGCGGCGGCCACGGCACCCACCAGCACGCCCACCAGGATGCCCAAGGGCGTGCTGGGCGCGACATACTTCAGCATCATGCCCGCACCGTACGCCCCCAGGCCGAAGTAGGCCGCGTGGCCGAAAGACAGCACCCCGGTAAAGCCCAGCAGAAAGTTGACCGACATGGCAGCCAGTCCAAGCACCAGCACGCGTGTCGCCAGGCCGGTATAACCGCCCACCGCTCCCATCCAGTATGGCATGGTCAGCAACAATGCCCACAGGACGATGTTCCAGAATAGTTTTGTGTTGCGCTCGCTCACAGCGTCATCCCCTCTTCTCCCAGCAGTCCTCTAGGGCGGGCCAGCAGCACGATCGCCATCATCACGTAAATGATGGCTTCCGATGCCGACGGCACATAAACCGTGGCGATACCCGCAGCCACGCCGATCAGCAGCCCGCCCAACAGCGTGCCCACCAGGCTGCCCAGTCCGCCGACGATGATGGCGACGAAGCTTGGCATGATGAGTGCATCGCCCATCGTGGGCTGCAGTCCCAGCAGTCCGGCCGCCAGCACGCCGGCCAGGCCGGCAAGATAAATCCCCAGTCCGAAATTCAGATTGCGCAGAATGCGGACATTCACGCCGAGCACCGACACCGTTTCCAGATCCAGCGTCCCGGCCCGTATGCGTATGCCCAGGCGCGTGCGCGTAAGAATGAAAAATAGACCGCCGACCGCAACCGCCACCAGCACAACCATGAATACGCGGTAACCGGTCAGGAAAAAGAAATAGGTACTGAGTGGCTGCATCAGCCAGTCCGGCACCTTGAAAGGCAGACTTTGCGCCCCCCAGATATAGCGCAATCCATCTTCGAATACATATGCCAGACCGAAGGTCAGCAACAGGCTGTAGAGCGGATCCCGTCCATACAGCCGCCGTATCATGAGTCGCTCGACCAGCAGGCCCAGCACGGCGGTCAGCACTGGCGCAACAATCAGCGCACCCCAGAATCCCAGATAGGGAGCCAGCTCATAGGCTATATACGCGCCCAGCGCCAGAAAGCCGCCATGCGCGAAATTGATGACACTGGTCAGGTTGATGATGAGAGACAGGCCCAGCGCCATCAGGGCGTAGAAGGCGCCGACAATCAGCCCATTGAAAACATTGAAAAGAATTAGCTCAGTCATTCATTGTTCCGCCACGCCGCGATCATGGAAGGGAAGCCGCGCCTGCAGCGCCCCATCGCCGTCAGTCGGCGACAGGGAGGCTGCCGGCGCAAACGCGTTGCTCAGGCCCCAGGCCAGACCATCTTGCAGCCCGACGCTTCCAGCGTGCCCGCGACATCCTTGCCATGGACGATGGTATCGACATGAAAAAGATCATCTGGCGTCGAGCCCTTGGCCTGCGCATGTCCCACGTACAGCGAGCCGATCAACTGGTTCTGCCCCTTGCGGTAGAACGGCGTGTCCGGCATGAGGCCTACCTCGGGCGGCAGTTCCATGCCCTGCAGCGCCTGCGCCATTTTCACGGCATCGAGCGATTTGGCCTTGTTGGCCGCCAGCGCGCAGGTCCAGCCGCCGACATAGCCGAACCACGTCCGGGCGGTCGGTACTCTGCCTGTTTTTTTCTTGATGGCGGCAACAAACTCATCCACATGCGGCACATTGGGCTGTATGTGGTACCACTCGGCCACCCAGTCGCCGATGCGCGCTTCCGGGGGCAAACCTTCCAGCACCTCCAACTCGGTATTGGCGCCTGCCAGGTGTATGCGCTTTTCCAGCCCGAACTGCACAGCCTGCTTGAGCGCATTGAGCAGGTCATCGCCATTCATCAGGAAGACGATGATGTCTGGTTTGGTGGCCTGCGCCTTGATGAGATAGGATGAAAAATCAGTGGTGCCCAGCGGAATCAGGTCCTCGCCCAGCTTGTTGCCACCGTATTGCTTCAGGTTGGCGTCATAGCCTTCCTGCAGGGTATGGCCGAAGGCATAGTCCGACGTCAGGAAGTACATTTTCTTCCCGTACTTTTCCATCAGGGTTTTGGCGATGGCATTGGTCAGCATGCGTGTCGTATTGCACACGCGAAATACATTCCAGTGGCAGCTGGTGCCTGTCACGGCGTCCGTATGCCCGCCCGGCACCACATGCAGCACGCCTTTTTCGTGGCTCACTTCCGCCATGGCCAGCGACAGGCCTGAATTCACATTGCCCAGCAGAAAACTGACTTTATCCCTGTCGATGAGCTTGCGGGCTTTCTGCACCGCAGTGCCCGCGTCACCGCTGGTGGAGTCTTCTATCAGCAGCTCGGCCGGACGGCCCAGGATTCCACCCTTGGCGTTGATCTGCTCGACGGCAAGCTGGCAGCCTGTGAGCTCGTTTTTTCCGGTAGCAGCATAGGTACCGGTGAGCGGATTATCGAGCCCGAGCCGTACCGGTTGTTCGCCACGCGCCTGGATAAGCATGGGTGGGGCCAGTTGCGCCAGCCCTGTTGCTGTGGCCAACTGCAGCACGGCACGCCGGCTGATCGCGGATGACTTGTTCTTTTGCTCCATTGGGACGCCTCCTCTACGCGGCCAATGCGCACAGCTGCCCCGACAGCCGCCCTCCTTGTCCAGCCGCATGTTTGCCCTTTGTGGGTCTTTTCCTGACCGGTGCTACAGATCAAGATCGCGGCGTTCGTAATGGCTGGTGCGAATGTCGAGATTTGCGTGCAGGCCTAAGTCTGCGATCCCCTTTTTTTAATGTGCGCCCGAGCCCGAAAACTGTCAACAGTTTTTTACAGTAGTCAGCGCAGCGCCGGAATCAGCGGGCTTCGGCGCGCCACTGCGCCACCAACTGCCGCAGTTCACGCCTGATCACCTTGCCCGTTGTGGTCATGGGCAGCTCCTGGACAAAGTAGACTTCGCGCGGATACTCGTGCGCCGCCAGGCGTATCTTGACATGCTCCTGAATGGCGCGCCGCAGGTCCTCATCGCCCGTGAGGCCATCTTGCAGCACAATAATTGCCGCTACCACTTCGGTACGCTGCGTATCCGGAGCGCCGACGACAGCCACCATTTTCACCGAGGCATGCTGCAGTATGCAGTCCTCGATTTCGCCGGGGCCGATGCGGTAGCCGGCCGATGTGATGACGTCGTCGTTGCGCCCGACGAAATGCACATAGCCTTCGTCATCCATACAGCCGGTATCGCCTGTGACAAGCCAGTCGCCTATATACTTTTCACGCGTGGCGTTCTCATTGTTCCAATATTGAAGAAACATCACAGGATCGGGACGGCGGACCGCGATGTGGCCGCTCTGGCCGGTTTCCAGTTCGCGACCGGCGTCATCAACCACAGCAAGCCGATGGCCGGGCGCCGGGCGCCCGATGGCGCCAGGGCGCACCGGCATCAGGTCGGCGCACGAGGACACCGTCATATTGCATTCGGTCTGGCCATAAAATTCATTGATAGTCAGCCCGAAAGTACGGCGCCCCCACTCCAGCAGTTCGCTGCCCAGCGTTTCGCCGCCGCTGGCCACCGAACGCAGGCGATAAGACCATCGATTCTCCGGATGCGCCACCGTACGCATCATCTTGAGCGCGGTGGGAGGCAGGAAAGTATTGCGTACCTTGTAATCCTGCAGCAACTGGAACGCCGCCTCCGGCGTGAATTTCTGAAAGCGGTGCGCCACTACAGGGATACCGTGATGCCAGGCTGGGAGCAGCACGTCAAGCAGGCCGCCTATCCAGGCCCAGTCGGCAGGCGTCCACAGACGGTCGCCCTCCTGAGGCAGCAGGTTATGCGACATTTCCACACCGGGCAGATGGCCCAGCAGTACACGATGCGCATGCAGCGCGCCCTTGGGCTGACCGGTGGTGCCCGAGGTATAGATAATCAGCGCCGGGTCATCCGCAAGCGTGTCCACAATGGCCAGATCATCGCTGTGCCGCGCCATTTCTCGATGCAGATCCTGAGTGCCATCATGCGCGCCGTCGATGGTGAACACCACCTGCAAGGCAGGCAGGCGATCCCGGATCCCGGCAAGCTTGGATGCGCCCTCCGCATTCGTCACCACCGCTTTTGCACCGCTATCCGCCAGCCGGTACATCAAGGCCTCGGCGCCGAACAGCGAGAACAGTGGAATGGCGATGCATCCGGTCTTGTAGCAGCCAATATGCGCAAAAGCGGTTTCCGGCGCCTGAGGCAGCAGAATCCCCACCCGGTCGCCGGCCTCTATGCCATGGG
The DNA here is from genome assembly GCA_048270225.1 of Pusillimonas sp. GTDB lineage: Bacteria > Pseudomonadota > Gammaproteobacteria > Burkholderiales > Burkholderiaceae_B > Allopusillimonas. Next base: position 101,601 of record JBLWTG010000001.1, on the reverse strand, counting down.
CCTGCAACAGCTTGCCAAAGCGGTTCGAGGCCTCGTGCATGCGGCCGAAACTGTAGTCGTGCGCCTTGCCCTGTGTGTCGATAAAAGTGAGGGCCAGGCGGCCGGCGTCCTGTTCGGCCCACTTCGCGCAGGCGTCATGCCCGATGTTGTACCGCTGCGGAATCTTCCACTCGAACCTATCGCAGACATCCTGGTAGCTGGTGGGGGACAACGGCAACATGGGCGCTCCTCATATCAGTATTGTGAGTATGAGTATAGCGCCGGGGATAGCCCCGGGCCGCAGCGTTTTCCCGGGCAATATGCCTCGATATCAGGGCTGCACTGACGCCGTTGCCGATTCCAGATACCGATGCAATATGCCGGCCGAATACACACTGGCGACCAGCGACAGAAAGGCGCTGAAATCGATGCCCGCCGTATCGTCGGCCCGGTCGGAGATGGTGCGCACGACGGCAAACGGCACCTCGTATTCGTGGCATATCTGGGCCACCGCAGCGCCCTCCATTTCCACACACAGCGCATCGGGCAGGCAGTCGCGCAGCCTGGCCACACCCTGTGCATCGTTGACGAAACAGTCTCCGCTCACGATCATGCCGCGATGCACCGAGGGTTGGCCCAGGCCAAATCGCTGGCAAAGCTCTGGGCCGGCGTGTGCCATGAAATCCTCTTCCAGATAGGCAACGGCGCATTGCGCGAGCCTGTCGGATGCGGCCACATCCGACGCAAAACGGCTGCGCCCAAGCAGCGGAATTTCATAGCGCGGAAACAGGGGGCTGGCATCCATATCATGCTGCAACAGGCTTTGCGCCACGACCACATCGCCCACGCGCACATGACTGGCCACTGCGCCGGCCAGACCGGTAAAGAGCAGCTGTGTTGCACCGAATTCGCGCACCAGGGTCACGGCCGTGGCCGCTGCCGCGACCTTGCCGACCCGCGCCAGCACGATGACGCACTCGCAACCGAGTAACTGCCCGATATGGTAATCGCGCCCGCCCACCCGCTGTACCCGCGCGCCGGCGCCCATTGTCGACAGCAGTCCTGCCACCTCTCCATGCAGGGCTGCCATGATTCCTATCCGTTTCATGCCATTAATCCTTGTCTTGCTCCATACTCTGGCGCGCCTGTTCAAGCTCGTCGGCTATCCAGCTGCGCAGGGCCGTCAGCGCCGGCCAGTCCCTGAGCGCAGGCGGATACACCAGGTGATAAGTGTGATCAGTTTCGTATTCGACCTTTACCGGGGACAGTCTGATCAACCGGCCATCGCGGATGGCATCGGCCGCCAGCACTTCACGCGCCAGAGTCAGACCCACGCCATGCTCGGCGGCCTGCAGCATCAGCCCCATATCGTTGAACTGCGCCACGGGGGTGACATCGACCTGAAGGCCCGCCGCCGCAAACCAGGCTTTCCATACAGCGCGATCGCCCAGCAAGGGCTCGCGCAAAAATGCGGCCGGCGGTGCATCGACCAGACGCCGCGCATCGATGGCGCAGCCTACCAGAATCAGTGATGTGGGGGTGTCGAACAGTTTTTCCGAAACCAGGCCGGGCCAGGGACCCACGCCCTGCCGCAACCCTGCATGAAAGCCTTCTCGTTTGAGGTCCACCGGCTGCTGGGTGACGTCGACTTCCAGTGCGATATCAGGATGGCGGGCATGCCAGCGCCCCATGCGAGGCAGCAGCCAGCGCTGGGCAAGCGAGGGCAGCACCGTCACACGCAAGCGCTGCGATACGCCGCTTGCCGCGGCCGAGGCGGCCTGCGCGCCCTCGTCCAGCTGTTGCAGCGCCGACTGGACGCTGCACAGAAAGGCAGCGCCCGCAGCATTGAGCACGACGCGCCGGCCACGCCGTTCGAACAACGGAAAACCCAACTGATCCTCGAGCACCCGGATCTGCTGACTGATGGCGCTATGCGTCAGGTGCATGCAGTCGGCCGCCGCCCGCAGATTCTGCAGTTCGGCGACCTTGCGGAAAACCGGCAGGGTAGCGAGGGGGATGCGCATACTGGTAAGCATAGCTGACCAATCTGTTCAAAACAAGTTGATTCACAGGGAATTATTGGATGTTTATGCTAACCAGAACATTACCCGACTGGAGCTCATTGTGATGAACCTAGACTGTCAAGCCAAATACAAGCTCTCTCCACCGTGCGGCAGCCAACCCGGGCCGCTGGCGCAGCAGCGACCCGCCCCGGACGTTTCCACGGTCATTTCAGCATGGCGGCGATGCGTCGCCATGCTGATGGCAAAGCTATGGCCTGTCGGACCGGCAGGCGCCTTATTGCGGGAACGGGATCAGCATGCCGCCTGGGCGCATGCGCTGAATCATATCGGGCATCTGGACGCGCACCAGCTCCGGGACATCGGCGCCCCGCCCTGGGTCGTTCATGAAATCAAGCGTAAAAGAACGGACGAAGGCCGGCAACTGCGTTCCCTGATCGGACGTTGAAACCCGCTCAAGGGCAAACCCCTATGCCCTTGAGCGGTCAAATCCCGCACGCCGTCTTTATACTCAGCCCTGACGACAAGGCTCAGGAAAACAAATACTCATGACCCAAACGCTTGATTATCTGAAAGACATCGCCAGGGAATACGCAGACACCACCGTTCTACAGGAAGACGACGTGCAGGTCAGCTATACAGAGTTGGCCGTGGCCGTGAACGCACTGGCGGTAGCGCTGCAGATGAAAGACCCCACGCCGGCATCGCGCGTGGCCTTGTGCGCGGAAAACTCGATCTCCTACCTGTTGAGCGTACTCGCCATCCAGGCCGCCGGCAAAATACTGATGCCCATGGATCCCAAGGCCAGCCCGGACACGCTGCATGCCTTGCTGGAAACCGGCATGCCTACGGTGCTCATCGCCGACGAGACAGGCCACGCCAAGATCCGCAGCGACGACGACTTCAAGATCTTGTTTTCCCAGTTCGAGGGACTGGTGCGCACCTATCGCGACCACACACTACCCTGCCAACTATAATACGCCGCGCCAACTACCAACACGGAGCAGTACATGTCACCCAGTACCCTGGACAACCTCGGCAAACTCATTCTGCGCCTGACCATAGGCGTGCTCATCCTGTTCCATGGCATCGCCAAGCTCACGCATGGCGTCGGACCCATAGAATCCATGATGGTCGCCCGAGGCCTGCCCGCCTTCACGGCCTGGGGTGTATATATCGGTGAAATCATCGCGCCGCTGCTCGTGATCGTCGGCTTTTATACCCGTATCGGCGGGCTGATCATCGTCATCAACATGCTGTTCGCGCTGGCGCTCGTCCATTCCGGCCAACTGCATCAGTTCAGCGCCAATGGCGGCTGGCAGCTTGAGCTGCAGGGCCTCTATCTGTTCGGCGCGCTGGCCATTGCGCTGCTGGGTGCGGGCCGCTACAGCCTGGCTGGTCCCTCGGGCCGCTGGAACTGACACGGCCGACGCCTGCTGATGCCACCGGGCGTCACGACATCAGCAGGCGCCACGCCAGGCGCGCGGCAACGCGCGCCGTATGATGGTCGATGTCGAACTCGGGGTTCATCTCGGCGATCTCGGCCAGCCTGAGCTTGCCGCTGCGACGCACCTGCTCCACCAGCGCCTCGACCACACTCATGGGCACGCCATACGCAGCGGGCGCCGAAACGCCTGGCGCCACGGCAGCAGGCAGCACATCCAGATCTATCGTCAGGTATACGTCCTGCGCCTGCGACAGCAATCGCGCCAGATCCGCCTGCCGCAGATCCAGGCTGCGCTCCTGCATGTCGATGTCCTCGACATAAAACGCCCCCACTTCATCGGCATGCGCAAACAGGCCTGCAGTATTGCCCAGCCGGGAGACGCCCAGGCAGGCGTAGGTCACGGGCTGTCCATCCGCCCGGCACGCCTCAAGTATCTGGTCGAAAGGCGTGCCTGAACTGCCTGGCCGGCTGGTACGCAGATCGAAATGGGCATCCAGATTGACAATCAGCAGCGGCTTGCGCTGGCCGCCGTTCTCGCCGGCACGCCTGTCCAGATACTGCGACAGTCCCTGAAAGCTGCCCCACGCTATCTCATGGCCTCCGCCGAGCACGACGGGACGGCCGCCTTTGGCAAGGACCTCAGCCACCCGGTCGCCAAGCGCGGCCTGGGCGGACTCCAGCGCATCGCCTTCGCAAACGACATCGCCCGCGTCCCACAGCAGGTCCAGCGCATGAGCGGGCAAGCCCGCCAGCATGGATCGTATCGCTTGCGGGCCATTGCGGCTGCCCGGCCTGCCCTTGTTGCGGCGGACACCCGCATCGCTGGCGAATCCCAGCAGTACAGGATCCCCGCTCGCGCAGGCAGCACCCAACTGCCGCACCACCTGAAAAAGCCGGCGGGTATCGCCCTGCTCCGAGGCGTCGTCCCTGCCCTGCCACACTTCATTTAAGCCCGTCATCAAACCTGCGCCTCTTTTTTAAGAACAGCCTGTAGAAAGCTGCGCGTGCGAGCCTCTTTGGGATGCGTGAAGATCACCTCGGGGGTATCCGCTTCTATGATGCGTCCCCCGTCCATCACCACGACCGTATCAGCCATATCCCGGGCAAAACCCATTTCGTGCGTCACCACCATCATGGTCATGCCTTCCTTGGCGAGCAGTTGCATGACTGCCAGGACTTCACCCACCAGTTCTGGATCCAGCGCAGAGGTGGGCTCGTCGAATAACATGACCTTGGGCTCCATCGCCAGCGCGCGTGCAATCGCCACGCGCTGCTTCTGGCCTCCGGACAGACTGGCCGGCATCGCCTCCGCCTTTTGCGCCAGGCCCACTTTGGCCAACAGTTCCCTGGCCAGCTGCTCGGCCTGCGCAGCAGTCACGCCACGCAATGTGCGCGGCCCTACCGTGACGTTTTCCAGCACAGTAAGATGGGGAAACAGGTTGAAAGACTGAAACACCATGCCTACCTGCGTCCTGAGCCGGTTCAGATCCTTGTCCGGCAACATGACCCCCTGCTCCAGCAGTCGCTGGCCGCAGATATCGATGGTGCCGCCCTGTCCTGTTTCCAGGCCATTGCAGCAGCGCAGCAGCGTGCTTTTGCCCGAGCCGCTGGGGCCGATCACGACCACCACCTTGGACTGATCCACTTCAAGGTCCACGCCCTTGAGCACCTCCAGCTCGCCGTACGACTTGTGCAGCTGGCTGATCCTGATCATGGCCTGTGTCGTCATTGCACCATCCCTCCTGCCTGCAGCCGCACCTCGACGCGACGCAATACCACCGTCACAAAAGTCGTCATGAACCAGTAAATAACCGCGATCACCAGATAGATTTCCAGCGACCGGTAAGACACGCTGATGATCTTCTGGCCTTCATGCATCAGGTCATGGATGGTCAGCAAGGAAACCAGGGCGGAATTCTTGATCAGGGAAATGAACTCATTGCCCAGCGGAGGGATCATGCGCACGAAGGCCTGCGGCAGAATGATCTTGAACATGGCCTGCCTGTACGACATACCCATGGAGCGCGCCGCTTCCATCTGTCCCCGGTCCACCGACTGAATCGCACCGCGCACAATCTCCGACACGTACGAAGCGGAGTACATGCCCAGACCCAGAATGCCGCAGGCGAACGCCGGCAGCAGCAGGCCAAAACGGGGCAGACCGAAGAACCAGATGAACAGCTGCACCAGCAGCGGCGTGCCACGAAAAAAAGACAGATAGGCGCTGCAGAACCCGTAAACCATCCGGTGGCGTGGATTCAGCCTGCCTATGCCTATCAGCAGGCCCAGCATGCAGGACAGCAACAGTGCGCACACGGTCACCTCTATGGTGACGATGGCGCCGCTCAACAGCGCCGTCCAGTCCGTCAGGGCTGGCGTGAAGTCGAAGTTCATTGACCACCGCCTTCAAACCACTTGTTCACGATCTTCTGGTAGCCGCCGTCTGCCTTGAGCTTTTTGAGCGCATCGTTGAAGGCCTTGGTCAGCTCGGGCTGCTTCTTGTCCACGGCAATGCCATATTCTTCCGTCGTGATCTGCTCGTCCAGCACCTTCAGGTCCGGATGCGCCTGGGCATACAGCTTGGCGGCAGGCTTTCCGGTCACGGCAGCGTCAGCACGGCCTATCGCCACCAGATTGAACATCTCTTCGTTCTTCTCAACCTCTACGCGCTGCACCTTGGGATAATGGGACTGCAGATACCCGACCGACTTTGTGCCCACCTGAACCGATACCTTGCGGCCGTCCAGATCCTTGAGCGTCTTGATCGGGCCGTCTTTGCGGGTCAGCACCACCAGACCGCCCGCATAATAAGAGTCGGTGAAATCGACCACCTGCTTGCGCGCGTCGGTAATATAAATGGCCGATACTGCGGCATCGGCGCGGCCCGACAGCACGGCAGGGATCAGTCCCTTGAAATCGATATCCGTCCATTCGATTTTCCTGCCCATCTCCTTGCCCAGCGCTTCGATCAGCTCAATATCGAATCCGGTGCGCTGTCCGCCCTTGGTGAACTCCATGGGTGGAAAAGTGGGATCCGTCACAATGCGGATAGCATCTGCAGCATGGGTAACCGTCGCAAAGCCGCTGAAAGACATGGCGAACATGGCGGTCAAGAATGATTTGCGTAACGTCATGACAACTCCTTTGCGCGTGCGCAATTTAAAGGCTTTGCAGCCGTGAAGAAATACGTGATGCAACAGTGACTGTCATATCAATGAAAGACCGTTCCCGGTTACGTGTCCGGGTCGTGGGCGCCATCAGGGTAATTACCGCGGCGCTGCCGCCCTGCTGGAAAATCGGCGCGCTCACCCCCCACACGCCTTCGTCCACTTCGCTGTCGGTCGTGCAGTAGCCCCGCTGTGCGATGGCAGACAGATCCAACTCCAGCGGTGCGATATCGCCGGCGTCGACAATTTTTTCGCGCACGATGTGGCGCAGCGCGGCAGCGCGGCGATCCTTGTCCATGAAGGCAAGCAGCGCCTTGGCGGATGCCCCTTTGCACAGCGGCAGGCCTCGGCCCTTCACAAAGGAACAGCGCAAAGGCTGCCTGCTTTCGACCATATCCAGGCAAACCGCCTGATTGTTGACCGCCATGAGCAGACCGATGGATTCGCCGCTGTGGCGTGACAACTGCTCCAGCTCGCTGTGTGCTTCCTGGGTCAGATAAGACGACTGGTCGAATCCCCAGGCCAGCGGCAGGCACATGGGACCCGGCATGTACTCGCTGTTGCTGTCGACCACAAACCCCCAGCGCTTGAGCAGCGCCAGTTGCCGGTACAAGGTGCTTTGCGCCAGGCCTGTCTCGGCGACCAGTTCGGCAATGGAAACCGAACGCTCCAGGCGGGCCAGCGTGGCCAGCACGAAGAGCACCCGCTCTGCGCCGCCTTTGGTGATCTGCTCATCAGACATGGGAACCGGAAAAAAAGAGAACGAATCGAAAGATTAATCTTCCGTTCCCAATAATTGGGCATGCAATTCCCGAAAAATGAGAGGATTCGGGCAAACCCCTATGAAAAATCCGCCGAAATCAGATGCTTGTAGCGTTCCAGAATGGCGTGCGTGATTTTCTGCTGCCGGCTGTTGCGCGGCTCGATCAGGCCGACCGCCCGGACCAGCGGCCCCAGCCTGCCGGGCAGCTCCACGATCCGCAAAGCCCCCTGGCCGCTCCAGTCCAGTGTATGCAGCAGTGGCAATATGGTGACCCCGACCTCATCTCTGACCAGCCCCAGGATCTGCTCGATGGCATTAAGCTCCAGAAAATCGTCAGGCGTCACACCCATCCGGTGCAGCACGCGGTCAATCTGGCGTCCTGTGTGCTGCGTGCGGTCAAAGCGCAGAAATGGATGACTGGCCAGAATTTCCCTGGGGTCGTCGCCCTTGACCGACGCGGCCACAATGAGCCGCAGCGGTTCCTGCTGCAGCAAAGACCAACGCAGGCCGGCGGGCCGCTTGCCCATATTGACCACGAACGCGGCATCGACATCGCCGTGCTCCAGCTTCTGCGCCAGCTCGCTGGACTTGCCCGAGACCAGCCGTATTCCAAGCCCCGGATGCTCGGTTTTCAGCTGCGACACGATTCTGGCCAGAATACTCATGCAGGAAACAATGGCACCTATGGTCAGCTGGCCTTGCAACTGGCCTTCGGGCGGATGGGGCTGCTTGATGCGTTCGTACATTTCCAGCAGCTTCTTGATTTCGGGCAACAGCTCCTGCCCGGCCGCGTTCAGCAGCGCAAGCCGGCCGCAGCGATCGAAAAGCTCGCGGCCGAATTCCTGCTCCAGTGCGCGCATCTGCAGGCTGACTGCGGCCTGCGACAGCCCGACATGCTCGGCCGCCTCGGAAAATGACCCCAGTCGCGCGACGGCGACGAAAGTGCGCATGAAGCGAAGGCTGCTCATAAGAAAAACTTGTAGATTGAAACAGTAATTTAAATTGATGTAATCAGTAAATGATAGTAGCTTATACGGCTCCAGAAATGCAGGCAGACGACATGAAAAACTTCAATTGGGCCAATCCGTATCCTTCCACCCGCACGCCGGTTTTTGCGCGCAACGTGGTGGCAACATCCCATCCGCTGGCGGCCCAGGCTGGCCTGCGCATGATGCTCAAGGGCGGCAATGCCATTGACGCGGCGATCGCCGCCGCCGCCACCATTACCCTGGTCGAACCTGTGTCCTGCGGCATCGGCGGCGACTGCTTCGCCATCCTGTGGGACGGCAAAAAACTGCATGGCCTGAATGCGTCGGGCACCGCGCCCGCCGCCTGGAATGTCGAATATTTCAAGCGCAAGTACGGCGTGGGCGCCGATGGCCTGGCCCAGCGCCCCGTGCGCGGCTGGGATGCCGTCACGGTACCCGGCGTCGTCTCAGGCTGGGCCGCGCTGCATGAGCGCTTCGGCAAACTGCCTTTCGACGTGCTGTTCGAACCCGCCATTGAGATTGCACAGCGCGGCTACATCGTGCCGCCCGTCGTGGCAGGCAAGTGGGCCAAGGCCGCTGACGAACTCAAGGATCAGCCTGGCTTCGCCCAGGCCTTTATGCCCGAGGGCCGCGCACCGCGCATCGGCGAGAACTTCCGCTTTACCGACGCCGTGGAAACACTCAAGCGCATCGCGCAAACGCGCGGCCGCGACATGTACGAAGGCGATCTGGCCGAAAAAATGGTTGCGTTCAGCCGCGAGAACGGCGGCGCGCTCACCATGGACGATCTGCGCAATTACAAGCCGGAATGGGTGGACCTGATCTCCAAGGACTATCACGGCTATACCGTCAACCAGATCCCCCCCAACGGCCAGGGCATCGCCGCGCTGATCGCCCTGGGCATCGCCGAACGCTTCGACCTGCGCAACTATCCGGTAGGCTCGATCGAATCGCAGCACATCCAGATCGAAGCCATGAAACTGGCCTTTGCCGATCTGTACGAGCACGTCTCGGATTCGCGCAGCATGAAGCTCACGCCCGCACAGATGCTGGACGACAATTATCTGGACAGCCGCGCTAAGCTCATCAGGCTGGACAAGGCAGGTTTCCACGCGGCCGGCCGCCCGCCCGCCGGCGGCACCATCTACCTGTCGGCCGCCGACGAAAGCGGCATGATGATTTCCTTCATCCAGTCCAACTACATGGGCTTCGGTTCGGGCATCGTCGTGCCAGGCACCGGCATCAGCATGCAGAACCGCGGCGTGGGCTTTTCCATGGACCCCGCCTCCCCCAATGTGGTCGAAGGCGGCAAGCGCCCCTTCCACACCATCATCCCCGGTTTCCTCAGCAAAGACGGCATGCCTGTCATGGGCTTTGGCGTCATGGGCGGCGACATGCAGCCGCAGGGACACCTGCAGACCCTCGTGCGCATGATCGACTACGACCAGCAACCCCAGGCCGCGTGCTGCGCGCCCCGCTGGAAAGTGAACCGCGACTTCACCCTGGACATCGAAACCACCATGACACGCGATGTCGTCGATGGACTGCAGGCTCTGGGCCATAAGTTCCATTCCGTCGACGATCCCTATATGGATTTCGGCGCCGGCCAGTTCGTCTGGCGCCTGTCGGCCAGCGACCCGGACGCCGGTTATGTTGCTGCAAGCGATGGCCGCCGGGACGGCCAGGCAGTCGGCTTTTAATCGACCAACAGACTGTCGGCGTTTAATCAAACAATAGAGAGGGGACAAAACCATGAAACCAATAACCTTGCTGCTCGGCGGCATCATGCTGGGCGCCGCCGCGCTCAGCCATGCCCAGGTGCTGCGTATCGGCATGCAGGACGATCCCGATACCCTGGATCCGCACAGGTCGCGCACCTACGCGGCACGCATCGTATTTACATCGCTGTGCGACAAGCTGGTCGACATCGACGCAAAGCTCAACTTCGTACCGCGCCTGGCCAAGTCCTGGTCATGGAACGACGACGATACCAAGCTCACCTTCAAGCTGCGCGACGACGTGGTCTTTCACGATGGCAGCAAGTTTGACGCACAGGCAGCCAAGGCCAATCTGGAGCGCGCCATGACGCTGCCCGACAGCCAGCGCAAAAGCGAGCTGGCCTCGGTCACGCATGTGGATGCACCCGACGCCACCACGCTGGTCATCACCGTGGCCCAGCCCGACGCCCCTCTGCTCGCCCAGCTTTCCGACCGCGCAGGCATGATGCTTTCACCCAAGACCTTCGCGGCGGCCGACAGCGGCACCAGCATCGGGCGCGATCCGGTCTGCTCGGGCCCTTACAAGTTTGTCCAGCGCGTGCAGAACGATCGCATCGTCCTGGAAAAATTCGACAAATACTACGATGCTGACAAATTCGCATTCAAGAAAGTCGTCTACCTGTTCATCCCCGACTCAACCGTCCGGCTGTCCAATCTGCGCTCGGGCGGCATCGACATTCTGGAGCGCCTGAACCCCACCGACGTCGCCGACGTCAAGCAGGACAGCGCGCTGATCTTCAAGCCGGTCGCAGGCCTGGGCTTTCGCCAGCTCATGTTCAACAGCAACAACGGCGAACGCGCCAAGACCAATCCCCTGAGCGACAAGCGCGTGCGCCAGGCCTTCCAGCTGACCATAGACCGCAATGCCATCGGCGAAGTCATCGGCGGCGGCATCTTCCCGCCGGCGCAACAACCCTTCCCGCCAGCCAGCCCGTACCACAGCGACAAATTCCCGCCGACAACACCGGATATCGCCAAGGCCAAGGCACTGCTCAAGCAAGCGGGTCAGGAAAACCCCAAGGTCGAGCTGACCTTCGCCAACAACACCATCGAATCGTCTGCTGCACAGATGATTCAGGCCATGGCCGGCCAGGCGGGTTTCCAGGTGAGCCTGCGCCCCACCGAATATGCGGCCATGCTGGCCGACTCGGCACAGGGCAAGTTCCAGTTCGATATGCGCGGATGGTCAGGCCGCGTCGACCCGGACGGCAACATCTATTCCTTTGTCACCTGCAAGGGCTCGCTGAACGACGGCAAATACTGCAACCCCAAGGTCGACGAACTGCTTAACAAGGCACGCACGATCTCGGACCAGGCCAAACGCAAAGCGGTCTATGATGAGGCACAGGCCATCCTGCAGGAAGACCTGCCCAGCATGTATCTCTATTACCAGCCCTGGCCATTTGTCACCAGCAGCAAGGTCAAGGGGTTCGAGCCCTATCCGGACGGCATGATCCGCCTGAGGGACGTCTCGTTCAAATAACCGCCCCATAGCCGGATCTGTGCATGTTCAAACTTATTCTGCGTCGCATCATCGTTGCGATACCTACCCTGATACTTGTATCGCTCGTCATATTCGGCCTGCAGAAAATACTGCCTGGAGATCCGGTGCTGGCCATGGCCGGAGAGGAACGCGATCCGGCCGTGCTCGACTATCTGCGCGACAAGTACCGGCTCAATGACCCCCTGCCCCAGCAGTATTTTGCCTGGGTCAAGGAGGTGAGCCAGGGCAACCTCGGTGTCTCGCTGCGCACGGACATTCCGGTGCGCGAGCTCATTGCCAACAAACTCCCGGTCACCATACAACTCTCGGTAATGGCCATGTTCTTTGCCATTCTGATCGGTATCCCGCTGGGCATCATCGCGGCGGTCCGCAAGGGCACGAAAACGGAATTCGCCGCCAATCTCTTTGCCCTGTCCGGCATGTCCATTCCCAACTTCTGGCTGGGCATCGTCATGATCATGGTGATTTCGGTCTGGCTCAGATGGCTGCCCGCGTCCGGCTACGTACCATTGAGCACGGATGTCTGGCTGTCGCTCAAAACCATGCTGATGCCCGCCATTGTCCTGGCAACAGCCATCAGCGCCTATCTGATGCGCCACACACGCTCGGCCATGCTGGAGGCGCTCAGGGCCGACTACGTGCGCACGGCGCGGGCCAAGGGCGCATCCGAGCGCATCGTCGTGCTGCGGCATGCCTTGCGCAATGCATTGATGCCCATCGTTACACTGGTCACCATTCTGTTCGGCGAACTGCTGGCCGGCGCCGTGCTCACCGAGCAGATTTTCGGCATTCCGGGCTTCGGCAAACTGCTGGTGGATGCCGTGTTCAACCGCGACTACGCCGTCGTGCAGGGCGTGGTGCTGTGCATCGCCGTGGGTTTCATCGTGCTCACCCTCGTGGCCGATGTGCTCTACACACTCGTTAACCCAAGGCTGAGGTACGCATGAGCACGCAAGCCATACAAAGCGCGCCGGCAGTGCCCGGGCGCCGACGCAACCGCTCCTGGAGCAAATTCAAGCGCAACCGTTCAGCCATGCTGGGCGCAGCCATCGTACTGTTCATCATCCTGCTGGCCGTGCTCGCCCCCCTGCTGACCAGCTTTGATCCGGCCAAGGTAAGCTTCACGGCCATCCGCAAGGCGCCCTCGGCGGCGCACTGGCTGGGCACCGACGAGTTGGGCCGCGATATTTTCTCGCGTCTGCTCTATGGCGCCCGCGCATCACTGCTGGCCGGCATGTGCTCCGTGCTGATCGCCCTGTTCGCCGGTGTGCCGCTGGGGCTGCTCGCCGGCTATTTTGGGGGCCTCATCGACGGCTGCATTTCACGCCTGACCGAAGCCCTGCTCTCCATTCCCTTTCTGATCCTCGCCATTGCGCTCGCCGCCTTCCTGGGGCCCAGCCTGACCAATGCCATGATCGCCATCGGCATTTCCGCCGCGCCGCTGTTCATACGCCTGGCGCGCGGCCAGGTGCTGTCCATCAAGAATGAAGACTACGTACAGAGCACCCGCTCGCTCGGCGCCTCCAACACACGCATCATTCTGCGGCACATTCTGCCCAATGTCCTGCCCGCGCTGATCGTGCAGGCCACCATCATGATTGCCAGCGCCATCATTGCCGAAGCCAGCCTGTCATTCCTCGGGCTGGGCCTGCAGCCGCCCAATCCTTCCTGGGGCTCCATGCTCAACACCGCCAAAAACTTCATGACCCAGGCGCCCTGGATGTCCGTGTTTCCCGGCACCGCGATCTTTCTCGCGGTGTTCGGCTTCAACTTGCTGGGCGACGGCTTGCGCGATGCGCTGGACCCGCGACAGGATGACTGAACCCATGCAAACCATGCCAGAACAACGCGTCATCCAGGTGTCCAACCTGAACGTCGCATTCAAGACGCCCGAACGCACCGTTCAGGCCGTCAAAAATCTGTCTTTTCACATAAGCCGGGGCGAGACCCTGGCCATTGTGGGCGAGTCCGGCTCGGGCAAATCGGTCACCTCGCTCTCGCTCATGCGGCTGGTGGAGTTCGGCGGCGGCACGATTACCCAGGGTGAAATGCTGCTGCGCCGACGCAACGGCACCCTGATCGACCTGGCCGGCGCCAGCGAGCCTGACATGCGCAGGGTGAGGGGCGCCGACATCGCCATGATCTTCCAGGAGCCGATGACCTCGCTGAATCCCAGCTTCACCGCGGGCAGCCAGATTGCCGAAGCGCTCATGCTGCACCAGGGCCTGGACCAGGCGGCAGCCAGGGCAGAGACTCTGCGACTGCTTGAAACCGTGCGCATCCCCGACGCCCGTGCCGTGCTGGATCGCTATCCGCATCAGTTGTCGGGCGGTATGCGGCAACGCATCATGATTGCGATGGCCCTGTCCTGCAAGCCCCAGGTGCTGATTGCGGATGAGCCCACCACGGCCCTGGACGTCACCATCCAGGCCCAGATCCTGCAATTGATGCGTCAACTGCAGCAGGAAATGGACATGGGCGTGATTTTCATCACCCACGACATGGGCGTGGTCGCGGAAGTGGCCGACCGCGTCATGGTGATGCTCAAGGGTGACAAGGTCGAGGAAAACGACAGCGATACACTGTTCAGTAATCCCGCCCACCCGTATACCCGGGCGCTGCTTGCCGCCGTCCCCAGACTGGGATCAATGAAGGACACCAGCGAGCCTGCGCCTTTCAAGCTGATCGACGTCGATGCGCAGGCCCGACAGGAGCCCGTCGACCGCCCGCCCAGCACCGCCCGCTACGACGAAGCGCCCATCCTGAAAGTCGAGAAACTGGTCACCCGCTTTGACATCGCCAGCGGTGTTTTTGGCCGGGTGCGCAGCCGCATCCACGCGGTCGAGCAGGTCAGCTTCGATCTCTACCCCGGCGAAACCCTGGCCATCGTGGGCGAATCGGGCTGCGGCAAGACGACCACAGGCCGCTCGCTGGCCCAGCTCGAAACCATACGCGAAGGCAAGGTAAGCTTCGGCGGCCAGGATGTCAGCCTGCTCTCGCGCCACCAGAAACAGGCGCTGCGCAAGCACATTCAGTTCATCTTCCAGGATCCCTTCGCCTCCCTCGATCCTCGCGTCACCGTAGGCTACTCCATCATGGAGCCCCTGCTCATCCACGGCGTGGCCAAAGGCAAGAAAGCCATGGAACGCGTGCGCTGGCTCATGGACAAGTGCGGGCTCACGCCCGAGATGGCCGACCGCTACCCGCACGAGTTCTCGGGCGGACAGCGACAGCGCGTCTGCATTGCGCGCGCGCTGGCGCTCAATCCCCAGGTCGTGATCGCAGACGAATCCGTCTCCGCCCTGGACGTGTCCATCCAGGCACAGATCGTCAACCTGCTGCTGGACCTGCAGCGCGAGTTCGGCCTGTCCATTCTCTTCATCTCGCACGACATGGCCGTGGTCGAACGCGTCAGCCATCGCGTCGTGGTCATGTATCTTGGCCAGGTAGTCGAGATCGGTTCCCGGCAGGCCATCTTCGAGAACCCGCAGCATCCCTACACCAAGCGTCTCATGGCCGCCGTACCGGTGGCCGATCCGAGTTTCCGCCACCGCAGCCATTCGCTGATGGTCGATGAAATCCCCAGCGTCGTCAGAAGCGTCGACGACACGCCCGTCGTGCAGCCGCTGGTCAAGGTCGGCGACGACCATTTTGTGGCCCGCCATCCTATAGGCGCCTATTGAATCGGGCCTGTTCGCGGCCGCCATCCTGAAGTACAACCACTCACACCCACCAGGGAGAGCGCTCATGAATAAAAAAGCATTCAACATGGCAATCATTGCCGGCCTGCTGTTTTCGGGCAGCGCCTTCGGCCAGAGCACATTGCGCATAGGCCTGCAGGATGATCCCGATCAGCTCGATCCCGTGCGCGCACGAACCTTCGTCGGGCGTATCGTCTTTGCATCGCTGTGCGACAAGCTGGTCGACATCAAACCCGATCTGTCCTTCACGCCTCAACTGGCCACGGCCTGGAGCTGGATAGACAACAAAACACTCAAGTTCACCCTGCGCGACAATGCGGTGTACCAGGACGGCACGCCCATCGATGCCGCCTCCGTCAAGGCCAATCTGGAACGCGCCAAGAACCTGCCTGACAGCAACCGAAAGAGCGAACTGTCCACGCTGGCAAGCGTCGATGCGCCCGACAGCAAGACTGTCATCCTGCACCTGAGCGAGCCCGACGCCTCCCTGCTTTCGCAGCTGTCTGACCGCGCCGGCATGATGCAGTCGCCCGCCAGCTTCGACAAGGATCCCGGCAAGAACCCGGTGTGTTCTGGCCCCTACCGTTTCAAGGACAGGGTACAGAACGATCACATCACCCTGGAAAAATTCCCGCAGTACTGGGATGCAGCCAGCTACCACTTCGACACGGTGATCTTCAAACCCGTGCCCGACGCCACTGTGCGGCTGAACAGCCTGCGCGCCGGCGGGCTGGATATCGCCGAACGGATTGCGCCCAGCGACGCGCAAACCGTCAAGGATGATCCCGCGCTCAGCTTCATGCCTGTCACCGGCCTCGGCTTTCAGGCCATCTCGGTGAATTTCGCCAATGGCCCGCGCGCCGACAATCCCTTTGCCAAGGATCAACGCATCCGCCAGGCCTTCGATCTGTCCATCGACCGCGACGCCATCAACCAGATCGTGGGCACAGGCCTGTACCAGCCCGCCTTCCAGCCCTTCCCGCCCGCCAGCTTTGCCTATGACAAGTCCATAGAACGCAAAGGCCGGGATGTCGACAAGGCGAGAAAACTCCTCAAGGAAGCGGGCGTCGATCGCGTGAAGGTGGAAATTTCCTATGGGAACAACACCATCATGCAGCAGGTCTTCGAACTGATACAGGCCATGGGCAGCGAAGTCGGCTTTGACATCAGCCTGCGACCCATGGAGTTCGCGGCGCTGCAGTCCACCCTGGCGCGCGGCGACTTCCAGCTGGCCCAGGCGGGATGGTCTGGCCGCGTGGATCCCAGCGGCAACGTGTTCCAGTATGTGTCGTGCAAGGGCAGCCTGAACGACGGCAAATTCTGCGACAAGGAAATGGATACCCTGCTCAATGAAGCACGACAGGAGCTGGACACCGGCAAGCGCAAGCAGCTGTATAGTGAGTTCATGCAACAGATGCAGATCAAGCACCCTATTTTCTATACCTACTACCTGCCCTGGACCTTCGGCCTGCGGAAAACCCTGCAGGGCTTCGTCCCCTACCCGGACGGTCTGGTCCGCCTGAAAGACGTCACGCTCAAGAGCCAATAATGTTCACCACCCGCCCCGAAATTACCGGCACCTTTGGTGTCATTACCTCGACGCACTGGCTGGCCTCCAGCGTGGGCATGTCCATGCTGGAACGGGGCGGAAACGCATTCGACGCCTGCGTCGCCGGCGCCTTCATGCTGCATGTGGTAGAACCGCATCTGGTCGGCCCCGCAGGCGAAGTGCCTGGTATTTTCTATTCTGCCAAAACCGGCAGGACGGAAGTCCTGTGCGGCCAGGGCGTCACGCCGGCGGGCGCCACTCTGGAACATTATCGTGCGCAGGGGCTCACGCTCATTCCCGGCAACGGCCTGCTCGCCACCGTCGTGCCGGGCGCCTTCGACGCGTGGATGATACTGTTGCGCGACCACGGCACGAAATCCCTCAGAGAGGTGCTGGAGCCCGCCATCCACTATGCGCAGCACGGTCACCCGCTGCTGCCCCGGGTCGCCGACACCATCGCCAATCTCAAGGAGTTCTTTGAAACCCACTGGCCGACTTCAGCGCAGGTCTATCTTCCGGGCGGCGCAGCACCCGAAGCGGGCAAGCTGTTCTGCAACCCAGCCCTCGCCCAGTGCTGGAGTCGGGTTCTCAAAGAAGCCGAATCCGCGGGCAACGACAGAGCACTGCAGATAGAAAAAGCCCGCCAGGTGTTTTATTCCGGCTTTGTCGCCGAGGCCATCGACCGCTTCATGGCCAACAATGAAGTCATGGATGAAAGCGGCCGGCCCAACAAAGGCGTTCTCACGGGCCAGGACCTGTCTCGCTGGTCGGCCAGCTACGAAGCGCCGCTTACCTGCCGGTTCGGCAATATCACGGTCGCCAAGACAGGCCCCTGGAGCCAGGGTCCCGTCTTCCTGCAGACCCTGGCCCTGCTCAGGCATACCGACATCGCCAGCCTGCCGTCCGACGACCCACGTTTCATCCATATTCTGGTCGAAGCCATGAAGCTGGCCTTTGCCGACCGCGAAGCCTATTACGGCGATCCCGCCTTTGTCGACGTCCCCATACAGGGGCTGCTTTCCGACGACTACAACCGCGCGCGCAGCCAGTTGATCGGCGAGCAGGCCTCCCGCACCCTGCGTCCAGGCGTCCTGCCCGGCTACGAAGCGCAGGTCGAGCGCATTATGCAGGTACTGGAGCGCCTGTCGCCGCAGCGGCCCGAAGATACGCCACTGTCGGCCATGGACAAATCCAATCCCATGCTGTCAGCCAAACGCGGCGATACCACGCATATAGACGTCATCGACCGCTGGGGCAATATGATTTCGGTGACGCCATCGGGCGGCTGGCTGCAATCGTCTCCCGTCATTCCCGAGCTGGGCTTCGGGCTAAACACCCGCGCCCAGATGTTCTGGCTGGAAGAAGGTCTGCCCGGCACACTGGCACCGAACAAGCGGCCCCGCACCACGCTCAGCCCCACCTTTCTGTTCAAGGACGAGCGTCCCTACATGGTGTTCGGCACGCCGGGCGGCGACCAACAGGAACAATGGCAGCTTGTCCTGTACCTGCGGCATATTCATCAAGGCATGAATCTGCAGGCAGCCATCGATGCACCGCTGTTCCACACCCAGCACTTTCCGAGTTCGTTTTATCCCCGGGCGCGCAAGCCGGCAAACATCACCATAGAAACAACGGTCGGCCAGAATGTGCTCGATGCCTTGCGCCATCGCGGCCACGAGATTGAAGCATCGCCGGACTGGACCATAGGCCGCCTGACGGCCGCATCACGCGACGCCGACGGCCTGCTGCATGCCGCCGCCTCGCCCAGGCTCATGCAGGCCTACGCCATCGGCCGCTGACCGGCGCGCGGCAGGCAGGCACAGCACAGACAGCGCTGAGCCGGGCGCTGATCAGCCAAAACGGCCTGTGATGTAGTCTTCGGTTTCCTTGCGGGCCGGCTTGACGAAGATCTGGTCGGTCTCGCCGAACTCCATCAACTCGCCCAGGTACATATAGGCGGTGAAATCCGAGCAGCGTGCGGCCTGCTGCATATTGTGCGTCACGATCACCACGGTGTAGTCGGACTTGAGCTCCGCAATCAGCTCTTCGATCTTGGCGGTGGAGATCGGGTCCAGCGCCGAGCAGGGCTCGTCCAGCAGCAACACCTCAGGCTTGATGGCCACGCCGCGCGCAATGCACAGCCGCTGCTGCTGGCCACCCGACAGTCCATTGCCGCTCTGATGCAGTTTGTCTTTGACCTCATTCCACAACGCCGCCTTGGTCAGCGCCCACTCGATCCGCTCGTCCATCTCACCCTTGCTCAGGCGCTCGAACAGACGCACGCCAAAAGCGATGTTGTCATAGATGCTCATGGGAAAAGGCGTAGGCTTCTGGAACACCATGCCCACCTTGGCGCGTATCAGTGAGATATCCATCTTGGACGACAGCAGGTTCTCGCCGTCCAGATTGATTTCGCCCTCTGCGCGCTGGCCAGGATACAGCTCGAACATGCGGTTAAAGGTGCGCAGCAATGTCGACTTGCCGCAGCCGGACGGGCCGATAAAAGCCGTCACCTTGTTTTCCTGGATAGACAGGTTCACGTCCTTGATGGCCTGAAACTTTCCATAATAGAAATTGAGATTACGGACTTCGATTTTGTTGCGGGCGGAAGGAGTCGTTTGCATGATCGGTTCCTGGCCGAAGCGGGGCTTCGGCCTAAGCGTTTATTTTCGGAAAAGGCTGCGGGCGGCGATATTGATGCCCAGCACCAGCAAGGTAATCAGCACCGCGCCGGCCCAGGCCAGGCGGTTCCAGTCTTCGAAGGGGCTGGCGGCATACTGGTAGATCACCACCGGCAAATTGGCCAGCGGCGCATTCATGTTCATCGACATGAACTGATTGTTCAGTGCAGTAAACAGCAGTGGCGCGGTCTCGCCGGAAATCCGCGCAATGGCCAGCAGAATGCCGGTGATAATGCCTGAACGCGCGGCGCGATAACAGATCGACATGACAATCCGCCATTGCGGGCAGCCCAGGGCCGCGGCAGCCTCGCGCAGGCTGTTGGGCACCAGCAGCAGCATGTTGTCGGTGGCGCGCACCACCACCGGAATCACCAGAATGGCCAATGCGACAGACCCTGCCCAGCCGGAATAATGGCCGACCTGGGCCACATATACCGCATAGATGAACAGGCCGATCACAATGGATGGCGCGGACAGCAGCACATCGTTCAGAAAACGGGTAGCCGGCGCCAGCCAGCCGCGCTGGCCATACTCGGCCAGATACGTGCCTGCCAGCACACCGATGGGCGTACCGATGATGGTGCCCATGGCTGCCATCATGATACTGCCGAGAATCGCATTGAGCAGCCCCCCGTCGGCGCCCGGCGGCGGCGTGCTTTCGGTCAGCAGCGTGAGCGA
The DNA here is from genome assembly GCA_048270225.1 of Pusillimonas sp. Lineage (GTDB taxonomy): Bacteria > Pseudomonadota > Gammaproteobacteria > Burkholderiales > Burkholderiaceae_B > Allopusillimonas. The sequence continues at coordinate 81,344 of JBLWTG010000001.1, read as the reverse complement.
CAGCGCTCCGCCTCCTTTGACCAGCAGCGTGAGAATAATCCAGCACAGCCAGAACAGACCGAACACGACCGTAGCGCCCGACAGCACCAGCATGACGCGGTTGAAATACTGGCGACGCTTGTAAATAGGGTTGCGCAGACTAACGACGGAATCTGAAGTAAACATGTCTTGAAACCCCGTCTAGTGTTTGGTGCCTTCGAACTTGCCCAGGCGAAGCAGCAACAGCTTCGACAGCGCCAGCACGACAGTCGTGATCAGGAACAGGATCAGCCCCAGCTCCAGCAGGGCGGATTTCTGCATGCCGCCTGCCTCGTTGAACTCGTTGGCCAGGGCGGAGGCAATGGAATTGGAAGGCGAAAAAATCGAACTGGGCAGATTGAAGGCATTGCCGATCACGAACGTCACCGCCATGGTCTCGCCCAGCGCCCTACCCAGGCCCAGCATGATGCCGCCAATGACGCCGGACTTGGTAAACGGCAGCACCACCCTCCAGACAACTTCCCAGGTTGTGCTGCCCAGGCCGTAAGCCGACTCCTTGAGCATCGGAGGCACAAGCTCGAATACATCCCGCATCACCGCCGTGATGAAGGGAATCACCATAATGGACAGGATCAGGCCTGCTGTGAAGACGCCGATACCGAAGGGCGGCCCGGCGAATATCTGATCCAGAACAGGCACGCCGGCGAAAAAATCGATAAGACCAGGTTGCACGTATTGCTGGAACAGCGGCACAAAAACAAACAGCCCCCACATCCCATAGATGATGGAGGGTATCGCAGCCAGCATCTCGATCGCCGTGCCCAGGGGACGCCGCAGCCAGGTCGGCGAAAGCTCGGTCAGGAACATGGCGATGCCGAATGACACCGGAACTGCAATCACCAGAGCGATGGCCGAGGTGAGCAGCGTACCGACCACCGGCACCAGTGCGCCGTAGGCCTGCTGGACCGGATCCCACTCGTTGGTCCACAGAAAAGCCACCCCATGCGCAGCGATGGACTCACGGCTGCCGTATATCAGCGACACCATGATTGCACCGAGCAGGATGAAAACAAGGAACGCAAAGGTGCGCGTCAGGTTTCTGAACACAGCGTCCATGAACGCGTTGCTGTTATTTTTCATGTGGATATCTGGTTTTCACAGGGGCCACTACTATAAAACAGGTTGCCACGGCCTTGCGGCGACCTGACGCATTTTCACATAACAACGACGGCGCCGTATTCGCGGCGCCGTCGCCAGGAGACTGCAGGCAGTTACCTGCCCGCCATCCTTACTTCCAGACTGCCGAGCCGTCGGCGCCCTTGATTTCCTGCTTCCAGCCATCGGCGATCAGCTTGGTCACGCTGTCGGGCATCGGCACGTAATCAAGGTCCTGAGCCAGCTTGTCACCATGCTTGAACGCCCAGTCGAAGAACTTCAGGACTTCGGTGCCGCTCTGCGGCTTGTCCTGCTTTTTGTGCAGCAGGATGAAGCTGGCAGACGTCACAGGCCAGGATGCATCACCGGGCTCGTTGGTCAGCACCACGCCCATGCCGGGCGCGCTCTTCCAGTCGGCGTTGGCGGCTGCTGCGGCAAAGGCCTCTTGGGAAGGCTGTACAAACTTGCCGCTCTGGTTCTTGACCTGAGCCCAGGCAAGCTTGTTCTGCTTGGCGTAAGCATATTCAACGTAGCCGATGGAGTTCTTGAGCTGGCGAACATAGGCGGCGACGCCTTCGTTGCCCTTGCCGCCCTGCCCCGTGGGCCATTTTACAGCCTTGCCTTCACCGACCTGTTCTTTCCAGGCGGGAGAAACCTTGGACAGATAGTTGGTCCAGCCAAAAGTTGTGCCCGAACCGTCCGAACGGTGCACCACAATAATGGAGGCGCTGGGCAGCTTCAGGTCTGGGTTCATCGCCTTGATGGCGGCGTCGTCCCACTTGGTGATCTTGCCCAGGAAGATGTCGCCGAGCACTTCGCCCGACAGCTTGAGCTTGCCCGGCTCGATGCCCTGCACATTCACCACGGGCACGGTGCCGCCGATGATGGCCGGGAACTGGAACAAACCGTTCTTGTCGAGGGCATCGCCCTTCATGGGATCATCCGAGGCACCGAAATCGACAGTCTTGGCGATGATCTGCTGCTGGCCGCCGCCCGAACCGATGGATTGGTAATTGATGCGGTTGCCGGTATCTTTTTGGTATTGAGCTGCCCACTTGGCATAAACCGGATAAGGGAACGAAGCCCCTGCACCCGTAATATCGGCCGCATGCGCCGCCAGCGAGGCTGCGCCAAAGGCGATACCGACAGAAATTTGAACAAATACACGTCTAAACATGAGGAGTCCTCTTGGTCTGGAGACTGATTGCTACAGGTTTATTCCTGCTCAGACGAAATAATAAACACCGAATATGACATGTTCGTGACACAGAATATGACTTGTTTGTGACATTTTACCGAAAGCCTTCGGGCTTGTAGGCGGCGCACCCGCATGCACTGCGCAACGCACCCTGAACACGGCGGCGAACGCGCCTATTTCAGCTTTTTGACCAGCTCGTCATGCAGATTGAAAGGCCGCGCCCGGCTGGCGACCTTGACATAGCTGCCGTCGGGCAGCGCCCTCCAGGCTCGTTGATTGTCCCGCAGCGCCATCACGAACGACTCGGAAATAACCCGTTTTTTCAATACCTTGTCGAGTACCGGGAAAGCAACCTCGACACGCCTGAAGAAGTTGCGGTCCATCCAGTCGGCCGAGGACAGATACACCTTTTCCTCGCCGTCGCTGTAAAAATAAAACACCCGCGAATGCTCAAGAAAACGGCCAATGATGGACCGAACCTGAATATTGTCCGACAGCCCCGGCACCTTCGCCCTCAGGGCGCAGGCGCCGCGCACGATCAGGTCTATCTTCACGCCGGCCTGGCTGGCCTGGTACAGCGCATCGATCACCTCGGGTTCAAGCAGGGAATTCATCTTGGCCATGATGCGCGCCTTGCGACCCGCCTGGGCGCTGGCGGTTTCGGCTGCGATCAGCCCCATCATGGTGTCATGCAACGTAAACGGCGACTGCAGCAGCAGCTTGAGCGAGCGTCTCGCACCCAGTCCGGTCAGCAGCGAAAACAGCTTGTCCATGTCGGCGCACAACTGCTGATCGGCAGTCAACAGCCCGAAATCGGTGTACAGCCGCGCCGTGCGGGGATGATAATTACCGGTACCCAGATGGCCGTAGCGCCGTATCGCGCCCTTTTCGCGACGCAGCACCAGCGCCATCTTGGCGTGCGTCTTATGGCCGACCACGCCGTAGCTGACATGCGCGCCCACCTCTTCGAGCCGCGCGGCCCAGTTGATATTGGTCTGTTCGTCAAAGCGCGCCATGAGCTCCACCACCACCGTGACTTCCTTGCCCGCCCGCGCCGCAGCAAGCAGCAGCGCCATGAGCTCGGAATCCTCGCCGGTACGGTAAATCGTCTGCTTGATGGCGACAACCGAGGGGTCCATGGCCGCCGCAGTCAGAAAATTGAGCACTGGCTGGAACGATTGATAGGGATGATGCAGCAGGCGGTCCTGTTCCGCGATGGCGGCAAACAGCTCGTCCGGCCGGTCCAGCGCATGATCGAACGGCGCGGGCATGACGGGGCGGTGATCGGGAAACAGCAGGTCCGGCCTGTCCACGACATTGCACAACTGCATGAGCCGCGACACATTCACCGGACCACTGACCCGATACGTGTCCTGGGGCTGCAGCAGAAACTCCTGCTGCAGAAAGGCTTCGAGCTGGACCGGCATCGTATGATCGATTTCCAGCCGCACCGCCGCCCCGAAGTTGCGCTGCGACAGCTCGCCCTGCAACGCCTGGCGCAGATTGGTGATTTCTTCCTCGTCCACGAACAGATCGCTGTTGCGCGTGACCCGCCACTGGTAGACGCCCTTGACGTCCAGACCGGGGAAGATGTCCCCGACAAATGCGTTGATCAGCGCCGACAGCAGGATGTATCCATGCTCAATGCCCGACACATCGTTAGGCACTTTCATGATGCGCGGCAATGCCCGGGGCGCCTGCACAATGGCAATCGCGGCACGGCGCCCGAAAGCGTCCTGTCCTGCCAGCGCCACGATGAAATTCAGGCTTTTGTTGTACACACGCGGGAAGGGATGAGCCGGATCCAGCCCGATGGGCGTGAGCATGGGCATCACTTCGCGATAGAACTGCTCATGCGCCCATTCATAGAGATCTTCGCTCCAGCTCGCGGGCTCCATGAGGTCTATTCCCTGGCTGCGCAGGTGGGGCAGAATATCGTTCATCAACAGACTGTTTTGCCTGTCGATCAGCTCATGTGCGGCATGCTGCACGCGCTCAAAGGCTTCCCCCGGCGTCCAGCCGTCCTGACCCACGACATTGGGCGTCAGACGCTGCTGTTCTTTCAGGCTGGAAATGCGTATTTCAAAAAATTCGTCCAGGTTGGAGCTGACGATGCACAGATAGCGCAGGCGCTCCAGCAAAGGCGTGGCGGGGGTTTCGGCCATGGCCAGCACGCGCTCGTTGAATTTGAGCAGGGACAATTCGCGATTCAGCAAAAGCGGATCTGGCAATTCGGCAGGCATAAGTATTCCGTTCGGCAACAAGCGACTGATTTTTTACTGCAAATTTATGACGGTTAAATGACAAACCCTGAAAAATGCTCGCTTTCCACCTCATACTATATAAATACGCAGCATTTCGCCACATCAGGCTCTATTTCCCGGCTCGGCAACAAAATAGCAACCAAAACTGAAACTATAATCAGCGGGTATTTATTTAAGGCCATACCGGATGGACCAACTACTTGCCGCCATCGACCTGGGTTCAAACAGCTTTAGGTTATCCATAGGACGAGTCATACAGCAGGACGGCACGGCGCAGATATACGCCGTAGACAGGTTAAAGGAATCCGTCCGGCTGGCTGCGGGGCTGGACGAACGGAATAATCTCGACGACGCCTCCATCAAGCGCGCTGTCGCCGTACTCAAGCGCTTCGGCGAGCTGCTGGCCGGCTTCCACCCCAACCGGGTACGCGCCGTCGCCACCAATACCTTTCGCATTGCCCGCAATGCCGCCGATGTCGTGCAGCAATGCCAGGAAGCCCTGGGCTTTCCCATCGAAATCATCTCCGGGCAGGAAGAAGCCCGCCTGATCTTCTCGGGCGTCAGCAACGAGCTGCCCCCCTCTGATAACCGTCGCCTCATGATAGACATCGGCGGCGGCTCCACCGAAGTCATCCTCGGCAAAGGCTTCCAGCCCATTCACCTGTCCTCACTGTTCATGGGCTGTGTCAGCTACACCCGCCAATTCTTTCCCGATGGGCACATCACCGCTGCCCGCATGGATCAGGCCCAGCTTGCCGCCCGGCGTGAACTGGAGCGGATTTCCCGGCTGTACCGCCACACAGGCTGGCAGGAAGCCTATGGTTCATCCGGCACGGCAAAAGGCCTGATCGCCGTGCTGCAGGAAAGCGGCGCGTCGCGCAAGGGCATCACCCTGGAAGGCCTGGAGTGGCTCAAGGCCAAGCTCATCCAGGACGGCAAAGTTCTGATCGACGAGCTCCCGGGCCTGAAGCCGGACCGATCACTGGTGCTTGCCGGCGGCCTGGCCATCATGCTGGCTGCCTTCCAGGAACTCAAGATCAAATGCATGGCCGCTGGCGAAGGCGCACTGCGTGTAGGCGTGCTGTACGATCTGCTCGGACGCGACTCGCGCCACGACAAGCGCAACGAAACCGTACGCCAGTTCATCAAGCGCTATCACGTCGATACCCGCCAGTCAGAGCGCGTCAAGAGTCTGGCACTGGCATTTTTCAAGCAGCTCAAGCTGGACGACACACCCGAGAACCAGGACCTCGAACGCGCGCTGTCCTGGGCCGCCGACCTGCACGAGGTAGGCATCAGCATCACCCATAACGATTATCACCGGCACAGTGCCTACATTCTGGAAAACGCCGACATGCCGGGATTTTCCAATGACGACCAGACCCTGCTTGCGCATCTGGCACTGGGCCACCAGGGCAAGCTGTCCAAGCTGCGCAACCTGGACCCATCGCGCGCCAAATGGATGGCGCTGCTCTGCCTGCGGCTTGCCGTCGTGCTGTCCCGCCGTCGCGAAAACCAGGAAATCGTGCCCCTCAGCCTGTCCATCAAGGGCAAACATTTGCGTGTGCATGCAGACCGCGCCTGGCTCTCCAGCCGGGCGCTTACGGAATACTCCCTGCAGGCGGAAGAAAAGGAATGGACCAAGATCGGATACAGGTTCGACCTGCTGCCCGCCTAGCAGGCCTGCTGGCTCAGCGGGCCGCCATGTCCAGGGAACCGGCGGCCCAGGCCTGACCCGCCTACGGCTTAAGCCATGCCGAAATGCCGGCGGTATCGGTCGTCCATGCGCTCGATATCCAGCAGCACCGGGAAATCAGCTGTATTGAAATCTGGATCCCAGGCCGGCTTGCCGCAGATGTCGGCGCCCAGCTTGAGATAACCCTTGATCAGCGGCGGCATCCGCGCCGGCAGCGACTGGCCGGCGCGCTCCACCGGGTAGGGATGGTGAGGCGTGACACGCGGCAGTTCAGGCTGGCCTTCCATGCTGCGAGCGGCCCGGCGCCACACCTCGGCCGCCGTGGCGCCATCATCGCGCAGGCTGACACTGGCGCAGCCCAGCGCATAACGGTAACCTGACTCGCGCATCACACTGGCAATCCCCGACCACAGCAGCATAATGACCGTGCCATTGCGAAAATCGGGGTGGATACAGGATCGCCCGACCTCGACCAGGTTCTGGCGAATCACGCCCAGTCCGGCGAGATCAAACTCGGATTCAGAATAATAATTGCCTGCCTTGGCGGCGTTGGCAGGCGTCAGCAGGCGGTAGGTACCCACTACCCTGTCAGTAGCGATGTCTTTAACCATGAAATGCTCGCACCACGGATCGTAGCGATCCGCGTCCAGCCCGTCTGTCGCGTCGGGAAAGACAGCATTCATTTCTTCGGTAAAAACCTGAAACCGTAGGCGCTGTATGGCTTCGAGCTCTTCTGCGCTGCGGGCCAGTCCCATGGACAGGCCACCCGGGACCGGGCTGGGCCACGCCGCGGTCCGCGGCGTGCTGGAGGAAATACGAGCAAGTTCTAACATGCGAAAGCTCCGTGAAGAGGCCTTCAGTGTGCACACCAGATGTTGCAGATATTTGTCGCTTTTGTTATCCCTTTGCTAAATCGACTGCAACGAGTTGCTGCACACCTTCTTCGGCCAGGGCCTGATCCTCTGCTTCGACCATCAGGCGTAACTTGGGTTCCGTACCCGAGGCGCGGATCAGCACCCTGCCCCGATCACCCAGCTGCTGCTCCACCTTGCGGCGGGCCTCCTGCAGCCCCGCATGATTCTGCCAGTCGGTACCGGGCTTGAGCGGCACATTGACCATTTTCTGGGGATACATCTTGAGACCATCAAGCAGCTCGTCCAGGCGCTTGCCGCTGCGCGCCATGGCGGTCAGCACCTGCAGCGCGGCAATGATGCCGTCGCCCGTAGTGTGGCAATCCATACACAGCAGGTGGCCGGAGCTTTCCCCGCCATAGAGCCAGCCTCGGTTCTGCAGGCTTTCGAGCACATAGCGGTCGCCCACCTTGGCGCGCTCAAAGCCCACGCCCAGCGCCTTCATCTGCTTCTCGAAACCAAAATTGGTCATCAGCGTGCCCACCACGCCTTCCACAGGCTGCTGCACCATGCGATCGCGCACAATCACGTACAGCAACTCGTCACCGTTGTAGATGCGGCCCTTGTCGTCGACCATCTGCAGACGGTCGGCATCGCCATCCAGCGCAATACCGAGATCCGCCCCGCGCGCCTTGACCTCCTGGGCCAAATGCTCGGGATGCATGGCGCCCACGCCGTCATTGATGTTCAGGCCATCTGGCTGACAGCCGATGGCGTGCACTTCGGCGCCCAGCTCGCGAAATACGTGCGGCACAATATGATATGCCGCGCCGTTTGCGCCATCGACCACAATAGACAAGCCCGACAGATCCAGCTCGTTGGGAAACGTGCTCTTGCAAAACTCAATGTAGCGGCCCGTGGAATCCTCCAGGCGACGGGCACGGCCCAATGCCTCCGATCCCACGCAATCCAGCGGCTCGTCGATGGCTTTCTCGATCTCCGCCTCGATGTCGTCCGGCAGCTTCATGCCCTGCGAGGAAAAAAACTTGATGCCGTTGTCCTGGAAAGGATTGTGCGACGCACTGATCACAATACCGGCGGCCAGACGCAGCGCGCGGGTCAGATAGGCCACGGCCGGCGTCGGCACGACACCGGCCAGCAGCACATCCACGCCGGCGGCGGACAGGCCCGCTTCCAGCGCGGACTCAAGCATATAGCCCGAGATGCGTGTATCTTTGCCGATGACCAGCGCAGGACGCCCGCGCCCGCCCTGATGGTGCCTGGCGAACACGCGGCCCGCCGCATAGCCCAGCCTGAGGGCGAACTCCGCATTGATGGTGGGGCCGCCTACCTCGCCCCGCACCCCATCGGTGCCAAAATACTTACGCTGTGTCATCAAGAGTCTCCGGATTCAATAGTGCGCCAGACCTTGACCGCGTCAACCGTCGCAGCCACGTCGTGAACGCGGATAATGTTTGCGCCCCGCGCAAGGCCAGCAAGCGCCGCGGCAATGCTTCCGGCCACGCGCCCGGCCGGCTCGCGGCCAACCACGTGTCCGATCATGGATTTGCGCGACAGCCCGATCAACCAGGGCAGCCCCTCGACATCGATCTCGCCCAGCCTGCGCAATAAAACGTAATTCTGCTCGACAGTTTTACCGAAACCAAAACCCGGGTCGAGCACAATGCGGTCGCGCGAAACGCCCGCAGCCTGCAGAGCCTGCACGCGCTCCAGCAAAAAACGGCGCACCTCGCCCACTACATCATCGTAGTGCGGCGCCTGCTGCATGGTCTTGGGTTCGCCTTGCATATGCATGACGCACAGCCCGCAACGCGAGCCGGCCACAGCCTCGAGCGCACCGGGACGACGCAGCCCGTAGATATCGTTGATCATGTCCGCGCCCGCATCCAGCGCCGCGCGCATGACTTCTGGCTTGAAGGTATCCACCGACAGCGGCACGCCGCAGTCGCGCAGGCCTTCGATGACGGGCAGAATGCGCGCCAGTTCATCGTGCACCGACACCGGATCTGCGCCAGGACGCGTGGATTCGCCGCCGATATCCAGGATATCTGCCCCCTGCGCCAGCAAATCGTGGGCATGGCGCACAGCCGCGTCCGGGTCGCAATGGTGATTGCCGTCGGAAAAGGAATCGGGGGTCACATTGACGATCCCCATAAACAATGGGCGCCCGAGATCAAGCTCGAAGCGCCCACAAAGCACGGTGTTGCTCATTGAGTGCTGACTGGCTGTTTTTTGTTCAGACCGGCGTTGCCGCCGCGTCCCCGCCTGCCGAGGTCAGGCCTGCAGGAGGCGTCTTGTCCGACGTATCGTTGCCCGAAGAAGGCGGCTGAGGCGCACGCGGCGGACGGCCTTCCATGATGTCCTTGATCTGATCGGCATCGATGGTTTCCCATTCCAGCAGAGCATTGGCCATGGCGTGCATCTTGTCGCGATTCTGCTCGATGATGTTGCGCGCAACGGTGTACTGCTCGTCGATGATGCTGCGGATCTCGTGATCCACCTTCTGCATGGTGGCCTCGGACACATGAGTGGTCTTGGTGACGCTGCGGCCCAGGAATACCTCGCCCTCGTTTTCCGCATACACCACCGGTCCCAGGGAATCGGTCATGCCGTAGCGGGTAACGATGTCGCGGGCGATGGCAGTGGCGCGCTCGAAATCGTTCGACGCGCCCGTTGTCATCTGGCCCATGAAGACCTCTTCGGCGATACGGCCGCCGAACAGCACCGCAATGGTATTGAGCAGACGCTCTTTGTCCATGCTGTAGCGGTCGCCCTCAGGCAACTGCATTGTCACGCCCAGCGCGCGGCCGCGCGGGATGATGGTGACCTTGTGGACCGGATCGGTCTTGGGCAGCATGCGCGCCACCAGCGCGTGACCCGATTCGTGATACGCCGTGTTGCGGCGCTCTTCTTCGGGCATCACGATGGAGCGGCGTTCTGCACCCATGATGATCTTGTCCTTGGCCTTTTCGAAATCGGCCATGTCGACCGTGCGGCCGCTGCGGCGTGCCGCAAACAGCGCAGCCTCGTTGACCAGATTGGCCAGGTCGGCACCCGAGAAGCCCGGCGTGCCGCGTGCCAGCACCAGTGCATCGACATTGGTTGCCACAGGCACCTTGCGCATATGCACTTTAAGGATTTGCTCGCGACCGCGGATGTCCGGCAGGGATACCACGACCTGTCGGTCGAAGCGGCCCGGACGCAACAGCGCGGGATCGAGGACGTCGGGACGGTTGGTGGCGGCAACCACCAGCACGCCCTGCCCGGTTTCAAAGCCGTCCATCTCGACCAGCAACTGGTTGAGCGTTTGCTCGCGCTCGTCGTTGCCGCCGCCCAGGCCTGCGCCGCGCTGGCGGCCAACGGCGTCGATTTCGTCAATGAAGATAATGCAAGGCGCCTGCTTCTTGGCGTTTTCGAACATATCGCGCACACGGGCAGCGCCCACGCCGACGAACATTTCGACAAAGTCGGAGCCCGAGATACTGAAGAAGGGCACCTTGGCTTCGCCCGCGATGGCCTTGGCCAGCAGCGTTTTACCGGTACCGGGCGAGCCCACCATCAGCACGCCGCGCGGAATACGTCCGCCCAAGCGCTGGAACTTGGTGGGATCACGCAGAAAGTCGACCAGCTCCTGGACGTCTTCCTTGGCTTCGTCGCAGCCGGCCACGTCGGCAAAGGTGATGTTATTGGTGTTCTCGTCCAGCATGCGCGCACGCGACTTGCCGAAGCTGAATGCCCCGCCCTTGCCGCCGCCCTGCATCTGCCGCATGAAGAAAATCCACACGCCGATCAACAGCAGCATGGGGAACCACGAGATGAACAGACTGGTCAGGAAGGACGGCTCTTCGCGCGCCTTGCCCGACACCTGCACGCCGGACTTGACCAGCTCGGGCACCATCCAGAGGTCGCCGGGCGAGGTCAGGCTATAGGGACGGCCGCTGTCCGGCGTCACGTACAGCGTGTCGCCCTGAATGTCCACTTTATTGATGCGGCCGGCCTGGGCATCGTTCATGAACTGCGTGTAGGTAACGCTGTCTGTAGTGGCGGCGCGTCCGTCAAACTGTTTGAAAACAGTGAAAAGAACGAGCGCAATCACCATCCAGATCGCGACCTTGGAAAAAGAGTTGTTCAAAGCCAATCTCCTACTTGTAATCCCGGCTTGCCTAAGCCCCGCGTGGTACGGCAGCTGAACAAGAATGTCAATGAATTCATTCTACCTGATAGAAGGAATCGTGTTTTGTAACAACCCGGCGCCTTTCAGGGCTTCAGGCGCTGTGCAACGAGGAATGTTTCCGACGATTTGCCGCGCGACGCCTTGGGCTTGCGCTCGACCACCCGCTGGAAGTGCCGCTTGAACTCCTCGACAATCTGCGAAAACCCGCTGCCATGAAATGCCTTGACGATGAGTGCGCCCCCTGGCGTCAGATATTCGCGGGAAAATTCGAGGGCCAGATCGCAGACATGCTGTATTCTGGCTGAATCGGCCGACTCCACCCCAGACAGATTGGGGGCCATGTCGGAAATTACAAGGTCTACACGCTGCTCGCCCAGCATTTCCTGAAGCTGGTGCAGCACCTCGTCTTCGCGAAAATCGCCCAGCAGGAACTCCACGCCCGCAACAGGTTCCATCGGCAGCATGTCCAGAGCAATAATGCGCCCGCGCACCACTCCGCCCGGTCCAGCCAAGCGTTCGCGCGCCACCTGCGACCAGCTGCCCGGCGCAGAACCCAGATCCACGACCACATCGCCCGGCTTCATCAGCCTTTCGGAATCCAGAATCTCGATCAGCTTGAATGCTGCCCGGGCACGGTATCCCTTCTGTTGCGCCATTTTGACGTAAGGATCGTTAATATGTTGCTGTATCCAGTCTTTTGAGAATTTTTTCTTGGCCATTCCCGTACAATTCCACCATGCCTAAACTCGACATTACATCCCAGCAACGCAGTGCTCTGCGTGCTACCGCACATCCGCTGCGCCCGGTGGTCCTTATCGGCGACCGTGGCCTGACAGAAGCTGTGCTAAAAGAAATCGACCTCAACCTGAACGCGCACCAGTTGATCAAGGTACGCATTGCCGGCGACGACCGCGAGGCCCGCATCGCCATGATGGACACCATCTGCGACACGCTGTCGTGCGCGCTGGTCAACCATTTGGGCAAAACCCTGATCCTGTACCGCCCCGATGTCGAAGCGAACCGCGCCCGCGCCGAAGCCGAAAACGCCACCCGTGCAGTACGCAAGCCTTCGGAGCCGCATACACCCAAAAAGCAGGCTGCCCGGGGTATCACTCATGACCGCAAGGCCGAAAAAGCCAGCCGTGCGGCTCGTATTGCAGACAAAGCGCCGGCAACCGACGCTGCCGCCCCGCGTGCCCGCCGCGCCAGCGCTGCAGCCGAACGCCCTGCGCACGGAATACCGCGCCGCGCGGGCAGCGCGATGTCGCTGCGTGCCGGCGCCCGGCGTGGCCTGCGTTCCACAAAACGCTGACCAGCCCGCTAGTATAAGGCCTGGCCAACGCCGCGCCCAAATAAAAACGGCCCTGGGGCTAAGTCGCCACACCTTGCGTTGGCGCACCCAGGGCTTGCATCCATTCGGGCTAGGATTCACAGGCCGCGCAAGCGCGCAGCGCACACCATGCCCGTACCGTCAGCCTTTACTGATAGCTGATATTGAGCACTTCATACTCGCGAACGCCCGCTGGCGCCCTGACTTCAACCACGTCGCCTTCCCCCTTGCCGATCAGCGCGCGCGCCACCGGACTGGACACGGAAATCAGATTGGAACGGATATCGGCTTCGACATCGCCCACGATCTGATAGGTGACGCGCTCGCCCGATTCCAGGTCTTCGATTTCTACCGTGGCGCCGAAAACCGCCTTGCCCTCGACGTCCAGCGCCTTGGGATCGATGATCTGGGCATTGGAAAGCGTGCCCTCGAGTTCACGGATACGCCCTTCGACAAAAGCCTGGCGCTCGCGCGCCGCGTCGTATTCTGCGTTCTCGGAAAGATCGCCCTGGGCACGCGCCTCGGCAATCGCATTGATAATCTCGGGCCGCTCGACCGTCTTCAGACGGTGTAGCTCGGCTTGCAGGCGCTCAGCGCCGCGAACTGTCAACGGTATCGCAGACATAGTTTTCCTGAATAAAAGTAAAAAGACGCTCCACGCATGGAGCGCCACAACAAATTAGTAACGAGGGCAGAAGCCGCCCTGAGAACTGAACCGAAGAACCCGCTCGATTTTTATGGGTTTAGCGAAGTTTGTTCAGCTCAAAATAAAACCCCGGCCTGGGTATGCACCGGGGATATGTAGCCATTGTCGGCAAACTTGAAGAAAATTGCAAGCCCCCGGCCAAACATCCGGGCATTGCCTTCAGTTTTCGCGCAAGAAATTGAAATTTAACTGTTTTTTTGGCCGGCACGCGGCTCAACAGGCGTTTTTGCGCAGCGACTGAGCAAGGCGTAGAGCAGGATGGCGCCGAAGGTGGCCGTACCGATGCCATCCAGTTTGAAAGCCCCGACCTGGATGGAGAAATTGCCTGCTCCCAGCACCAGGGTAACTGCCGCCACGATCAGATTGCGGTTATCGCTGAAATCAACCTGATTCACCACCCAGATGCGCGCGCCGGCTACCGCAATCAGCCCGAATACCACGACCGACATGCCGCCCAGCACCGGCGCGGGAATCGTCTGGATGACGGCGCCGAACTTGGGCGAAAACCCGAGCAGAATGGCGATCAGGGCGGCAATCACGAACACCAGCGTGGAATAAATGCGGGTGACGGTCATCACACCGATATTCTCGGCATAAGTGGTCACACCCGTGCCGCCCACGGCCCCCGACAGCATGGTCGCCACCCCGTCGCCCGCAAAGGCGCGGCCCAGGTACATATCCAGATTGCGGCCCGTCATGGCGCTGACCGCCTTGATGTGGCCCAGATTCTCCGCCACCAGGATAATGGCCACCGGCACAATCACGCTGATGGCATGCGGCTCGAACACAGGGCCCTGAAAACGCGGCAAACCCAGCCAGGACGCCTGCGCCACTGCACTGAAGTCTATCGGCGTCCCCAGGCCCAGGCCATTGGTCAGCACGCCATAAATAACGCAGGCCAGCAGCAGCCCCACCAGAATGAGCAGGCGCTGCACCGCCCCCCGGGTATAGACGGCAATGCCGCCCACGCACAGCACAGTCATCAGCGCCATCAAGGCATCGAAAGTGGAGCCGCCCATTGCGCCCTTGGCGGCGATAGGCGCCAGATTAAGCCCGATCACCGCCACGATCGCGCCGGTCACCACCGGCGGCATCAAGGCATTGATGCGCACGGCCGCGCCGCCCGACTTCGCGTCCATCCACCACACCAGCAGACCGATCAGCGTATAGACCAGCCCGCAGACAATAATGGCCCCCAGCGCCACCCCTATATTTGGATTCATGCCCGGCCCGGCATATCCCGTGACTGCCACCACACCGCCGATAAAGGCAAAGCTCGACCCCAGATAGCTGGGCACCCGCCCTCCGACAAAGACAAAGAAAATCAGCGTGCCTATGCCCGACATCAAAATGCAGATGTTCGGATCGAAGCCCATGAGTATGGGCGCCAGAATCGTGGAGCCGAACATGGCCACAACGTGCTGCGCGCCCATGGCCACGTTCTGCGGCCAGCCCAGGCGCTCGTCGGGCTGCACGACCAGGCTGCTGGCGCCGCCCTGCACTTTGCGCCAGCGGGGGAAATAGGAAGGGGATGACATCGTGGGGGACCTTTATCTGTTCTTGTTGGAGGACGGAAGCAAGCCATGAGCGGCGAGTGAGCGCCCCGCGCAGACAGCGCGGATCTTGCCTGAGGCAGGAGTTTACGGCCAGGGACCTGCATGCGGCAAGAAACACGCTGCCCCGCAGACCCGCCCATGCAGCGCCACTGCGACACTCCTGGCAGCCCCCGCCCTCGCTCCCCGCTTCCGGACGCAACGCGCAATTCAATACAATATGCCCATGACCACGACAACTTTCTGGCTGATACGCCACGGCGAAACCCAATGGAATGCAGACCGGCGACTGCAGGGCTGGCGCGACATCCCCCTCAATGACACCGGCCTGCGGCAAGCCCGGCAGTTGGCGCTGACGCTGCGCCCGCCCCATTTCGCCGAGGAAATCGACATTATCCTGAGCAGCGACCTGAGCCGCGCCGCCGAAACGGCACGCATCGCCGCCGGCCATTTAGACAAGCCCATCACGCACTGCAGTCCACTGCGCGAGCGCAACTACGGCATCTATGAAGGTCTCGATTGGGCCCGGCTTGAGGCAGAACACGACAACCAGGTCGCCTTCGACGCGCCCGACTGGCAGATCGACCAGGGAGAATCCCTGTCGCAATTCCATCAGCGTATCGTTCAAGCGTTCAGCGAGCTGGCACAACGCTATGCCGGCAAGCGCATCCTGGCGTTCTCGCATGGCGGCGTCATCGATATGGCCTGGCGCAAGGCTGCCGGCGTCAGCCTGGAAACACCCCGCCCGGCGCCCATTCTGAACGCCAGCATCAACCAGTTCTGCATTGATGACCAGGGCAGCTGGACACTGATGGAGTGGGGCCGTACCACGCATCTGAGCGAAGCCGCGCTCGACGATGTGATCTAGCCCACCCTTCAATCCCTCCGGGCGGCCAGCACCCGCACCGCCAACGCCCCCAGGGAAGACAACGTTGCCAGCATCACCAGTCCCGACCAACCGTATTGCGCCAGCACCAGACTGCCCAGTGCTGCGCCGCCCGCCATGCCGATAAACATGCCGGTGAACAGCAAGGCATTGAGCCGGCTTCTTGCGCTGTGATCAACACCGTAGACCATGGTCTGGTGCGCAATCAGGGTCGCCTGCACACCGAAGTCAAAACCTATCGTCCCCACCAGAATCAGCACGAGTTGAGCGTGCGGGCTCAACCACGGCGCACACAGCATGGCGGCAAAAGCGATGGCGGCCAGCCCTGCTCCCAGCCTGGCCACCAGCTCGGGGCCGCGACGGTCGGCGAGCCGTCCCGCAAACGGCGCAGCCAGCGCGCCGGCCGCGCCCGCCAGGCCAAACAGTCCGGCAACCGTGCTGCCCAGATGAAACGGCGCCTGATGCAGCATGACGGCCAGCGTTGACCAGAACGCACTGAAACCAACCGAGAGCAGACCTTGTGCGTAGGCCGCCTGGCGCAAGGCCTTGTGCCGACGCCATAGTCCTATCATCGACCCCATCAACGCCGTGTACTTCAGGTCTGTCGTCGGACGTATACGAGGCACACCGCGCCATATCGCCACCGCAATCATGCCCACGCCGAACGCGGCAGCAACATACACGGAACGCCATCCGAACTGCTCCGCGCTGAAACCACTGATCACCCGCGACAGCAGAATACCCAGCAGCAGCCCCGTCATCACCGTGCCCACCATTTTTCCCCGCTGCGCATCCGGCGCCAGCATTGCCGCTGCCGGCACGATGTCCTGCGCCATGGTCGCCGTCACGCCGATCATCAGACTGGTCGCCAGCAGCCACGTCACGCCCGGCGCCATGCCGCTCAGCAGCAATGCGCCGGCCAGCAGGACAGCTTTCCAGAGAATGATGGTGCGCCGGTCATAGCGATCACCCAGCGGCGCCAGCAGCAGAATGCCCAACGCATAGCCCAGCTGTGTCAAGGTCGGCACCAGTCCGATCATGCGATCACTGGCCTGGATGTCCGCAGCCAGTATGCCCAGCATGGGTTGGCTGTAATACAGGGAGGCCACACTCAAACCGGCGCCCGCCGCCAGTAGCAGCACCAGCGAAGGGGTCATCCCGACCTTTTTCTCCGCCCTGGCAGCCATGCTTGCGGACGACTGCTCTGCAACGCATGATGTATGTGTATCTTGAATAAGCAGCATGACAAATCCTCGTGTTTACCGATGGATTGCATTCTGCCTGCGCATCACACTCAGCGGTAGTGGCCCAAATCGTAGATTTGTTATACATTTAACGCATGAAAGAATCGGGAAACCCTGGCGTTGACCGCCTCGAGCTCATGCAGACCTTTGTGCGCATCGTCGAAACAGGCAGCCTGTCGGCGGCCGCGGCGCAAATGCATACCAGCCAGCCCACCGTCAGCCGGCGGCTGCAGGCGCTGGAGCGCAGCCTCGGCCTGCGCCTGCTTCAACGTTCCACGCACGTCATGAAGCTTACCGAAGACGGCGAACGCTGCTTCGCCCATGCCAAGGATCTGCTGGACAACTGGCAAGCCATGGAAGCCGACTTGCGCGGCACCCTGAACGAGCCCGAAGGCACCCTGCGCGTACTGGTCCCGCATGCCTTCGGCCAGGAACACTTTGTCGCGCCCCTGACAGCCTATCTGGCGCGCTATCCTCGCGTCTCCGTCGAATGGCTGCTTTCAGACAGGCGACCTGACTTCATCGCCGAAGGCATAGACTGCGCCATACAGGTCGGCGCAATCGACAACCTTTCAGTCGTGGCCGTCAAACTGTTCGACATCCCGCGTATCGTCGTGGCAGCGCCTCAACTCGTGCGGGACGTGCCCTTGCCCACGCACCCGCAAGCCCTGCAAAACTTGCCCTGGCTGGCATTCCTGACGTTCTACCGCAATGAGGTCTCACTGCTGCGGCGCCCCGATGGCCAGACCCACCGCTTTGCCATCAAGCCCCGCATGATCACTGACAGCCTGTACGCCTTGCGCAATGCAGCACTGGCCGGTGTAGGCGCGGGACTGGTATCCGCCTGGCTGGTCGCCGACGACATCGCCCAGGGGCGTCTGCTGCATCTCGCACCCGAATGGCACGCGCCTGCCCTGCCCGTCCATCTGGTCTACCCTCATGGGCGCTACTATCCAGCCAGGCTGCGCCAGTTTCTCGAAAACATACGCGCCATGGCCCCGATCTTCGGATAATCTGATCCCTCAACACACACCAGCCGCAGCCGACCAGCACCAAACCCACGGACCCACCCATGTCGAAACCGCGCAAACCTGCCCCGTCTCCCTGTCCCTGCGGCGGCGCACCAGGCACGCCCGCCTACGAACACTGCTGTCGCCCTTTCGTCGAGGAAGGCCATGCCGCCCCCACCGCCGAGCGCCTGATGCGCTCGCGCTACACGGCCTATACGCTGGTCAATATCGATTACCTGCTCGCCAGTTGGCATCCCTCCACGCGCCCGTCGCGCGCCTCCCTGACGCCCGACAGCACGGCGCCAGGGCTGAAGTGGCTGGGCCTGACCATTCATGATCACCGCCAGATCGACGCATCCCACGCCCAGGTGCGCTTTACCGCCCGCTATCGCGAGGCAGGACGCGGGCACCGCATGACGGAACTGAGCAACTTCGTCCTGCAGGACGGGCGATGGTTTTATGTGGATGGCGAAGTGTCTGCCTGACACACATCCGGGCCAGTGCGCTGCACTCGCGCCCAGAATGGTTCTCCAGGCGCCCGGAGCGAATACCCTGCCCAGCCCCCTCTGCCCACTCTGCCCGCCGCGCACAGTACAGTAAGCTCACCAATTACCGGTACAGTTGGAAATTTTAACCACGCTGTATTGGTTTTTTCCTGAACGCTTCTGCTAGCATTTTTCCAGCCTACACTGATCTGTCAGCCAACGGGTGCCGCTTGCCCGCCGATCTATAACTCACCAGAACGCGACGCGGAGAAATCATGAACAGAAGAAACTTGCTCAAGCTCGGAGGCGTTTCCGCCCTCACAATGACCTTGCCCGTACGCACGGCGTTTGCGGCACAGGATGCAATACTGTTTGGCGCACCCAACCCCATGTCCGGCCCCTTTGCCGCCAACGGCAAGTTTGCCGAAATGGGCGTACGGTTATTCACGGAAGAAACCAAGCAATTGCTTGGACACCCGCTTGCCTATGATGTGATCGATACGCAAGGCAAACCAGCCACTGCCATTCGCCAGGTCCAGGATCTGTTCGAGCAGAAAAAGGCCCGTTTTTTTGTGGGCGGCATCCTGTCTTCTGAAGCGCTGGCCATGGGCAAAAGCTTGAACAAACTGGGCGGGATTCTGGTCACCACCGCCGGGGCAGACGAAATCACGGGCTCGGACTGCAATCGCGCCACATTCCGGTGGTCGGTGCCCACGTATGGCGCCGTGCGGGAAACCGTCGGCCCCCTGATCAAACTCCATCCGGACGCCAAGCGCTGGTACACCATCACCCCCCAGTATGTGTTCGGCGAGGGCCTGCTCAAGGCCACCAAGGATATCCTGAAAGAAAACGGGCTGGAGCACGTCGGCAACAGCTACCACTCGCTGGATGAGCGCGAGTTCAGCGGCTACCTGACGAATGCCATGGCTGCAAAACCCGATGTACTGGTCCTGCTGAACTTTGGCTCCCAGAGCTCCGAGGCGCTGCGCCAGGCCATCAGCTTCGGCATGAAGAGCAATACCATCATTCTCATGGCATGGGCGTCGGGGCTGGAACAATTCGAATCGCTGGGCGCCGACCTGTGCGCGGATGTGTACTTCGGCGTTCAATACTGGCACACCATCGACTCGCCGCTAAATCACCAACTGGTCGAACAGACAAAGGCGAAGTACAAGATCAACCCCAACTACAGCCTGGCAGGTGCCTACATCATCACCAAAATGATCGCAGACGGCATCGTAAAGGCCAACTCCACCGATCCCGGCAAGGTCATCACCGCCATGGAGGGTACCGAGTACGACGGACTCACCGGCAAAGAGACGATACGCAAAGCAGACCATCAGGTGATCAAGAACTACTATCTGCTCAAAGGCAAGGCTAAGGCCGCCATGAAAAACGCCGATGACTATGCGGAGATCGTCCACGGCGGACAATCCTTTCTGACGCCCGAAGCGGCTGGTTGCAAGGCAATCTCCTGACCTCAGGCAGGCCAATATGAATCTATATCTGCTGCAGGTCATCAACGGCATCGGGATAGGGATGATTTATTTCCTGCTTGCCGTCGGCCTGTCCATCGTGTTCGGCCTGCTGCGCTTTGTGAATTTTGCACATGGCGCGTTTTACCTGATTGGCGCCTATGCCTGCTACCAACTGATCCAGCTAGGGGTCAGTTTCTGGCTGGCGCTGATCATCGGCCCCATCGTGGTAGGCCTGTGCGCCTGGCTCATAGAGCGACTGCTGTTGCGCCGGATGTACGACCTGCCGCACGAGTTCCATATTCTGTTCACTCTGGGGCTTGCCTGGGCCATCCAGGAACTGGTCATCATCTACTGGGGCCCCGTCGGCGTGAACGTTGCGCCGCCCGACTCCCTGAAGGGCGTCGTCATGTGGGGATCCTTCATCTACCCCAAGTACCGGCTTTTTCTGATCGCGTTCTCCATGGTGCTTGCGTTCGCACTGTGGCTGTTGCTCGAGCGCACCAGACTGGGCAGCATCATCCGGGCAGGCAGCGAATCGGCCGAAATGGTCACCCTGCTGCGTATCAATGTGTACCGGATCTTCGGGCTGACGTTTGCGCTCGGTGCAGCGACCGCCGGCCTTGCAGGCGTACTGGCCGCGCCACTGCGCGGCGTCGAGCCATTCATGGGCATTGAAGCGCTGGCTGTGGCCTTTGTGGTGGTGGTCGTCGGCGGCATGGGAAGCTTCAGCGGCGCGCTGCTGGCAGGCCTGCTTGTCGGCATTGTGCAAAGCGTAATGAGCACGCTCTGGCCCCAGGGCGCCAGCCTGATGATTTACGTCGCCATGGCGCTTGTGCTGCTCCTTCGGCCCGACGGCCTCATGGGGAGAAGCCAATGACTGCCTGGCTCAAGCGATACGGATACCCGCTGGCGGCGCTTGCTGCCGTGCTGGTATTGCCGCTGGTCCTGGAATCGGGCTCGCTGGCATCAGAGGTTCTGATTTTTGCGCTTGCTGCGCTGGGATGCAATTTACTGCTGGGCTATGCCGGCCTGCTCTCGTTTGGCCAGGGCATATTTTTCGGGGTGGGCAGCTATGCGCTTGGCATTCTGCTCACGCGTACCGGCTTGCCCATGCCGCTGGTCCTTGTGGCCGCGAGTCTTTGCGGCGCGCTCGTGGCAGGCATCGTAGGCTGGCTCGCCATCCGCCAGAAAGGTGTTTATTTCGTGATGCTCACGCTGGCGCTGACCCAGATGTTTTATTTTCTGGCCTACTCCACGCCCCAGTGGACGGGTGGAGACAACGGCCTGCTCGACATCCCCACCTTGCCCCTGACGGTGTTCGGCTTCACGGTGTTCCCCAACCAGTCCGCGTGGCAGTACTACAGCTTTGTCGCGGTTATTTTCCTGCTGGTGTACTGTGCGCTGCAACGCGTGGTCGAATCCGTTTTCGGACGCACGCTGCTGGCCATCAAGGACAACGCCGCAAGGGCGACAGCGCTGGGCTACAACATCATTCACTTCAAGCTGGTCGTCTTCATGATGTCGGGCGCGGTGACTGCCCTGGCAGGTGCGCTGTATGCCATGATGACCAACATCGCGCCCCTGACCAGCATCAACTATCACATGAGTGAAATCATTCTGCTGGTGACCGTCCTCGGAGGCACAGGCAAGCTCATCGCTTCCGTGCTGGGCGCTGCCTTCTATGTGATTGTTTCCGATTGGCTGTCGGCGCTCTGGCCGCGCTGGCTGTTGCTGTTCGGATTGCTGCTGATGGCGATCAGCCTGTACATGCAGGGAGGCCTGTGGGGCGCCTGCAGCATACTTGCACGCAAGCTGTGTTCAACCGACAGGCGCGCTGCGCGGATACGCAAGGGACCCTTATGACACAGCCCATTCTCCACGCAAAGAATATCGTCAAGTGCTACGGCAAATTCCAGGCGGTATCGGGCGTGAACCTGTGCGTACAGCCCAACACCATACACTCCGTCATCGGTCCAAACGGCGCGGGCAAGACAACGCTCTTTCATTCCCTGACAGGCACCGTGCCGTTGACCTCAGGCTCCATCCTGCTGAACGGAAAAGAAATTGGCGCACTGGCCGACTATCAACGCGTGCAGCTGGGGATGGCCAGATCGTTTCAGGTAACGTCTCTGTTTCCCACCCTGACCGTACGGGAAAACCTGAGAATCGCAGCACAGGGCATACAGCCTGGGCAGGCCCTGCACTTCTGGTCCAAGGCGCTGCTGCGCAATACCCATGATGACGTGATCTCCTCGGTCGCCAAACGTGTGGAGCTTGAGCATCAGCTCGACCAGATCAGCGCCCGGCTGTCGCACGGCCAGCAGCGGCGGCTGGAAGTGGGCATGGCACTCGCCGCCCGGCCAGCCATCATCTTTCTGGACGAACCCACCTCGGGCATGGGCGTGAACGACATCGGCGGCATGAAGCACATCGTTCGCAGCCTGCGTGAAGAACTCACCGTCGTGCTCATAGAACACAATATGGATATCGTCATGGATATCTCCGACACGATTACCGTCATGCATCTTGGCAAGGTGCTGTCCGAGGGCAAACCAGCGCAAGTAAAGGCCGACCCCACCGTGCGCCAGGCCTATCTTGGCAACATGATTACAGGAGGTGGCTGATGCTGCTCTGTCTTGAGGGCGTGCATGCCTATTATGGGCAAAGCCATATTCTGCAGGACGTGTCCCTGACCATCGGCAAGGGAGAGCTGGTCTGCCTGCTCGGCCGAAACGGCGCCGGCAAATCCACCACGCTCAAATGCATCATGGGCATCGTACCCGCCAGCCAGGGCAGCATCACCTTCAAGGGCGAGGACATCACGCGATTGCCTACGCACAGGATCTCCGATCGAAACCTGTGCTTTGTTCCCGAGCATCGCGGCATATTCCGTGTGCTGACAGTAGAAGAAAACCTCAAGCTGGCGGCCCACCCCTCTTCGCAATGGTCGCTGGACGACATCTATGAAATATTCCCGCGCCTGAAGGAACGCCGGCGCAACGGCGGCGCACAGTTATCGGGCGGGGAACAGCAAATGCTGGCCATAGGCCGGGCGCTGATGAACGCGCCCGAACTGCTGATTCTCGACGAACCTGTAGAAGGGCTGGCGCCTGTTATCGTGGAAGAAATCGTAGAACGACTCAAGCTGATCAGGCAAAGCGGCATCTCGATTCTGCTGGTTGAACAGAACCTGGAAGTATGCACCCAGCTGGCCGACAGGCATTACATACTGGAAAGCGGACGAATCGTTTACCAGAACGACAATGCCGCCTTTACCGCAGACGCCTATGTAAAGGACAAGTATCTCGGCGTAGGCGTCGCTGAATAGACTCAACTCTCAGGAAGACGAATATGGATACGGTAACGAACAAGGCGGACACCCTGCGCATCAATGCAGCACGCCTGTGGGACTCGCTGATGTCACTGGCAAAGATAGGCGCCACACCCAAAGGCGGCGTATGCCGGCTGGCCTTGACCGATCTGGACAGGCAGGGGCGGGACCTGTTCGTCCAGTGGGCCAGGGAAGCAGGCTGCGAGCTGCGTGTAGATGAAATCGGCAATATCTTTGCGCGCCGGCCGGGCCTGGACAACTCACTGCCGCCCGTATTGACCGGCAGCCATATCGACACCCAGCCTACCGGAGGAAAATTCGACGGCAACTTCGGCGTGCTGGCCGGGCTTGAGGTGGTGCGCAGCCTGAACGACCAGGGAATCCAGACGCAAGCGCCTGTCGAAATCGTGGTCTGGACCAATGAAGAAGGCTCGCGCTTTGTGCCCGTCATGATGGGGTCCGGCGTTTTTGCAGGCGCGTTTCCCCTGGCCGATACGCTCGAGCAGACAGACGCGGAAGGCAAAACAGTGGGCGACGAACTGCGCCGTATCGGTTATGCCGGCACAACGCCTGCCGCAAGCTTTCCGATCAAAGCGTATTTCGAGGCCCATATCGAGCAGGGTCCCATCCTCGAAGCCAGGCAGACGGTTATCGGCGCCGTCACAGGCGCGCTGGGCCAGCGATGGTACGACGTCGTGGTCAGCGGCATGGAGGCGCACGCCGGCCCGACGCCAATGGAGTTGCGCAAAGATGCGCTGCTCGCCGCATCCCGGCTTGTTACTGAGATCAACGGCATTGCCTTGGATCATGCTCCCCATGCGCGGGCAACCGTGGGATCGATAAGCTGTTTTCCAAACTCCCGCAATGTCATTCCTGGCACGGTAAAGCTCAGCATCGATTTGAGAGCCGCCGAAGACAGCGTGCTGACCACCATGGACAATGCGCTCAAAGCCGTCGTTGAACGACTGCAGCACGAAGGACAGGTGGACATAGACCTCAGGCAGGTTGTCTACTTTCCGCCGCAACCCTTTCACGACGAGCTGATCGACTCCGTTCGCAAGGCAGGCAAAGGGCTTGGCCTGTCGACCATGGATATCGTCAGCGGCGCCGGACACGATGCCGTATACCTGGCCCGCATCACACCCACCGCCATGATTTTCATTCCCTGCAAAGACGGCATCAGCCATAACGAAATCGAGGACGCACGGCCGGAGCACATAGAGGCCGGCTGCAATGTATTGCTGCAAGCCATGCTCGAGCAGGCCGGCAACGCAGGCAAGGAACAGCAAGCATGAAGATACTCATCGCCCGCCTGAATCACGAGACCAATACCTTCTCGCCTGTTCCCACCCCCATTGAAGCCTTCGGCATCAACGGGCCCGATTACGATCAGGACGCCTATCAGGCCAATAAAGGCGCACAGACCGCCATGGGCGCCTTTATCGATCTGGCCGAACAGGCCGGGGCGCAGATTGAAACCCCTTTGTCGGCAACGGCCAACCCCAGCGGACCGGTCGATGCGCAAGCCTATAAGACCATGACGCAACGCATCCTGGATGCAGCACCCGGTTGCGATGCCATCATGCTCGATCTGCATGGCGCCATGGTGGTGGAAAACTCCGATGACGGCGAAGGTGATCTGCTGGAACGTCTCAAGACGCTCTGCCCTGGCGTACCTGTCGCCGTGGCCCTGGATCTGCACGGCAACGTCACGCAGAAGATGATCGACAATGCAGACATCATCGTGGGTTTCAAGACATACCCGCACATAGACATGTACGAAACGGGCGAGCTTGCAGGCCGCATCCTGCTTGACATGCTTGCCGGAAAAACCACCGCAGCGCTGGCGTGGCGACCCTTGCCGCTATTGACGCATACATTGAAAAGCGCCACGCAGTCCAGCTCCATGAAGGCCGCGGTGAACCAGGCACTGAGCCTGGAAAAAAGCGGCAAGGTGCTCGCCGCCTCCGTGATGGCAGGCTTTTCACTGGCTGACATACCGGCGCCCTGTCTGAGCGTCATCGTCGTCGGCAAGGATAAGCACGCCGCCCAGGAAATCGCAGACCGCCTGGCCGACGACATCTGGGCCGATCGCGAAGGCTTTGTTTATGTCAGCGAGCCGCTGCAGGCCTCCATCGCCAAGGCCAAGACGCTCGCGCAACACAAAGGCAGCGCCCATCCGCAATGCGGCAACCCGGACGGACCCGTACTATTGCTGGATCATAGCGATAACTGCATGTCCGGCGGAACCTGCGACACCATGGATGTACTGCAGGAAGCGCTTGCCCAGGGACTGAGCAATATCGCCGTCGGCCCGCTGTGCGATCCTGAGTCCGTCGCGCGCATGTTTGAAGCCGGCGAAGGCGCCGCCCTGACGCTTACCCTGGGCAACAAGCAGGAACTCGTCAGCATGGGCGTGCGCAAGACCCCCATGGAGGTAAGCGGCACCGTCGTGCGCCTGAGCCCTGGAGAATACGTTATTTCAGGACCGACCTACCGTGGCATGAAGTGCAGCATGGGCCGGACCGCGCTGTTTGCCTTCAATGGCGTCAGCGTCGTGGTCACGGAGAAAACACATGAACCTTGGGACCTGGGCGTGTTTACCTGCGTCGGCGTTGATCCGCGCTCGTTCGACTATGTGCTCCTGAAATCCCGGATGTACTGTCGGCCGGTGTTTTTCCCCATCGCCAGCAATTACGTGGAATGCGACAGCGTCGGGGCCACCAGTTCCAACTATGATCTGTTTCCTTTCCGGAAACTGGGTCGTCCGGTATATCCTCTGGACAACACCACAACCAGGCGTTGATCGGCATGGACAGGCAGCCCGGACGCCTCGGCGCATCCGCCCAGCCTACTTCTCGCGCAAGAGCGTCGTCGAAAATTTATAGCGATCAGCGGGATGGTAGGAGGTCGAGACCGCGACAATATTCTGAGCGGCATCCCGATACTGGCGCAGAATGAATAGACCAGGCCCGCCAGGCGCTGCCTGAAGCCGTTCGGCAACCTGATCCGGCAACGTGCACGCGCTGATATCTTGCTGCACCGACATGATATGCACCCCATACTGAGCTTCAATCACATCTGAAATAAGTTTCTCCGGCGAAGCCTTTACCGCACTTTTGACGCCTCGGTAGCGCACATCCACATAGACATCGGTCAGCACCATTGGCGTCTGATCCCGTCCCAGCCGCACAGAACTGAAACAAAGCCACCGTGTGCCCGCGCCTACCTTCAACTCCCGAGCCGAGTCCTGATCCATCACGATTTCCCGCACAGACTTGAGCTGGCGGGGGCTGGTCGCTGCAAGCTCAACCAAATCCTCAAGTGAACCCAGTGATTGTGCGAACCCGGTCGGCGCGGTTCGTGCCTCAACCAAGGTGCCGCTGCCCCGCCGTCGCGAGACAAGGCGCGCATCCTGCAATTGCTGCAAGGCGGCCCGCACCGTATGCCGACTGGTCCCGAATTCTTCCATCAAGTCTTTCTCGGTCGGCATAAGGGTGCCAACGGCGTAGACACCGTCCCCTATCCTGCGTATCAGCACGGTAGCAATTTCAGTAAAGCGCATTGAACTCATAGAGCCATTGTCGTAAAGCCAGTCATGAAAGTTTGACATATTAAACCCTATACATTTAATATGTTCGAACAACTTATAAAGACCGGACTTTTAAATGCCTATTTCAATGCTCGAATCCAGCCTCTTCAAAGACATGTTCGGGACGGCGCCCATGCGCGCCGTCTTTGATGACCAGGCCACCGTAGCCCGTTATATCGAAACAGAGGTCGCTTTGGCTGTGGTGCAGGGCGCAATGGGCATCATCCCCGCCACGGCCGCCAAAGCGATTACAAAACGCGCCGATGTATCCAAAATAGATTTCACAGCACTCAAGGCAGAAACCGAAATCGTCGGATACCCCATCCTCCCGCTCGTGCATCAGCTGGCAAAAATCTGCGGACCAGAGGGCGAATATCTGCATTGGGGCGCCACGACACAGGACATCATGGACACGGCAACCGTGCTGCAGATCCGCGATGCCCTGGCACTGATTGAACAAGACCTCGAAGCCGTCGACGGCCTGCTCACCGAACTCGCCGAACGCTATCGGGACACGCCCATGGCAGGCCGCACGCATCTGCAGCACGCACTGCCCATCACGTTCGGCTACAAGGCCGCCGTGTGGCTGCTCGCCATACGGCGCAACAGGGAACGCCTTGCACAACTAAAACCCCGCGTTCTCATCGGGCAGCTCGGGGGGGCCGCGGGAACACTGGCGTCGCTGGGTGAACAGGGCCTGTCCGTCCAGACTGCACTCATGAAAGAACTTGGTCTCGCGACGGCTCCCATCACCTGGCACGTCGCGCGGGATGGCCTGGCGGAAACAGTACAGTGCCTGGGACTGATCACCTCATCCCTGGGCAAGATCGGTCTGGACGTCATGCTGATGATGACCAATGAACTAGGCGAAGTTTTCGAGCCGTTTGTTAAAGGCCGTGGCGCATCCAGCACCATGCCGCAGAAGCGCAATCCGATTTCCTGCGAACTGATGTGGAGCGCCGCCAAGATCGTGCGCCAGCATGCGGGGCTCGCGCTTGACGCGATGATGCAGGACTTCGAACGCGCCACCGGTCCCTGGCATATTGAATGGTCAGCGATCCCCGAAGCGTTTGTGCTGACATCGGGCGCGTTGAATCAGGCGAAATTCATGCTGGCGGGCCTTGAGGTCGATGTGGACCGCATGCGCCAGAACCTTGACCTGTCCGGGGGGCTGATTGTGGCAGAAGCCGTAATGATGGGCCTGGCGCCGCATCTAGGCCGCCAGACCGCCCACGACATTGTGTACGACGCCTGCCGCAAAGCGGCCACCTTGCACCTGCCTTTGGCTCAGGTGCTGTATGAGAGTCCAGACGTCACCGCCAGGCTCGACAAAGCTGCCATAGACCGACTCTGCGATCCCGCGAACTACCTTGGCAGCGCACAAAACATGGTCGACAGCATGCTTGCCTGGCGCCAGAGCTAAGAAGCAGACCTCAACGCAACACCTCAGTTCGTGCACGAACGCATCCGTCGTCCACACACCATCTACCAATCGGGAGACAAAATGAAAAAAATCGCTATTACAGTACTGGCTGCGCTCACTGCGACAGCCGCCCTGCCGCTCACTTCGCAGGCCCTGGCCCAAGACAACTACCCCAGTCACTCCATTACCTGGGTCGTGCCCTTCTCCGCCGGCGGGCCGACCGATGCCATGGCACGCAATATTGCCAACAAGGTATCCGAGCAGCTCGGCCAATCCATTGTGATCGAGAACTCTCCAGGCGCCGGCGGCACTATAGGCGCCACGAAAGTCTCTCGCGCCGATCCCGATGGCTATACCTTTCTGGTGGGACATATTGGCTACATGGCCGCAGCGCCATCGCTCTATGACAACCTGCGCTATGACCCGGTCAAAGACTTCGAGGCGGTATTTCGCTTTCCCGACACGCCGCTGGTGCTGCTGGTCGGATCACAGTCCAAATTCAAGACCATCAATGAGCTGGTGGACTTTGCGCGCAAAAATCCCAAATCGCTCAATTTCAGCAATGCAGGCGTAGGTTCCACCTCGCATCTGGTGGCCGCAATGTTTGCCGCCAAAGCCGGTATGGAAATACAGCCTATCGCATACAAGGGTGCAGGCCCCGCGCTCAACGACCTGATGGGCGGGCAAGTGGACGCCATGTTTGACCAGACCAATACGGCGTTACCTCAGGTCAAGGGCGGCAAGGTGCGCGCCCTGAGTCTGACGTCTGCAGAGCGCATGGCACAATTCCCTGACGTACCCACGATGACAGAAAATGCAGTACCCGGCTTTCAGGTTGCCACCTGGTACGGTCTTTATGCGCCTAAGGGAACGCCCAAAGAAGTCATTGCAACGCTGTACGATGCCTACAAGAAGGCAATGAGCCAGCAGGCGTTTACACAATCCATGACCAGCCAGGGCATCCGGCTCCTGACCGATACGGAATACTCACCGGCCGCCTTTCAGGCGTTTACAGCCGAGGAAGGCAAACGCTGGGCCGATGTCATCAAACAGGCTGGAATCAGCCTGAAATAAGAACGGAGTCAGAATGCGCGGCCAGATCGACGCCCAGGATGTTGTAACCAGCATCGCCGAAGCCCTCCAGCACGTCAGCTATTACCACCCGCCGGATTTCGTGCAGGCGCTGAAGCGGGCCTATGACACGGAAGCCCCGGGTCCTGCACGCAATGCCCTGCTGCAGCTCCTGGTAAACAGCAAGATGTCGGCAACCGGACACCGGCCACTATGCCAGGACACCGGTGTGGTCCATGTTTATGCCCGTCTGGGCATGGATGCCTGCATCAGGAGCGCAGAGAGTCCGACGCCGAGCCTGCAGGCTTTGGCTAATCGCGCGGTAGGCTTGGCCTATACCCATCCCGGAAATCCGCTGCGCGCCTCCATGGTTCGCGATCCCCTGGGCGCACGGACCAATACGGGCGACAACACGCCTGCCATCGTCTATGTGGAACTGGTCGAAGGCGACACCCTGGAACTTACCGTCGTCGCCAAAGGCGGCGGCGGAGACGTCAAGGCACGCTATACCATGCTCAACCCCAGTGATTCCGTAGAGGACTGGATCCTGGACCAGATACCCGGAATGGGTGCGGGATGGTGCCCGCCGGGTGTGCTTGGCGTTGGCGTGGGGGGAAGCCCTGAACAGGCAATGATGATGGCCAAGCGTTCGCTCTACCAGCCTATCGACATCCAGCAGCTCGCCGATCACGGTCCTCAGGACGCCGCGCAAGCCTTGCGTCTGACGCTGTATAAGCGGATCAATGCCTTAGGCATCGGTGCCCAAGGCCTGGGCGGCAACACTACTGTACTGGACGTCAAGGTCGAACATGCGCCGTCCCACGCAGCGCTGCTCCCAGTCGCGATCCTGCCAAACTGTGCCGCCACGCGGTATATATCCATCACGCTGGACGGCTCGGGGCCAGCCATACTGCCCTCCCCCGACCAGGCCATTTGGGCCGGCATTCCCGATGGCATGCCTGTCCAGGGTGGAATACCCGTCAATCTGGATGAGCTGTCCAAGGAGACCGTGGCCCACTGGAAAGCAGGCGACACGCTGCTGCTGTCCGGTAAGCTGATTACCGGACGCGATGCCGCCCATAAACGCATGGCCGACAGCCTGCATCGAGGGGAACCACTGCCGGTCGATCTGCGAGGACGGGCGATCTATTACGTGGGCCCGGTAGACCCCATCGCCGGCGAAGCTGTCGGGCCTGCCGGCCCCACCACAGCCGCCCGCATGGATAAGTTCATGCCGGCCCTGCTGGAAAACACGGGGCTGCTGATCACCATAGGCAAAGCCGAACGCGGCCCAATGGCTCGCGACGCAATTCGCAAAGCAGGCAGCGCCTACCTCATTGCAGTGGGAGGCGCTGCCTACCTGGTATCCCGGGCAGTTCGCTCAGCACGGATACTGGCCTATGAAGATCTTGGCATGGAGGCCATGTACGAATTCACGGTGGAGAACATGCCTGTCGTCGTGGCAATCGACGCTTCCGGACGATCCATCCATCGCGTCATACCCGTGGCCGTGGAGCAGTAGAAAGCGCTCGAGCGCATAACCTTCGCACGGCAGGACTGCCATCTCGCTCGGGGAGCGGGGCCTGCCAGCCTGAATCATCCGCCTTCCGACGAGCGCCGCGGCTTGCGTTTGCGCCCCGCAGCAAAATAGTCGTACAGCCTGTTGGGCACCAGGCGCAGCAGCCTGGCCACGATGCCCATCTGCCAGGGAATCACCTTATAGCTGCTGCCCCGGTCGATGACGGCCGCCGCCTGCTCCACGAAGCGTTCCACCGGCATGAGAAAAGGCATCTTGTAGGGATTGCGCGCCGTCATGGGAGTTTTGATAAACCCAGGCGCAATGGTGACCACATGGATGCCCGTGCCCCTGAGCTCGACGCGCAGGCTCTCGCAATAGCAGCGCACCGCCGCCTTGGAAGCGCTGTAGGCGCTCGCGCCAGGCAGTCCGCGCACTCCCGCCACGCTGGCAATACCCACCAGCCAGCCCTGTCCTCGCTGCTTCATGGATGCGATAAAGGGTTCGAAAGTGGCCACCGTGCCATTCACATTCGTGGACATGACCGCACCGAACACATCGAAATCTTCCAGGGCTTCGGTAAGCGTACCCACGCTGATGCCTGCGCTGGCCAGCACGATATCGACCGGTCCGTCCTTCAGGAAGTCCACCGCCGCAGCATGCAGCGCCGGCCTGTCGCGCACATCGGCCACATACACGCGATGCCCGCCCTCCGGCCCGGATGCGGCAGGTGGCGGCAGCTCGCGCAGCACAGCCAGCAAGGCATCCTCACGCCGCCCCAGCAGCGCCACCTGAGCGCCGCGCCGCGCATAAAAAAGAGCGAGCGCGGCGCCTATGCCGCTGCTCGCTCCGGTGATGAAGACGCGTTGCATCGACGCGCCGCGCTTACTGCGCGGGCAAAGAGGCGTGCAGGTCTTGCAGCGAATACACCTTCAGGCCATCGCCATGGCGCAGATATTGCAGCCCTTCGACCGCAGCGCTTGCACCGGCAATGGTGGTAAAGAAAGTGACCCGCCCCAGCAGGGAGTTCGTGCGTATCGTGCGCGAATCCACAATGGCGTTGCGACGCTCCTCGACCGTGTTGATGACCAGCGCGATCTCGCCGTTCTTGATCATGTCGACAATGTGCGGACGCCCTTCCGTGACCTTGTTCACCAGTTGCACCTGCAGACCGGCTGCCTCGATGGCCGCTGCCGTGCCGCGCGTGGCAATGATCTTGTAGCCCAGCGAGCTCAGGCCGCGGGCAACCTCGACCGCGCGTGGCTTGTCCTGCGCGCGCACGCTGATGAACACCGTGCCCGACTCGGGCAGCCAGGCGCCGGCCGCAAGCTGCGACTTGACGAAGGCTTCGCCAAAGCTTTGGCCCACGCCCATGACCTCGCCGGTGGACTTCATCTCCGGCCCGAGAATGGTATCGACGCCGGGGAACTTGACGAAGGGGAAAACGGCTTCCTTCACGCTGTAGTAAGGCGGCACCACCTCGCGGTTGACACCCTGCTCGGCCAGCGTCTTGCCAGCCATCGCCCGCGCGGCGATCTTGGCCAGCTGCAGGCCGGTGGCCTTGGACACATACGGCACCGTGCGCGACGCGCGTGGATTGACCTCGAGCACGTAGACATCACCGTCCTGAACCGCAAACTGCACGTTCATCAGGCCCTTGACGTTCAGCGCGCGCGCCATGGCGGCGGTCTGGCGCTTGATCTCCGCCACGATGTCCTGCGGCAGCGAATACGGCGGCAGGCTGCAGGCGGAGTCGCCCGAGTGCACGCCGGCCTGCTCGATATGCTCCATCACGCCGCCGATAAAGACGGTTTCGCCGTCGCAGATGCAATCGACATCGACTTCGGTGGCATTGTTCAGAAAGTGATCCAGCAACACCGGCGAATCGTTGCTGACCTTGACCGCTTCGCGCATATAGCGCTCCAGGTCGGCCTGCTCGTGCACGATTTCCATGGCGCGGCCGCCCAGCACATAGCTGGGGCGCACCACCAGCGGATAACCGATCTCGCCGGCCAGCGCCAGGGCTTCGCCCTCGGTGCGGGCGGTGCGATTGGGTGGCTGGCGCAGACCAAGTTTGTTGAGCAGCTTCTGGAAGCGCTCGCGGTCTTCGGCCACGTCGATGGAGTCCGGGCTGGTGCCGATGATGGGCACGCCATTGGCCTCGAGCGCACGCGCCAGCTTCAGCGGCGTCTGGCCGCCGTACTGCACGATGGTGCCGACCGGGTTTTCCTTGTACACGATTTCGAGCACGTCTTCGAGCGTGAGCGGCTCGAAATACAGGCGGTCCGACGTGTCGTAGTCCGTAGAGACGGTTTCGGGATTGCAGTTGACCATGATGGTTTCATAGCCATCTTCGCGCAGCGCCAGCGCCGCATGCACGCAGCAATAATCAAACTCGATACCCTGGCCGATACGGTTGGGCCCGCCGCCCAGCACAATGATTTTCTTCTTGTCGGTGGGCGCGGCCTCGCATTCTTCTTCGTATGTGGAGTACATATAGGCCGTGCGCGTGGCAAATTCCGCCGCGCAGGTATCGACCCGCTTGTACACAGGACGAACACCCAGTTGGTGACGCAGCTTGCGCACCTCTGCTTCGGTGGTATCGAGCAGGAAGGCCAGGCGGCGATCGGAGAAGCCGCGGCGCTTCAGCTGCCAGACGGTTTCAAAATCCAGGTCGGCCAGCGTCTTTTGCTCAAGCGCCAGTTCGATGTCGACGATTTCCTTGATCTGCGCCAGGAACCACGGATCGATACTGGTCAGGCTGTGCACTTCCTCAAGGCTGAAGCCCTGGGCAAAGGCGTCGCCCACATACCAGATGCGTTCCGGACCGGGCTCGCCCAGCTCGACCTGCAGTTTTTCGCGATCGGTGGTTTTTTGATTCAGGCCATCTACGCCCACTTCCAGACCGCGCAGGGCTTTCTGGAAGGACTCCTGGAAGGTGCGGCCAATGGCCATCACTTCGCCCACCGACTTCATCTGCGTGGTCAGACGCGAATCGGCCTGGGGGAATTTTTCGAACGCGAAACGCGGCACCTTGGTGACCACGTAATCGATGGTGGGCTCGAACGAGGCCGGCGTTGCGCCACCGGTGATTTCGTTGCGCAACTCGTCCAGCGTATAGCCCACGGCCAGCCGCGCGGCGACCTTGGCGATAGGAAAGCCCGTCGCCTTGGAAGCCAGCGCAGAAGAGCGCGACACCCGCGGATTCATCTCAATGACGATCATGCGGCCGTTCTGCGGATTGACCGCGAACTGCACGTTGGAACCACCCGTGTCCACACCGATCTCGCGCAGCACCGCGATGGACGCGTTGCGCATGATCTGGTATTCCTTGTCGGTCAGCGTCTGCGCAGGCGCAACCGTGATGGAATCGCCCGTATGCACACCCATGGGATCCAGGTTTTCGATGGAGCACACGATGATGCAGTTGTCGGCGCTGTCGCGCACGACTTCCATTTCGAATTCCTTCCAGCCCAGCAGGGATTCTTCGATCAGCAGTTCCTTGGTGGGCGAGGCTTCCAGGCCACGGCGGCAGATGGATTCGAACTCTTCGCTGTTATAGGCGATGCCGCCGCCCGTGCCGCCCATGGTGAAACTGGGGCGAATCACCACCGGAAAGCCCGAGGTGCCCACCTGCTCGGCGATCTGCCGCTGCACATCCCAGGCTTCGTCCATAGTGTGAGCCACGCCCGACTTGGCCGACTCCAGCCCGATGGACGTCATGGCCTGCTTGAACTTCTGGCGGTCTTCGGCCTTTTCGATGGCGTGCTCATTGGCGCCAATGAGCTCAACGCCGTGCTTGGCCAGCACGCCATGGCGCACCAGATCCAGCGCGCAGTTCAGCGCAGTCTGGCCACCCATGGTGGGCAGCAAGGCATCAGGCTTTTCACGCTCAATGATTTTTTCGACCGCTTCCCAGGTAATGGGCTCGATGTAGGTGACATCGGCCGTTTCCGGGTCGGTCATGATGGTGGCGGGATTGCTGTTGACCAGAATGGTGCGAAAGCCATCGGCCTTCAAGGCCTTGCAGGCCTGTGCACCGGAATAGTCGAACTCGCATGCCTGCCCGATGATGATGGGGCCGGCACCAATGATGAGAATGCTTTGTATGTCTGAACGCTTGGGCATATTACTGAATTATTTTTGACCGGCCATAAGGCTGATGAATTTGTCGAAGAGCACAACGATATCGTGTGGCCCGGGGCTGGCTTCAGGGTGACCCTGGAAACAGAAGGCAGGCGCGTCGGTGAGCTCGAAACCCTGCAGCGTGCCGTCGAACAGCGAGACGTGCGTGACGCGTACGTTCTTGGGCAGCGTGTCGGGATCGACATTGAAACCGTGGTTCTGACTGGTGATGAACACCCTGCCGGTGTCCAGGTCCTGCACGGGGTGATTGGCGCCATGATGGCCGGTTTTCATTTTGACGGTTTTGCCATTTACGCTCAGGCCCATGATCTGCTGGCCCAGGCAGATGCCGAACAACGGAATCTTGCGCTCGAGTGCGACCTTGCAGGTGTCGATGGCGTAATCGCAGGGCTCCGGATCGCCGGGGCCGTTAGAAAGGAACAAACCGTCGGGCTTGAGCGCCAGGACGTCCTGGACCGGCGTTTGCGCCGGCACCAGCGTGACGCGGCAGCCGCGATCGGCCAGCAGGCGCAGGATATTGGTCTTGACGCCGTAATCGTAGGCGACCACATGGTATTTGGCGTCTTTTGGCTTGCTGAACCCCTCGCCCAGTTGCCAGGTGCCTTCCTTCCACTGCAGCGTGTTCTTGATGGAAACACCCTTGGCCAGATCCTGCCCCGACATGCCCGGAAAATTGCGGGCCAGCTCGAGGGCGTGGTCGGCGTCGTCGCCCACCATAATGCAGGCGCCCTGGGCCCCACTCTCGCGCAGGATACGGGTAAGCTTGCGGGTATCGATCCCGGCGATGCCCACCACGCCTTGCGCCGTCAGGTATTCGGGCAGCGACTGGGTGGAGCGGAAATTCGACACGCGCAGGGAGCAGTCTCGCACGACCAGGCCGGCGGCGTGGATTCTGTTGGACTCGACGTCTTCGTCGTTAACCCCGGTATTGCCAATGTGCGGATAGGTAAGGGTTACGATCTGCCCGTTGTAGCTGGGATCGGTCAGGATTTCCTGGTAACCCGTCATTGATGTGTTGAAAACGATTTCGGCAACGCAATGACCATCGGCGCCGATAGAGACACCCTTGAAGATGGTACCGTCCGCCAAGGCAAGAATTGCAGGAGAAGACCCGTTGGCCCCCTCGGAAAAGAGTGACGGCAGCACTGTAAACCCCGGTTATAAAGTCATGAATTAAACCTTCCGATTATACCTTGAGACGCCTATTCTCTCCAAAATACCCCTGTGGCGTCATGCATAACATCCACCATACAGCGCCCCGTCCCCGCCTGTCCTGCGCTGACGCAACGCACCGGTGCTATTCCGTTTTCCGGCAAAAATCCTCGCCCAGGCAGCCCGCATCCTTCGGAAAATATCCACAGTGAGGTACAGTAAAGGCTGACCTGAACTGATTCATACGGTGTAAATGCTCATGACCAACCAGCTCGATTCCCTGCGCCAGTTCACCACGGTTGTCGCCGACAGCGGCGATTTTGCGACCATGCGCAAATACCAGCCCACTGACGCCACCACCAATCCTTCGCTTATTCTCAAGGCCGTCAAGCTTGAAGATAACCGCGAACTCGTCAAGAAAGTAATCGCGGATCACAGCAGCGCTTCGGCCACCGAGCTCGCCAGCCAGCTTCTGGTTGCCTTCGGACACGAGATACTCAAGATCATCCCGGGACGCGTCTCCACCGAAGTGGACGCCCGCCTGTCCTTCGACACCCAGGCCAGCATCGAACGCGCGCGCCAGATCATCGCCATGTACAAACGCGCCGGCGTCGAGCGCGAACGGGTGCTGATCAAGCTGGCCTCCACCTGGGAAGGCATACAGGCCGCCAAAACGCTGCAGGCCGAAGGCGTGCACTGCAACATGACCCTCCTGTTCTGCCTGCCCCAGGCTCTCGCGTGCGCCCAGGCCAAGGCGCAGCTGGTGTCCCCTTTCGTCGGCCGCATCTACGACTGGTACAAGCAAGACGCTGGCGCCAAATGGGACGAGGCCGCCAACAGCGGCGCCAACGATCCCGGCGTCAAATCCGTGCGCGGCATCTACGACTACTACAAAGCCTATGACATCCGCACCGAGATCATGGGCGCCAGCTTTCGCAACATCGGCCAGATCCGGGCACTGGCCGGCTGCGACCTGCTCACCATCAGCCCCGACCTGCTCGAAGAGCTCGCCGGCAGCAACGACCCGCTCGAGCGCCAGCTCGACCCTGCCGCCGCGCGCGACAAAGCGCCCGAATGGCAGGCCAGCAACGAAGTCGCCTTCCGCACAGGTCTGAACAACGATGCCATGGCCACCGAAAAACTGGCCGAAGGCATACGCAAGTTCGCAGCCGATGCAATCGAGCTGGATGCCTTGATTGCCAAGGCGCGCGGATAAGGCCTGCAGCATGGGCGGCCGGGCGCGCCAGCAATGCACGCGCCCGCGCGGGAAGCTCGCCACCCCGACCACCGCACCTGGACAAACACAACCCCATAGCGACCACCACATTCTCCTGATAAAGCTCCGCATAATGGACTATTTACCGAAAATAAAAATGTGAATACCATCATCTTAGTCAGAGAATAATGTTGAATCGAAAATTAAAAATAAATATATATTTCATATTATTAACCGGCACACACCTCAGTAACAAACAGCACCTGAGCGATTGAACGGCAGAGCTAAGTGCAGCATTAAAAGCTATTGCGCAGTCACAAATACATATATAATTCCAATATATGAACTTATCCATAAGAGATTATGACCTTGCGCCCATCTGAGCCCAAAGCCCCCCAGACTGCAGAGCGGGCCAGTAAAATACCCAAACTGTCATCCCATGACCAACTGGCGGGAACACAAAGCATTCGCCGCGCCGTCTCCATACTCAAAGAGATCAGCGCCTACGGCGAAAAAGGTATCCGGCTTGTGGATATCGCCAACGCCATGCAGCTCGAACGACCAACCGTGCACAGAATCATGCGAGGGCTGATGTCCCAGGGCATGGTGTCCCAGAACTCGCAGAGCAAGCTTTATACGCTAGGGCCTGTTGTATATGAACTGGGCTTGGCGGCCGCGCCGTATCACAATCTAAGAGAAATATGCCAACCAGCGCTGCACAATCTCGCTGATCGCAGTGGTGATTCTGTTTTCCTGGTGGTCAGAAGCGGCATGGACAGCGTTTGTATAGATCGCCTGGAAGGCAACTTCCACATCAAAGCCAGGACACTCGATATCGGCGGCCGCAGGCCACTCGGATCCGGTGCTGGCGGCCTGGCTATCCTGCTGGGGCTGCCGGACGAAGAGGTCAAGAAGATCATCGAGATTAATGCGGAGCGCTACCCTCTGTTTGGATCGCTCACCGCAGAACGGCTTCAGGCGTCCCTTCTGCAATCTCGCCAAGCCGGTTATGCAATCAACAACGAAGACGTGCTACCCGGAGTTGTCGCGATTGGCGCCCCGCTGCAAAGCGACAACGGCATATGCTATGCGGGCATCAGCATCTCCAGCGTCTCAAACCGGCTGGCAGAGCCACGGCGTACAGAGCTCGCCAATCTGCTGCTTAAAGAGGCCCACCAGCTGTCCCGAAAGTTGGATGAAGCCGGCTGGTATTAAGCACCACCGTCCTCATCCGGTCTGTCGCTTCAGGCATCAGGGTGGGCAACCGGGATGCCGTAAGCACCACTTGCGTACAACAGAGGCACCCGGTCACTATGCCCGAAGTCGGTTACCTCTCCCACAAAGATGACATGATCCCCGCCTTCATACTGATGAACACTGACGCACTCAAACCAGGCGACGCAATCATCGAACAACGGAGTTCGGGCCTTTCCTTCGCGCCACTCAACACCTTCAAAACGGTTTTCAATGGGCGACGCAAATCGCGCTGCCAGATCCTTCTGTTCCGCACACAAGACATTCACCGAATAATGCGAGGCGTTCAGAAACACCGGCAGGCTCTTTGAATGCTTGTTCAGGCTCCAGAGAACCAGCGGCGGCGTCAGAGAAACCGAATTGAATGAGTTGGCGGTCAGTCCGATTGGCGTGCCATCATCGGTACTCGTAGTAATGATAGTGACGCCTGTGGCAAAGCGACGCAAGGCATCGCGAAATCTACGAGAGTCAAGTTCAGCAGTCACAGCAGTTCCTTGATTTATTGGAAATAGAGTTGAACATACGGGCTGGCTGCTCACAGCCGATCCGTCGTGTCAAAACTCTGACCTAGGTGATACTTCCCAATAACTGCCGCTGTCTTATCCACATTCGAATGCAGGGTATGAATGCGCAGATCGCGCATCATGCGTGGAAACTGACCATTGCCAATCAAGGAACTCGAACCGGCTATCTGCGCCGCCTTGTCCATCACGACGACTGCCGCCTGCGTGGCCTGATGCTTGGCAACAAGAGAAAATAGTTCCGACTGCTGAAGATCTGCCTGCGCCCATAGCCAGGCGGCGCGATAGATCAGCCATCGAACCGAATCGATCAAAACGCGTATTTCGCCGAGCCTTAATTGGGTGAACTGGTCGCCAGCCGTACCGCGATGCGGCAGATATTGAGTCAGACTGTCAAACAGGCCTTCCATCGCGCCGAGATACTGCGCAGCCAGGGAAAGATAATGCCGGGCCTGCCAGCGCTCGGCCGGGTAGACACCAGGCGCGCCGACAATGAGCGAGTCAGAGACAAAACAATTTTCCAGCACAATGGTGGGGCTGACCGCCGAGCGCATGCCTATCGGATCCCATGCCGTCTCGTCAATTTCCAACCCTGGCGTGCCGCGCGGCACCGCCACCCCCAGATGGCCTTCAAGGCAGGACTGCCCCTTGATCGCGGCAAACACCAGGGTGTACTCAGCGACGCTCGCAAGCGTGGCGTAATTCTTCGTTCCATTCAGCGCGACACCATCGCGCAAGAATTGCGCTGTCGTATCCATGTTGTAGATCCCTCGGGCAGTCCGCCCTGGCTCACTGCCAACTGCAGCAATCAGCGCGCCACGCTCCAGCACCGGTGTCAGCAAGGTCTCGCGCTGCGCATCCGTGCAGACCTGATCAATGAGATGGCAGGCATGCAGATGGATGTGCAAACAATGCGCAGTAGACAGATCCACACGCGCCGTTTGTTCGACTGCAAGCAGATACAGCAGCGGATCCCCACCCATCACGCCGCTTCCAAGCCCCCCGCGCTCCTTGGAAATGGTCAGGCCCAGCAACCCGTTCTCATAGAGATCCTTGAGATTCTCCAGGGGCACGCGCCCCTGCGCATCCGCCTCTGCCGCACGCGGCGCAAAATGCTCTCTGGCCAGATAGCCCACCAGTTCATACAGCTCTTGCTGAGTTTGACTAAAGTTGAAGTTCATGCCGATCCATTCCTTTTCATATTAGGAGGAGCTTCCGGCTGGCGGAAGGCCAACCAACAATTTTTCCCACGCTATGTAATCCTGCATAGCCTGCCTGCCTCGCTGATAAGGCGGCAACAGCTCATCATCCTGCGGTGCAAGACCACCCCGCTCAACCGGATATCCTGCAGCATCCCAGGCCTGCGTGCCGCCTTGCAGACAAAGGACACCGGTATATCCCATCGCCACCAGAATGGCCCCTGCAAGCGCTGACTGCACTCCATCCTTGCTGCACAGCGCAACAGGCGCCGTGCGATCTGGCAAACAAGCAGACATCTCCGCCTCAAGCAGCGACCGGGCCATCCATTGCGCACCCGGAACGTGACACTTGCGAAAATGCACGCTGTGATCGACATCAAAGAGGTGAACCGCCTTTGCATCCAGGCGCTGCTTCAGTTCATTCGCCGATACAAACTGCACCTGACTGCAGGCTTCGTGATAGCCGGCTGGTGTGGCCTTTCTGCCGCCCTGAACGAGCGCACGGCCCTGCGCCGTCCAGGCGGTGATGCCACCCTGCAAAATGGAAACATCCGTACAGCCCATGCGTCGCAGCCAGATGCCTGCAAGACAAGACTGCGCATCCCGCTCGCCAATCAGCACAATCGGCGCCTGCTTCAACGCAATAAAATCATCCGTACGCTGAACAGCCTGCCCGCCGGGCAAGGCAATGCTGCCGGAAATATGTCCTTTGCGATAATCATCGACACGGCGTACATCAAACACATAATGGTTCTCGCCACGGCGGCGCAGAAGGCGTTCCAACTGGTCGCCATCTATCTGCTTGATTCCTTCTGCGTCCGCCAGTTGCCTGGCATGCAACTCCGCATAAGCCACGCTGCCATCAGCCGGCTGCCCAATCTGCGCCTGTGAACCCTGCTCCAGATCCAGCCCCGACAGCAGCCATCCCATCGTGCCGTTCTCCAACGCAACAGCATTCTCGATACCCAGTTCCTGCAAGGTGCGTGCTGCGATAATGCTGCGCGTCCGGCCAGCACAATGAACAACGACCAGCTCATACCTATCCGACAAATCGCGTGCATGCGCCGCCATATCGAATCCCGGCACACCAATGGCGCCGGGAATACATTGTGTGGCATGCTCTTCAGGGGTCCGGATATCGCAAATGACGATCTTCGTGCCCGTCGCACTGGCGGCCTTGAGCGCCGCAGCGCTGATCATGGGCACATTGAACTGATGCAATACAGCTTCCCCATACCGCTTGCTCGGCACATTGCTGCCCGACACCATCTGCCCGCCCTGCTGTTCCCATGCCTGCATGCCGCCTTGCAAACAGGCCACGTTGCCGTAGCCCAAGCCCTTCAAGGTCGCAGCAGCCAGCTCGGCACGCCCGCTGGACCCATCGCAGCACAGCACGATCGCCGTTTCGGAGTCAGGCACCAAGTCCCGTACACGAGACTCCAGCCTGCCCCGTGGAAGATTCGTCATGCCAAAGATATGGCTGCGCTCCACCTCAACAGGATCCCGAACGTCGAACAAGGCTATATAAGCACCCTCGTCGAGCAACTGCTTCAGCTCTGCCGGAGCCAGCGACGATGAGAAAAACCGGATACCGTCCACTAGGTCTCTCCCCTTGCCCGTTGTTCACCCTGCTCAGACAAAGAGGTGCGCGCAGACAGCGCCGCTTTTTTTTTAAGTTCAAGCTTTCTGACCTTTTGACTGGCGGTCATTGGCCAGGCGTCCACCAGCTCAAAGAAACGCGGCACCTTGTAGCTGGCGATTCGCTCCTTGCAGTACGTTTTCAGCAAGGCAAGATCAATCCGAACCTCGGTATCCGCCTCCACAAAGGCATACGCCACTTCGCCCAGGCGCGAATCGGGTACGCCTACCACGATGGCCTGCCGTATGCCGGGGAATGTTTCGAGAAAATGTTCGATCTCCAGGGTACCGACATTGAAACCGCCCGGTTTGATCATCTCCTTTACGCGACCGCGATAGATCAGGTAACCATCCTGATCAAACTCGCCCAGATCGCCGGTATGAAACCAGCCATCCCCATCGAATACCTTGCGATCCTCTTCCGGCTGCTTGTAATAGCCTTTCATCAGCACCTCGCCCCGGATGCAGATTTCTCCAACCGTCTGTCGTCCGAGCACCTGATGCGTTTGCACATCCACAAGGCGCATCTGCACGCCATCCACAGGCCGCCCATTGGTACCGCAACGCTTATCGAACGGATCGTCGCAATCGCCACGTGCAACCGCATTTGAAGTTTCCGACATCCCATACACACCGATCAATCCAGGGATGCCCATGCGTTCGGTCGCAAACATAAAAGAGTCACGCGAAAGTGGCGCGCCAGTGCCTGTGCGCAGACTCGAAAGATCGTAATTCTTCAGCGCCTCAAAGCCCTTAATGTCCTGGACTATCGTATCGACCAGGAAGGCAACCGTAATGCCTTCGCGCTCAACCGTGGCACAAAACAATTCAGGATCGAACCTGTCCACGATAATCATCGCGCCGCCTGCCAGCATCATCGACAAGGTATAACTCGTGCCGGTTGCCGAGAATAGCGGAACGCAGGAAATATAACGGTCACTCGGCGTCAGCTTCATGCGCCGGACCGTCTGGTAGTTATTCTGCAGCAAGGCCCCATGACAAACCTGCGCGCCTTTCGGAAACGACGTCGTTCCGGACGTATACAGAATCTGCGCCACATCGCCTGGCTTGACCTGACGCATCCGTGCCTGCAGTGCGGCGATGGAGATGGGCTGCGCCAACAGCCGCTGGCCCGCCTCTTCAATATCCCCAAAGCCCGTCATACTGTCCGGCGGCGAATGATCAAACAAGACAAGCACACGCCGAAGCTGCGGAAACGGTACGCTATTCCAGTGGTTCGCCGAATAACCATCAATCTCCGGATCAATCTTGCGCAGCAGGTCCAGATAGCTGACATTGCGCCCGCCCGCACCCATCACCAGTGTTCCACAGTCTGAGTGATTCAGGACAAATTCCAGTTCCGTCTCGCGGAATCTGGTATTCACCGGAACAAGCACCGCACCGATAGCAGGAATGGCCCATCTGGCAATCATCCATTCCACACCATCGGCCATCCATAATGCAACCTTTTCTCCTGGCTGGACACCCGCCGCCATCAACCCCGCAGCAAAGGCCAGACTGCGTTCCGCCAGATCAAGAAATGACAGACTCGTATCAGCATGGCGAACGGCCAGCGCGCTACCGTGTGTCTCTGCCGCCCACAGCAAAGCATCGCCAAAGGTCTTGCCAGACCATGTATTTTCCGTACACCGCTTCAAATGCTGGTTGGCCTCTATGAACCGCTTGACGATTGTCATCTGACCACTCCCCTAGCGCGCCGATGCCCATTCAACCACGGCGTCTCCGGAGGCCACTGCTTTATCCCCGACCGAGGCCAGCAGCGCGCATTCAATCCTGATCACATCTCCCTGCGCATGCCTGGCTGTTACCGTACCCGTAACCTTGACCACATCTCCTGGACGCACCGGCGACGTAAAGCGGGCAGCAATATGGCGTATGCGCGCCGCAGGCCCGCTCCATCCCGAGACCGCCCGACCCATGAATCCCATGGTCAGCATGCCATGTGCGATAATGCCGCCCAGTCCGGCAGCCTCCGCACTGGCGAGGTCATAGTGAATACCGTTGTAGTCGTCGGACGCGCCCGCATACTTGACCAATTGCATCGCTGTCACTGGCTCAACCACTAGGTCAAACTGCTGGCCAGGCAACACCTGCTCGTGATTAATGTTCATGCCAGACTCCGTTGCTCAACTTGTTCCTTCGAGCGATAGACCGTGGTGCGGCCTGCTACGAATACCAATCGACCCTGCTCATCGTGTCCGCGAAGCTCTTGATTAATAAGCTCCATCGTTCCCCTGCGTCCATGCTTGGTATCAACACCAACAAAGTGCACCTGGCAGACCAACCGTATCCCAGCCGTGATCGGCCTCTCATAAGAGAAAGACATCTGCCCCGCGACGATGCGGCGGCGATCAAGCTGCTTGATCCAGGGTGGATCCTGCGGCGGACGGAAGCAGGTCGGGAAAGTTGGCGGCGCAACAATATCGTCGTAGCCATACCGCCTGGCGTACTCACCATCGAAATACAGCGGGTTATCGTCTCCAATAGCACGCGCGAATTTTTGAATTGCGCCACGTTCAATCTCAACATCAAATGGTTCGGCTTGAGCGCCAATCAGCGTGCGGTCCAGTTCAGCCATCCCTGTCTCCTCTTTTTTATACGATGATCGGGCGGCTGATGCACAGACACCCTTCAGATCAATCGAGTCTTTCTATAATGGTGGCGGTCCCCAGACCACCACCGCAGCACATCGACTGCAAGCCATACCTGCCGCCGCGCCGCTCGAGTTCATACAGCAGGGTTGTCATCAATCGGGCCCCCGTAGATCCCAATGGATGGCCTATCGCAATCGAGCCGC
This sequence comes from Pusillimonas sp., assembly GCA_048270225.1. Lineage (GTDB taxonomy): Bacteria > Pseudomonadota > Gammaproteobacteria > Burkholderiales > Burkholderiaceae_B > Allopusillimonas. The sequence goes on along the minus strand of JBLWTG010000001.1, from coordinate 36,437 downwards.
CATTCACATTGACCTTATCCATGTCGGGCTTGAGCTCAGTTATCCAGGCGCCCAATACCGACGCAAACGCCTCATTGATCTCAAATAAATCAATGTCGCTCAGCTTCAGGCCTGATCGCTCCAGTATTTTTCTGGTAGCCGGGATCGGGCCCGTCAGCATGATCTCTGGATCAACGCCAACAACCAGCTGTGCCTTCAGCCTCGCGCGCGGCCTGAGCCCCAGTTCGCGCGCCTTGGCCGCCGTCATCAACAACATCGCCGCAGCGCCGTCCGATATCTGGCTGGAGTTTCCAGCCGTGACACGCCCATCTTCCTGAAACGGCGGCTTGAGGCCAGCCAGCTTTTCCAAGGAAGTGCCACGGCGTACGCCTTCATCTGCCTGCATGGGACTGCCATCTTCCGCCTGCACAGCGATCATCTGGCTATCGAAGTACCCGGCATCCTGAGCCTGCGAAGCACGGCAATGACTGCGCAGCGCCAGCTCGTCCAACCAAGAACGTTCGAGATTCCATCGCTTTGCAATACGCTCTGCGGCGAGGCCCATCGATGGCATGGAAAATCGCTCGACCAGGGAATCCGGATAGCGCTTGCCATATTCCGTATTGTCGTTTCCACCTGCAGTATGCGACATCAGCTCCACTCCGCCGGCAACAACGATGTCGCAGACGCCGCTGCGTATCATATTGTCGGCCACATGGATCGCCTGCTGGGAGGAACCGCAAGCCCTGGATACCGTCATGCCCGGCACCGTGACAGGGAAATCGGCCAGCAAAGCGGCTGTTCGCGCCACGTTTCCTGCCTGTTCGCCCACCTGGGTGGCGCACCCTGCCACAACATCATCGATCAGCACTGCCGGCACGCCCGTGCGTGCCAGCAGTTCCTTAAAAGGCTCTGCCAACAACGCCGCAGCATGCCAGTGTTGCAGCTTGCCACGCCGCTTTCCAACCGGAGTGCGTACCGCATCAACAATAACGGGTTCACGATCGCTCATGCTTGCCTGGCTCATGCCGACTCCTTTTTCTTCCACTGACTATTCTTGCGCTCCAAGACCTGAGCGGCAATCATGTTCTTGTGAACCTGAAGCGTGCCGCCATAAATGGAACCCCCGCGCACCTCACGGTAGCGCCGTTCCACTGGATATTCCGTCATATAGCCATAGCCACCGAGCAGCTGTATGGCATCATCGCAAATTTCCTTAGCCGCCTGTGCAGCGTAGACCTTAGCCACGGAGGTTTCAAGCGGAGAAGGGAGCCCGATGGCCGTATTGGCCGCCGCGCGCCAGGTCATCAGCTGAGCCGCTTCGAGCTTGACCTTCATATCGGCCAACATCCACTGTATGCCCTGGAAATCCGCCAGATACTGCCCGAACTGCTGGCGCTCCTTGACATACTGCACCGCATACTCAAACGAGGCGGTGGCCGAACCCAGCATGCGCGAAATACTGCCGAGACGCTCGACGTTATAGACACTGATCAGCTTGCCGAATGCATTGCCATCGGCCAGGATGTTCGCAACAGGCACTTCACAATCAGCGAAATACATCTCGTACTGACGCTCGCCTGCCATGTTCACCGTGCCTTTCGAGATCGTCAGGCCCGGCGCATCATGCGGCAGAATGACTGCGCCGATGTCAGAAGGACGGCCTGTCGTGCCGAACCGGCAATACAGCATCGTTGCATGATTGTCGCGGGCAGCACTGATAAAGATCTTCTGGCCATTGATAATGACCTTGTCTCCCTCAACCTTTGCCCGTGTCTTCATTGCCGTTGCGGCAGAGCCCGCCTCTGGCTCGGTGATGCCAATACTGACACCCACTTCACCACGGGCCACCCCGGCAACCCAGTGCTGCTTCTGGGCATCAGTCCCAAGCTCCAGGATGGCGCCAACAGCGCCAGTCGAGGTGCGATGCGACAGACCGCCCATGGTGGAATCCACCTTCTGGATTGTCTGAAGCAGGAGCAAGGTATCAAGGAGCGGGAGTCCCATGCCACCATACTCAGCAGGCAGGTTCAACCCCAGCAGACCGTTTTCCGCCATGACACGGCGCAGCGCGTTGAGCGAGTCGGGCGTCTGTTCTTCTTCAACCTTCTGTGCATGCGGAAGCAGTTGGCGGCACAGCTTGTCGGTCGCATCAATCAGCTCGCGCTGAGAGGCCGAAATTTGAAAGTCCATTACAAGTACTACCTTTTCTTAACGTTGCAAAGTCGAGTCGTACACTTCACCCAACTCTGCGCTACCAATGATTTGCGAAGTACGGTCATGACCGACGTGCAGAAAGTGCGTCTGCAGATCACGCAGCAGGCGGCCAAGCGGGAACTCGTCAAACAGTGCGGTCGAACCAGCCAGCTGCACCAGTGTGGAAGACAAGTTGAGCGCGGTATGAGCGCAGATGGATTTGGCTTTCATCGAGGCCAGTTCTGCTGCAGGTACATCGCCTTGACGCCATGCACTGATTGCGTGCTCGAATGCCACCCGCGCACCATAAAGCTGAGTCTCCATTTCACCGAAACGCAGCTGTACGAACGGATCTTTGCCGCGACCACGCTCCTTCACGCTCTGCAATACCCAGTCGTAAGCGCCTTCGATGGTGCCCAGATAGTTGGCGGCAAACCCCAAATGGAATCGACCCTGCCAGCGGCCCTTGGGATAGGCTCCCGGCTCACCCAGCACGTGGCTTTGTGGTACGAACACATTATTCAGATAGATCTCTGGGCTTGGGCATGAACGCATCCCCGTGGGCCGGTACCAACTGTTATTGACCGACACCCCTTCCATGCCTGGCTCAATAATGACCATGAGATGGCTCTTCATGTAGTCGGTCTCGCCTTCTACCGTCGCGAACACAATAGCCAAGCCGTGCTCGTAGCCATTGGTGGCGTAGTTCTTGTTGCCGTTCACGATATAGCCTCCATCGACCTTCTTGGCTGTAGTCTTGAGCACATACATGTGCTTGCGACCTGCTTCGCTTCCCACAAATGTCCCCAGCTTCATGGACTTGAACATGGGCTCAACGAAAAGCGTACGCTGCTCATCCGTACCGATTTCATCGATGGCCCACGCCACGTGGTTCTGTACCTGCAGGCAATGCGCCGTGCCGGGTGAACCATGCGCCACGGCACGGATGGACTGAAGAAACGTTGCAGGCTCGTCAGACATGACATTGCTGCCCAGACCACCATGCTCGCGGCTGACCGTCGCCGTCAACAGGCCACGATCCCATAGCTGCTGCAGATTTTCCATTGGCATGGCCACCTCGTCGTGGTATTGCTGTTCACGCGCGCGAAATTGCGTGACCGCAAGGTCCTTTACCTCATCAATCAGTGCACCCTGCAGTGTGGAATGGGTATCAAAGTTCATTTTTTATCTCCGTGGTAGTAGTCGATACGGGCGTTTGCCTTATGGAAACAACGCCTTTGGGCGTAATACGCTTGATTTCCGTGTCCGATAGAAATTGACCAGAAAAATGACAAGCAGACCAACGCCCGGGCGCCCATTGAGCGAGCTGAGGTTTATCGGTCTTGCAGACCGCGGCAGCCCTGGGGCAGCGCGGGTGGAACACACACCCGCTAGGCGGATTCATTGGCGAGGGAATCTCGCCGGATATGGCGCTCGCACCGCTCTCCTGTCCGCTTCGATCATCCACCGCGGAGATCAAAGCCTGTGTATAGGGATGCAAAGGTTGCTGGACAATATCCTTGGTCTCGCTCAACTCCATCAACTGTCCCAGATACAAAACACCAATACGCTTGCTCATGTTCGCCACGACAGCCAGATCATGAGAAATCAGGAGATAGGTGAGTCCCATGCGCTGCTGAAGATCTTTCAGCAAATTGAGGATCTGCGCCTGTATCGAGACATCCAGCGCAGAAACCGGCTCATCCAGAATCAGGCACTTCGGGTTCAGGCCCAACGCGCGGGCGATGGAAATACGTTGACGCTGCCCACCCGAAAACTCATGCGGATACCTTTTGGCGCCTTCTGCCGGCAGCCCCACCAGCTCCAGCAATTCATGGATGCGGGCAGTACGCTGACTGTTGCTTAGCGTTTTGTGTATGAGCATGGGCTCACCAATGATCTCGTCAACGCGCATGCGCGGGTTCAGCGAGCTATACGGATCCTGCAGTACAGGCTGAAGCTCGAAATATGCTTCCATGCGCTCTTCCCGGTTCAGGCCAATCAGGTTCCGGCCTCCTATCTCTATCAAGCCTTCCGTCGGTTCGATAGCCAGCATCAGCATCTTGGCGATGGTTGTCTTGCCGGAACCAGACTCGCCCACCAGGCCAAATGTCGTGCCGGCCTCGACATCGAAGCTGACATCATCGACGGCCTGTAAAGGCATAGGCCGGCCAAACATCCCGCTGCGCACCTGATATGTCTTGCGCAGATGGCTGACCTTGATATGGGGCGACATGTTACCGATACTCATATGCTCTTCCTTTTTGATAAGGCGCCGCAAAGGCTGCTAAGTGGGCTGAGGGGCTTCATTGAGGCGCTCCTCCGTCAACCAGCAGGCGACTTTTCGGCCGCTATCGGACCACTCGAACCAGTCTGGGTATTGTTCGTGGCACTGCGGCACCGCGCTCGCGCAGCGCGGTGCATAGCGGCATCCCGCCGGCAAATTTCCAAGCGATGGCTGATGCCCAGGAATGGAAGCCAGCGTACGCGAGTACGCGGCGAGCGAAGGCACCGCAGCCAGCAGACCTTCGGTATAGGGATGAACAGGGCTTTCAAACACCTGCTTCACCGGCCCCGTTTCCACGATCCGACCACCATACATAATGGCCACGTCGTCACAGAACTGCGCCGCCAGATGCAGATCATGCGTAACAAAGATGATGGACATTTCTTGTTGCCGCTGCAGTTCACGCAGCAACTTAAGGATCTGCAGCTGTACGGTGACATCCAGCGCAGTGGTCGGCTCGTCGCAAATCAGCAGATCGGGGCTCAGCGCCACATTGATGGCAATCGATACGCGCTGTCGCATGCCGCCGCTGAACTGGAATGGGTAGGAGTCCAGCCTGGATTCCGCAGCCGGTATCTTGACCTTCTCCAGCACTTCGATGGATTTACGGCGCAGCTCTGCCTTGCCCCGTACGCCCTGGTGATACTTGAACACTTCCGCGATCTGATCGCCTATCGTCATCAGCGGATTGAGCGATGTCATGGCATCCTGCAGAATCATGCCGATTTCCGATCCACGCACTCTCTCCAGCTCGTGCTTGGGCATCGCAGCCAGATCCCTGCCTTTAAACAGCACCTGTCCTGCCACCAACTTGCCGTTGGGCGGCAACAGTCCAAGCAGCGACGCACAGGTGAGGCTTTTGCCCGATCCCGATTCACCCACCAATGCAAGAGAGCGTCCTTTGTCTACCTTCAGGCTAACGTTATCGACCACGGTAATGATGTCGGATCCGTTTTGCCCCCGGCCATGAGTACGCATCATGGTCGTGATGTTCTTTACTTCCAGCAATGTACTCATCGCGCTCACCATGTTCTGGACATTGTGGGATTGAGCCGATCACGCAAAGCATCTCCCAGTAAATTGCAGGAGAGCACAGCGACCATCAGCGTCACCCCCGGAAAGGCACAGATCCACCAGGCAGTTTCCAGATAGCCACGCCCATCGGCGATCATGGATCCCCAGGAAGCGGTCGGCGGCTGTACACCAAGCCCCAGAAAGCTCAATGACGCCTCCAGGATGATGACAATACCGACGTCCAGGGTGACCAGCACAATAAAGGTGCTCACCACGTTTGGGCTAATGTGTTTGAGGATCATGCGCAGCTTGGAGGCGCCGGCAAGCCGGGCCAACAGAACGAAATCACGTTCTTTAAGCGATAGCGCCTCGCTTCGGGTGACCCGCGCGAAACGCGCCCAGTGCGCCAGGCTCAGGATCACAATCAGATTGAACATGGAGAAACCCACTGCGCCCACTAGGACCAGGGCAAGAATGACTGCCGGCAAAGCCAATTGAATATCCACCAGCCTCATCGCAATGCTGTCGAACATACCGCCGAGAAACCCGGCTGCAATGCCAAACAGCCCACCTGCCAGGCCAGCTATTGCCACCGCACAGAATGCGATCATCAATGACACGCGCGATCCCCAGACCACCCGCGCAAACATGTCCCTGCCCAACTGATCCGTGCCGAACCAGTGTTCCGGCGATGGCGGCTTCAGAGAATTGCCCAGTGAGATCATATTGGGGTCCTGCGGCGCCATAAACATGGGAAGCAACGCCGCCAGCACCAGCACCACCGAAAACACGATCGCGATGATGATCTGTGCATTCCTGAAATACCGGGCGCGCGAACGCGGTGGCTCGATGACCACCCTGGATTCGGCGGGAGTACGACGAACCAGGATAGGAGGCGATACGTTCTTTACACTTGCGTTCACATCACGCATAACGGATCCTTGGGTCAATAGCGGCATAGAGAATGTCGGCCACTAGATTGATGGTCGTAAACAGCAACGCACCAATCGTCACAGCCGCCTGCACCACGGTGTAGTCGAGATTGGAAATGGAATCGATCATTAGCCTGCCGACACCGGGCCATGCGAACACAAACTCGACCGAGACAGCCCCGCCCATAAGAATGCCGAACTGCAGGGCAATAAACGTCAGCACGGGCAGCAGCGCATTCTTGAGCGCATGACGATAAATAATGACGTTATGGGGTACACCCTTGATGCGCGCCAGCTTGATGTACTCCGACCCCATGACCTCCGTCATGGACGAGCGGGTCAAGCGCATGATGCCGGCGGATGAGTACCAACCCAGCGCCGCCATGGGCAACAGAAGATTATCGATATGTCCATACCCGCCTGTGGGCAGCCAGCCGAGCTGAATCGAAAACAGCCGAATAAACAGCAGGCTGAACAGAAATGGAGGCGCCGCCTGCCCCAGCACGGCGAAGACCTTGGCGATTTGATCCGCAAGACCATCGCGCTTGACAGCCGACATCACACCCAAAGGAATGCCGACCAGCACGGCCAGGCTCAGCGAGGCCGTAGTCAGAATCAGCGTCGGTCCGAAAGCGTCCAGAACAACCTCCAGCGCCGGCCTGGAAAACCGGTAGGAGATACCTAAGTCGCCGAAGACCAGATGATGAAGATAGGAGAGATATTGAACAAACAGCGGCCTATCCAGTCCCATCTGCACACGCAGCAATGCCCGGTCTGCGTCGGTAGCTTCCGGTGGCAACATCAAGTGCGTGGGATCACCAATTTGCCGGACTACAATAAAAATAATCAGCGTAACCAGCAATACCGTGATCGAAGACTGCCCTATACGTTTCAATATATAGCGAATCATGTTTCACCTCGATTTGCCTTCAGTGTCTTGTGTGCACGCTCCTTCAGCTCAAGCTTGCGTATCTTCTGGCTGCCCGTCAGCGGCCATTCATCGATAAACTCAATAAAGCGCGGCACCTTGTAGCTGGCGATATGCTCCTTGCAGTACGCCTTCAGCGCCGTTTCCGATAACGCCACACCTTCTGCCTGTTCGATGTAGGCGTAGCCCACCTCACCCAGGCGCGTATCCGGCACTCCGACAACAGCCACCTGCTTCACGCCGGGATAGGACTTAAGGAACTGCTCGATTTCCTGTGTAGCAACATTAAAGCCGCCCGGCTTGATCATTTCCTTGACCCGGCCGCGATAGATCAGATAGCCGTCCTCATCCAGCTCGCCAAGATCGCCGCTATGCAGCCAACCCTGTTCATCAAAGACCTTGCGGTCTTCGTCAGGCATCTTGTAATAGCCTTTCATCAGCACATAGCCGCGAATGCAGATCTCTCCGATGACACCTGCATCCATCGTTTTATTGGTCACTGCGTCAGCGATGCGAATTTCAACGCCTGGCACCGGACGGCCATTGGTGCCAGAGCGTTTGTCCAGTGGATCGCTGCAGAGCGTACGCACCACGGCATTTGAGGTTTCCGACATACCATAGGCGCTAACCAGCTCAGGCACACCGAGCTCAGTAGTCACCCAACAGAACGATGGTTTCGGCAGCGGCGCGCCAGTACCGGTTCGCAAGCTGCTCAGGTCATACTCACTCGTGCGGCCAAACGCCTTGAGATCCTGAACAATGGTGTCCACAAAGAACGAGACGGTAATGCGCTCGGACTGCACCATTTCACAAAACAGCTTGGGGTCAAAATAGTCAACAATGACCATGACCGCCCCAGACAGCCAGCTAGCCAGCGTGTAGAAGGTGCCGGTGGCAGTAAATAGCGGAACACACGACAGATATTTATCGTTCGGACTCAGCTCAAGACAGCCCGCGGCGTTCGCGTTGTTTTGTAGCAGCGCGCCATGGCAGACCATTGCGCCCTTGGGGAAAGACGTCGTTCCCGAGGTATAGAGAATCTGCGCAATATCATCCCCTTTGATCATGCTCAGACGTGATGCCAGCTCCTTGTCCCCGCCTGCGCCAGACTGCGCCAGTAGCGCAGCGCCTGCGGCCTCGATGCCCTCAAATGAGGACATGCTTGCCGGCAGCCGATCAGGCTTGCACGCCAGGCCGATCACACGCCGCAAGAAGGGCATGGTGTCGCTATACCACTGCCCCGCAGACTCTTCGCAGTACGCCGGATGGATCTGGCCAAGAATGTCAAAATAGCTCGTACCGCGCCCGCCTTCCTGGATAATCAGAGTGCCGGCGTCAGACTGCTCCAGCACATACTTCACATCCGTTGCTCGAAAACGCGTGTTAACAGGAACGAGGATCGCGCCAATCGCCGGCACCGCCCACCTTGCAATCAACCACTCCGGCAAATCGCTCATCCACAACGCCACCTTCTCGCCCGGGGCGACACCAAGCTCGATCAGGCCGCGCGCAAAGGCCCGCACCCGGCGGGCAAACTGCTCAAACGTAATACGTTGCTCGCAATACACAACAGCTTCACGCTCGCCATACTGAGCTGCGCCCCAGTCCAGCGCATCTGCAAAACTCTTGTCCAGCCACTGCACTGAGCCATATTGCCCATCAGCGTTTACTGATCTATTCATCTCGGCATTTATTGCTGACATCTCGATTTACTTCCAGCTGATATCGCGTAAGTTGTAATAACCACTACCGTATTGAGGCGTCCAGTCCAGACCCGCATCCTGAGAGTAGGTGTAATAGAGTTCACTGATCAGCACGGCATGACCATCGTCATGAAGAATCCGCCCCACCTTCTTGAAAATCTCGTCACGCTTCTCGCGGTTCGTTTCGCCTGCACCCTCTGCGATCAACTTCTCGACTTCCGGGTTGTAATAGTCGGACCACGACCCTTCCTTGGTCGCGGCACCGAGGATGGGATGAACAGGGTCATAGATCGCGTTCGAAAACTGCATGACCGTCATCGGGCCACCTTTATGGGTATTATTCAAACGACTCCAGGCGGCATAGTCCATCACCTTGACGGCAGCCTGAACGCCAATCTGCGACCAGTACGCCGAAATGGCTTCGCACAGCTCCTTAGGCTGATCGCTTGGGCACAACAACTCTGTTTTGAAGCCCTTGGGATAGCCAGCGCTAGCCAGCAGCTTCTTGGCCTTGGCAACGTCATACTCATAAGGCTTGAGTGCAGGATCTACCCCATATGGGTAAACGAAGGAGATATAAGACGAGAGCTGTTTGCCGATGCCGTGAAACACTCCCTTGATAATCGCGTTTGTATCAAGTCCATAGTTCAAGGCAAGACGGACGTCTTTTTTGGCAAGCGGCGAATCCGGCACATTAGAGTACAGCCTGACAGCCAGCGGGCTCCCTACCGGAACCGACGTGGTAATCAGCCCCTTCTGCTCCTTCAGCCGCTTTACATCGGCGCCGGGAACATAGTCAACGATGTCGGCTTCACCTGTCAGGATGGCATTCACGCGGCTCGATGCCTCGGGAATCAGTTTGAAGACAAGATGCTTGATCCCTGGCTTCTTGCCCCAGTAGCCATCAAAGCGCTCCAGCTCGACAGAACGACCGATCTCCTGCTTGACGAAACGAAACGGGCCGGACCCCACGGGCGCCCGTGAAAAATCCTCAGGCGTGGCCAACGATTCTGTGTATTCCTTGGGTACCAGTAACAGGTAGCCCGCCATCTTGTTCAAGAATGCTCCGTCAGGGTGTTTCAGATGAAACACAACTGTTGTGTCGCCATCCGTGTCAACCTGGTCTATCAGGGGAGCCAGATAGGGGCGGCGCGTACTCTTGACGGTGGGATCCAAAATGCGCTCTGCCGAGTACTTGACGTCCTTGGATGTGAGCAGCGCACCGTTATGAAAATGCACGTCATTGCGCAGCGTGAACGTATAGACAAGGCCATCGTCTGATATTTTCACATCCGTCGCAACGGAAGGCCGCAGATTGCCCTTTACGTCAAAGGCGTACAGCGTGTCATACATCTGCCAGCCATAACGCTGCGAATCCCCAGTCGCGGCGACCTGGCCATCCAGATTGGCAATCGCCTTGCCTGTGCCAAAGATCACAGTATCGCGATCAACAGCAGGCTTGCCACCAATAGCGCATGCGCTGCCGGCATAGAGCGCCAGGCTAGACAAGATGCCGATCGCGGCACTCTTAACGACGAATTTTGATGAGGCTCGGTACATGGTGTGACCTCCAGCGGTTCTATTTGATTGGCGTAATGATTCCCGCCCCTGTGCCGGGACGGAACAAGCTTTGTGATCACTCATCACGGATCACGACATCCAGCTAAGCTGACCAAATCGCAGACAGCTGTCCGCGATCAGCGCACGGTCTCGGGACCACCCTTGACGTAGACAATCTGGCCTGAAACGAAAGAGGCTTCTTCGCTGCAAAGGAAAGCAATGACATTGGCAATGTCGCGGGGTACACCCACCCGGCCAAGCGGAATATTCTTGGCCCGCAGGGCTTTGTACTCTTCGGGTTCAAACCCGCGGCGAGCGGCGGTCTGGCGCGTCATTTCGGTATCGACAAACCCCGGCGCCACGGCATTGACGTTTATGTTGTATGGCCCCAGCTCGACGGCTGCCGTGCGGGTGAACGCCTGCAGCCCGGCCTTGGCAGTCGAATAGTTTGCCTGACCACGGTTGCCCAGCGCGGAAGTGGAAGAAAGATTGACGATCTTGCCGGAGCGTTTTTCCACCATGTGTCGTTGCACCGCGCGGGTGCAGAGAAATGTGCCGCGCAGATGCACACCCATAACGACGTCCCAGTCAGCGGTGGTCATTTTGAACAGCAGGTTGTCCCGCGTGACGCCGGCATTGTTGACGAGAATATCAATACCGCCAAAGGCGTCGATGGCGTTTGCGACCATGACCTCGACCTGCTGCTCGTCGCTGACATCACAGGCCAGCGGCAAGGCTTCGACGCCATACTCGCGTGAAATGGTCTCGGCGGCCTGCGCAGCGGCCTCCGGCGACATATCGCAAATCACGACACGAGTGCCCTCCTCTGCAAACAAGGCGGCAGTGCTATAGCCGATCCCTCTTGCTGAGCCCGTGACGAGAGCTACCTTTCCGTCGAACCTACGCGTCATGTCAACTGTCTCCTGATTGTTATGTCGTGCCTGGGGGGCTATTCGCCCACTGCCAAATCTGGTGTTTTTCTACGAATGAGAACCCGTTGAAATGAAGTATAGGTATGCCTTTCATTTATGTCAATATATGAAACTTTAATTTATTAATAAGTGATTACCCCAGCATTTAGAAATCAATTTTTAGAATATTAAACGCAAAATAAGTCTAAAAATTCATACATAACTATTTGTTTTATATATAGTAATTTACAACTCACAGTAATTATAAAATTACCTGAAAGGCTATAAATTCATATATCTATAATTCCATATATCGGAATTATTTATAGAATATTTTTAAGTTGATTAGCCGAAGAACCAACCGCATTACGTGCCGCGGCACGCCCGCCAATAAAACATTCCGCCAGATTCCCGCCAGCCATATAGACGTGACCAAATACGCTGCCCAGCTCTCCCGCCGAATACAAACCAGCAATCGGCTCACCCCAGGCATCAAGCACGCGCTGCTGCGCATCATGCACAGGCCCGCCCTGCGTATTGATCACCAAAGGCCACAGCCGGGCAGCATAGAACGGCGCCTTGACCAGAGGCACCAGCGTTTCGGGACGCCGACCAAACTCCGTATCGACACCCGCGGCCACATCCGCATTCCAGCGATCTACTGTTTTCTGAAGCCCCTGAGGGTCAAGCTCCAGCTTTTCAGCCAAATCGTCGAGCGATTCAGCCTTGATCAGAATTCCGTTCTCCACCTCCTTCAGATTGTCAGCACTCCATTCGTAGCGCACCTCTCGATCATTGGTGACGGAACGGCCCATGGGGTAAAGCTCACGCGCCGCCTCATCGAACAGCAAAAACGAAGGGAGACGCGGGTGCGAATAGGATTTGGGATCGTAATGATCGAACTGGCGAACCCCAGTATCAGAGAGATAAGGCTGATACTCATCGACATACCGGCGCGCGTTCTGATCAACAACAATCCATGCCATCTTCGGCAAGGGCTTGACCGTGCGCTCAGGCGTCCACATAGGCAGCATCTTGACGTAGAAGCCAAACGGATAATCGGGGTCGGTATGCCTCATCCCATAAGGCCCGTGATAGAGCCACATATGCCACAACGCAGCCCCCACCTCCTGGGCCATGCGTATGCCATCTCCCGTATTCCCCCGATACCCACCATTGATGACAGGCGTCGACACGAGATACTGCTTTTTGAGCTCCTCATCCGCCTCAAAGCCACCGCAAGTCAGCACAACACCCATGCTCGCGCCCACGCGCAGCGTCTCGCCGCGACCGTCCTGCCTGCGCTCAACCTCCACACCGCACACCCGCCCCTCAGGCGAACGCAGCAGGCGCTTGGCCGAACTCTCAAGCCATACCTGCACACGCCCCTGAGCCACCAGGCTATCCACGTTATCAGCCAGCACCTTAAAGAGATAGCACCCAGGCCGCAATGGCTTGACCGCCAGATACTCCCCGTCTCGCGATTCGCCAAAACCAGGAATAGACGCGACCTCCGCATACCCAAGGTGATCACACCCAGGAAAAGGATAGTTGCCGGGTGCCGGATTCACCTGCACCGATGCGCCGTTGACCAAAGCCAGCTCACGCAGATACCCAGGCATCTCACTCATGCCCTGCGCCAATGCCCTCAGCACATCGTCCGGCGTACGTCCGCCACAGGTATGCCGCAAATACTTGAACGCCTCATCCGCATCGAAGCAGATACGCAAGCCACCCGCGGACAGAATCGTGATGCCGCCTGGGTCGGGCATTTTTTCAAGCAGCAGCACTGAAGCCCCCTCTCTGGCGGCCTCAATGGCTGCCACCGCCCCCGCCCCACCATAGCCCACCACAACCACATCAAAATGCTGATCCATGCGCAACGACATTGCCACCCTCCTCAAGGTAAACAAAACAATAGTCCAATATATGTAATTTATTTTTGACTATGATAGCCAAGAAAAATGATCATAACCAGCCTAAAATACAGTCTATTTCTTTGCTAAACCATCATCTTATGTGTATTATTAAACAAAACAAGCACATACAAAGACATTTTTTATTATGTGTTTATCATAATTAATTCCAATATATGAAACGATACTGAAGAGACACATGAAAACCATCACCATCAAGTCCGAGATCACCGGCACCGTGTGCAAAGTCGTAGCAACCGTCGGAGAAGCCATTGACGCCGACGACACGATTCTGCTGATCGAGTCCATGAAAATGGAAATTCCGGCGCAGGCGCCCGCAGCAGGCGTGCTGAAAGCGGTGCTCGTCAGCGAAGGCGACACCGTTGCCGAAGACGACCCCATCGCAACCATCGAATGCGCCTGAAATCATGACGATCACCAAAATTCTTGTTGCCAATCGCGGCGAGATCGCCTGTCGCATCATGAAAACCGCCCACCAAATGGGCATTGCAACGGTGGCCGTTTACTCTGAAGCCGATGCATCAGCCGCCCACGTCGGGGTGGCTGATGCAGCGCTGCCCATAGGCCCTGCACCTGCGCGGGATTCGTATCTGAACATTGACGCCATCATCGACGCGGCACGCCAGTCTGGTGCCCAGGCCATCCACCCCGGATATGGCTTTCTGTCGGAGAACGCCAGGTTTGCGCAGCGCTGCCTTGACGAGGGGCTGATTTTTATCGGGCCTCCTCCTGCGGCCATCGAAGCCATGGGCTCCAAATCATCCGCCAAGGCGATGATGCATGAGGCCGGCGTACCAATCACTCCCGGCTACCATGGCCCGTTGCAGGACACCGAAACCCTGGCCCGCCACGCCACCGAGATCGGCTACCCGGTATTGATCAAGGCCAGCGCCGGCGGCGGCGGCAAAGGCATGCGGCTGGTGGAGTCTTCCGATCAGTTCGACGCCTCGCTACAGGCCTGTAAGAACGAGGCCATGAAAGCCTTTGGCGATGACCATGTGCTGCTCGAAAAATATGTCGTTGCCGGCCGTCACGTCGAAGTGCAGATATTCGCCGACAGCCACGGACATTGCGTCCATCTGTTCGAACGCGACTGCTCTATTCAGCGGCGGCATCAGAAAGTTATGGAAGAAGCACCCGCCCCCATGCTTCCTGAAGCCACCAGAAAACAAATGGGCGCAGCAGCGATTGCCGCCGCACGCGCCGTGGGATACGTCGGCGCAGGAACTGTGGAGTTCATTCTCGCCCAGGACGGAAACTTCTACTTCATGGAGATGAACACTCGACTGCAGGTCGAGCATGGTGTCACAGAGATGATTACCGGCACTGACATCGTGGAATGGCAGCTTAGGGTTGCCATGGGGGAAGCCATTCCGCTTCAGCAAGAGGACATTGCCATTCACGGCCATGCCATTGAAGTCAGAATTTACGCGGAAAACCCAAACAAGCGCTTCCTGCCGTCTACGGGCACACTGGACCAGCTCGTACTGCCCGAAGCATCAGCATCGCTGCGCATCGACAGCGGCGTGCGTCAGGGTGATCGCGTCTCACCCTACTATGACCCCATGCTCGCCAAGCTGATCACCTGGGGCCAGAACAGGGACGAGGCCATCGAGCGCATGCAATCCGCGCTGCGAGCCAGTCATATCAGCGGCATCCATTCCAATATCGCCTTTCTACTGAGGCTGACCGAAAGCTCCTCGTTTACACAGGCCAATCTGGATACCGGGCTGATTGACAGGGAGCTTGCCTTTCTGCTGGCAGACAACCAGCAAGCCCTGCCCGAAAAAGCACTCTCCTGATCCGGCCAGCGCCCGCCCTGATCGCGGGCGCTTCCTATCTCGCTGACGCCCCGCCATCGCGTACACCGTGTCCTGTGGACAGCGTCCCATTATTGCGAACGCCTGCCTGCCCCCACTAGCGTCCGCGATAACGTGGGAGGCGTTTCTCGGCAAACGCCCGCCTGCCCTCCAGCCTGTCTTCGGTATCTCTCAATATACCCCACGCCGTGCGCTCAGCATCCAGGGCGTGCGCCAGCGGTATATCCATACCTTGCTTGACCAGACGCTTTACCGCACGCACCGCGAGCGGCGCGTTATCAACAATGCGGCGTGCAATCGTCATTGCCGTCTTCGCCAGCAGCGCCGGCTCGACCACGCGACTGATCAACCCCATACGCAACGCCTCGGCCGCATCAACAGAATCACCCGTCAACAACATCAGCATGGCATCCGACATACCGACCAGCCGGGGAAGGCGTTGCGTACCACCCGAACCCGGTATCGTCCCGACCCTCACCTCCGACAAGGCAAAACGGGCCGCAGTCGACGCCACCCTGATATCACACGCCAGACCGATCTCCAGACCACCTCCCATGGCAAGCCCGTTAAATGCACAAATCAAAGGCTTATCAGTCGACAGCGTCGCGACAAGGGAATCATTTTCCTTGTGGCCATAGCTGAGCTCGGCAAAAGAGGACTGCGGCGGCGGGGTATTCTTGAGATCCGATCCCACGCAGAAGCTGCGATCTCCGGCGCCAGTAATAATAGCCACCACGATGCCGTCATCTTCATCAATGCGGCGCCAGATATCCTGTATTTCGCGCCGCATCGGATAATCGATGGCATTCAGTGCCTCGGGGCGATTGAGTACGACCCGCGCCACCCCCGCATCCACCTCGAAATCCACGCTCATGGCCGCCTCAGGGATCAATACGATGCTTGAAACCCGCAACACGTGCGGCAGCCGTTTTCTTGAGCATCTGCGCAATCACCATTCGCGTTTCCGCTGGATCGATCACATCATCGATCAACCCCATGCCCGCAGCCTCGTAGGCACTGGATTGCTCACGCAGCTTGCGCATGATGACATCCTTGTGGGCGGCAGGATCCTCCGCCGCGGCAATCGCCCTGCCGTGCACCAGTTGGATGGCAGCCTCAGGCCCCATCACATCAAAGTGGGCCGTCGGCCACGCAACAATCGTGTCTGGATTCATCGTCCGCCCACACAGCGCCAGATACGCCAGACCAATCGCCTTGCGCGCCACGATACTGACCTTGGGTACTGATGCGGCACACACCGCATTAAGCAGACGCGCCGCAAGAGAAACCATGCGCTCCTTCTCAATGGACGGCCCCACCAGAAACCCCGGCGCATCAACAATGAAGGCCAGCGGAATATGAAATGCATCGCACAACTCAACGAATTTTCGCGCTTTCTGTGCAGACTTTTCATCCAACACACCACCTCGCGCGATGGGGTTAGACGCAATAAACCCGACCACGTGGCCTTCAATGCGCGCAAACGCCGTAATCAGGCTTGAGCCATAACGCGGCCTGTAATGGAAAAGCGTACCGTCATCCACAATGAGCGCTAGCACCTTGCGCATATCGTAGGCCTGCCGATCCGCCTCGGGAATCAGCTTGCGCAGCTTTTCTCTACCCTCGGGAGAGTCTACTGCTGCGGCGCGAGATGGCACCGCCGGCGGCAGCTCCCAGCAGCTACTGGGCATATACGATAAGTAATCGCGAACCGCCTGCAACGTCTCGAGCTCAGTCTGACCTACATGATCCACCTGCCCCGTGACGGTTTCGCAGATATCGGCGCCACCCAGCGCCTCGCTGCTAATGTCCTCACCAATGCCCACCTTAACAACGACCGGCCCTGACATTCCCATAAAGCCCGTATTGCGTGCAATCGTCACAAAATCAGACTGCGCAGCCGTAAAAGATGGGCCACCAAATGCCGCCCCCAGCACCACCGCCACCTGCGGCACATGGCCTGACAGACGGTAATGCTCCACGAAACGCTGCCCGACCCCAGCCGCTATCGCCCCGAATACCTCCTGCACTCGCGCAGCCCCCGCTTCCATCAACGCAATAAAAGGCGCCCTATGCGCAAGCGCCGCAGCCCGCACCCTGGCCGACTTAAGCTCACCCACCCGCCCCCGGGTGCCCCCCAGCACGGTGCAATCATCAGAAGCCACATAAACAATGCGGCCATTAATGGTGCCATGCCCCGCCACCAGACCATCGGCGGGCGTCCTTTCACGCAATTGCGGATGCGCACTGTGCCCATGAAGCCCCATCTCGACAAAAGACCCCGAATCCAGCAGCGCATCAATGCGCTCGCGCGCGGATAACTTCCCTTTCGAGTGAACTTTCGCCAGCACCTCTGGCCCAGCACTTGATCGGATCGACTTGCGCCGCTCCTCGAGATTCACCAGCAATTTGTCGTCCATGCAGTCACACCGCTCACTTTTGAATTTCAGAGAGATTGCGCCATGGAACATGGCGCAATCAATAGTCCACTTATTGGAATAATATATTTATATATTAAGGCATGTTAGGCCTTTCGTCTATGACGGCATTAAATAAATTGACACACACCCATGTATTGCCTAGTATTTGTCGACGACAAGCGTGATCAAACGCAGTGAAATAGAAATATTTATATTCCATATATTGGATATATATATGATGATAACGAAAAATCACATACGAATAGCCTGCACTACTGCGTCCCGCCCAACCGTGATCAAGTGGCACTGAAGAAGCACCGTTAATTGCGCAGCACTGATATCAACAATACATACCCATCCACCAAAGGAGCCCGAATATGAAACTCACTCCGTTGCACCTCCCGTACCGGGCATTGACGGCAAGCGTGTTGGCATTCGCCTGCACGCTCCCCGCACTGTCCCTCGCCTCTGAAAAACCCGCCGTCGGCAAGCAAACCCTAGTCATCGCCCTGGACAAAGAAATACAAAGCCTGGATGCGCAGGTCACCGCCAGCGGTGATTCGCAACGGTATGCCCTGCAGATATACGACACGCTGTATGGGTTCGACGCCAAAGGCAATCTGATCCCCCGGATGGCCAGCGCCTACGATATTTCTTCAGATGGTTTGACCTATACCTTCAAGCTGCGCAAGGGCATCACCTTTCATAACGGTGACCCCTTCAGCGCGGCAGACGTGAAGTACTCAATCGAACGCATCATGGACCCCGCCTCGCGCAGCACACGGCGCCCATACTTCGCACCCGTCATCGACTCGGTCACTACGCCAGACCCGCTAACCGTGGTCATCAAGCTCAAGCAGGCCGATGGTGCATTCCTCAACAAGATCGCTGGCTTCCTTTTTATCGTTGGGCAGAAATACACGTCGTCACTGGCCACGCCAGAAGACTTCGCTGCCAAGCCGATAGGTACTGGCCCCTATTTCGTGAAGGAAAACAAAATCGGGCAATACCTGACACTGGAAAGGTATGAAAATTTTTACGGCAAAAAGCCTGACATCAAGACACTGACGTTAAGGTACATTCCCGAGCCCACCAGCCGTGTCAATGCCATCCTGACCGGCGAAGTCGACATTGCAGCGAAAATTCCACTCGCCGACGTTGCGCGGCTCCGCAAGGAAAAATACCTTGATGTAATCAGCAACCCGGTCTCTTCACCCATGCACGTCAGGTTTTACTCCGACGACCCCAATTCGCCACTGTCCAAACGCGATGTACGGCTGGCGCTGAACTATGCTGTCGACTCTGACGCCATTATCAAAAGCGTCTTTCACGGCGTCGGTGCACGCATGGGCACTTACATTTCCAAGTACTACCCATACGGCAGCAATCCTGATGTCAAGCCCTACCCCTACGATCCGGCCAAAGCCAAGGCTTTGCTCAAGGAAGCAGGTTACCCAAATGGCTTCGACATCACACTTAATGATGCCGTCGGCACACCCAAGGAAATGGCCGAAGCCGTTGCCGCTTATCTGGGCCAGGTCGGCGTCAAGGTCAAGATCAACCGGATCGACTATGCCGCCTGGAGCCGTCTGAACAATACGCACAAGACGGGCCCGATGACAACGACACAGTTCACCAACGCTATCTATGACCCCATCCATCCGATTGCAGGTTCCTTCAGCAAGAATGGGCCGTGGTCAAACTACTACAATCCCGAGGTCGAAACATTGATCACGAAGCTGGACAGCACGACAGGCGCCAAGGCGCGTGGTGCGGTGTTCCAGCAGATCGGAAAGCTGTTGCACGATGACGCCGCAGCGCTGTTGGTCACAGAGCTGTTCGACGTCTACGCCAAGAAAAAAGACCTGGACTGGGAAGTACAGGAAGGATCCGGCTTCCTCAACTTCCGCCAAGTTAGCTGGAAGTAACTCACTCCTCTCCCGGCCAACAGCCTGACCGGCAGATCTCATGTGCCCGATCAGGCTGGCAGCACACCTCATCCCACAAACAGGCCCGAGCCAAAAGCCCGCTCAAGCGTGCCCAGGCCGGGCCTGTCTACGGAAAACCACCTACATCGCAAGAGACTTTTACTATGCAAGCCAAAGGGATAATGGTTGTTACGGGCGGCAGCCGCGGGATCGGTGCAGCCATCTCGCTGCTCGCTGCAAAGCAAGGCTACGACGTATGCATCAATTACCAGTCCAATGAAACGCGCGCTATCGGTGTGCAAGAACAAATCGAACAACTGGGACGAAAAGCCATGCGCTATCGCGCCGACGTGGCCGACGAGACAGAGGTAGCCCGAATGTTTGAGGCGGTCGATGCAAAGCTAGGTCGGCTCAGTGCGCTAATCAACAACGCAGGCATCAGCACCCCCGTTGGCCGCGTAGACCAGCTCCCGGCTGAAGGCATCAGGCGCCTGTTCGATGTCAACGTACTGGGTACCTTTCTCTGCTGCAAGCACGCACTGCTTCGCATGTCCACAATCCATGGCGGCCAGGGCGGCAGCATCGTCAATTTTTCCTCTGCCGCAGCCCGTCTGGGCGCGGCCGGCCGTAACATTCACTATGCCGCAAGCAAAGGTGCAATCGATACGCTCACTTTTGGCCTGGCGCAGGAAGTCGCGGCCGAAGGCGTGCGTGTGAATGCCATCAGCCCTGGCATGATCGATACAGAGATACAAGACCCGCAACGCTTGGCAGCCATGATCCCCAACCTGCCTATGCAGCGGGCAGGCACACCCGAAGAGATCGCAGAAGGCGTACTCTGGCTGGTTTCGCAATCTGCATCCTATGTGTCTGGATCGGTACTGGGTATTTCAGGAGCACGCTGAAAATCAGCTGATAATCGTCTACATTATCTGGATACAGTTGTGATTCCAAAGCGATAAGCATTATCGTCCGACGAACGCCTCTTTCTTCTTCTCATGACCAAGACACACGATTGACGACCTTCAAGCCCTCCCTTTTCTTCGTCATCAATGGCGGCTCAGGCCGCCGCGATGCGGATGCGGCCAAAGACGCCATCGCATCAGCCATGCGCGCGGCACAGCGCGAATACCGCCTGTTCATCTTCGAAGGCGCTGATGGCCTGAAGCCCACCATCCAGGAAGCGGCCGACACCGCCAAGCAAGAAAACGGCGTCCTGGTCGCCGTCGGCGGCGACGGAACCATCAACGCGGTCGCCACCGCGGCACTGGACAGGCAATGCCTGTTCGGCGCCATTCCGCAAGGCACCTTCAACTATTTTGGCCGCACCCACGGCATACCCGAAGACATTGAAGGCGCGCTCCAGGACTTGCTGCACGGACAGCCCACGCCTGCACAGACCGGCGTGGTGAACAACCGGGTTTTTCTGGTCAATGCCAGCGTCGGCCTGTATCCGCAGCTGCTGCAGGATCGCGAGGCATTCAAGCAGCGCTACGGCCGCAGCCGCCTGGTCGCCCTATGGTCTGCCGTGGTCACCGCTTTCGGCCATCATCGATATCTGAATCTCGTCCTGGAACAGGGAAACGAACAAGTCCATCTCCGCACATCAACGCTGTTCATCGGCAACAATCGCCTGCAGCTCGAACAGGTCGGCGTGAAGCAGGCCGAGTCGGTCAAGCAGGGCCAGCTCGCAGCCATTGCGATCAAGCCGGTCAGGACACTGGCCATGTTGTGGCTGGCCGCGCGCGGGGCCCTGGGCAAGCTGGGCGAGGCGGAAAACGTCATCAGCTTCAGTTTTCGCAGCCTGTCCGTCACGCCGAGAGGACTGTTTCAAGGCCAAGGCCACAAGACACAAGACAGCCGCCCTTCAAAAAACAGCAAACGGCGTATCAAGGTCGCCGTGGACGGCGAGATCATGTGGCTGAATGCGCCGCTGGAGTTTCACGTGGCGCCCGAGCCGCTGCAACTCATCAAGCGCAACCCGAACCGTAAGGCCGATCATGAGACTGCGCCCGAGGATCAGGCTGCATGAGCGTCGTGCTTCATATTTCAGACCCCCATTTCGGCACCGAGCGGCCGCCCGTGGTCAAGGCCCTCGAGTGCCTTGCGCACGCGCAGGCGCCAGATCTCGTCATTCTGTCGGGCGATATCACACAGCGCGCGCGCCGGGCTCAGTTTCGCGCTGCAGTGGCCTTTATGGATCGTCTCGCCATTCACGCCAGGCTCGTCATCCCCGGCAATCATGACATTCCGCTGTTTGACCTGGTAACCCGATTGTTCCGGCCCTATTCGCGCTATACCGAAGCATTCAGCGCCGACCTGGAACCCGTGCAGGAAAGCCCTGCACTGCTGGCGATCGGCGTGCGGACAACACGCCGCTACAGACACATCGAGGGCGAAGTATCCGACGCACAGATTGAACGCGTGGCGCAGCGCCTGAGGCAGGCCAGCCCAGGGCAGTTGCGCATCGTCGTGACACACCAGCCCATTCACGTTATTCATGACGTTGACCAGGAGCACCTGCTGCGCGGGCACAAGCAGGCGATTGCCGCCTGGGCCGAAGCCGGCGCGGATCTGATTCTGGGAGGGCATATCCACCGCCCCTATCTCAGCGCGCTGCACGAGCGCATCGCCGGCCTTCACCGCAATGTCTGGGCAGTACAGGCGGGCACCGCCACCTCGTCACGCATCCGCCACGATTCCAGCAACTCCATCAATCTCATCCGCCATGCGGCCGAAGACATGCCGGAACAGTGCGTGATTGAGCGCTGGGATTATGACGATGAACTCAACGCGTTCGTGATGAAGGAAAGCACCACGATACAACGGTCGTTAGCCCAAGAAGATATCCGACGAGAGCCGCCTCTTTGAGCGCGCCTGCGACCCATTGATTCAAGCTCTCTCCACTCGTCGGGGCAACAATGACAAAGTCAGCTGAACCACACTTAAAACTCAATACTTGCCGTCAGCGAATAGGTGCGCGGCGCACCCAGCACCAGATAACCTGAGCCCGGGAAGCCGCCGACCGACGCCCAATAGTTGCGGTTGGCGATGTTGTCTATGCGGGCACGCCAGGTAACCGCCTTGCCGTCGATCTTAGTGCGATAGCGCAAGCCAGCGTCCAGGCGCGTCCAGCCCGGCACCTTCAGTGTGTTTTCGGCGTTGGCATAGGACGAGCCCGTATACACCACGCGTCCATCCACGGTCAGCCCCTCCACGCCCGGGATATCCCACTCGACGCCGACATTCGCCTGCAATCGCGGCACGCCGATGACTCGCTTGCCGTCTGTCGCCGCCGCACCGGTATCGCGCTGCTTGGCATCCAGCCAGGTGGCGCCGCCCAGCACCCGGATCGCCGGCGTCACCTCGCCGAACATTGTCAACTCGACGCCCTGGTGGCGATCCTTGCCGCTCGCCCTATAGACATTGTCGTCGCCGACATAGGCGCGCGGCTTGTCGGTGCTGAACAGGGCCAGGCCGCCGCCGAGCCCGCCACCGTCGTACTTGAGGCCGATCTCTTTCTGCTTGGATACGTAAGGAGCCAGCATTTCGCCGGCGTTCTGCACAGGCAGGCCGTCATGTGTCTGCGGCGCAGTACCCCCCTGGGCCAGCGACTCGATATAGTTGGCGTAAGCGGAGACATCGGGCGTCAGCTTGACCAGCAGTCCGACAGCGGGCGAATTGCGGCTCTGCTTGTAGGGAGTATCTTCTATGCCGGTGTCGTAGGCATAGCTGCGCACATCGATTTTCTGGTGCCGCAGGCCCAACGTGAGCAGCACACGGTCCTGCGCAAACGACAGCGTATCGCCGATGCTGAAACTGCTCAGGCGCGTGCGGCCCACCAGCCCGGGGTCGTCAAGATCGTTGCCCAACAGCGCATCGGCGCTGAAGGCAGGCCTGCTGTAGTAGCGAGGCGAGTAAATATTGGTGGGCAGCGTATTGGCGTAATCCATGGCGTAGGCGTTGTCCTCCTCGCCGTCGAAATACGACGCCGCCATCACCAGCTCATGCTTGATCGGCCCTGTTTGCAGCTTGCCGCGGATGCCTACTTCGCCGGTCTTGACCCTGTCGCGCCGGGCATTGTCAAAACGATATATCGTGCCGTCGCCGGTGGCGCCGTTCGTAAGCGTGACATTGGCCAGCGAATTGGCCTCTTCGCTGCGCCGCATGCCGTAGGCCGCCCAGGCCGTGATGTTGTCGGTGACATCCAGCTCGCCGCGCAGCGAGCCGAACAGATCGCGCTCATTGGAGTATGTCCAGTCCTGCGCGAAATTACTGCTGGCATCCGGCGCATCCGGAATCTCGGTCACGCGATCCACATTGATGTTGGTTCGGGTGCGCTTCAGGCGGTTTTCCTGCCAGCCCACGTCCGCGGACAGGCGAAAGCGGTCCGCCTGCCAGTCCAGACCCAGCGACACCACACCTGTGCTGCTGTGCTCGCGATCCACCGAGCCTTCACCGCCGCGCTGGCCGGCGCTTACGCGCACGCCAAACTGCTGCTCATCACCAAAGCGGCGCGCAATATCGGCCGACGCCTCCAGCGCACCCTTGCTTGTCCAGCCTGCCGACAGGCGCGTCAAGGGATCGGAGGGCGCCCGCTTGGGCACCAGATTGATAATGCCCCCGATGCCGCCGCCCGATGGCGTCGCGCCGGTCAGGAATGCCGATGCGCCGCGCAGCACATCCACTCTTTCGAAAATCTCGGCCGAAATGTACTGGCGCGGCAGCAGGCCATACAGCCCGTTGTAGGACACATCATCCGAACCCAGCAGGAAACCGCGCATGAAATACGCTTCCTGAAAATTGCCGAAGCCCCTGGCCACCCGCACGCCAGGATCATTCTGCAGAACGTCTCCCACACTGTGGGCATGGCGATCCTCGATCAGCTCATTCGTGTAACTGGTAAAGCTGAAAGGCGTTTCCATGTAATCGCGCCCACCCAGAATGCCGATACGCGCGCCCGTGGCGACCTGTCCGCCCTCGTAGGCTGGCGCCAGACCCTCGGCCGATGCATCCGCGCTGGCCTGCACCGTGATCTGCGACAGCGTATTCACCGTGGAGGCGGCGCCCTGCGTTGTCTGTGCCTGGGAAGTCTGCGCCCCGGCCGGGGCAGCCCCCGCCATCAGGGCGCAAGATACCGCCATGGCGGTCAGGGTGGGTGTAAATGGAGGACGGGTGGTGCGCATAAGGCTTCCAGAGAAAAGAAGGGAAAAACAGAACAATCGCCAATTATAGAGAATCATTCTCATTCATAAATATGTTTCTATTTATGTGTTGTATATCGCCGAAAATGATCCGGCGATGATTGCTCCACCCCTTTCTGCCAATATGGAAAGCCCCGGCGTGCCTGGCACGCACGCGGTGATTGGCGAATCGGGCTATCGATCTGCGAAATGAGATAACCTCAGCCGCAGCAGGGACATCGGCACACACATCGGCAAAAAATCAACAATACTTTCTATAAATATCTGATTTATATATATTAAAATTATGTTCTATATCGGCAAAAAAAGGCGTCACACCACACACCATGTATCACGATCCCGTTCAAATGGAACCGCTGGTCCTGGATAGCTCGCGACCCTCCCATGCCGCCCTGATCGGCCTGGCGCATGAGCTGTCAGAAGCCTCTGCCAGCCTGGATGCAGCGCTCGCGCCAGCAACCGCAGCAAGCCTGTCCGAACTGATCTCCGGCATAAACTGCTATTACTCAAACCTGATCGAGGGCCATCACACCTTGCCCATTGATATCGAACAGGCACTTTTCGAGGCAAAAGACCGGCTCGAGCACCAACACCTTCATAACCTTGCCTTTGCCCACATCCACACAGACCAGTGGGCGCAGACGCAATCCCTCGAGCACGGCGCCCTGCTCCCCTTTATCCTTGAAGTGCATCGCCGCTTCTGCCAACACCTGCCCCAAGAACTGCTCATGCTCGAGGACGGAAGCCATATCCATCCCGGGCAGTTCCGGCAAACAGAGGTGTCAGTCGGCAAGCACGTGGCGCCACAGGCCCGCTCACTGAACCAGTTCATGGAGCGCTACGCTACCGTTTACGGACGCCACCTTGCATGGTCAAAAAGCGGCGGCATCAGCAAACTGAATGGCATCCTGGCCGTTTTCGCGGCGCATCACCGCCTGGCCTGGATTCATCCCTTTCTTGACGAAAACGGGCGGGTTGCACGCATCACCCTGGACGCCATGTTGCGAGCCTGCGGCATCAACACCGCAAGCCTCTGGTCCATGTCTCGCGGATTTGCCAAATCTGCCCAGGCATACAAAACCGCGCTCGCCAATGCAGACCAGCCCAGAATGGGCGATCTTGACGGGCGCGGCCAGTTATCCGAAAAACATCTGGCGGCCTTTTGCGAATACGCCATACAAACGGCGATCGACCAGGTCGAATTCATGACCCGGGCATTTGCCCTCGATCATTTCAGCCTCAGGGCCAAACACTATTTTCAGAAAGTACGCTTCGACCTCAAGCCCGAAGCCATGCACCTGTTCATGCACGCATTCAGCACGGGCGAGTTCGAACGCATGGAAGCAGGCCGCCTCACTGGCTTGCCGGAACGGACAGCCAGAAATGTACTGAGCGCGCTCGTGGCGGAAGGTCTGCTGGTCTCGGACACACCGCGCGGCAAGGTGCGGGCCGGCTTTCCCAGGCATGCCCTCGCCTCGCTGCTGCCCAACCTCTACCCCGCAGGAGACCTGGACGCAGACCCACAAGCCATCAAACGGCTAATCAAGGCAAGCAAGGCGGATTAGTTAGCTAACCTGCCTGATGTTCTGTCAAGTGCGACTGATGAAGCGTGATCCCAGGTATTTCTCACTATGGCTGGAAGTTGGCAGGTTGTTTGTCGCCATGCCGTACCAATTTTTAGAATTATGCAGAATGATGTCTAGATGGAGAATACAGCATGGTATATACTATGGTATCTATCAATGGAGATGCCGCCATGAATCAAGTCGCCAAAATCTTTGTTAATGGACGCAGTCAGGCTGTACGCTTACCTGCCGCCTTTCGCTTCGATACCAAAGAGGTTTTCATCCGCCAAGATCCGGAAACGGGGGATGTGATTTTGTCGCGCAGGCCTGCCACCTGGGACGGTTTTTTTACAGCGCTGAAGGCGGCCGACGTGCCTAACGATTTCCTGGACGAGAAAGATCGCATGCAGGGTACGCAAGATCGGGACCCCTTCGAGGGCTCCAATCAATGAAGCGTTACATGCTCGACACCAATACAGTCAGCCACCTACTGAAATCCCACCCAGGCGTCATAAGACGTCTGGGTGACGTACCCATGGCCGCGATGTGCATCTCGGCGATAACGGAAGGTGAACTCCTTTTTGGACTTGCAAAACGTCCGGCCGCCAAACAGCTACACCTCGCAGTGAGGGAGTTTCTGCGACGCGTCGAAGTGCTGCCGTGGGACAGCATCGCCGCAGAACGTTATGGCGCAGTGCGAGCCAATATGGCCAGCGCCGGCAAAGTCCTGGCCCCTCTCGATTTGTTGATCGCCGCGCATGCAGCAAGTCTCGATGCAGTGCTGATAACAAATGATCAAGCCATTCGTCAAATGGCTGATCTGCATATCGAAGACTGGACGTCCTAAACAGCGATCAGCAGGCCATACTCACCAACGCGGCACAACAAACCGCAGCGGCATCCTGGGCTGGCGTCGAACAGCGCATCGAAGCAAACTATGCCCCGCATGCGCGAGAACGGCATGACGCTCAATACGACGCCATCCGACTGCTCAGTAGCCTCAAAGATCGCTGCACCCGTGCGCGACTACAGCTTCGCTTGCGTAAGGTCTCACTAGGCAATCTGGGAGATCACAAGTCTGTCGGTGGTAACGTATGGGAAATGCGCGAAGTCTTCGGTCCAGGCTGGCGAATGTACTACATGCTTCACGGAAGCACCGTAGTCATGATGCTTGGCGGGGGTGAAAAATCCAGTCAGGCCAAAGATATTGTACGAGCCAAGGCTTTGGCTCAGGAGTTACAAAATGAGCAAGATCAAGATCCGTCCATTTGATGCTTCCAACTACCTAAAGGACGAGGCAGATATCACCGCCTATCTACAGGCAGCAATGGAAGACGGGGATCCCGCACTGTTGGCGGCGGCGCTAGGCGACATTGCCAGGGCCCGAGGCATGACTCAACTAGCTCGCGACACTGGCCCTATCCCGGGAAAGCCTTTACAAGAGCCTATCGGGAGAACGGGCACCGAGCGCCGACACGCTGTTCAAGGTCATCCACGCAATGGGATTTAGGCTGATGGTGGAGCCACTGCTCGCGCAGGGATGAACGCCAGGCCCAGTCCCGCATCAAAGCTTCTCCGTCTCTCCCGCCTTGGGCTTCCAAGACAGCAGCCGGTCTTCCACAAAACTGACCAGGGCGTCCAGCAACAGCGCGCACACGGTCAGCACCACAATCCCCGCGAACACCGTGTTGACGTCCAGCGTGCCCTCGGCCTGCAGGATCAGATACCCCACCCCGCTGGCCGAACCGAGATATTCACCCACCACTGCACCGACAAAGGCCAGGCCTACGGAAGTATGCAAACTGGAAAACACCCAGCTCGTGGCCGATGGAATATACACATGGCGCAGCAATTGCTTGCGGTTTGCGCCCAGCATGCGCGCATTGTCCAGCAAGGTGGAGCTGACTTCGCGCACACCCTGATAGACATTGAAGAACACAATGAAGAACACCAGCGTGACCGCCAGGGCGACCTTGGACCAGATGCCCAGTCCGAACCACATGCCGAAGATAGGCGCCAGGATGACGCGCGGCATGGAGTTCGCGGCAGTGATATAGGGATCAAGCAAGGCGCTGGCGCCGCGCGACAGTCCCAGCCACAAACCGAACGCCAGGCCAGCCACCGTACCGATGACAAAGGCCAGCACGGTTTCGGTCAGGGTGATGCCCAGGTGCAGGTAGATATCGCGGTTGGTGACGAACCAGGCCCAGATGACTTTGGCGACCTCGACCGGGCGGCCAAAGAAAAACGCAAAATTATTGTCACGGGCGGCCAGATGCCAGGCGATGAGCACTACGACCAGTATCAGTATCTGCCAGAAACGCAGGACGAAATGATTGGATTTATGTGAACTGGACATCGGTCAGGCCCGCTTTTGCTGGGCATAGCCCTTGAGAACTTCTTCGCGCAGCACACTCCAGATGGCCTGATGCAGCTCCACGAAACGAGGATTGGTACGGACTTCGGCCACATCGCGTGGCCTGGGCAGATCGATCTCGAACTCGCCGATGGGGTGCGTGGCCGGGCCTGCGGACAGCACGACGACGCGATCGCTCATGGCAATGGCCTCATCGAGATCGTGTGTAATGAACAGCACGGCCTTGCGTTTGGCCATCCACAGCTCCAGCACCTCGTTTTCCATCAGCTGGCGCGTCTGGATGTCGAGCGCGGAAAACGGCTCATCCATGAGAATGATGTCGGGATCGCGGATCAGCGTCTGCGCCAGCATGGCGCGCTTGCGCATGCCGCCGGACATCTGGTGCGGATAGCGGTTCTCGAAACCGCCCAGACCCACGCGGCGCAGCCACTCCATGCCTTGCTCGCGCGCCTGCGCCGCCGGCACGCCGGCGAACTCCAGGCCGGCAGTGACGTTGGACAGTGCATTGCGCCAGGGCAGCAACGCCTCGCCCTGAAACATATAGCCCGCACGCGCATTGACGCCTTTCAGCGCCTTGCCGAAAACGCGCACACTGCCGGACGAGGGGGCCAGCAGCCCCGCCCCCACGTTCAGCAGCGTGGACTTGCCGCAGCCGGTGGGCCCGACCACGGAAACAAACTCGCCCGGCGCAATGGCCAGGCTCGCGTCCCGGACGGCGGTGTAGCTTTTGCCGCCCCCCTCGTTGGACGCAAATGTGCAGGTAATGCTATCGAGTGAAAGTGCTGCTTCAGGCATTGGGATATTTCTGTTTGGCCTTGATGACGAAATCGTTGGTCCAGACCTTGGAAATATCGATCTTGTCTTTGGGGAAATTGGCCACATAAGCAGCCAATGCGTTCAGTGCCGTTTGCGGGCCATCCTCGGGCACCATGCCGTCCTTGGACAAGGCTTCCATATTGCCCTTGAGCGCCAGCTTGTAGAGCTCGACATCACCCAGCAGGTAGCCCTCGGGCACGACCTTGGCGATGGCCTCGGGACTGTTGGCGTGTATCCAGTGATCCGCACGCACAATGGCGTTGGCCAGCGCCTGGGTCGTGTTGGGATTGGCGTCGATGAATTTCTGCGAGGTATACAGGCAGCCCGAGGGCATGTTGCCGCCGAAAATCGACTTCGTGTCCTTGATTGTGCGGGTATCGGCGATGACGGTAATCGCGTCTTCCTTGAGCAGCGTGCTGATGACAGGATCCAGATTGGCGATGGCGTCGATCTGGCCGGTGCGCATCGCCGTAATGGCGCCTGCGCCCGCGCCCACACCGATGTAGGACACATCAGAGGGTTTCAGGCCATGCTTGTCCAGAAAGAAGCTGGCCATCATGTTGGTGGACGAACCCGGCGCAGTCACGCCTATCTTCTTGCCCTTGAGGTCTGCCGGCGTTTTGTAGTCCGGCATGGTCTTTTTGGAGACGGCCAGCACAATCATGGGCGCTGCGCCCTGCTGGGCAAAGGTGCGGTAGAACTGTCCCTTGGACTGCAGCGTGATGGTGTGCTCGAAAGCGCCCGATACCACATCCGCACTGCCGCCGACCACGGCCTGCAGCGCCTTGGAACCGCCCGCAAAGTCGATGACCTTGGCGTCCAGGCCCTCGTCCTTGAAGTAACCATTGATATTCGCGATGGACAAAGGCAGGTAATAGATCAGCGCCTGGCCGCCCACTGCAATGCTGACATCTTTCTTTTCGAGCTGCTGGGCCCGCACCAGGGCGGGAGCGAACGTGGCTGCGCCAGCCACACCCGCCATTTTGAGCAGGTCGCGTCGTGAAAGGGACATGGGGAAATCTCCTGATGGGTGTTATTGTGCTTTGTAATAGTACTGTAGATATAACGGGCGTCCATTGGGACTAGCACCATGCGGACACCTGCCCGTCAGGACGTACTGCGCCGCTCCATCAAAGCCCAGGCGATGGTGCCGGCGTCCACGTACTCCAGCTCGCTGCCCGCCGGCACGCCGCGGGCCAGGCGGCTGACCTTCAGGCCCCGTTCGCGCAACAGCTCCGACAGATAATGCGCCGTGGTCTCGCCTTCGGCCGTGAAGTTGGTCGCCAGGATGACTTCGCGCACTTCGCCGTCGCAGGCGCGCTCGATCAGCCGGTCGAACTGCAGCTCTCGCGGTCCCACGCCCTCAAGCGGCGCCAGACGGCCCATCATCACGTAGTACAGGCCCCGGTAGCCGTGGCTGGACTCGATCATGTTCTGATCGGACGGTGTCTCGACGATGCACAACAGAGATCCGTCGCGCTTGGGATTGGCGCAGGTCGCGCAGATGTCTTCCTCGGAAAAACCGTTGCAGCGGCTGCAATGGCGCAGATCCTGGACCGCCGAGGCCAGCGCGCGGCTGAGCTGGTCGGCGCCTCGCGTATCGTGCTGCATCAGGTGGTAGGCCATGCGCCGGGCCGAGCGCACCCCCACCCCCGGCAGACAGCGCAGGGATTCAATCAGGGCCTTGAGCGGCTCGGGCTCGGGAAGCGGTGTTTCCATCAGGCAATCAGAACGGCAGCTTCATTCCCGGAGGCAAAGGCATGCCCGCCGTCACAGACGACATTTTTTCCTGGGAGGTGGCCTCAGCCTTGCGCAGTGCATCGTTGAACGCAGCCGCGACCAGGTCTTCGAGCATGTCCTTGTCTTCGCCCAGCAGGCTGGGATCAATATCGATGCGTTTGACGTCGTGACGGCAGCTCATGGTCACCTTGACCAGGCCGCCACCCGAGGCGCCCTCGACAATAATATCGGCAAGCGCTTCCTGCGCCTTTTTCATGTTTTCCTGCATCTGTTGCGCCTGGCGCATCAAGCCGGCGATCTGGCCTTTCATCATGATGGATATTTCCTGATAAAGAAAAATGTTCCAGGCATAAGCCTGGATTATTCAAAACACCTGGCCATGCCCGGATCCCGGGCGGCCTTCGGTGGTGGATACATGCGCCGCATGGCGGCGCCGGCATGAGGCGTCATGCCGCTTTTTCCTCGGTGGCGCTGATGGAGCCGGGTACCACGCGGGCGCCGAACTCGTCGATCAGTTTCAGCACGAACGCGTCGTTGGCGACCGCCTGCTCCGCTTCTTTCTGGCGCTCGGCGCGGCGCGCCTGGGCAACCGCGTGCGCCGTCTCGTCGCCGGTGTAGCCGAACTCGACATCCAGCTGCACGGCAGTGCCGAAATGCTCGGACAGCACAGTGCGCAGCCTGGCCTTGCCCTGAATGTCCGTCAGCGGCCGGATGCCCACGCGCAGACGCACCTGATCGCCCTTCCCGCCCAGCCATTCGCTTTGGCGCGCCAGTTCGGCTGCCAGCCCGCTGAGCGGCAGCGCAGCAGCCAGCGCGGGCCACTCTTGGGAAGTCATGTCGCGCAGGCGCGGAGTTTTGCTTTTTTTGCGCTTGGGCACGATGCCCGCCGGCAATGCAGCGTCGCCAGCATCTTCGCGCAAGGCAAAGCCGCCAGGAATGGCATCGGCGCCGTCGTCGTCGTCAGCGCCTGCCGGTACAAAGTTTGCGCCGTCGTCGTCCGGCTCGAAGCGGGCTTCGTCAAAATAGCCGGCGTCCGGATCGGCATCCGGCGCTGCCTGCATGGTTTCAAAGCCCTCTTCCGCGGCGGGATCGACGGGCTCAGCGGACGGGATCGCACGAGCCTCAACCTGGCGGACGGAAGAGTCATGTGCATCAGCTTCGCGTGCAGCGGATTCACCGGCGAGCGGTTCGCGTGCTGCGGGCTGGGCATCGACCCTGCCGGACGCGGCATGCGCAGCGCCTTCCTGACTGGCTTGCGTTTCCGCGGCCCGGGCCTGCACAGTCTCCTGGCCGGCCTGCTCGGCGTGCTCAGATGCGGCTGCTGGCCTTGCCGCGTTCGCCTGCTGGGGCTCGTCTTCCCAGGCGGGGATGTCCCGAGCCTGTTCAGGCGCGTCTGGCGTGCCCGATGCGGCAACAATTGCCGGAGAAGCCCCGCCTGCGGTATCTGGCGACGCCTGAATGACCGCTTTAGAGGGCGCCACACTGGGCGGTGCAGCGGCTGGAGCGGGTGCGGCACTGGCCTGTGTGCTGGCTTGTGTGCCGGCCGTCGTTGCGGCCGCTGGCGGTGCGGCGGCGGCCACTGCTGCTGGCGTAGCTGCTGCCGCCGCCTCTGATGAGGAAGCCTGCTCAACAGCCTTGCCCGAAGGCGGCGGAGGAACCGTGCCAGGCGGCACCAGCGACAGCATGCGCAGGCAGGCCATCACAAAACCCGCGTATTCATCAGGTGCGAGCGACAGCTCGCCGCGGCTGTGCACCGCCACAGAATAAAACAGTTGTGTCTGATCTGGATGCAACGACTGTGCAAGCGCAACGATATCCTCGGCCAGAGGGTCGTCTGCCGGCGTGGCGCCGGGAATGCGCTGCTCGATGGCAATACGCGACAGCAGAATGGCCAGATCGGCCAGCGCGCCGGTATACGACAGGCCGCGCATGGCGAGTTCGTCCGCCACAGCCAGCACCTGCGAGGCACTGCCCTGGGACAGCGCCTGCAACAGGGAAACCAGATGGCGTTGATCGATGGTGCCCAGCATGCCGCGCACCGCTTCGCCCGACAGATTGCCGGCGCTATAGGCGATTGCCTGATCTGTCAGCGACAGGGCATCGCGCATGGAGCCCGAAGCGGCCTGCGCCAGCAGGCGCAAGGCCGGCGTTTCGTACTGGATGCTTTCCTGATCGAGCACGCTTTGCAGATGCCCGACAATGGACTCGGCCGTCATCTGCTTGAGGTTGAACTGCAGGCAACGCGACAGCACGGTCACCGGAATCTTCTGCGGATCTGTGGTGGCCAGGATGAACTTGACGTGCGGAGGAGGTTCTTCGAGCGTCTTGAGCATGGCGTTGAACGCGTGCCCGGTCAGCATGTGCACTTCGTCGATCATGTAGACCTTGAAGCGACCGCTGCCTGGCGCATAGACCGCCTGCTCCAGCAACTGCGTCATTTCTTCCACGCCGCGATTGGACGCGGCATCCAGCTCCACGTAGTCCACAAAACGGCCGGCGTCGATTTCGGTGCACGCGCGACAGACGCCGCAGGGCGTGGCCGTGATGCCGGTTTCGCAATTGAGGGATTTGGCCAGGATGCGGGACAGCGTTGTTTTGCCCACGCCCCGCGTACCGGTGAACAGCCAGGCGTGATGCAGGCGCTGGGTGGACAAAGCGTGTGTCAGGGCGCGCACGACGTGATCCTGACCGATCAGCGTCTCGAACGACCGCGGTCGCCATTTTCGCGCAAGTACAAGATATGTCATGCAAAAAGCCTGAAACCCGGGGGTAAACAGAAAGTGTACCTGATTGGGCGAGGGCATGGGGACAGCAAAAACGCCCCGCAAATGAAGAGGCGAGCCTTACTTCGGCACTGGCTCTGAACGACTATGGCTGCTTCGTTCCCGACCTGACCAGTTTCACCGCCGAACCATGCGAAGGGGCCCGCCAGAAGAAGTTTAACAGGAGTTGAAGGTTCGCGTTGAGCGCCCGGCACGGCATAGTGTCAGACGTCGATACTCAGGCTATGGCTCAAGCAATCCCCGCTTCCACTGCCCGTTTAAGCGCCTCATCAATTCGCGTCTGCCATCCCCGGCCACTTTCGCGAAAATGGTCCATCACCTCTTTGGACAGACGAATCGTGACCAGCTCTTTTGTCGGCGCGCGCTGCGGACCGCGCTTGCCGATGCCCCGCAGCGTTTTCTGAAGACCGTCCGGCAGTGCATCCAGTCGCTTCGCCTTTGCGAAATCGTCTTTCAACAACTCACGAACTTCGCCCTCTTCGTTAGTTAAGGGTAAGCGCTTTGGCATATCGTTTTGACTCCCTCTCATTCGCTTTACGAAAACTGATCATCCGGATGCCGCCGGCGATTTTTGTATCGTAGGTGATATTCACTTTTATTGTAATTACAATAAAAAAGGACTGCAATAGGCAAGCTGCTCTCAACTGCGAGGATCTGCTTTCACCATAGGGCTTTCACATCACCTTAACCTTTCCCCCTCCTCCGCGAGAGCCCAATACCGACCACTGCCCCAGTTGTGCTGGCTCTACCTTCTGCGAACCTGTGCAGAACGCCTTGACCAGCAGTGTTCAGACTGATTAACTTGCAACCGCGCACATCCAATAAAGACGATGAATGTCATGAACACAACGACCAAGGTTGCAAGGCCCCGCAGCAAGCCTCAAATCCGTCGCAATGCCCAGCCGCCGCCCGAACACCCACGCCTCATTCTGCTGAACAAACCGTACGATGTGCTGCCGCAGTTCACCGACGAGCAGGGCCGACGCACGCTCAAAGACTTTGTCAGCGTGCCGGGCGTCTACCCTGCCGGAAGACTGGATCGGGATAGCGAAGGTTTACTGCTGCTGACCAACGACGGCCGGCTTCAGGCCCGCATTGCAGACCCCAAGCACAAGATGGCGAAAACCTACTGGGTACAGGTAGAGGGCGAACCCACTCCACAACAGCTACAGCAACTACGCAAAGGGGTCATGCTTAAGGATGGCCTTGCAACGGCCAGCGAGGCCGCAGCCATCGCGCCGCCCGATTTATGGACGCGCACGCCGCCGGTACGCTTTCGCCAACATATTCCCACCTCGTGGATGGCGCTGGTCATCCATGAAGGCCGCAACCGCCAGGTACGGCGCATGACTGCCGCTGTGGGACTGCCAACGCTCAGACTGGTAAGAGCACAGGTGGGGCCGTGGGCGCTTGACGATCTATTGCCGGGGCAATGGCGTGATGTTCCGCCAACAATGCCGCTGCCAAACGCTCAGCATCCGCCCTCGCGCATCACGCCAGCCCGCTCAGACTCGTAGAACGCAAGATAACATCAGGCAAATCGCGAACCGCTCGCACAGCCTCGATCAGCGTATGCTTTTCAGAATCGGTCAGCGTGTCCAGATCACCATCATTGAAGTAAGCAAGCGCTTTCAGGCTTTCGCTTGGTTGAAAGTTCGGACCGAAAAGTAAGCGAGCAGACGCAAGCCCCCGCGACAGACTCACCCCTGCATTGACCATCGCGGCAATATCTCGATAGTCCTTAGCCTCGGCGCGTTGAAGAACCACCTTGACCTTCGTGGCCATCAAATCGTCGAAAGAAGCAACCTGCAAAACACCGTCATCCGTAAAGTCGGGCTCTCCTACCCTGCCGAAGGCGATCATCCCGAAGAAAGATACCTTCACGTGATCTATCCCGGCATTACCCTGAGGGACCAGCACAACCCAGGTGTCATTCTGATCCTGAAGTGTTGTGGACTTGGCCAGGAAAGGGAACGCGGCAGTAATGGTCTGCCGATCAAGCGGCTTTTCTGTGAAGAAATCGAATTGACATCCTCCCCTCCCTTAAGAGAGGGGATTCCTACCGTGTTCAGTCCGCAGGGACTGACTCACCTCGGCGGGTTCCTGCTGCTGGCGACCTTACCGCATCGCTCACTTCACAGGCGAACCGGGCGTGTCCCGCCCTTAGAATATTGATCGCGCCGACCAGATCAGCATTTTCCTCGAAACCGCACTCCACACACGCGAACTGCGCTTGTGTTGGCCGGTTATCCTTGGACACATGCCCACAAGCCGGACAAGTGCGGCTGGTGTTCTGTGGCGGTACGGCAATGAGATAACCGCCGTTCCATGCCAGCT